>NZ_JBHUFV010000132.1:0-859 GCF_042681425.1 Nonomuraea mangrovi | reverse complement strand
TTGTGACGACAGACATCAACACCCTTCTCACCGCACTGTACGTGAAGATCGACGACTGGCTCGGCACATCACCCCGCAGCGGACGACCACCGAAGCTGACCGACGCCGAGTTACTGACCCTGGCAGTGGCCCAGGTCCTGCTCGGTGTCCGTTCCGAAGCCCGCTGGCTGCGGTTCGTCCCCCGACACCTGCCCGGCGCCTTCCCCTACCTGCCCGGCCAATCCGGCTACAACAAACGACTGCGCCGCGCCCTGCCCCTGCTCCAGCGCGCAATCCGGGTCTTGGCCCGCGACACCGACCTGTGGGCCGAGCTGGTGTGGGTGGTCGACTCCACCCCCGTCGAATGCGGCCGTTCCCGCCCCACCACCCAGCGCTCGAACCTGGCAGGATGGGCCGGCTACGGCTACTGCCGCTCCCACTCCCGCTGGTTTTGGGGCTTGCGGCTCCACCTGATCTGCACGCCGGCCGGACTGCCGCTCACCTGGGCCCTGGCCACTCCGAAGATCGACGAACGGCAGGTGCTGATGGCCATTCTCGATCACGATCCTGACCTGCTCGTCGACCGGCCCGGGCTGCTGATCGTCGCCGACAAGGGTTACGTGTCGGCCGAGCTGGACCGCTACCTGCAAGAGCGGGGAGTACGGCTGCTACGACCTTCGTATCGCAACCGCATGCCCCGCCCGGGCGAGCAGTTCCTCAAGCCCATCCGTCAGCTCATCGAATCGGTCAACGACACTCTGAAGGGCCAGCTCGATCTCGAGCTTCACGGCGGACGCAGCCCGGAGGGAGTCGGCGCGCGCATCGCCCAGCGGATCTTGGCGTTGACCGCCGCGATCTGGCACAACCGCGCCACTGGCCA
>NZ_JBHUFV010000131.1:0-7967 GCF_042681425.1 Nonomuraea mangrovi | reverse complement strand
ATCGGGTGGGAGCTCACCCCGGCCGAGCGGGACAGCGGCGGCAAAGACAAGGTGAAGCTGATCACCGAAGCGGAGGTGCCGTGAGGTACGACGAGTTCGGCACCGACCAGACCCGCATCATCCGCGATCTGGAACGCCGCATCGAAGTACTCGAGGCGCAGGCGCGCACCCGGCCCGGCGCACCCGTCACCCAGGCGTCAGGGCCGCTGTTCCTGCCCAACTCCTCGACGCCGGCGACCTCGTCGGGCGGGTGCGCGATCTACGCCGTGTCCGGCGGCTTCCGGGTGATCGACTCCAGCGGCACGGTCCGGCAGATCACAGCCGGGGCCGCGGTGTCCAACCCCACGCTGGTCATGGGCGACGCGCCCGGCAGCTACACCACCGGCTACGCGAACACGCAGTCCGCCGCGATCAACGAGCACCACGACAAGTTCGTGGCGCTGCTCACCTCGCTGCGCAACGCCGGCGTCATCAGCACCGTCTGACCCTTCCACCGCGGCGCCAGCCGTACCTACCCCGCTTGGGAGCCCTTCGTGAGTGATGAAGTGAACGTCCGTGAGCAGCTGATCCGCATGGAGGGCAAGCTCGACGCGATCGTGCTCCAGCACTCCACGTTCACCCAGTCGTCTGAGCGGGTCTCCGGCGACCACGAGACCCGGCTACGCGCCCTAGAGAAGGGCCGATGGCCTCTCCCCTCGCTGGCCGCGCTGGTCGCGCTCGCCTCCCTCATCCTCGCGATTCTGTCCTTTACCAAGGGAGGTTGACCGTGGACCTCGTTACCCGAGCCGAATGGCGGGCCCGATCCCCGCGAGGCCATCTGTCCCCGCTGCCGTCGGCGCGCGGCACGAAACTCCACTACGTCGGCTCGTTCGTCTCCCCCGACCTCGCCAAGTCCTGTTCTCGCTGCCTCGACACTGTGCAGGGCATCCAGGCCTACCACCAGGGCACCAACCGCTGGACTGACATCGCGTACAACCTGCTCGTCTGCCCGCACGGGCGCGTGTTCGAGGGGCGCGGCGCCCGCATCCTGTCGGCCGCCAACGGGCCCGGACTCAACCAGGGGCATTACGCGATCTGCGCCCTGCTCGGCGACCGCGGTCTCATCCAGCCCACCGCGGCGATGCTGCGTGGCATTCATGACGCGTTCGCCTACCTGCGCGAGCGCGGCGCCGGCCGGGAGGTGCGCGGCCACCGCGACGGCTACTCCACCACCTGCCCGGGCCCGGTCCTGTACCGGTGGCTGCAGGCGGGTATGCCGCTCGCCGACGACACGACGCCGATCCCGCGCACGCCTTCCCCGCCGCGCTGGCCTGGCCGCTACCTGCAGTACCGGCATGGCCAACCGATGCAGCGCGGCCAGGACGTCACGGCGTGGCAGCGGCGCCTGGCGCAGCTGCGCTACACGATCGCCGCCGACGGCATCTACGGCGCCACCTCGGCCGCGACCACCCGGGTCCTCCAGCGCGCCAAGGGGCTGTCCGTCGACGGCGTGGTGGGTCCGAAGACGTGGGCGGCCGCCTGGTAGCCCGCACCACCCCCTAGTCGTCCCAGGCCGAAGTGCCTGGGCTTTCTCATGTCCCCGAGCACAGGAGATTCCGTGTTCAAGAAGCTGTCCGCCCTCGCCGCCACCGCCGTCCTCCTCGCGGGAGGCGTCGGCGTCGCTGCGGCCTCCGTCGCCGCCAAGGAGCCCGCCAAGTCCTACGGGCTGTGCGTGAGCGCGAAGGGCGCCGTCCGCGTCCTGGAGGCGCGGAACCTACAGGCGTCCCGGTACGGCCGGTGCAAGACGGGCGAGCGGAAGGTCCTCGTCCCGTCCATCGACGGCGTGCCGAAGCCCTTCCAGATGCCCACCAAGATCCAGCTCTCGTTCGACGGGGTCACCGCGATCTGCTCGCGCGGCGCCGACGCGGCCGCCGGCGTTCCGGCCTACGCGTGCGTGAAGCCGTCCGCGAGCCCGTCCCCCACGCCCACCTCCTGAGCCCGCTACACCCCTGCCCCGTGCCGTCCGGCCGGGGCTTCGTCATCTCCCGAGGAGGAGAGACATGCACGGAGCACCCATCGAGCACAGCACACCCCCGGTCGAGGCCAAGGTGAAGTGGGCCGCGTTCGGCTCCTACATCGGCTCGACCGCCGCCCTGGCCGTCCTCCAGGCCGTCGACGCGGACCACTCGCTGATCGCGTTCTGGCCGGACTGGCTGGAGGCCATCACCATCCCGCTGCTGCCCACGGGGATCGCCGCGGTGCTCGGCTTCCGCGCCAAGCACACGCCGCGGCCAGACCTGCCTGAGTCCCAGCGGTAGCCGTACGGCATGAAACAGCCCCCGTCCGCCTTCGGGTGGACGGGGGCTTCTTCGTCGTGCAAGCGCCTACAGCAGGCCCTTCCATTTGAGCCAGGCGTCCCAGGTCTGCACAACGCGCAGAGCGAGATGAACGGCATCCCATGTCTGCTGATTGGATTCGACGCTCCAATGATGGAAGCCAACAGCTTGCTGTTGAGCTGCAGGGTTGGCCGGTTGCGCTGTAGCGCCCGGGATCGACGCCGCCAGGGTGAGCGTCGGTGGCTGCACTCTGACCGATTGAGTGGCGAACCCGGTGGCCATGTCTCCGGTTTCGGCACGATCGAGCTGGAGGTGTTTGGTGCCGTTACACAGGTCCGCGCAGAGCTGCAGGATGGGGTTGGTCTTGATGATGCTGTGAGCGCTGTATTTCAGCTCGTCTTGCGCGACCTTGGACCTGAGTCCGGGGTCGGTGTCGTGGTAGAGCCAGTCACGGAGATGGAACGCATCCTGAAAGAAGTGGAAGAGGGCGTCCTTGGCTTCGTCGCTGGAGGCACTGGACCCGCTTGCTAGCGATATCAGGCGTTTGTGGCTACGGAGCATGCGATCGTACTGCTCGCGCCACCCGGTGAGGATCGTCATGGCAGCTTCACCTTGGCGCCCTGGGAGAGCCCCGAGTTGTGCAGTTCGATGATCGTCGGCGTCGCGCTTGTCGGAATGTCGAAGACGATGACGCCCTCAACCGAGTTGCCGGGGTTGATCTTCTCGTAGAGGCTGTTGGAGTCCCGCAGGTAGATGGCTGCCTTCGTGGACGCCGCATACTCCCGGCCGCCGGCGTCGATCAGCTTCTGCCGGCTCCCGAAGAACGACTCCGACTGGTCACCCACATTCGCCACCCGCACATGGACGAGTAGGAACACACCTTGGGCTTCCTCGCCAAAGCGGTAGCTGCCGACGCGGTCCTTGCGCTCGGTCTTCAGCACGGTGAAGGCCAGATCGCCGTCTTGGACCAGCTCGCCGACCACTCCTGCGCTGCCCTGTGAGGCCGCGGTGCCCGTCCGCTTGGCGTTGCCGAGGTTGGAGACCAGGACGGCGCAGCCACCGAAGACCAGCAGCAGTACGACGCCGACGATGGTTAAGACGAGGGGTGCGCTGCTCTTCTTCGGCGGCGGGGGCGGTGGCGGCGCGTACCCGTAGCCGGGCCCAGGCGGGGGCGGGTACTGCTGGGGGATGTATCCGGGCTGCGTGTGCTGTTGGTACGGGCCGGGTCCTGGCTGGGGTGAGCCGTACGGGTAGGTCATCAGGCGGGTCTCCGATCAGAAGGGTGAAAGTGGGACGTTCCAGAGGCGGGTGTGGTTGGCGTGGCATGCGTGATCGGCATGGCCAAAAATGGACAACGATACGAAGGTTTGTTCGACTAAAGGTGTAGGGTGGCCTGCATGAACGGTCGCGACCGCGTCGCCCTCGTCAGCGTGCTCCACCCAGTGCGGCACGCGGCCGAAGGCATCCTGGACCAGATCTGGATCGCGAAGGACGCCACCACCGAGCCGTCCCTCGACGAGGCGCTCCGCGCCCTGGAGATCCTCCAGCGTGAGACCGCGCGGGCTTCCACGCTCGTGCAGCGCCTCGTCGACGAGCAGCGCGCCATGCTCTGACCTCGGGACCATTTACCTATTGCCCTTCGCGATACCCAGGGCGAGTTGGCGCAGGAGCGCCTCGGGCGGCTCTTCTCGCATATCGGCGAGGTTCTTCAGCAGCGCGGTGGAGATGACGGCGAAGGCCGCTACGAGCTCCTCGCAGGACTCGTCGTCCAGGATCTCGCGGAAGACCCGCGTGCGCTGCTCTGGCTCATGCTGAAGGGTCCAGAAGGCCGTGATGATGGCGACACTGGCCGCCATCGACTTGTCCAGGGGGCGCGTCGGGTCATACCGCGATCGCCGGCGCCAGAACCTCCACCCGCGCAGGCGCTTCACCGCCGCACCTCGCCCTTCCCACCGCATCGGCGGCACACCCCGTACGCCTGACCGTTCCATCTGGAGAACTTCTTGCCGCTGCCTTTGCACGGGCGGCAGCGCTTCGTCGGATGCCGCCGCCGATCCCAGATGAGGTAGAGGACGAACGCCGTGACGCCGAGGAGGATCAGTTCCATGACGTTTCCTTCCTGGCCTGCCGGGCAGGGCCGAAAGCAGGGATGAGGGGATGCGCCCGGGAGGGTCTACCGCCCCTACCGCCCAGGTCATAGGCGGTAGAGGCGAGGTAGACCCTCCCGACGCGGTAGAGCCGCGGTAGACCTCTCATGCGGGCGCAAAGAGCGCTTCGAGGTCGGCCCGCCGGTACCCGTTGCGGTTGACACCGCCGATCTTCACGTCGCCCGGCGTGACCCCGTGCGGGCGCAGCACCTCGGCGACCCTGGCCGCGGTCCACCCGGCGCCGAGCTCCTCCAGGAGGTCCACGGTGTGCATCCGCTCCGCCTCCCCGAACGCGGCCAGGATCTCCTCAACCGGGTCGACGGCGACCGCCTGCTCCCGCTCGGGCAGCGTCCCAGCGGCGCGCCGCAGCTCGTAGGCGACCGCGGCGACGTCGCCCAGGTCCGAGCCTTCGTCGTCGAGGAAGTAGGAGCGCAGCTTGGCCGGGTCGGCGCCGTCGGCGTCGAGGATGCCGACACCACGGTGCGAGCGCGGGATCTCGGAGGCGTTGTATCCCGCACCAGCCGCCCCGGGCCCCAAGACGGCGTTGGAGGCGATGACGTCCGGGCAGCGCATCGCCCACCGCAGCGAACACACGCCCTTCAGCTCAGGAGGGATGCCCTCCTTCGTCATCCGCTGCGTGGCCAGCACGAGCAGCACGCCGGCGGCCGGGCCGCGGGAGGCGATGTCGACCATCGCCTCGACGATCTCTGCACCGCAGGGGGACGCCACGTAGTAGCGAGTTTCGTCGACGACGGTGAGTTCGATGTCGACGCCGAGCTGGCGGCACAGCGCCGGGTTCAGCTTCGTGCTGCCGCCCGCGTCGTCAAGCAGGTCGAAGACGTACTCCATCTGGGCCTGCATCTTCTTCAGGTGCGCGAGCAGGCCGGGCGCGTTCCGCTTCTCCGCCGTGTGGGCGATCTTCCGCCACGGCCTGTGGTCGCCGGCGCCCTTCCCGTCCCACAGGTGGATCTTCGGCGTGACCGCAAGCGCCGCAGCGCCAACGATCCCGTTCACCGCGGCGCTCTTGCCCGCGCGCGGCTCCCCCGCCACCAGGAGGGAGGCGTCGACGAGCTTGAGCCGCTCTTCCTCGCCGCGCGCGTTCACCCCGGCCGGGATCCCGGCCCAGAAGTCCATCGGCTCCGTACGGCCGAGCAGCGGCGACTGGTAGACCTTGAGGAACGGGTCGGACTTGGCGACGAAGATGTGCAGATGCCCAGCGTGTTCGTCGACCAGCTTGAACACCACCTGGCTTTCGCCGACGCCGAGCGCGCTGGCGAAGTCGGCTTCCTTGCCGAGGCAGGCGCGGGCCCGCTGGCCGGGCGGCAGCTGCAGGATGGTCGACCAGCCGCCGTCCTCGTTCATCACGGGGATGGCGAGCCTCATCCCTTCGGCGCGGCCGAGCTTGGCGTCGATCGCCGCCCGGGTAACGAGATCCTCTCCCGGCGTGCCTTTCCGCTTGCCGGGGAAGACGAACCCGCGCGGCCGGTTCCTGAATCGCTTCGTCGCCTCGGCGGCCGTCCCGACCGTCACGACCGCCCCGGCGGCGAGCAGCGCGGCCGAACCGCCCACCATGTACGCGCCCATGCTGGAGGAGATGACGTAGCCGCTGCCGACCATCCACGCCGTACGCCGACGCCGCGTACGTACGGCCTCCAGGAACTTGAGGTCGTCGGTGCCCGCGTAGTCGTCAGCACGGATCCACCGCCAGGCCGTCCGCGCGAGCAGGCTGGTGCCCGCCACCGGCACCGTGCTGGTGCGGTAGGCGAAGCGGACCGTACGGCGGCCGTACTGCGCCTGCCGAAGGTGATGACGGGCCCTGCTGGCGGCGCTCGGCTTCCCCCAGAAGTCGGGAGGCGTCTGAGGTCTCACGAGCTCGTCCGTGGCGCTCACGCGGCCACCTCCGTACGCCTGTCCGTACGGAACACCGCCGTACGGGCCTCCCGTACGCGCTTCTCCACCCAGCTACGGGACCGCCTGGCGCGCGCCGTCAGCTCCGCATAGTCCGGGCCCCACCGGTCGCCGCGCTCGGCCGCGGCCAGGATCTCGTCCGTGACTTCCCGCACGAATGCGTCCCGGTCAACGGGCTGCTGGCCTGCCGGTACGGACGGCGTACGGAACACGTACGCCCGCCGTACGGGTGCGGTGCGGGCGCCGGGCTGAAAGGTGAAGGCTCTCCGTATTGTGCGGGCGGGCTCCGCCGTCATGCCCTTGACGAAGGCGAAAGTGCGGGCGAGGCGGACCGTACGCGGTGCCTCCGGGCGGGGTGCCGTACGGAAGATGAGGGCTCGCCGTACGGGCGCCGTACGTACGGGCGCGGAGTCGGGGGTGTCGGCCCGTACGGCGGCCGCCTCGTACGCCTTGTGGACGGCTTCGGTGATCGCGTGCTTCAGCGAGGTGATTGCCTCAGCCGCAAAGAAGACGATGATCGGCGGCACGGAGTGGAGGAGGATCGCGGCCGGGTCCTTGGCGGCGTAGGACTCCCAGGTGTTCATCAGGTACGTCAGGGCGAGCGCCGTCCACTTCGTCGCGCGGACCCATCCGCCGGCCTCGATCTGGTGACGGGCGATGATCTGCTCGCCGAGCAGCGTCCCCAGGAGGATGAGGGAGACGGTGGGGTCGAGCACCCAGGCGATGCACCACGGGATCGACCAGGGGTCGGCGTTCCCGGCGGCGAACTGCTGAACGTTCGTTGCGGTGAACGCGAGGCCGAGGATGATGCCGATCCACATGAGCCTGTCGACGCGGGCGCGCATCCGCTCGATGCGGTAGGCGATGACGTCGGGGTTGGTGTCGTAGGCGCGGACGTCGGCGGCGGCCTGGGCGGCGGCGGCGAGCTTCTCGGCGGCCGTCAGCTTCTTCTTGCTGTTGCGTGCTGGCGCGTCCTGGGGGTGGCGCTTATCGTTCTTCACGGGTCGCACTCCGATGCGATCAAGGCCCCCGTACGGCGTTGCAGTCGCCGAGCGGGGGCCGTTCTTCGTTTGGGGGGCGGGGTGGCCGGTCCAAGCCCTCCTTGGCCGGCCACCCCATGCGCTGCAGGTGACGCTGCAGCGCGTCTAGGGGTGCCGCGTCGAGGGCGAGCCGTACGGCTCCGAGGGCGGCATGCTGATCCCGACCGAGCGCCCTGGAACCATCCAGAGGATGAGGTCGAGCAGGCCGATGCGCGGGCGCTCCAGCTCATCTGCCGCTTTCGCGCCGTCTGCGGGGGTCGTAGGCTCGATCACGGGTCGCACCTCCACGTGCGATCAAGGGCCCGGAATTCCAGGCGGTCGCACGCCTGCCGGGCCCGACCTATGTGCAGTCCTGTCCCGAGTGTGCCACGTCAAGGTGTGTTAAACCATCCCTACGTGCATCATGGTACGTCTGGGTGTCCCTATGTTTGCCCTGGTACGCCCATCCATCCTTGATCGCGTGCATCCGAGTCGATCGAAGTGGCGGCAGGCGTACGCGGTCGTTTGCGACCGGATCCGTACAGGTGAGCTGCAGCCTGGCGACCGAGTGCCGACCG
>NZ_JBHUFV010000130.1:0-3430 GCF_042681425.1 Nonomuraea mangrovi | reverse complement strand
CTGGTAGCGGACTTGCCTCCCATTCCAGAACCGGGTCAACAACGCATTGATCGGCGTGAACACAGGTGATGGCCCAAATAATCGCCCTCACTCGTCTCGCCCGAAGTTTGACCTTCTCCCCCACGCAGGAGGCACCGGCATGTCCGAAAACAACGTCATCCACCTCGCCCCCCGCACACGCCGCAGCACCCGCTCCAAGCGGAAGCCGCAGCCGCCAGCGGGAACACCGCTGAACGCGCTCATCAGCTCCTGGGAGCTCGCGCTTAGGTCCGCGAACAAGCAGCCGATCACCATCAAGCTCTACCTGCGCACCGCCCGCCTCTTCGCCGCCTTCCTCGAGGAGAGAGAGCTGCCCAGCGACGCCGAAGGGGTGACCGCGGACGAGGTGCGGGCCTTCCTGGTTCACGAGCGGGAGCGTGCCGGCCTTTCCACCTCGGCCTCACATCACGCCTACCTCGGCGTTTTTTTCAACTGGCTCATCGCCGAGGAGGAGCGCAGCACCTTCTCCCCCGTGCTGAAGGCCGACCGGCCACAGCTGAAGCGCAAGGCGCGCGAGTACCTCACCCTCGCGGAGCTGGGGGCGCTGCTGGACGTCTGCAAGGGATCCGACTTCGCCTCCCGGCGGGACACCGCGATCATCCGCATCTTCATCGACAACGGCATGCGGGTCGGCGGCCTCAGCGGGCTCCACCTGGACGACGTCGACTTGCGCAACCGGCGCCTGCGGATCCGGTTGAAGGGCGGCGATGAGCACTGGGCGCCGATCGGCGCGAAGACAGCTCAGGCGATCGACCGGTACCTGCGAGTGCGCGCCCGTCTGGCTGTGGCTGGGTTGCCTTGGCTGTGGCTGGGGATCAAGAGCGGACGGCATCTCACGAAGTCGGGCGTTCAGGAGATGCTGGAGCGGCGCGGCGCCCAGGCCGGCGTGGAGAACGTGCATCCGCACCGGTTCCGCGGCACGTCGGCTCATGAGCAGCTGGCGGCGGGTGCTCCCCCGGATGTGGTGCGCCGGGTGCTGGGGTGGAAGTCGGAGGCGATGCTTCGGCACTACACCGAGGAGCTGGCGGAGGAGCGGGCGCGGGAGGCTCATGCGCAGTTCTCGCCGAGTGATCGGCTGTAGACGCGAAGAAGCCCGGATCCTCCACCGACAGGGTCCGGGCGTTCCGCAGTGTGTTCAGGTGTTGTCGCAGCGCACATCGTCACCTGCGCGCTGCGTGGCCTTCGCTATCTCCGTTGATCGTCCTGGCCGTGCCGGTATCCGATGCGGTATTCGATGCCCTGCCTGTGAAGGAGCCAGGCGATCGTGACCGTGATCGCGATTCCGACGAGCAGCAGCTGGCCCGCGTCATAATCGCCGAGGTGGGGCCACTGGGGGATGGCGGCCACGTAGGCGACGTTGATGACCCAGAGGAGGGTCGCTGCGGCGGGCAGCAGCATGTGACGCATTGAGGGGCCCCCTAGTCGTGCTCGTGCTCGGTACTGCTGTACATGGCGTGCTTTTGTGCCCTTTCCGAAATGGTGCACCTTGTTGCACGCACAGGAGATCACACGAGTTGACACGAGTTGAAGGGTTTCCCCTAAGTATCATGAAACTAACTCACCGTGTAACACCATTACTACAGGTAGTAACGGTAAAGTCACGATAAGTCCGTTTCTTCTGCCTCAGAACGGACAAGTTCCGCAAATCGCCTATTAGCCTCCTCAGTCTCACGTGCCACACTCTCGGCAATTCGGGCAAGTCTCTCCCTCTCCGACTCCCGGAACTGCTCGAGCAGGCGCCGGCGCCGCGGTGACAATCGCGCCAGCAACTCGTCGGTGTCAGCATCGCCCTCCACGTTCACGATGCTGACGACTGATTGAGGAGCCGTGATGGCGTCCTCCGGAGACCGCACATTTGGGGCTCCGACCAGGCCAGCAAGAGCTAGCGCTTCCTGTCGGGGGATCCCCAGCGTGTCGGCCAATTTGTTAACGGTCTCAGGTAGTGGTGATCTTTTCGACGTCTTCAGCCTTGAGACGGTCGAGCGGTCCACCCCTGAGCGTTCCTGCAGCTCAACGGTGGTCCAACCGCGATTGTTGCGCTCGCTCTCGACCCGCTCCCAAAGGCGACGTGCGGGGGGAAGTCCGCTCTCGCTCATGTTGCAAGTTGTAGCACAGCTATGTGTACGAGTTGCGGTTCGTACGCCAAAGCGCCCCACCCGGATATAGGACTGTGGCGACATGGTGCACCTTGTTGCGAGATGCGTGGCGCGTGTTGTAGCGTCTTGTTGCACGAAAGCGCAAGCTGCAACAACACCGGAAGGTGCCATGTCCCCCGAGAACCGCTACCTCACCATCCAGCAGGCATGCGAGAAGCTCAACCGCTCGCGCTGGACGGTCTACCGCCTCATCGAGGCCGGCGACCTCGTCGCCGAGAAGAAGGGCACCGCGCGCAACGCCCCGGTTTTCATCACCGAGGACAGCGTCAACGCCTACTGCGACGCCAACCGGCTGCCGCTGGCCGAGCCTGTCGGGGCGAAGGCCTGATGGCCGCCGACCCGCGCACCTCGGCGCTGCGTTCGATCGCGGCCGACATCTCCTGGGCTCGGACCCCGAACCGCAGCGAGCGGACGGAGGCGGCCCGGAAGGCGTCGCCCAAGTCGCTCGACTACTGGATCGCCAAGACCCGTGACGAGGGCATCGTCCGCCCCGAGGACATCCTCGCGGCCGCGCAGAACGCCTACCGCGCGCACATGCGCGAGATGTCGCTGAAGGCCGCCGCGACCCGCCGCGCCAACGCCGAGCTGCAGCGCAAGCCTGCGCTGCGCCGCACCGCATAGCGAATCCACCAGAACGCGGCGAGGCCCAGCCGTGCCGGGCCAGGCCTCGCAGACACGCAATCCCCCATCAGGAGAAAGGGACTACGAGTCTCATGACCATCATCCCCCAGCTCGCCCCCAGCGAGATCCGCTACGCCATTCACATCTGGCGCGGCGAGGCGAAGATCGGCTCCACCGTGCCGACGACCGACCAGGCCGAGGCGCGCGAAACCTTCCACGCCATGCGTGCCGCCTACCCCGACTCCGTCCTCGTCGTGCAGAACCCCGACGACGGCGAGTACTACCCGGTCTCCGACGAGATGCTTGACCGGCTCGCCCGCCAGAGGAGCGCGATGGTGCTGGCCGACCTCATCGGCAAAGCCCCGGGACACATCAACTGGAGCCTGCTTTCCTTCGAGCCGAACAAGCTGTCCGGCAACACCTTCACCCGCGACACCGTCGACGAGTTCGCCGCCTTCCTCAAGGTGGACGTCGTTGAGGAGACGTCGGGCAAGCACGTGACAGCGCGTGCGTCGGGCTCCTACTGCGGCATCAACGTCGACATCTTCTGCGTCACCCGGATCGCCGAGCCGGCCACGGTGGCCGTCTGATGACCGCCACCAACGCGCTCGCTG
>NZ_JBHUFV010000129.1:0-731 GCF_042681425.1 Nonomuraea mangrovi | reverse complement strand
CGCCGGCGGCATGTCGCCCTCCGGCACCCGCGTCCTGTCGGCCGAAAAGACCGCGCTGATGCAGCAGGTCGCCTACGACATGGACAGCCCCAACACCCCGCCGATCGGCCTGGGCTGGGTGCTGTACCCGTTCGCCGACACCACCGTCCTGGCCATGTCGGGCGCCTCGCCCGGCGGCGTGTCCCTCCTGTGCGTGCTGCCCGAGCACGACCTGGTCTTCACCGCCTTCGGCAACAACCCGGGGGCGATCATGCTGCAGGACCAGCTCCTGCAGTGGCTGCTGAGCGAGCACCTCGGCGTCCGGATCCCCACGCTGATCACCGAAACGGAGCAGGACGTCGACCTGACCCCGTACGTGGGCACCTACCGCTCCAACCAGCTCCGCATCGACGTCAGCATCGTCGACGGCCGGCTCGAGGAGCGGATGACCTACGAACCGGCGGACGAGTCGCAGGAGCGCATCTTCACCGACTTCGCCGGCGGCATGACCTCCGCCCCGCCGCAGCGCTACGTGCCGATCCGGCCGGGTCTGTTCGCGCCCGCCGGCTACCCGCTGGAGACGTTCGACGGATACCTGCGACTGCTGCTCGTCTCCTACCACGACCTTCGCGACGGCCAGGCGCGCTTCCGCAACGGCGGCGGCCGCCTGACCCGCCGGGCCTGACCGCTCCCCGCCGGCTGGAAGGATGTCCAGCATGCTCACGATCGGCCGGCTCGCGGACTACGCCGGC
>NZ_JBHUFV010000128.1:0-1581 GCF_042681425.1 Nonomuraea mangrovi | reverse complement strand
GTTGGCTCGGCCGTACATGCTTCTTTTGATCATTTTCAGTCGGTTCACGGTGCCCTCCGTGGGGCCGTTGCTCCAGGGCAGGGTGAGTCCAGCGGTGACGGCGTCCTGATCGCGGGTGAGGCTGGTCGCGAAGCTATGGAGGGCGGGCAGGCGGTCCGCCAGGACGGCATCGATCCAGGTCGGCAGCCTGTCTCCGTCAAGGTTCTGGATCATGTTGGCGAAGCTGCCGACGTGATGGCGCGTGGCCTCCAGCTCGGGGCAGCGCGCGAGGATGTTCTTGAGCTGTACGGCAGCGCCCGCAGTCAGGTGATCGGGATCGGACATGATCCAGCTGGCGACCTTACGCGGTTTCGGGGGTGTCGGCGCGGTCGATGGCGGGTCCGTCCGTTCACGCAGCTGGGCGACGTAGCGTTCGACGGTGCGCAGACTGCCGCGCCAGCCGAGGAGTTCGATCTCACGGTGCAGCGCCCTGGCGTTGTGGACCCCGTCAGCGAAGCGCTGGTGCAGGTGGTCCCTGAACCGGTCCAGACGGCTCGTACGATTGTTGGCCCTGCCCAGGTGCTGCTCCAGGGGCGTGCCAGCGAAGCGGTAGACGGTGCGCACGCTGATCCCGAGCTCGCGGGCGACCTGGGTACGGGAACGGCCCGCGGCCAGCAACTCGTGGATCGCGGCGTGGCGTTCTCGATGCCTGCGAGCCAGCGGGTACTCGATCGGCGGATCCGGCTCCGGTGGCGGGCCGGCCTCGTCGCACTGTTCATCGGTTACGAGGTCTTCTGCCAGTGGTGGCTCGGGCAGGCAGGCAGCGTGGGTGAAGACCGTCTTCTCCACCGCCGCGCCCAGGTTCGCCCACAGGTGCCACCGGTCGGCTACCTCGATGGCATCTGGTGCGCCGACCCGGGCGCCGTGGGCGTAAGCTCCAGCGCGGTCGCGGCAGATCACCTCGATGCCGGGACGGGCAGCCAACCATGCGACCAGCGTCGCGGCATCGCGGCCGGGGAAGATATCGATCGGCCGGTGGGTCTGCATATCGATGATCAGAGTTCCGTACACGGCGCCCTTGCGTAGTGCGAAGTCGTCGACCCCGATCACCGTCGGCACCGCCTCGGGCGGCTCGGGCAGTGCGCGGATCAGCCGGATCAGCGTGTCTCGGCAGGTCGGCATGCCCAGCTTCGCGGCCAGCCGGGATCCGGCGCGGCCGGCCAGCGCCAGCCCGATCGCGGCCAGGCGGTCGGTCAGTCCGGCCGTGCGCCGCGCGAACGGGGCGGTCAGGCCGGGTATCTGCTCGGCGAACGTCACCGCGCCGCATCCGGGATCATCGCAGCGGAATCGTCGCACGCCGACGTCGATCCGCACCGGGCGACCAGAGATGGGCAGGTCGGTCAGCCTCCGGCGGTAGCTACCGTGCGTCCTGGCCGATGTGGTGCCGCAGCCCGGGCACGTGGCCGCGGGTATCGCCGAGCCGACGGTGAACACGACCGCACCTTCCTCGACCTGCACGGACTCCACCCGGGCTGATGCAAGGTGCGGCAGAAGTAACTCAAACTCCTGATTTATGCACGCGAGCCAGCATCGCCAACCCGG
>NZ_JBHUFV010000127.1:0-1398 GCF_042681425.1 Nonomuraea mangrovi | reverse complement strand
GGCGACCAGCGCCTTGAGCTTGCCGCGGCGTTTGACGATTCTTCGGTAGCGTTCGCCGAGGAAGGTGTCGGTGCGGGCGGCCGTCGCGGCGGCCTGGCCGAGGACTCCCTTGAGGTAGGGGTTGCCCTTGCCGGCTTTGCCGGATCCGTTCTTACTGCCGGATTGGATGGTCCGGGGACACAGTTTGGCCCAGGAGACCAGGTGGTCGGCGGTGGGGAAGCGGCTCATGTCCAGCCCCACCTCTGCGATGATCACCTGGGCGGTCAGGGTACTGATTCCGGGAATGTCATCCAGCCGCTCCACCGCTGGGCGAGGGGTTCGGCTCGCCCCTGGGCGGTCGCATGCTGAGGTCGGGTGGCCGCCATCGCCGCTATCGGCGCCTGTGCCTTGATCGGGCGGGTCGCCGACCGGTGCGGTCGCAGCGGCGGGCATCGCGCTGATCAGTTGCTCGATCCTGGTGGTGAGCTTGTCGATCTGACCGGTGAGCGCGTCGATCTGGTCCAGCAGCAGCCGGGCCAACTCGGCGTGATGCTCATCGAATCGGCCGGTCAGCGCCTCGACCAGCAGGGCGTGTTTGGCTTTCAGCTTGCCGCGTGCCAGGCCGGCCAACCGCTGCGGACCGCGTTCCCCAGAGATCAACGCCTCGATCATGTCGCGACCCGAGGCGGTGTCCATCTTGCTGGTCACCGTGGACAGTTTGATCAGGGAGTCTTCCAGTAACTTCTCCAGCCGCGACCAGTAGCGGGTGCGCTCTTGAGTCAGGTCGATGCGCATGCGGGTGTAGTCCCGCAACGCCCGGACCGGTGCCGGCGGCACGAACGAGGGCCGCAGCATCCCCTTCTCCGTCAGCTTCGCCAGCCAGATGCTGTCCAGCCGGTCGGTCTTGGGGCGCCCGGGGGCGTTCTTCACCTCACGGGCGTTGACCAACTGCACCTCCAGACCGGCAGCCTCGAGCACGTAGAACCAGATCCGCCAGTAGTCCGACGTCGATTCGACGGTCACCTTCTCAACCCGCATGCCGACCAGCTCCTCACCCAACTGGCTGACCGCGTTGAACGTGGCCTCGACCTCCCACACCTTGCTGACCCGGCGTTCCGTCCCGGTGCCACTCGGCGTGCGCACGCACACCTTGCCCGAGTCCTTGGCCACATCGATCGCGCAGACCCGCTGATAGAGCTGTTCATGCTCTTGATCAGGGATCTCCTCCGGCTCCCGCTTGCCCAACCGTCTCCTCCATCACCTCGACAGGGGTGGGTGCCCGGGGGCCTCGGTCGGGAACCGAAATTCTGACCGGCGTGCTCGAAGCAACAGTGCGTGACCCTTCAGGTCGGGGCCCCGGCGCCAGACTTGTTCACGGGCTCGAGTCCCAAGATCGAACCGGCGTCGGCGGGCAACCCG
>NZ_JBHUFV010000126.1:0-3315 GCF_042681425.1 Nonomuraea mangrovi | reverse complement strand
GCCCGCGCCCAGGCCCTGGCCACCGTGCTGGAGCCCGGCAAGATCTACGCCTTCCCGACCGCCGACGGGCCCCAGCTGCTCGACCTGGACGTCGAGGAATACACCAGCCGCCTCCCGGTTCCCCAGCGGAAGACCGGCGCCGTGACGGTGGAGGACGTCGCCTCGTTCGAGGCGTACTACGCCAAGCACTCCGACCAGGACACCGAGACGTACGTCAACGTCGACCAGCGGTGCATCACCGCGGTGCTGAACGCCCACAGCCAGGAGGGCCCGCGGTGGGGTGACCACCGCCTCCACCTCCAGCTCAAGACCACCCTGTCCTGGGTCGCCTGGACATGCAACGACCGTAAGTGGATGCCCCAGCGCGAGTTCGCCGAGTTCGTCGAAGACCACCTGTCCGACATCAGAGAACCCGCCGCCGCGCTGATGCTGGAGATCGCCACCACGTTCCAGGCGAAGACCAAGGTGAACTTCGCGTCTGCCACCAGGCTGTCGTCCGGGGACGCGAACCTGGTGTGGGAGGAGACCACCGACGCCACCGCCGGCGCGAAGGGCAACCTGAAGGTGCCCACCGAGTTCAAGATCGCGGTGAAGTGCCTGGAGTTGCCCGTCGTGGAGGGCGAGGACCCGGTGGTGTACGGGCTGGACGCGCGCTTCCGGTACCGGATCGAGCGCGGCCAGCTGTACGTCTCCTACCTGCTCGACGACCCCCAGGCCGTGCTCCGCGACGCGGTGCTCGCGGTCGTGGGCCAGGTCGAGGGCGGGCTCGGCATCGAGGTGCTGCGAGGCACCCCCGCATGAGCAATCCCAGCTTCACGGAGGCCCCTGCCGGTAGCGGCGGGGGCCTTCCCGCTCCCCCGGCCCGCTCGGCGTGCATCACGGTGACCGAGCGGTGCGGCGACATGGTGACGGTGTCGACGTGGGAGACGTGCGCCGGCGTCGGCGCGTTCGTCACGAGCTTGCTCGGCGCACCAACGCGCACCATCAACGTTTCAGCTGTTCAGGTGGGTTCTTCCGGCGATTTGTAGTTGTCGCCATACGATCTTGTGGTGCGTGTTGCGGCATGATGTTGCATGTTGTAGCGTGTACGCACAAGCTGCCGCAAGGCGCACCACAGGAACAAAGGAGCACAGGAGATATGCCCCCCGAGCTGAAGGTCGGCGACATCGTCGACATCACCATCACGGGCGCCCGCGTCACCGACCTCGACCCGCCCTACAACAAGAAGCACGGCCGTGCCGTGCAGGTCGCCATCTCCGGCAAGAACAGGGAAGAGGCGAAGGGCGCAGTCTGGACGGAGCTCGACGCCATCACCATTCAGATCGTCGAGACTGCGCCTCCCGCCGAGTGGCCGCCCCAGGTTGGCGACCTGTGGCGCGACCGCGACGGCGACCTGTGGTTCGGCGTCGACGTCCGCGACTACGACGACCCCAGCACGCCAGTCGTCGAACTCGTTCACGCGCACGGCGGCCCGAGTAGGAACCCGGCCGAAGTGAACCGCGAGTTCGGCCCCTTCACCCTCGTGCGGCGCGAGCAGACCGAGAACCACGACCCCGCCGAGGTCGCATGGCCGCCCCAGCCCGGCGACCTCTGGCGCGACAGGGACGGCGACGTGTGGACCGCCGTCGACACCACGAACGGCGTGAGGCTGCGCATGTACGAAGGCTCTAGCCCGAACACCGTCCGGTTCGTGCGAGACAGCTACGGCCCGCTCGAGCTGGTCCGCCGCGAATACGAGGACCAGTGAACATCTCGCAGAAGGTCCTCGACCAGCAGACCGAACTCGACGGCCTCATCGAGACCCACATCCGCGACCAACCACGCAACCACCAGGTGGAGCCCGGCCCGTCCGAGATTGGTATCCCCTGCGACCTCCGCCTCGGCTACAAGCTGGCCGGCCACCCCGAAACCAACGTCAACCAGGCGCTGCCCTGGAAAGCGTGGATCGGCACCAACGTCCACAAGGGCATCGAGGAGCTCCTCACCCTCGCCAACATGGCCCAGCCCGGCTGGTCCGAGCACGGCATCGACCGGTACGAGCTGGAGCAGCGCGTCACCGCCGGAGGCGTGAACGGCAACGACATCTCCGGCAACAGCGACCTCTTCCTCGACGGCGTCGTCTGGGACTGGAAGATCCCCGGCGACGACCAGCTGCGCAAGTACAAGAAGACCGGCCCGGGCGAACAGTACGAGGTGCAGGCGCACACATACGGGCTCGGCTGGGAACTCCGCGGCGAGACCGTCACCGACGTCGCCATCTACTTCCTGCCGCGTAACCAGGAGTGGAAGCAGCGCTTCCTCTGGTCGGAGCCGTACGACCGGCAGCGCGCCCTTGACGCGCTGTCCAGGGCCGACGGCATCGCCAAGCTCGTCGCCGCCCTCGGCCCCGGCGCTCTCCCGCTGCTGAAGCGGAAGGCGTCCTGGTGCCGCTACTGCCCCTGGCTGCTGCCAGGGTCCACCGATCTCGCCCGGGGATGCCCGGGTGACCCCGACATCGCCCAGGAGGCGTCGTCGGACCTGCTCGACCTCATCGCCAACTGATCACAGGAACACAGGAGCACAGGAACTCATGACCATCGCACCGCAGCAGTACGACGCCAACGACTTCCTCATGGGCAGCGGCATCCCCGCCGCCAAGTTCGAGACCATCGGCACCACCGTCACCGGCCAGATCTCCGCCCAGCCCGAGGTCACCCAGCAGACCGACCTCGACACCGGCAAGCCGCTCTTCTGGGACGACGGCCGCCCCCGCATGCAGCTGGTCGTCACCGTCCAGACCAACCTGCGCGACCCCGAGATCGTCGACGACGACGGACAGCGCAAGTTCTACGTCCGCGCCAAGCTGCAGGAGGCCGTCCGCACCGCGGTCCGCGCGGCCAAGGCCAAGGGGCTCGAGGTGGGCGGCACCCTGTCCATCACCTACTCGGGTGACGGCGAGCAGACCCGGCGCGGCTTCAACCCGCCCAAGCTGTACAGCGCGACCTACCAGCCGCCGTCGGTGGTCGCCGCGAACGATTTCCTGAACGGCGGCCAGGCCCCGGCGCAGCAGGCGGGCGGGTTCGTGCCCGCGAACCAGGGTCCGGCCCCGCAGTGGGCCACCCCCGCCCCGCAGACCGCCCCGGCCGCCGCGCCCGCGCCCGCCGCGTGGACGGCGCCGCCCGGCATGGACCCGGCCCAGGCCGCCGCCCTCGCCGCCCTCACCCCCGACCAGCGCAAGGCCCTCGGCTACTAGCCGCCCCCGGCTCCCGTGCGCCGTGCTGCCCTCCAGCGGGCGCACGGGAGCAGCACCACCTTGGGACCTGCGACGTTGCAGCG
>NZ_JBHUFV010000125.1:0-669 GCF_042681425.1 Nonomuraea mangrovi | reverse complement strand
ACGGCCTGCTTGCGCTTGCGGTCGATGCGGACACCGACGCTGTCGCGCTTGTCGATCTCGAACTCGAGCCATGCGCCCCTGGAGGGGATGACCCTGCAGCCGAACAGGTCCTTGTCGGAGGTCTTGTCGACACTGCGGTCGAAGTAGACACCCGGCGACCTGACGAGCTGGGAGACCACGACACGCTCGGTGCCGTTGATGATGAAGGTGCCCTTCGGCGTCATGAGCGGGAAGTCGCCCATGAACACCGTCTGGCTCTTGATCTCACCAGTGGTGTTATTGATGAACTCCGCCGTCACGAACATCGGGGCGGAGAAGGTCATGTCCTTGTCTTTGCACTCATCGACTGAGTACTTGGGCGGCTCGAACCGATGGTCACGGAACGACAAGGACATGGTCCCCGAGAAGTCCTCGATGGGACTGATCTCTTCGAAGATCTCCTCGAGGCCCGACTGGGTCGGGACGTCCTTGCGCCCGGCCTGGCGAGCCGCCTCTACCCGGGCCTTCCACTTCTCGTTGCCCAGCAGCCAGTCGAATGACTCGGTCTGCAGTGCAAGAAGGTCAGGAACTTCGAGGGGCTCCTGGATACGCGAAAACGAAACGCGACGGGGACCGGCGGGTACGGCGGAGGCGTTGCGCGAGGCTGCCAACAGATGTCCTTCCGAGGGC
>NZ_JBHUFV010000124.1:0-612 GCF_042681425.1 Nonomuraea mangrovi | reverse complement strand
GTCGAAGCCTCCCTCCGCGAGCAGATCGCCGCCTCCTGCGAGGCCAACGGCGTCCCCGGGTTCGTCGCCGGCGTCCACCACGCCGGCGAGCAGATCGTCGTCGCCCACGGCACCGCCAACCTCGCCACCGGCGCGCCGATGCTCGAAGACACCGGATTCCTGTTCGGCTCCGTCACCAAGGTCCTGACCACCACCCTGGTCCTGCAGCAGGTCGACCGCGGCCTGCTGGACCTCGACACCCCGGTCGTGAAGTACCTGCCCGACTTCGCGCTGACCGCGCCGGACGCCGCGGACAAGATCCTGGTCCGGCACCTGATCTCCCACACCAACGGCATCGACGCGGACCTGTACTTCCCCGACGACAAGGGCCGCGACGCCCTGAAGGCCTACGTCAACGGCCTGGCCAACAGCTGCGGCACCCTGTTCGAACCCGGCGAGCAGCTCAGCTACTCCAACGGCGGCATGATCGTCGCCGGCCGCCTGCTGGAAGTGGTGACCGGCCTGTCCTTCCCCGACCTGCTCGCACGCGACATCTACGCACCCGTCGGCATGAAGGACTCCAGCACCTCCGCCGAGCAGGCCATCCTGCGCAGCACGGCGGTCGGCCACTTC
>NZ_JBHUFV010000123.1:0-517 GCF_042681425.1 Nonomuraea mangrovi | reverse complement strand
GCCGAGAAGCTCCAGGCCGAGCAGGAGGAGTAGGGGGCCACGGACGGCGCGGGTGACGCCGCACCGGCCGTGTCCGTGATCACTGCTCTACCCCGCACTATGGGTACCCATGCGTCCTGTCGCTTACGGACCCGATACCATGATCACCTACGCTGCCGAGCGTGTTCGAGTTCCGCGATGACCTGCCGAGATGGCAGCAGATCGTGCGCGTCATCCGGCGCCGCATCGAGTCCGGCGAATGGCCTCCTGGCCGGCTCATCTCCGAGCGTGCCGTCACTGAAGAGTTCGGTGTCGCGGGCAACACGGCGCGCAAGGCGATCAAGGGCCTCAGGGATCAGGGGCTGATCTACACGCGGGTGAACCTCGGGAGCTTCGTGGGCCCCGAGCCTGACGACGACGAGGATTAGGGGCGGCCAGATCGGTATGCCCTGGTGTGCGCTATCCCTCTGACCTGCGAGGAAATCGAGCGGCATCAAGATCGCTGATGGCCAGTTTAATAATCGTGCTTACAGGTCGC
>NZ_JBHUFV010000122.1:0-2484 GCF_042681425.1 Nonomuraea mangrovi | reverse complement strand
GCCCGGTGAGCCGGACCACCCCCGGAGGCTTCACCTCGACCGCCCAGGCCGACTGGTACGGCGGCCAGTTCACCAAGGAGCAGAGCGAGGCCAGCCACCGGCAGCGTCGCGAGCGCAAGGCCAAGGCCGCAGCCGACGCCGCGCGCGGGCCCGCGCCGCTGCCCGAGACGGGCGACCCCGCGTGGGGTGTGCCGGTGTACGGCAAGGACCTGGCCGTCGGCGACACCATCGTCTACCTCGGCCAGCACTACCCGGTGGACCGGTTCGAGCCGTACCGCGGCAGCCTCCGTGGCGCGCTGGGCGCGGAGACGCGGACGGCGTGCAGCGGCGACTGGGAGATGACCATCGGCCCGAACGCCGTGATCCGCATCCTGCCCCGCGAAGAGGCTGAGCAGCCGATGCCCAGCGCCGGATCCGGCCGTGAGCTTCCCCAGCTCGCCGTGGGATGCCCGACCTGTCAGGCCGAGCCCGGTGACCTGTGCACCAGCCACAGCGGTACGCGCCCTCGGCGGAACGACACCCACCAGACGCGCACGGCCGCCTGGGCGAAGTCCGGGAAGGGCGGCGACCGGTGACCGGCCTGCTCGCCCGGATGCGGGCCCGCCGCGCCAACACCGCGAAGGAGGCGACCGCGCTCGACGAGGCCGCCGCCTGGATCGCGCCCCTCATCGACCTGCCCGGCCACCGCCACCCCTACACCGACGCCATCGAGCACGCGCGCCAGCGCATCGTCGAAAGGAGCGCGACGTGAGCACCATCCGCCGCACCACCTGGCACCCGCTCGGCCGCCCGACCGCAGGCGAGCTCACGCGGATCCACCCAGCGCAGGTTCCCGCCGTACCCATCTCATTCGGCAACGGCGAGGACTTGATCCTCGACGACCCGGCGTGGGCGCGGGACCTGGCCACGGCGGTGGCCGCGGCCGCGAGTGTGCTGGAGTCCGAACACGGTCTCCCGGCCGCCGAACCGTACGTCTGCGACGACTCCATCGAGTGCGTGCATGAGGCGGCGCGCGGCCAGGCCGTAGAGGAGCGGGACGCCTACCGCGACATCCTCACGCGCATCGCCGAGGCCCAGTCGCTCAATGAGGTGCGAGACGGGATCCGGGACGCGCGCCTGGCACTCGAGCACTGGGCCAACCGCGCGTGATCCGTCTCTACGTGCTCGGACTCTCCATCGGGTTCGCACTGGGACTGCTGGCCGCCGTCATCATCGCGGCGGCCAGCGCCGTCCTCGACTCGCACAGCGTGCCCAGCTCCACCCCGTACACCGCTCCTACTCCCCTACTGGAGGCGTGATGGCCCCGCCATCCGTGGTCGGCCTCGACCTCTCCCTCACCGGCACCGGCATCGCCACCGACACCGGCGCCCAGCGAGTCCGATGCGGAGACCTCCGCGGCACCCCCCGGTTCTCGTGGATCTCCGAGCACATCTTCGCCGACGGGACCACGCAGGCGGCCGACCTTGTCGTCATCGAGGGCCCCTCGTACGGCAGCATGTCCGGCGCCGGCCACCACGAAGCCGCTGGGCTGTGGTGGCACATCGTCTACCGCCTCGACCTGTGCGAAGTGCCGTACGCCGTCGTCCCCCCGAGCACGCTGAAGAAGTACGCCACGGGCAACGGCGGCGCATCGAAGCCGGATATGCGGATGGCTTTGTTCCAGCGCGCTGGAATCGACGAGCGCGACGACAACAAGGTGGACGCCTGGTGGCTGCGCGCCGCCGGCCTCGACGCGCTTGGCCACCCTCTCGTCGACCTTCCGAAGGCCCAGCGTGAAGCCCTGAGCAAGGTGGCCTGGCCTCTGGTGGGTGACCGATGAGCGCCCGGGGAGCCCTCATCAACTGCGCGTGCTGCGGCCAGCCTGGCCGGAGCGACGGCCGCAACCTGATCGAGTCGTGCTATCGCCGCCACCTACGCCACGGGACGCTGGACCAGTACCCCAGGCTGACGCAGGCCAGGGAACCGTGGAAGCCGCTCGGCCCGCACGGCCGCCGCATGGTGGAGCGCTATTGCCGGCTCGCCTCCATCAAGCCTGCTCTGAGCGTGGCCAGGATCGCGTTTGAGCTCGGCGTGAGCGAACGCCAGGTGTGGCGCTACGCCACCGCCGCAAACGCGCTGGAGCGTGCCTCGTGAGCGTGCTCGACGAGCTCGACTTCATGCCCAGGTGGGAAGTCGACGGATCCTGTGTCGGCCGCGCCAACCTGATGTACCCGCGCGCCGCCGACGGCGGCCTCGACCGCGCCCGCGCGATCTGCCAGGCCTGCCCCGTCCTCGACCAGTGCCGCGACTGGGTCCTGGCCCTGCCCCCGGTGCTCGACCCGGGCGGCGTCGTCGCCGGGATGACGATCGCCGAGCGCGAGCTCGCCTACTACGACGACCTCGAAGGCAAGCGGTGCGCCACGTGCGGCGAGGTGAAGCCGCTTCACCAGTTCGTGCCGTGGGTGCGCGGCCGCGAGGCCCGCCGCCCGGACTGCAAGACCTGCG
>NZ_JBHUFV010000121.1:0-578 GCF_042681425.1 Nonomuraea mangrovi | reverse complement strand
GCCGAGTGGAGCATCGCCTGGCACTACCACGTGCGGAAGCGCACCGGATGGCGCCGCACCTTCAGGAGCCCCTCGTGAGCCCTGAGGAGGCCGCCTGGGTCCGCGACAACATCTGGACCAAGACCATGCGCAAGACGTACGCCGAGGTGCCTGGCTTCTACCTGACGTGCGCCTGCCAGTGGAGCGGCCCGTGCCTCAACTCCCGCGACCCCGGCCGGCACTCGCGCTGCCACATGGGCACGCCGATGTACGAGTACGAGACGATCATCGGGACACGCGGCGGGGTCGGGGCCGCCTCTTTCCGCCAGGCGCACCGGTACCCCACCGCGTCGGCGACCGGCTGGCACCGCTCCCATCTGGCGATGGTGTGGATCGCCGACCGCCGATGCCGCTGGGTCTGCACCTGCGATTGCGGCCACTCCAGGCCTGACATCCCGCACGCTCCCGAGCGCAACCCGATGCGGCCCATCACGTACGAGCGCGTCCCGCTGTTCGACCTCGCCACCGCCTGACCACCACTCAAGGAGCGCCGTTGACCCACGTCATCGAGGCCCTCGACTGGCTCATCGAGTACTGGC
>NZ_JBHUFV010000120.1:0-742 GCF_042681425.1 Nonomuraea mangrovi | reverse complement strand
ACACGACCGGCAGCGACCCAAGCTGGACGTCTATGACAGCCACCTCTTCCTGGCCGTCTACGCCGTCCGTCTCGAACCCGGCAGCGACATCCTGCGCTCCACGGAGATCGACGTCTTCGTCACCCGTCAAGCGCTGGTCACGGTGCGGGAGAATGACGGCTTCGACATCGACGAGGTCGTCAAGGCGTGGGACAGCAGGCCCCAGCTGGCCGGAAACGGCGTGGGCTACCTGCTGTACGGCCTGCTCGACCAGGTCGTCGACGGCCACTTCGACATCGTCCAGGCGCTCGACGGCCAGATCGAGGAGCTGGAAGACCGCCTGTTCGACGACACACCGCCCGGCAGCGACCTGCAACGCCATGCCTTCGCCCTGCGCAAGAACCTGGTCGGCCTGCGCCGGTTGGTGCTGCCCATGCGCGAGGTGCTGGCCGCTCTGCTCCGGCGTGACCTGCACGTCGTCGAGCCTGCGCTGGCGCCCTACTACCAGGACGTCTTCGACCACGTGCTGCGGGTGACGGAATGGACAGATTCCCTGCGCGATCTGGTGAGCAACATCCGCGAGACGCACCTGAGCCAGCAGGGGTACCGGCTGAACACCATCATGAAGAAGATCACCGGCGTGGCCGCGGTCGTCGCCGTGCCGACCATGGTGTTCGGCTTCTACGGCCAGAACGTCCCCTTTCCCGGCTCGGAACAGCCGGTCGGATTCTGGACCTCCACCATCGTCACCGCCCTGGCCTGC
>NZ_JBHUFV010000119.1:0-561 GCF_042681425.1 Nonomuraea mangrovi | reverse complement strand
GGTCTGGCCTGGTGCGGGGACGGCCGATGCGGCGGCGCAGCCGGAAGGTGGCCATCACCGACTCGAAGGCGGTGCAGTCGTTGACGTTGCCGCCGGTCAGATACACCGTGAGCGGCAGGCCGCGGGCTTCGCTGATCAGGTGGAGCTTGGTGGTCAGCCCGCCTCGGGATCGTCCGAGCGCCTGCCGGTTTTGCGATTGCTTCGTATCGATCGTCCCGCCGTCGTCCCCCTTTTTCGGGCACCGGCGGCGTGCTGGTGGGCGCGGGCGATGGTCGAGTCGATGCTGACGGTCAGCTCGACCGTGCCGATCGAGTCGTCCTTGACCTGCAGGTCCTCCAGCAGGCGGGCCCAGGTCCCGTCTTCTTCCCAGCGTTTGAACCGCTCGTAGCAGGTCTGCCAGGGGCCGTAACGCTCAGGGATGTCCCGCCAGGGCGCCCCGGTCCGCAACCGCCACAAGATCCCGTTGATGACCTGGCGGTGATCACGCCAGGGCCGTCCCCTGCCATCCGCCACGGGCAGCAGGGGCTCGATCCGTTGCCAGGCCTTGTCGGTCAGCTCGCC
>NZ_JBHUFV010000118.1:0-1111 GCF_042681425.1 Nonomuraea mangrovi | reverse complement strand
CTCGTCGGTGTCACGCATCTCGATGGACATGCCGTCGCTGGAGAGCACCTCGACGTTCAGGCACAGCGACTGCATTTCCTTGATGAGGACCTTGAAGGACTCAGGGATACCGGGCTCGGGAATGTTCTCGCCCTTGACGATCGCCTCGTAGACCTTGACCCGGCCCAGGACGTCGTCGGACTTGATGGTGAGCAGCTCCTGCAGGGCGTAGGCGGCGCCGTAGGCCTCGAGGGCCCACACCTCCATCTCACCGAAGCGCTGTCCACCGAACTGCGCCTTACCACCCAGCGGCTGCTGGGTGATCATGGAGTACGGACCGGTCGAACGAGCGTGGATCTTGTCGTCGACCAGGTGCAGCAGCTTCAGGATGTAGATGTAGCCGACCGAGATCGGGTACGGGAACGGCTCGCCGGAGCGGCCGTCGAACAGCTTGGCCTTGCCGGTCTCCTGCACCATGCGGTCACCGTCGCGGTTGGCGATGGTGTTGCTGAGCAGGCCGACGATCTCCTCCTCGTGAGCGCCGTCGAACACCGGGGTGGCGACGTTGGTGCGCGGCTCGACGTGGCCGAAGCCCTTGTCGCGTAGCCGCTCGGCCCACGCCTCCTCGATGCCGGAGATGTCCCAGCCGCGGGCGGCGATCCACCCGAGGTGGGTCTCCAGGACCTGGCCGACATTCATTCGGCCGGGCACACCCAGCGGGTTGAGGATGATGTCGACGGGCGTGCCGTCCTCGAGGAACGGCATGTCCTCGACGGGCAGGATCTTGGAGATGACACCCTTGTTGCCGTGACGGCCGGCGAGCTTGTCACCATCGGTGATCTTACGCTTCTGGGCCACGTACACGCGGACCAGCTCGTTGACACCGGGGGGAAGCTCGTCGCCCTCCTCGCGGGAGAACACCCGCACCCCGATGACCTTGCCGGACTCGCCGTGCGGCACCTTCAGCGAGGTGTCACGCACCTCGCGCGCCTTCTCACCGAAGATCGCGCGCAGCAGCCGCTCCTCCGGCGTCAGCTCGGTCTCACCCTTCGGAGTGACCTTGCCGACCAGGATGTCACCGGGAACGACCTCGGCGCCGATGCGGATGATGCCGCGCTCGTCGAGGTCGGCC
>NZ_JBHUFV010000117.1:0-1775 GCF_042681425.1 Nonomuraea mangrovi | reverse complement strand
CGTCCGCGAGAAAGACGAATCCGGAGAAACAGATCCCGCCGCCCCACGCTATTTCTCCGCCTACGGAAGAGACGTCGACGTCCCCGAATCGCTGCTCTCCTTCGACCACGCCACGCGCCGCCTGGAGATCGCTGGAGGGTCCAGGAAGGACGCCAAGACCGACTCCGCGGCCGAGTCCATCCTCGACTTCCTGACGCTCTCTCCGAACTCCTCAGGCCGCCAGATCGAGGATGCACTCGCCGAGGAGCACCCCCAGAAGGCGATCCGAGAGGCGCTCAAGAAGCTCACCAACAGTGGCCGAGTGCTCACTGTCGACGGTCCTCGCAGGGCGAAACTCCACTCGATCAACCCCGAGCGCGTCAGTGCGTCAAGTGCGTCACCAGTGCGTCAACGCACATGTAGTGAGTGCGTCAGTGCGTCTATAGAAACGCACTGCACTCACTACTCGACCGACCCACGAGACCCCTACGACCTACTAACGCACTCAACCGAACCCGAGTGGATCCAGATCGACGACGAATGGATCAACACCCGCACCGGCGAAGCCCGAGCCGAGGAACCACGATGACCGCCCAATGGCTCAAGGACCGCCGAGCCGAATGGGCCCGCGCCGCCAACCTCCGCCCATGCCCCACATGCCGAGCCACGGTCCTCGCAGGCCTCGACGCCGACACCGCCGCCATCCCCACCCGCTGCGACCCAACCCCACTCACCGAAATGGGCGAAGCCGTCGCACTCCTCCAGGACCGAACCACCTACGACCTCATAAAAACCAAAACCGGCAAAGAACTCCACCGAAGAAACCCACACCACATAACCCAACCCCGCCGATTCCCCATATTCGCCACACACAAATGCAACAACCCACTCACCGCATTCATCGAAATCCCCCCACAGAAAGCCGAGGTCCACAATGACGACCAACCCCCGTTCTGACAGCGCCGCGGCAACGTTGGGTCGCCCCGCGCGCGAGGACTTCTTGAAGGTCGCGGAGATCGCCACACGGCTTCGCGTCTCGAAGATGACCGTGTATCGGCTGATCCATGACGGGGAGCTCGTCGGGGCGTACCGCGTCGGACGGCAGATGCGCGTCCCTGCCGCTGCGGTCGAGGCGTACCTGAAGGACAGCGTGATCAGCCATGGCTGACGACCGCTCTGAGATCGCAGGCCGCTGCCCCGCGTGCAAGGGTGCGACCCTGTTCGTGGGCGTCGGCGGGCATGTGACCTGCTCGCGACTGGACTGCCCCGCGCCTACCGCCGCCGACGACGCTCTCCACGAGGACGGGTACACGTTCATCCGCGAGGCCGACCTGGCCGACGTGTGCGCCCGCGCCGGCCTGGCCGAGGAGCGCCTTACCCTGGCCCGCCAGGCCCTCCAACTGGACCGCTACTTCACCGCCGACGAGGTCGGAGCTGACGTCGCCCCGCGGATCATCGAGCGCCTTTCGGAGCTGCGCGGCCGCGCAGAGAAGGCCGAGGATCGGCTCGCCGCTGACCAGCTCAAGCATCGCGCCGAGCGCGACATCTGGAAGGAGTGCGACGAAAAGCGGTGGCAGCAGGTTCGGCGCGCCGAGGCCGCCGTCGCGCGCATCCGCGCCTACATCGACCAAGACTTCCGCTTCTGGTGCTCCCCTTTCGGCGTTGCCGCTCAGTACGCCAACAGGCTGCTCGCCTTCATCGACCGGGTGAACGACTGATGACCTGCCTCGTCCGCGTCGTCTCATGGGCCACCGCCGACTACAGCACCCTCCTCGACAGCACCGCCCGTGCCCGCC
>NZ_JBHUFV010000116.1:0-976 GCF_042681425.1 Nonomuraea mangrovi | reverse complement strand
GTCCCTGGTAGTTCATCGTCATGGCGCGCGGCGACCTCACCGACGATGAGTGGTCCTTGATCGAGCCTCACCTGCCGCTGGGCGAGCGAGGCCCGATCCCGGACCTGCGGCAGCAGTTCAACGCGGTGATGTGGCGCTTTCGGACCGGCAGTCCGTGGCGGGATCTGCCCACCGAGTACGGGCCGTGGTCCACCGTCTACGACCGGTTCCGGTCGTGGGCGACGGCGGGCGTCTTCGAGCACCTGATGCAGGCGGTGATCGCCGAGGCCGCGGCCCGTGGGCAGGTCGACCTGAGGCTGGTCAGCGTGGACTCCACTACGGCTCGCGCCCACCACCACGCCGCCGGTATGGCTCTCGATCCCGAGCTGGTCAAGGCGTTGGAGGAGGCCGCCAAACAGGAAAAGGGGCTCCGCCAAAGGGGCAAAACACCCCCGATGGCATAGGCGAAGAAGGCAGGGCCTCGGATCGGGTCCGACGCCGACAGCTACGACTGCGAGGCAGGATCCGGCTGAAGGCGGCCGGACTTGGCCGCTCGCGGGGCGGACTGACCAGCAAGGTCCACCTGGCCGCCGACCCGCGATGTCGTCCGCTGTCCTTCGTCCTGACCCCCGGCCAGGCCGCTGACAGCCCACAGTTTCGCGCCGTCCTGGCCCGAATCAAGATCCGGCTACCCGTCGGCCGCCCGCGCACCCGCCCGGACGCAGTGGCCGCCGACAAGGCCTACTCCTCCCGCGCCAATCGCGCCTACCTACGACAACGCCGCATCAAAACCGTCATCCCCGAGAAGGCGGACCAGGCGGCCAACCGCAAGAGACGCGGCTCACGCGGCGGTCGCCCCGTCCGTCACGATCAGGACCTCTACCAGCAGCGCAACACAGCCGAACGCTGCATCAACCGGATCAAGGAATGGCGCGGCCTGGCCTTCCGCTTCGACAAGACTCCCCAGAGCTACATGGCCGGCCTTCATCTACGGGGC
>NZ_JBHUFV010000115.1:0-1110 GCF_042681425.1 Nonomuraea mangrovi | reverse complement strand
AAGCCGTCACCGACTACACCGCCAACGACTACATGCTGCTCAACAACGGCCTGCGCGGCGCACCGCTCAACGCTGCCGAACGTATGCGCTTCGACCGGCTGCTGCCCAACCTCGACGCTGCCATCGGCTCCTCCCGCACACCCGAACCGGTGCTGGTGCACCGGGAGACCAGCAGCGCCTTCGGACGCTTCGGCCTCGGCGTCGACCTCACCAAGCCAGAGCAGATGCACGCCCTGGTCGGAGAGGTCTTCCGCGAAGACGGCTACTGGTCTACCAGCGTCGGCAAGGGCAACCGCGACGGCTCCCAGATCCAGCTCATGATCCGCGTCCCCGCCGGATACCCCGCACTCAACGTCATCCCCGTCTCCAAGTACGGTGAGGTCGAACTGGAAGTGCTCATCCGGCGCGGCGCCACCTATGTCGTGCATGCTGTGTATAAGCAGCTCGACAGCTGGGTCCTGGAAGTCGAGATCGTGCCGGACGGATGGACACCACCCGACGGCTGGGAGCCAGACCCGTACGGCCCAGACGACGGGCCAGGCAGCGAGAAGGGGACAGGATGACGGATCAGCCGTTCAACCATCCCCGATGGGGGCCCGACTCGCTCCAGCCCGTCCGAGTGTTCTCGCCGCCTCGCTACAAGGCGATCGCACAGGGCGACGTCCGCAAAGCCGCTCTCCGCGACCGCGACGGCCGCCTGGTCGGCCACGTCTGGACCGACGACCGCGACGCCGCCGGATTCCTCCCAACCGAGTCCGCGGCCGGCACCACGGCGGCCTCGTACGTGTGGGTGCTGATGACGGAGTGCGCCGCGCGTGACGTGCCCGCGTCCGAGCTGCTCGACCCGGCCCTGTACGCGCCGGACTACATGCTCGACGCCTGATATTTCCCAAGGTCTGGGCCCGCCTCTGTGCGGGCCTTTTTCATGCCCGCACGGGCAACCCACGATCCCGCACGGGAGACACGCATGACCCTGCACCCCATCCCCGGCGCCATCATCGGCTACCGGCGCAACGGCCGCCCCATCCGCCTCCAGGCGGGAGGCTCCGACGACGCCCCGCCGACCACGCCCACCGACGGCACCGGCACCGAACCCACCACGCCCGACGG
>NZ_JBHUFV010000114.1:0-913 GCF_042681425.1 Nonomuraea mangrovi | reverse complement strand
ACCGGGGCGTACCGGGGCGACCTCAAGCCGTTCGGGGTGGTGCTCGACCGGCGGCTCGGCGAGCCTGGCACGTGGCGCGGCCGCCTCTCCCTGGTCAACACGAGCGAGGCCAGGAAGATCGGAGAGATCTTCCCCGCGGACCCGCTCGACCTTCTCTCAGGTCCTGGCAGGCTCGTCGTGCACACGTGGCGATCAGGCGTCCTGTGGGGCATCCACTGGCTGCACACCATCGTCACCAGCAAGGATCAACGCGGCAGCGTCTGGATGGACGTGCAGGGCTCCACGCTGGACGCGTACCTGATGCACGTGGCGCTGGAGCAGGACGTGGCCTTCAGCGGCGACCAGATCACGGCCGCCCGCCAGCTGATCGCCCACATGCAGGCCACCAGCGGCTCCAACATCGGCCTCGCCCTGCAGACCGGAACCTCGGGTGTGAACAGGCTGCTCACCGCCAAGGCCAGCGACAACACCACGTATGGCCGCATCTTGCAGGACTACGCGCGGCAGGCCGCCGGGTTCGAGTCGGTCGTCAACCCGCGGGTGGTCGACGGGGTGATCTTCCGGTCGTGGGAGTGGGGATCCCCGAAGATTATCGGCTCTGGCGTGCACGTCTTCGCCGAGGGCCAGGAAGGTGGTGACATCACCACCTGGCGGGAAGAGCGTTCCGCGCTGCGGGGCGGCACCCGGTGGCGCGTCATCGGCGGCACCCCCCAGCAGGACGACGCGACCACCAGCTCGACCGCGATGCGTTCCGTCCTGGTGGCGACGCCGCATCTCGAGGAGGGCTGGCCGATCATCGACCAGCGGCCGACCCATCCCGGCCAATCGGTCGACCAGACCACGCTCGACGACTACGCCGCCTACTGGGCCAGCCGGGCGCCGGGCGCGCCGCCGGTCTTCTCGGCGGACGTGG
>NZ_JBHUFV010000113.1:0-1297 GCF_042681425.1 Nonomuraea mangrovi | reverse complement strand
AGGACGGCCATCGCGTGATCCTTCGTGATTGCGAGTCAAGATCGAAGGAGCGAAAGACGATGGCCGTGAACAACAGTGTGACGCCTGGGCAGTGGCTGGCGAAGCAGATCGAGACCAAGGATCCGGATCTGTTGCGATCTATGGTGAAGACCATGGCCGAGGCGTTGATGTCGGCCGAGGCCGACAGCCTGTGCGGTGCCGGCTACGGCGAGCGCAGCGACGAGCGGACCAACCGGCGCAACGGCTACCGCAGTCGCGACTGGGACACCCGCGCCGGATCGATCGAGCTGGCGATCCCGAAACTGCGGTCCGGCTCCTACTTTCCGGACTGGCTGCTGGAACGCAGACGGCGAGCCGAGCAGGCGCTCATCAGCGTGGTGGCCACCAGCTATCTGCTCGGCGTCTCCACCCGGCGTGTCGACAAGCTCATCGAGCAGCTCGGGATCAAGCACATCTCCAAGAGCCAGGTCAGCCAGATGGCCAAGACCCTGGATGAACAGGTCGAAGCCTTTCGTATGCGAGCGCTGGACGCCGGCCCTTACACCTTCGTGTGGCTGGATGCGCTGACCCAGAAGGTGCGCGAAGGCGGCCGGATCGTCAACGTGCACGTTCTGGTTGCGACCGCGGTCAACGCCGATGGCCGCCGCGAGATCCTCGGCCTGGAGGTCACCAGCGCTGAGGACGGCGCGGGCTGGCTGGCCTTCCTGCGCGGCCTGGTGGCCCGCGGGCTGTCCGGGGTGCAGTTGGTCATCTCTGACTGCCATGCCGGTCTGGTGACCGCGATCGGCGCCACTTTGGCTGGCGCCTGCTGGCAACGGTGTCGTAGCCATTACCTGCGCAACCTTCTGACCTGCGTGAACAAGTCTGCGCAGCCGTTCGTGGCCACCCTGGTGCGCACCCTCTTCGACCAGCCCGACACCGCCTCGGTGCGCGCCCAGCACGCCTGGGTGGTGCAAACGCTCGAGGCCAAGCATCCGGCCGCGGCCGAGCACCTGGACGCCGCCCGCGAAGACCTGATCGCCTTCGCCGCCTTCCCTCGCGAGATCTGGCCGCAGATCTGGTCCAATAACCCGCAGGAGCGGCTGAACAAAGAGATCCGCCGCCGCACCGACGTAGTCGGCATCTTCCCCGACCGTGCCGCGATCATCCGGCTGGTCGGGGCCGTGCTGGCCGAGCAGACCGACGAATGGGTCGAAGCCCGCCGCTACATGGGCCTGGACATCCTCACCAAATCCCGTATCCGGATGATCCCTGGCGACACACCAGCCCAGAACCCACTCCCACAGACACTTACCGC
>NZ_JBHUFV010000112.1:0-11946 GCF_042681425.1 Nonomuraea mangrovi | reverse complement strand
GCGAGCAGGAGAAGGCCGTCGCCGCCGCCAAGGCGGAAGGCGCCACCGAGGCATCGAAGGCTTTCGGCGCCAAGCTGGCCGCCGCCGAGTTCAAGGCCGCGGTCGCAGCGAAGGGGCTCGACCTGGGAGAGGCGCTCGACCTCATAGACACGACCAAGTTCGTGGACGAGCAGGGCGACGTCGACGACGACGCCATCAAGAAGGCCGTCAGCAAGCTCGCCAAGGTCGCCACGCAGAAGGGTCCCGGCCAGTCGGGCGGTGACTTCGGAGGCGGCAACGGCGGCGGCACACCAGCCCGAAGCCTCGACGAGCAGATCGCCGAGGCCGAGAAGAACAAGAACTTCCAGCTCGCCATCGGCCTTAAGCGTCAGCGAGCAGCCCAGACAACCTAGGAGTAGACCATGGCGGGGATCACCGGCCTCGGCACCACCTTCAACCTCCCGAACTACACCGGGGAGCTGTTCGGCCTGACGCCGGAAGACACCCCGCTCCTGTCCTCCATCGGCGGCCTCACCGGCGGCGGCCAGACCACCAGCGTCGAATTCGAGTGGGAGACCTACGACCTGCGCGACCCCGGCCAGCGGACCAAGGTGGAAGGCGCCGCGGCGCCCACCTCCGAGGAGCGCGTGCGGGCGAACGTCACCAACGTCGTCCAGATCCACCAGGAAGCGGTCGGGGTCTCCTACACGAAGCAGGCCGCCTACGGCCAGGTCGCGTCGCCGCAGTCGGCGCCGTTCAACCACAACGGCGGCAGCAACCCGGTCACCAGCGAGCTCGACTGGCAGGTGCAGCAGGCGATCAAGTCGGTCGCGCTGGACGTGAACTGGTCGTTCATCAACGGCCAGTACGTGAAGCCGACCACGAACGCGACCGCCCGCCAGACCAAGGGGCTGCTCGCCGCGATCACCACGAACCGCATCGCCCGCGGCACGTCGGTGACGGGCGCCACCTCAGCGACCGACATCATCACCTCTACCGGCCACGGCCTCGTCGACGGCGACAAGATCGTGTTCACGGCGGTGGGCGCGGCGACCGGCATCATCCCCGGCCGGCTGTACTACGTCGACCAGCTCGACGCCAACACCTTCAAGGTGTCCAGCAGCTCCGGCGGCGCGGCGATCACGCTGGGAACCGCGACCGGCATCGCCTTCACCAAGTCGTGGGCCACGGTGCTCACCACGGACCACCTCAACGACCTGGTGCAGCTCGGCTACGACAATGGCGGCTTCTCCGAGCAGACCACCGCCACCTTCCTGGTCAACTCGGTGCAGAAGCGCGCCATCACCAAGGCCGCCATGTCCGCCTACGGCCAGTACACCGAGACCTCCCGCAACGTCGGCGGCGTCAACGTCACCACCGTCATGACCGACTTCGGCACCTTCAACATCATGCTCGACCGGCACATGCCGCAGGACACGATCGTCGCCGTGTCGCTCGAGCAGCTGATGCCCGTCTTCATGTCGATCCCGAACAAGGGCGTCTTCTTCGAGGAGGAGCTCGCCAAGACCGGCGCGAGCGACAACGTCCAGATCTACGGCGAGATCGGGCTCAAGTTCGGCAACGAGCGCGCCCACGCGGTCATGACCGGGCTCAAGCTCTAATGCCGACGTACGTGAGGGCTGCCGGGGGGCACGTGGCCGAGCGCATCGCGCCCGAGCCCGGCAGCGACGAAGAGCAGCGTCTCGACCAGCTGGCCGCCGATCCGGCGTCCGGCTGGCGGCGCATCGAAGACGTGGAGGGGGCGGTTGGCCACGGGGCCGCCCCCTCCACCCCTACTGCGGGCGGCCGACCGCGCAAGAACGCGTCCGAGGCCGTCTGGCGCGACTGGGCGGTCTCCCACGGCATGGACCGTGAGCAGGCCGACGACCTGACCAAGGCTCAGCTGATCGAGCTGGCCGACCAGCTCGAAGAGGAGTAGCCATGGCGCGCGTCGTCATCACCAGCCCCACCGTCCCGTCAACCGCCGGCGTCGCTGTCACCCCGACCACGTTCACGGTCGATGGGATCTCGATCCCGAACGGCACCAAGCGCGCCCTCCGGGTCACCAACGGCTCTGGCGCGAGCGTGAACCTCACCGAGAAGTTCGGCCCGGCCGCCGCCGTCGACGGCGTCGCCCCCGCCGACCGGGTCATCCCGCTCGCCGCTTCCGCAACGAAGTGGTTCGGCCCGTGGTCGGGCGCGTACGCCCAGGAGGACGGGTCGGTCTACATCGACATCTCCCTGCCGACCTCGGTCACGTACGAGGTTGTGGAGATCACCCCCAAATAGGGGGTCCATGAACGCGCGGGCGGGCCTCGCTGGGGGGTGCTGACCCGCCCGCGTTCAACTTCGAGCCGAGGGAGGCGTGCATGGCGTACGCGACCATCGCTGATCTGGTCCCGGCCTACGTCGACCCCGAACCCGCCGACGCCGAGCTGCTGCTGACGCGCGCGTCCCGCCTCGTCGACGGCGCCCTCCTCACAGCCGTCTACCCCGTCGACGAAGACGGGCTCCCCACCGAGACGGCGCACGTCACCGCCCTGAAGGAGGCGACGTGCGAGCAGGTGGCCGCGTGGCTGGAGGCTGGGGAGACCGGCACCGGCGCCACGGCCGAGTACCGGGACGTGCAGATCGGTTCGGTACGGCTGGCGCGCGGCGGGCGCGGCTCTGAGACCGGGGCGGGTGGTGGAGGCTCGGCCGCCGCCCGCCTCGCCCCCCAAGCCCTCCTGATCCTGCAACAGGCCCAGCTCACCGGGCACGAGCCCTACACGTACCAGGCCTGCGAGGCGGCCGATGGGTAGCATCCCGGCCTTCCTCCTCCGCCACACGGTCGAGATCGAGCCGTTCGAGGGCGAGGGCCCGTTCGGTCCCGAGTTCGGCACGGCCGTCACCGAGCGTGCGTTCGTCGACGAGAAGCGCCGCCTGGTGCGCGACGCCGAGGGCGCCGAGGTCGTGTCCGAGACGACCGTGTACATGCGGCTCGCAGCGACCTGCCCGGCCGGGAGCCGGGTCACCGTCAACGGCCGCACCAGCTACGTCATCACCGCCTCACGGCGAGACGGCGGAGGCCTCCCAACACCCGACCATCTCGAAGTCGCACTCCAGTAAGGGAGGTGGTCGCGGTGGCGCAACGGTCCACGCTCAAGCTCGACACCGGCCAGCTCGACGCGCGCATGCAGGAGGGCGCGGTGAAGGGCCTGAAGGTCGCCATGGAGCACCTGCTGCAGGTCAGCCGCGAGGAGGTCCCTCACGAGGAAGGCACGCTCGAACGCTCTGGCACGCCGTCCGTGGACGCGTCCACGTTGACGGGCGCCGTCTCCTATGACGGCCCGTACGCGGTCATCCAGCATGAGGACCTCACCTTCAGGCACGACAGCGGCCGGAAGGCGAAATACCTGGAGGACCCCTTCGACGCTGAGTCGGGGACGATGCAGGAGCTGATCGCCGCCGAAATACGGCGGTCCCTGCGATGAGCTGGACCACGAACCTGCTCACCGCGATCGCCGAACACCTCGCCGCCCAGGGCGTCGGCGTGTGGCATTCCCCGCCGTACACCGCGGCGGAGACCGCGATCGTCCTCGGCCGCCTCCCCACCACACCCGACCGGGCCATCGCGCTGGCCGCGTACGGCGTCGACCAGTTCGCCGACGACCCGGTCAACACTGACGGCACCCAGGGCGTGCAGCTGCGCATCCGCGGCATCCCGCTCGACCCGCGCAGCGCCGACGACATCGCCGACAACTGCTTCGACGCGCTGCAGGGGTGGCAGGCGCCGGCGGCCGGGATCCTGCTCTGCACCCGCCGCATCAACGCCCCCATGGGCGTCGACACGAATCAGCGGTGGGAGCGGGCCGACTCCTACCACCTGCTCGTCCACCGACCCACCACCAACCGTCCCGGATAACCAGGGAGATCACCAATGGCAACCCGTTCGCTTCTGGCCTCCGCCTGGGCCCTCGACGTCAACACCGGGACCAGCGCAGTACCCGTGTGGACCCCCTACAAGGGCATGAGCTCCTTCAAGGAAACGATCGAGTCGTCCAAGGAAGACGACTCCGACTTCGACTCCGAGGGTTGGGGATCTGATGAGATCACCCAGCGGAAGTGGAAGCTGGAGACCGAGGGCAAGCGCAAGCGCGACGCCGACAACGAGGCCACGTTCATCGCCGACCCGGGCCAGCAGGCCGTGCTCGACGCCGGCAACCTGGTCGGCGTCGGCTCCGACATCGAGATCAGGTACTACCGGCGCGATGGTGCCCCCGACGCGTGGCAGGGCCGGGTGTCCGTGGAGTACGGCGGCGGTGGCGGCGGCGTAACCGCGCTGGAGCCCTTCAACGTCACCTTCAACGGCAAGGGCAAGCGCACCGCCATCACCAACCCCGCAGCGTAGGAAGGGCGTACCGAGCCATGCCCAAGTTCCCCGAGGTCGCCGCGTTCCTCGGCGAGACCCTCGACCTGCCGATCAACGGCACCGTCTACAGCGTGCCGCCAGTCGACGCCGAAACTGGCGTGCGGCTCGTCAGCCGCTTCACCGAAGTCGCCAGCAAGGCGGACGACGAAGAGGTTTCCGACGACCTGACCGAGATCGCCCTGTATCAGGAGACGCTCGGCCCGGTCTACGCGCAGCTGCTCGCCGCGAAGGTGCCGTGGCCGATGATCAAAGCCGCTGGTCTCACTGCGCTGACGTGGCACCTCCACGGCGAGGACACCGCGCTCATCGTGTGGGAGCGGGGCGGATTCCCAAAACGAGCATTGACCTCGACGACGGCAGAGCCTCCGGTGATCCAGGGGGAGGTCCTATCGACCCCGTCACCGGACTCCGAGAGTGGTACGACCCCGAACCCGAGGAAGGCGCGGACATCACGTGGGAGGACCTCCTCTCCCGCTGGAGCCTGATCGAGGCTGACCTCCACCAGGTGTACGGGACCGACCTGGAGGAGCCCGGCCTACTCCGGGCGCGCACCTGGCGGTGGCTGCGGTGCCGCATCCTCGGCCTGCTCAGCGATCCCAAGACGCGTCTGTTTCGCGTGCTCCGCGACCGCGAAGACCAGCACACCCCCAAGCGCGCGCAAGACGATCACAGCTTCGACGACTACGAGTAGCTCCTGGGGGTGGTCGTCGTGGCTCTCACCGTCGGCGAGCTGGTCGCCTACGCCACCATCGACAAGGACGACTTCGGCCGCGGAACCCGCGGCATCGCCGCCGACCTGAAGTCCCTGCAGGGCTCGACCAGCTCGACCATGCAGTCGATGGAGACCACGGTCACCCGGTCCCTCGCAGACATCGAGCGGGCGATCGCGGACGGCCTCGACCCAGCGGCAGCCATTCGTGAGCTGGATCGGCTCGAAGCCTCCCTCGACCAGTCGTTCGACGACATGCTGGCCGACGCGGACCGGTTCGCTGCCGAGCTGGAGCGCGAAATCGACCACGCCTTCGGCGAGCTCGACCAGCGCCGGTACGGCGAGCTCGACTTCGAGGTGCACGCCGACATCGCCGAGGCGCTCGCCGCCTTGAAGGCGCTGGAGGCGGCGGCAGGGGAGGCCGGGGAGCGGGCGGCCGACCGGTTCTGGCAGGACGCGCGGGGCCGCTGGCATGACGGGAGCGGCCGGTTCGTGTCCGAGGCCGTCGCCATGTTCGGCGACGTTGCTGACGGCGCCCAGAAGGCTGGCGACGCAACCGGTAAGGCTTTCGAGGGCGGCATGAGCGTGCTCGGAAAGGCCGGGCCCGCCAACGTGGCCATCGCCGCCGCCGCGATCCAGGCGCTGCCCCTGATCGCAGGAGTGGCGGCGGGCGGCATCGTGGCCGCCATCGGCGGAGGCCTGGCCGCGGTCGGCTTCAAGGCGGCCGCCTCGTCCGACCAGGTGCGGCATGCCTGGTCGGAGACTGCGGACGAGATCAAGAAAGAGCTCGCCGACGTCGCCAAGCCCTTCGAGGGCAGCGCGATCCGAGCCGCCGAAGTCGCCGAGAAGGCGTTCGACCGGCTCAAGCCGTCCCTGAAGCGGATCTTCGCCGACCTCGTCCCCGACGTTGATCACTTCATCCGGATGGTCGGACAGGGCATCGGGTCTCTCGGCCCCACCCTCGCCCGGCTCGGCGACGCCGCCGGCAACGTACTGCGCGAGCTCGGCGACCGCATGCCCGCGATCATCGACAACATCTCCGACACCCTCGACGCCCTCACTCAGATCGCCAACGAAGACCCGCAGATGCTCGCCAACCTCGTCGAGGACGCCACCGAGCTGCTGCGGATCGGCGCCGAGGTGTTGCGCTGGGCTGACGAGATCAAAGCCTTTGCCACGCTCCCGATCGACGCATCAAACGCCGGCAACAAGTTGTTCGAGGCGATGTTCGGCGCCACCCCCGAGCAGATGCAGCAGGACATGGACAAGCTGCCGCTGATGCTGGCCCGAATCCAAGCGGATGCGGCCGCGGGCGCTCTCGCCATCCAAGGCGTCGGAGGCGCTGGGGATGATGCGGCGTCCGGGGTGCGGAACCTGACAGCCGCCCTCGAGGAGCTGTTCGACCCGGCCGCCGCCGCGCTCAACGCCGAGATCCGGCTGAAGGACGCACTGAAGGAGGCCGCCGCGGCGGCCAAGGACAAGAAGACCACCGAAATCGACCGGCTCAAGTCGGTTCAGGACATCACGCGCGCGGTCGCGGATGCGGCCAAGGCGGAGTCGGAGCGGACCGGCAAGACCAACGAGTCGAGTGCGGCGTTCGCGCGCCAGCTGCCCACGCTGATCGACCTGGCGGGCAAGAACGACGCCGCGAGGGACGCGGTGGCCGGGCTCGGGAACAGCCTGGGCGTCACTATCGGCCGGACGGACGAGGGCAAGATCGCCATCGACAAGTTCGGCAAGGCGGTTGTGACCCTGCCGGACGGCAAAAGGGTCAAGATCGACGCTGACACCGCGAAGGCGCTGACGGATCTTCAGACCACGAAGAACAAGGTCGACGACGTCAAGGACAAGAAGGTCAAGGTCGACGCCGACACGGGCCAGGCGGTCAAAGAGGTCGGCAAGGTCAAGACCGGGCTCGACGGCCTCAAAGGCCAAGCCCAGAAGGCAGGCCGGGATCTCGGGGCCGGCCTGACCGCTGGTATCCGGTCGATGATCGGCGACGCGATCGCGGCCGCGAAGAGCCTCGCCCAGTCCGCGCTCGACGGCGCCAAGAACCTGCTCGGCATCCGCTCCCCGTCCACCGCGATGGCCGAGGTCGGCCGCTGGACCGTCAAGGGCCTCATCCAGGGCCTGGAGTCCGAGCAGGGCAGCGTCAAGACGACGATCGAGCGGATGGTCGACCAGATCAAGGAGGCGTTCAAGTCCCAGCCGGACGTGGCCGAGGGCCTGTTGGACTTCGTCCGGAAGGGCAACAAGAACCTCGAGGACCTCGCCCTGCAGCGTGAGGCGCTGGTGCAGAAGCTCGCGGATGCGAAGGAGATGGCGAAGAGGGTTGCTGGGTCTGCTCAGGAGTGGGCGGACATCACCGGCATGAAGGCCGAGGACATCACGGGCGCTGGTGACATGGCGGCCGAGCTGCAGTCGAAGGCCAGCGCGATCAACAGTTTCGCCAACAACATTCAGACGCTGGCGAAGCGCGGGCTCAACAAGAAGATCATCCAGGACATCATCGACGCGGGCGTCGAGCGCGGAGCGAGCTTCGCCGAGATGCTGGTTGGCTCCGACGGTGCCGAGATCAAGGCCTTGAACAAGGCGCAGGCCGCCGTCGACAAGGCCTCCAAGAAGCTGGGGAAGGCCAGCGCTGACGCCATGTACGACGTCGGCAAGAAGTCCGGTGAGGGCTATCTGAAGGGTCTGCAGGATTCGCTGGCGAAGCTGGACGCCGAGATGACGAAGATCGTCAAATCGTTGGTGGCGGCCATCAAACGCGAACTCAAGATCAAGAGCCCGTCGCAGGTCATGGCCGACATCGGCGTCAACACCATGGCCGGATGGATCGTCGGCGTCCAATCCATGGCCGACGCTGCCACCGCCGCCATGCAGGACGTCATCAGCAGCACCGTCAAGGGCAGCATCCCCCTCGACCCCACCATGGGCAGCTTGAAGCCGCTCACGGGCGGGCTACGAGACGTCGGCGACGTCTCCCAGCACGGCTTCACACCGCCCGCTGCGCCCGCAGCGGCGACCCCAACCGGCGGGGTGACGGTCACGATGCACGGCACGACCATCCGCGAGGAAGCCGATGTGCGGCGGGTCGGCGCCGAGTTCGGGTTCGAGTACACCGCGCGAGCGGGAGCGTGAGGAGAACAGCATGTGGGATCCCGCGAGCGGGGAGACGTTCGGCGAGTACGCGCGGCGCAAGAACCTCCAGGTCCGGCCTGTGGGCTGGACCTGGAGGACGCGCGACCAAGTAACGACCGGCCGGCGCGAGGACGGCGTGGCGTACGAGCGGCGCGTCGACCAGCTGGGCAACGAAACCCGCGAGCACTCCGACGGCCGCCGCGACGCCATCATCAACCTGCCGATCTGAGGAGCTAACGGTGGCCATTACGAGGGACCTCTGGTTCGTGGACACGCAGGTCAAAGCCCTAACGAACCAGATCGCGCTCAACTTGGGCGATGCGACGGCGGGCGCTTTCAAGTTCGCGCTGTTCCAGGACTCCGTCACCCCCGACGCAAGCCAGACCAACCCCGCATACGGGTCGTCGCCGTTCTCCAGCGGCGAGGTGAGCGGCGCCGGCTACACCGCGGGCGGCCTGGCGCTCACCTCGATCCTCTTCGAGGAGCACCCCAGCCAGGCCGGGTTCATGCGCTGGAAGTGCGCCAACGTCTCCTGGTCGAGCTCGACCATCCCCGCGGCCAAGGGCGGCCTCATCTACGTGCCCGGACTGTCCAACCGCGCCGTGCTGTTCCGCTCCTTCATCCAGGAGTACTCCAGCCAGGACGGCACGTTCACGGTCAATTTTCACGTCGACGGCGTGGCCAAGCTGGGCCTGCTCGGCCCCACCCTGTAGCCCGCTTCCGATCCCGTTCCGCCCCGCCAGCGTGCGGGGCTTTCGCATGAAAGGAGCCGGTCATGGCTCTGTACTGGGCTGCTTCGGGTGCGATGGCCACCACCGCGTCCCTGGCGACCGTGGGGACGACCACCACATTGAAGACGCTGTTGCAGATCGCCAGCCCGTCCACGCGGATGCTGCGAGTGGTGGAGTGGGGTATCTCGTTCGGCGGAAGCGCCGCTGCCACGCCGATCATGTGCGAGCTGATCCAGACTGACGTCGCTGCCACCGTGACGGCGCACGTCGCCGCCGGGGTGCAGCCGTACGACGACCCCAACGCGCCTGCCAGCCTGGTCACACTGGGCACGTCGGCTACCGGTTACAACGCCTCGGCTGAGGGCACGATCACCGCGACCCGCACGGCCGACGCCCAACTGGTCGCCCCGACAACCCAGTACGTGAAGCAGTGGCCGCTCGGCCGGGAGTTCGTCCTGCCTGTCAGCAAGTTCCTGCGCGTCCGGGTCAAGGCCACCACGGCGGGCGTCGAGGCCTACACCTACGTGGTGTGGCAGGAGGCGTAGATGCCGATCGCCGTCCACGGCTCCACCCCGGCGACCGTCTCGGCAGCCTCCAGCACACTCACCACCACCTCGTTCACGCCCCCCGCCGGGTCCTTGCTGGTGGCGTGCATCGGGTGGGAGCGCAGCTCTGACGCCGCCGCGGCCACCACCCTGTCCAACACCGGCACGGCGCTCACATGGACGGAACGCGTCGTCCGCAACAAAGACGATGCGGGCGGCAACTTCGGGTGGGCGGGCATCAGCACCGCTTTGGTCGGCGCATCCCAGTCGATCACCGTGACCGCTTTGAGCGCCAAGACCGGCGACGCGGGCGGGCTGAAGGTGTTCGTGGTGACTGGCATCGACCCTGTGACGCCAACGGGCGCGGTCGGTGAGGGGTCCAGCACCGGAAGCGCGGACAAAGATTTGACGGTCACCGCCTACACCTCGACGCAGCCAGGAAGCCGGGCGTTCGGGATCGCCGCTGACTTCCTCCAGCGCGGCACGCCCACCTCCTCCGACACCGGGTTCGGATGGGACATCGCCGGCCGCATGTCCGGGATCGCCGTCCACAAGGCCGCTGACAGCGGCCTTGCCGGATCGTCCGTGAGCTTGAACTTCAACGCGGCGGCGGCGGATCCCACCTGGAACTGGGCGGCGCTCGAGGTGCTCCCCGAAACTCCGCTCGCGCCGCGCCCGTACGTGCTGGGCCAGGCCGTGCAGCGCGCCGCCACCTGGTGATGATGAAGGAGGCCTGATGGCCCGTCTCGGGCGTAGTCAGCCGATCCCGGTCAGGATCGGTGGGCGCCGCATCTACCACCAGGCGTCCGTCGATCTCGGCGCGTTCACGCTCGGCTGGGAGTTCCCGGCGCTGACTGTCACCTCGCCGTCGGTGACGATCCCGCTCAGCGTGTTCACGCTGTCCTGGGAGTTCCCGAGCGTCACCCCGAGCATCGGCCTCGGCGTGTTCACCCTCAACTGGTCTTTCCCCAGCCTGGCGGTGGACGTCCCCATCAACCCGGGCGACGACCTGACCGGCCCCGGACAGCTCAGCCTCAACGGCTTCCGGATGGGGTCCGGCACGCCGTACCGGCTCGTCGGGGAGCTGATCGGCGCCGACATCGACATGCCCGGCGTCGACAACGGCAACGTCGCCAACCCCTCCAGCCACGGCGCCATGTCCGGGCGGAAACTCGCCCAGCCGCGCATCATCACCGCCAACTTCTTGGTCAAGGCGCCACGCGACCAGATCCAGGAAGTGATGGAGGACTTCCGCGACAACACGCCGATCGCCGACGCCGACGAAGAGCTGTGGCTGGCGATCCAGGTGCTCGACACCATCTATGTGACGCGCGGCGCGGTTACCCGCCGGTCGGCGCCGATCAACCAGCAGTACCGGCTCGGTCGGGCCAAGGCCGTCCTTCAAGTCGAATGCTCGGATCCGCGCCTGTACGCGCGCCAGCTGTCCAGCGTGGAAGTGCCCGACGGCGCCGCCGTCGAGGTGTTCCACGCGGGCAACACGACCACCAAGCCGCTGCTGCGCTGCGCAGGCCCGGCAACCAACCCGCGCCTCCAGATCACCCGCACCCTCACCGACGGCCGCCAGGACGCCCGCGTCGTCGAGTTCAACCTCACCCTCGAGGCGGGCGAGCAGCTCATCATCGACGTCGCCAACGAGACAGCCACGATCGACGACGTCTCCCAGATGCGGCATCTGACCGGGGCCAGCATCGGCGTGGTCGACTTCGTGCTCGGCCGAGGCGCTTCCCAGATCAGCTACACCACCAGCGACGGCGACGCCCCGAACGCGGTCGTCCTGTGGCGGCAGGCATGGATCTAGAGGAGGTGTCGAGCCGGTGACTGCGTTCGTCCGTGACGTATCCGTGGGCGCCTCGGAGGCGTCGATCCCCTCCTGGACAATCAACCCGCCCCAGGCGTCCGAGGGCATGATGATGCTCGCCTTCCTGGCCGCGGACAACGGCATCGGCCAGCTCATCTCGATCAGCGGCGGCTGGACACTCCTGACGAGGATTTTCGGCCCCGTCGGCACGCTCAGCGCCGTCGACGTGTGGCACAAGGTTGCCGGCGCCAACGAGCAGCCGTACACGATCACGCAGGCGCCCACCGCTGACGGGGTCGCGGTCATCGTGTCCATCGGCGGCGCCGCGGACGGCCTTCCGCAGGTCGAGCCAGGGTTCCTCTACTCGTCCACCTCCAGCGTCACCACCCCATCGATCACGCCGAACAAGGCGACCGGGCTGGAACTGCGCTGGTCGGGCGGCGTGCCTCCGCCACCGTTCACCAGCGTCACCTGGCAGCAGCCGCCCGGGTTCACCGAGGTCGCCGACGTCCAATCCCAGAGCGTCGTCACCGGGTCGCTGTGCTCGCGGCAGATCGTCTCCAGCGCCGACACCGGCCAGCAGATCCAGTCCTCCAGCGCGCTGCTGCAGT
>NZ_JBHUFV010000111.1:0-501 GCF_042681425.1 Nonomuraea mangrovi | reverse complement strand
ACCAGTGAGCTATTACGCACTCTTTCAAGGGTGGCTGCTTCTAAGCCAACCTCCTGGTTGTCTCTGCGACTCCACATCCTTTCCCACTTAGCACACGCTTAGGGGCCTTAGTCGGTGATCTGGGCTGTTTCCCTCTCGACTACGGAGCTTATCCCCCGCAGTCTCACTGCCACGCTCTCACTTACCGGCATTCGGAGTTTGGCTGACGTCAGTAACCTTGTCGGGCCCATCGGCCATCCAGTGCTCTACCTCCGGCAAGAAACACGCGACGCTGCACCTAAATGCATTTCGGGGAGAACCAGCTATCACGGAGTTTGATTGGCCTTTCACCCCTACACACAGGTCATCCCCCAGGTTTTCAACCCTGGTGGGTTCGGTCCTCCACGAGGTCTTACCCTCGCTTCAACCTGCCCATGCGTAGATCACTCCGCTTCGGGTCTACAGCATGCGACTCAAACGCCCTATTCAGACTCGCTTTCGCTACGGCTCCCCCACACGGGT
>NZ_JBHUFV010000110.1:0-1386 GCF_042681425.1 Nonomuraea mangrovi | reverse complement strand
CGTGGAGAAGCACGCACCACCACCCGGAACAAGCACGAGAAGGGGCCCACCATGAGCAACCCCCGGCAGGGCCTCGCATGACCGACCCGGTCCCCCTGGCCATCCCCGACATCGACGACGAGCAGGACACCCTGTCCGCCGCCCTCGCCTACGCGCGCGCGGGCTGGTACGTCCTCCCCGTCAACCAGGCCACCAAGCACGCCGGATCGGTGCTCGGGAAGGGCTGGCCCGCCAAAAGCAGCCGCGACACCGAGACCATCATCGGCTGGTTTGCCGGCACCGACTACGCCCTCGCGCTCCACGTCGGCCGCTCCGGAGCCATCTGCTTCGACGTCGACGACCCCACCGAGCTCACGCCCCTCCTCAAGGCCGTACTGCTCAACGTGCAGGCCCCGTTCCAGTCCACGCGCGAGCACGACCCGGAGCGCGGCCACTACCTGTACGCCGTCCCCGACGGCCGCCACCTCGGCAACAGCAACGGCCAGCTCGGCAAGACGTGGGGCGAGGTCCGAGGGAAGAACGGCATCATCATCGTCGCCCCCTCGGAGCACGAGAAGCAGGCCGACGGCGGCCGCTACACCTGGACGCGCGGCGGCGAGCTCCCTGCGCTGCCCGAAGTGCTCGCCGAGCAGCTGCCCGACGCGAGCGACGCCTCCGACGCGGCCACCGACCACGAGGTCCTCGCGTTCCTGAACGCCCACACCGGCAACGACCGACCCGAACTTCTCAACGGCGTCCTGAGCCGGTGGGACGCCGCCATCCAAGCAGGAGAGTCCCGGCACGGCGCCACACTCGCCGCCACCGCCTGGGCCATGCGCGAGGCGGCCGCCGGCCTCTACCCGGCGCTCACCGCCGCGGAGAAGCTGTCCAAGTACTTCGGCCTGACGATGCTCGTCAGCCGCGACGACGCCGAACGCACCCTCTCCCCCAGCATGGCCCGCGCCGAATTCCAGGGCATCCTTGCCTGGGCCATCGCCCAAACCCGCCACGCCGACTCCACCGCCGTGCGTGACGCGGTCGAGGAGCGGGCGCCGCGCGACGACGACTTTTCCGACCTGCTGCCGCCCGGCCATCCCCAGGCGCCGCCCCCTTTCGCCGACGGCAACCTCGCCACCGTCCACCAACTCCACCCCCAACCTGTGGATGAGGGCGAGCCGGGCGTCGACCTCGAGCAGCTGGTGTTCGAGCGGGAAGTCGCCCACGAGCTGCGCAAACTGAAGGTCCGGGAAGAGGCCCAGCGGCGCGCCAGGAAGGCCCGCACGAGCGGCATCGCGCCGCCCAAGGCCTTCCTGCTCACCGACTTCCTCGCCGTCCCAGAGGAGCCCGCACGCTACCGCGTCGACGGCCTGTGGCCCGTCGGCGGCCGCATCATGCTCGCCGCACAGT
>NZ_JBHUFV010000109.1:0-529 GCF_042681425.1 Nonomuraea mangrovi | reverse complement strand
TTCTTCGCGTTGCGTCGAATTAAGCAACATGCTCCGCCGCTTGTGCGGGCCCCCGTCAATTCCTTTGAGTTTTAGCCTTGCGGCCGTACTCCCCAGGCGGGGCGCTTAATGCGTTAGCTCCGGCACGGAGATCGTGGAAGACCCCCACACCTAGCGCCCAACGTTTACAGCGTGGACTACCAGGGTATCTAATCCTGTTCGCTCCCCACGCTTTCGCTCCTCAGCGTCAGGTAAGGCCCAGAGAACCGCCTTCGCCACCGGTGTTCCTCCTGATATCTGCGCATTTCACCGCTACACCAGGAATTCCGTTCTCCCCTACCTACCTCTAGCCAGCCCGTATCCACCGCAGACCCGCAGTTAAGCTGCGAGCTTTCACGGCAGACGCGACAAGCCACCTACGAGCTCTTTACGCCCAATAATTCCGGACAACGCTTGCGCCCTACGTATTACCGCGGCTGCTGGCACGTAGTTAGCCGGCGCTTCTTCTGCAGGTACACGTCAACTTCGTCCCTGCTGAAAGAGGTTTACA
>NZ_JBHUFV010000108.1:0-7605 GCF_042681425.1 Nonomuraea mangrovi | reverse complement strand
CTCGGCCTCGCCGAGTCACCCGCACCCGTCGACATCAACGTGCTGCAAACCGCCCTCGACGTCCTCGTACGCGCCGACGACCTCGCCGCCGAACTCGGCGAATGGTCCATCGAGCCTTCACCGCTCCCGCCCGAGCTCGGCGAGCTCGACGCACGCCCCTGGTTCCGCTACACCCGGGCCGTCCTGATCAACGAGCACGTCGACCTCGGCGAACCAGGCCCCTGGCACGACCACGCCACCCCCATCGTCCACGGCATGTACGAGCAGGTCGCCCAGGCGCTCGCCATGCTCTACACCGGCCAGGTCGTGCGCGTCATCTGCCCCTGGTGCGACGGCCGGACCATCACGCAGCCCGCCGGCGGCGCCTACACCTGGAAGATTCACGAGCTGCCCGGCGGCCAGATCGCCATCGTCTGCCACGGGCTGTGCGAGCCGCCCGAGCGTGAGGTCGGTACCTGGTGGCGGGGTATCCCTTGCTGGCCGATCTCCGACTGGGAGAGGCTAGCGAAACGAGTGCGCGCGAACGAGGCACACGAGACGATTGGGATATGACAGCAGCCGCGCCCTTCGACTGGATCTCCACGACTGTGTCGGCTGGCACCCTGGTGCTCGGCGGCATCCTCACCATGGCTGGCAGCGCGCTGGCTGACCTTCGTGCCAGCAAGCGCGAGACAAGAGCGCGACGAGATCAGTTACAGATCCAGCTCAGCGAACGAGACCGAGAAATCCTGTACGCGCTCCAGGAGGTCACACTTGAGATCCACAATTTTCACATTGACCTCGTGGAAGCCCTGTCCCACCGCGGAGGGCCTACTCGAACAGGGATGCTAGGTCGCGACTACTTCCGACCCGTGGATCAACTCTTCAGCCGTCAAACGCTTTGGCTCTACCGCTGTCGATCGGAGGTGGTGCGAAACGCGATCACAGCCCACGTGCGCGCCTGCAGAGTGGTCCATGAGAGCCAGGATGCATCGACCAGAGAGGCCAACCTAGAGATAGCGATGGGCGCCTTTCGAGATGCCCAGTGGGCCATGGGAGAAGAGCTCAGACGATCCAGTGTGGGCGATCTCGGGATCGCTCCGTGGCGTCTTCGCCGCCGCGAGGAGAAGCGCCTCAAGGCCCGACGCAGGCTTGACACCGGGCCTGTGGATAACTCATGATCGAGGCGTCTTCGGCGTGCCTGGAATCGGGCCAATCTGCCGCGGCCACGCAATCGGTGGGCGAGGAACCCTTTCCCGCCAGACTCGCGGCAAGTCGCCCCGACGAACATGCTCGTCGAGCGCATCCCACAGGACCTTGATCCCGGAAGCGATCTGCATAAGCTCAGCGACGTCCTCATCGGTCTGGCGAGCGTCATCAAGCAGATCAAGACGTTGACTCAGCTCAGCAATCTCGCGATCAAGACCGGCGTAGTTCCCGTCAGGCGTGCCAAGGGCCATGCCCTGAGGCTAGTCACGAAGCGCGTACCGCGCTGGACTTTCATCAGCTGGGGGTGCACATGGCCTCCACGCCACTCACCGACGACGAACGCCAGCAGATCCGCGACCTCCACGCCGCCGGCCACGGCTGCAACCAGATCGCCCGCCAGCTCGGCCGCGACCGCTCCACCATCAGCCGCGCCGCCAACGACATCGGCCTGTCGTTCGACCGCGCCCAGACCCGGCAGGCCACCGCCGCGCGCCAGGCCGACAACGCCGCCATGCGCGCCCAGCTCGCCTCCGACCTCCTCGCCGACGCAGTACGCCTCCGCAAGCAACTGTGGGAGCCGTGCACCATCCACTCCTTCGGCGGTAAGGACAACATCTACAACGCCGCCGAGGTGGCCGAGCCGCCGTTCCGCGACAAGCGCGACATCATGAGCACCGTCGGCACAGCCGTCGACAAGGCCCTCCGCCTCACCGACTACGACGCCACCGACGGCGCCGGCGAGGTCGCCTCTCTGCTCGGCACCCTCTTCGACGGACTACGGGCCAAGCATGGCGACACCCCGCCTGAGTGACCTGCAAGAGCGGTCGATCGCCCTCAGCACGGCCCGTATCAACATCTGGTCCGGCGCGGTCCGATCCGGGAAGACCATCAGCTCGCTGCTGCGCTGGCTGGAGTACGTCGGCCGAGCTCCCCGCGGCGGCGCCCTCGTGGTCTCCGGCAAGACCTACGACACCGTCAGCCGGAACGTCTTCGGCCCGCTCCAGGATCCAGCGATCACCGGCCCGGCCGCCGCGCACGTGAAGTACACCCGCGGCGCCGGCACCGCCACGATCCTCGGCCGCCAGGTCGAGGTCATCACCGCCAACGACGAGAAGGCCGAAGGCCGCATCCGAGGCCTGACCGCTGCGGGCGCCTACGTCGACGAGCTCACCCTCATCCCGGAGAGCTTCTTCACGCAGATGCTCGCCCGCCTGTCCGTCCCGGGCGCGAAGGTGTTCTGTACGACGAACCCGGACGGTCCCTCGCACTGGGTGCGGAAGAAGTTCATCCTCCGCCAGGGCGAGCTTGACCTACGGCATTGGCACTTCACCCTGGACGACAACCCTGCCCTCGACCCCGCGTACGTAGCCGCGCTGAAGGCGGAGTACGTCGGCCTCTGGTACAGGCGCTTCATCAAGGGCGAGTGGTGTCTGGCCGAGGGCGCCGTCTTCGACATGTGGGACGAGAACATCCACGTCGTCGACGTGCTGCCTCCGATAGTCCACTGGATCGCCGTTGGTGTGGACTACGGCACGACGAACCCGTTCGCGGCGCTCATGCTCGGCCTGGGTGCTGACGGCCGCCTGTACTTCACCCGCGAGTACCGCTACGACTCCAAGCTCGCGCGACGGTCGCTGACCGATGTCGAGTACGCCCAACGGCTGGTCGCCTGGATGGACGCCAGCGGGCACCCCCGGCCGGACTACGTGGTCGTCGATCCCTCGGCAGCGTCGTTCCGTGTGCAGCTCCACCAGCCGCCGTTCGGCATCGCTTCCCGACTCGGGGACAACGAGGTGCTGCCCGGAATCATGACCATGTCGTCGCTGCTGGCCACCGACCGGCTGAAGGTACATCGGTCGTGCACGGGGTTCATCGAGGAAGCACCGGGCTACTCCTGGGATGAGGAGGCCTCGGAGAAGGGTCTCGACGAGCCGATCAAGACGGCCGACCACTCGTTGGACGGTGGCCGCTACGCGATCCACACGACGCGCGCTGTCTGGCAGTACCAGTTGCGCGAGCCGACGCTCCTTGCGGCCTAGCTGATGCTGTTGACCCAGATGCCAATCGGGATGGATGTCGCAGCTGAGACCAGAACACCGAGGACGAAGAATAGCCACTGCTGACGTCTGTCAGCCCGGATCGTGGCCTCTGTCTCCCCCAAGAGGATCTTCCGAATCTGCTCGGCCTGCTCACGGTTCAAGTTCAAAAGCCGCTGCTGTCGCTCCGCTTCGGAGATCAGCATCTCTCTTGCTGCTTGCTGTGCCTTTAGGTCCCGATCGAGCTCATCCATGAGTGTGACCGCTTCGGCGAACGCCGCATTGACGCGGTCAACGCGACGGCGAAGGCGGATGCCGGGATCCATGTTGGCTTCGATCAGCCTCTTACGCGCGAAGCGCTCATCCACTGCGCCGCCATACCAACCGCCAGCAAGGCTCAGCACAACATTCACGCCCATGGCCAACCAGAACGGAACTCCGAGTAAGAAGGTCAGCGACAATGTCGCGGCGACCCCGCAGGCGGCGGCGAAGATGATGAGGTAGATGCCGGGCCTACGCCAGGAGAGGCGACGGAGGGCCTTGAGAATCATGAACCTATTGGACTGCGCAAGCCGACTACTGAGTAGTTGGTGTGACGGGATTGCGACCTACTGACGCACAGTTCATCCCGCGAGCACTGCTCTACCAGTCATTAGCTTGCGGGAAGTTTCACAGCCAAGATCAACATTTGTTCAAATCGGACAGGTGGAGCGGTTAGCATGTTGCCTTAGATGAAGAGGGCCCCGCACTCTGCCTGCCAGCGATAGTGCGGAGCCCTGTGCGGGAGGGTCAGGGTCGACTACCTGACCCCACCCCCATTCACCAGCCAATCGATGGCGATCAGAACCGCCCGCATCGCGAGCGCGATCCACTCACCACCGCCTGATCGGCGACGCCGCTTTCCCCTAGTCACGAACCGCCTCTTTCTTGGCCCAGGTCTTGGATGTCGACGGGACCGACCGAACTGGGTTGCCGGTCGATCCCATGGGACAACCGACCGGTATGAGGAGAATCGCTGGGGTTGGCGACAGATAAAGCCTAGAGCCCTCCTCTGACCTAGTTTGGCCAGGGGAATCATCGAATCCGTTTTCGGTCGCGCCAGATACGGCCGATCCAGATGCCGCTACAAACGAGACATTTCGCCAACGAGTCGGTGGGTACCGAGCGTTCTTCGCATGTACTTAGTGACCAAAAATCTCGATGTGATGTGCATCACATTTCCGTTCGATTCGCGATCGTGAAGGACGACCCATGCCGCTGCCGAGCGGCGGCACCTGGCCGCCCCGACACCTCGCCCCCATTTACCAGCACTACAACGTGCTCGACACCTGGTACCAAGGCGACAGCGAGCGCCTGGCCGCCCTGTACGGCGATAGCCGCGGTGCGGCGCCGGCCAACCGGCCGTCCCAGTACCGGGGCGGTGTGCTCGGCGCGGCCGCGCGCTGGTTCTGGGGCCAGCCCACCCCGGCCGGTGAGAAGCGCACCAAGCTCCACGTCCCCATCGCCTCCGACATCGCGACCATGTCGTCGGACCTGCTCTTCTCCGAGCCGCCCTCCATCACCGTGGAGAACGAGCAGACCCAGGCTCGCATCGACGAACTGCTGCCCAGCCTCCAGGCCACCCTCCTCGAAGGCAGCGAGGTCGGCGCGGCGTTGGGCGGCTACTACCTGCGGGCCGTCTGGGACACCGACGTCGCCGAGAAGCCCTGGCTCGCCGCCGTGCACGCCGATGCGGCTGTCCCCGAGTGGCGCTGGGGCCGCCTCTATGCGGTGACGTTCTGGCGGATCGTCGAGCAGCCCGACGACAAGACGTGCATCCTGCATCTCGAACGCCACGAGCCTGGTTTCATCCACAACGGGCTGTACGTGGGCGGGATCGGCGACCTCGGCAAGCAGCAGCCGCTCACCGCGCATCCCGAGACGGCCAAGATGGAGCCCGTCATCGAGACCGGCCTCACGCGGGCCAGCGCTGTCTATATCCCCAACATGAGGCCGAACAGGACCTGGCGGAACTTCCCCGCCGGCGCCAACCTCGGCAGGTCAGATTTCGACGGCCCCGTGTTGGGCCTCATGGACTCGCTCGATGAGACGTGGACCAGCTGGATGCGCGACATCCGCCTGGCCAAGGCCCGGCTGATCGTCCCCGATTCCTACCTCCAGTCGCTGGGGAAGGGCCAGGGCGCCTACTTCGACCCCGACAGGGAGATCTACGAGGCGCTCTCCGTCCTCGGCGGCGACGACCGCATGGAAATCAGCGCCCAGCAGTTCGCGATCAGGGTCATGGAGCACAAGGAGACCCAGGCCGAGCAGCTCGCCGCCATCCTGAGGGCGACCGGCTACTCCGCCCAGTCCTTCGGCTTGTCCGGTGAGGTGGCCGTCACCGCCACCGAGATCAGCGCGAAGGAACGCCGCTCGCTCACCACCCGCGGGCGCAAAGCCTTGTACACCGCGCCCGAGCTGGCCGACGCGATCGAGATGCTCCTCCAGCTGGAGGCCAGCCTGTTCCCGGCCCTGGCCGTCGCCCCCGAGAAGCCCACCGTCGTCTTCGGCGACTCCGTCAGCCCGGACATGATGCAGCTGGCCCAGACAGCCGAACTCATGCGCCGCGCCGAGGCCGCCTCCGACGAGACCCTCGTCAGGCTTCTCCACCCGGACTGGGACGAGGAGCAGGTCCAGGCCGAGGTGGACGCGATCGCCGACGCCCGCCCGGATCCGATGGAGGATCCGTTCGCGCTGCCCGGCGAGATGGTCGGCGACGAGGGCGACCCCGAGGACCCCGCGGCGAAGGACGGCCCGCCCTCAGGGGGGTGAAGGTGGACGAGCTGACCGAATGCCCGCGATGTGGTGGCCGCCAGATCGAGTGGCTCCACCGGCTCGACCGGCTCGAACCGTTCGCCATCTGCATCGAGTGCTCGTGGCGTGAGGACTAGTTCGGGGAGGTCCGCATGGCTGTGGACCAGGACCTCCTCGACCGCATCGCCGCCACCGTCGCCGACCTCTACCGCGAAGTCGAAACCGCCCTCGTCCGCACCGTCGCGCAGCGTCTCCGCGCCGACCTTCCCCTCCCCTCCCCGTTCCAGGAGGAGAAGCTCGACGCGATCAGGCGACTGCAGGCGTCGGCCCGACTGATCCTGGCCACGCTGCAGGCCACCCGGGCGCGGATCATCAGGCAGGCCATCGCCGACGCCTACCGCTCCGGCGGGGAGGCGGCCGTCGCGGATCTCCCCGAGTCCTGGTTCCCCAGGTCCGGGATCGGCCAGGCCGCACGCAAGGCCACCGCCGTCGTCCCCAACGCGAGGGTGATCGAGAACATCGCCGCCGCGCTGCACCGCGACGTCGGCCGCGTCGACTCCAACATCCTCCGCGCCCCCGTCGACGCCTACCGCGCCGTCCAGGCCGGGGCCGCCGCCCGCATCATCACCGGCACCTACACGCGCCGCGAGGCTTCACAGGCGGCGTGGCGGGCCCTGATCGACCGCGGCATCGTCGACTTCACCGACCGCGCTGGCCGCCGCTGGAAGCTGTCCAGCTACGTGGAGATGATCGCCCGCACCAACGCTCAAAGAGCCGCGGTCCAGGGCCAGACAGACCGCCTTGAGTCCATCGGCATTGATCTCGTCTACATCAGCGACAACGTCCAAGAGTGCCGACTCTGCAGGCCGTTCGAGAGCAAGGTGCTCAGGCGCGACCTCGGCCCCGTCGGCGACATCAAGGTGGAGCACGCCACCCGCGACGGCGAGCTCGTCACCGTCCACGTTGTCGACACCCTCCCGGGCGCCATGACGAAGGGCCTGTTCCATCCGAACTGCAGGCACAGCGCGAGCGCCTACCTGCCCGGCGTCACCAAGCTGCGCACCGGCACCGCCGACCCCGACGGGGACAAGGCCCGGCAGAAGCAGCGCGCCCTCGAACGACGCATCCGCGCCGCCAAGGCGCAGGTCGAAGGGGCTCTCACCCCCGAAGCGAAGAAGGACGCGGGCGCCGACGTGCGCGCCGCCCAGGCCGCACTCCGCGCCCACCTCAAGGCCCACCCCTTCCTGAAGCGCCTGCCATACCGGGAGGCCATCGGCGCCGGCAACATCCCCAAAAGCACCACGCCCGGCGGGCCCGTCACCCCGCTGCAGCCGCCCATCCAAGGCCAGCTCCCGGCCATGCCCTCGGTCGACTCCGAGCAGGCGCGCCTCCAGGCTGAGGCGAAGACCAGGCAGGCGGCCGAGCGGAAGGCGCGGGAAGAGGCCGAGGCGCGAGCAGCTGCCGAAGCCCAGGCGCAACGGGAAGCCGAGGAGAAGGCGAGGGCCGAGGCCGAGCGCCAGGCCGCCATCGAGAAGGCGAAGCAGGAAGCCGCCGAAGCCGCCCGCCGTGCCGCCGCCGAACAGGCACA
>NZ_JBHUFV010000107.1:0-1006 GCF_042681425.1 Nonomuraea mangrovi | reverse complement strand
CCGTCAACCCCGCAGCCGCCATCGAACACGCCGAACCCACCTCACCCTGACACCCCACCTCAGCACCAGAGATCGACGCATTCTCCTTGAACAACACCCCCACCGCCGCCGCCGTCAACAAGAACCGCACCACCCCGTCATCATCGGCCCCCGGCACGAACCGCGAGTAATACGTCATCACCGCAGGAATGATCCCCGCCGCCCCATTCGTCGGCGCCGTCACGATCCGCCCCCCAGCAGCGTTCTCCTCATTCACCGCCAGCGCATACAACCCCACCCAATCCATCGCATGCAACGGATCCCGCTCCGCCGCCTCCGCCTGCAACCTGCGATGCAACTGATGCGCCCGCCGCTTGACCCGCAAACCCCCCGGCAACACCCCCTCCTTGGCGATCCCCCGCCGCACACACTCCGACATCACCCGCCACAACACCAGAATCTGCTCACGGATCTCCGCCTCACTGCGACCGAACGCCCGCTCGTTCTCCAACATCAACCCAGAGATCGACAACCCCGTGTTCGAACAGTGCTTCAACAACTCCGCCGCCGTCGTGAACGGATACGGCAACACCGTGTCATCCGGCTTGATCCGATCAGCACCCGTGGCCTTCTCATCCACCACGAACCCACCACCGACCGAGAAATACACCTTCTCCCGCACCACGCCCCCCGAGGCGTCCCACGCGGTGAACCGCATCCCGTTCGGATGCTCCGGCAACGAGATCTTCCGCTCGAAGACCAGATCCTCCCCCACCACGAACGGAATCTCATGCGAACCGAACAACACGATCCGCCCCGAAGCGCGCATCTGCGCCAGCCGCGCCTCCACCCCGTCCACATCCACCAGCTCCGGCTTGTCCCCCGACAAGCCCAGCAGCACCGCCTTGTCGCTGCCGTGCCCCTTACCGGTCAACCCGAGCGAGCCGTACAGGATCACCTCCACCCGCGCCACCCGCTCCAGCAGCCCATCGGCCTGCAACCCACGAGCGAACCTGTGCGCGGCGGC
>NZ_JBHUFV010000106.1:0-192203 GCF_042681425.1 Nonomuraea mangrovi | reverse complement strand
TCCTGGGGCTCCAATGCCCCTTCCGCCTCCGCGACCAGCGACTCCACGAATTCCGCGAGTTCGCCCGAAGTCAGCACCGCCCGCATCCCGATTCCCGCGGGACCCCACGCCTCCACGTAGGCCCGCCTGGTCACGCGCCACTCTCCGCCGCCGTCGCGCCCGGGCACCCAGATGGGGAGAGTCCGCAGCTGGCAGCGCAGCTCACCGCCGCCCACCACCTGCGACCTGGTCCGGTACCTGAAGGCGAACAGCTCGCCGTCCGGCTCGTCGCCGGGGAACCTGTCGTCGGGATCCGGCCACGTCCACGCCTGCTCCCGCCCCGCGCGGGCGGCCCACACCCCGCGCGCCAGCCGCGCGAGCAACCAGCCGCACCGCTCCCCCACCATCCCGTACGGCGCGCCGTCGCGATGCAGCGCCAGGGTGACCTCGTACGGCACGCCGAGGCTGTCCGTGCACACCACGGGTGTGACACTCAGATATGAGCCGTCGACGCAGCGTAGTCCCCCCATGGACAGAAGTTATCCGTCCTAAATCTCGCTAAACCCATAGAAACGGGCAGCATTACCGCCGAGCACCTTGTCCTGGTCGACCCCGCCCAGAAGCGCCCTGTACACCGTGAAGACCGTCTGATAGTCGGCCGCCAGCAGCGCCACCGGCCAGTCGCTGCCGAACATCAGCCGGTCGGGGCCGAACACCTCCACCGCGTGCTCCACGTAGGGCCGCAGGTCCTCCACCGTCCAGCTCCCGTGGTCGGCCTCGGTGACCAGGCCCGACACCTTGGCGTGCACGTTGGGGCAGCCCGCGGCGGCGCGCAGCAGGGAGGCCCACGGCTCGAGCTCGTGAGCGGCGATCCTGGGCTTGGAGAGGTGGTCGATGACGACGTTCAGCGTCGGATGACGCTCCGCGATCGTGACGACGTGCTCCAGGTGCCGGGGCAACAGCGACACCACGTCGAACGGCACGCCCGCCTCGGCCAGCAGCCCCAGCCCTTCGAGCACGGCGTCCTGAACCAGCCAGTCGGGGTCCGGCTCCGTGTGGATGAGGTGCCGGACACCGGAAAACTTCGGATGTCTGAGGTAGCGGTCGAGCGCCGCGGCCGCCTCTTCGGGACGGTCGAGCGGGACCCAGCCGACGACTCCCGCGATGAAGTCGTGCGCCTCGGCGAGGGCGAGCATCGCGTCTGTCTCCCAGAAGGAGTCGTCGGCCTGGACCACGACCGTCCTGTCGACGCCCGCGGCGGCCAGCTCGGGAGCGAGGTCCTCGGGGGCGAAGGTGCGGTGGATCGCCGGCAGCTCGGGGGTGGGCCAGGCGTAGGCGCCGGTCTCCAGGTTCCAGAAGTGCTGGTGTGCGTCGACTATCACGCGGCAAACATAGGATGTCTGCCTGGCTCCGGCAAGACCCGCCTTCCCACCCGTCGCCCATGGCCCAGGCACGCCGACCGCTCAGCGCGTCAGACGGCACGGCGAGGCCCTCGCCGATCGCTCGACACGACGGACGGCACGGCGAGGCCCTCGCCGGTCGCGGCTCCGGGACACGCCTCCGGCCGGGCGCGCCGACGCCGGCTCCCCACGCCAGGCGCGGCCGGGAGACCCGGCTCCCCAGGTCAGGCTCGTCCAGGAGACCCGGCGGGAGCGTCGGCACCGGCTCCCCAGATCAGGTGGGGCTGGAAGACCCAGCTCCCCACGTCAGGCTCGTCCAGGAGACCCGGCGGGAGCGTCGGCACCGGCTCCCCAGATCAGGTGGGGCTGGAAGACCCAGCTCCCCACGTCAGGCTCGTCCAGGAGACCCGGCGGGAGCGTCGGCACCGACCCTCCAGGTCAGGTACGACCGGGAGGTCCTCCTGAGCGGTGGATGCCCCGGCTCAGCGGCGGCGGAGTGAGAAGGGCCAGCGGGTGCGGGGGCTCTGGGCGGGTGCCGGGTCGTGGAGGATCCCCCGGGCGCGCAACCAGTCGGCGAAGTCGTCGGCGTCGGCGCGGTACCTCGGCGGGGGCTCTGTGCGGGCGGCCGCGTAGGCGGCGAACTCGTCGACCAGCCGGGGCCCCGCCGCGGCGGCCGCGTCGGGACGGAGCCTGGCCACGATGCCGCGCCGCTTGGCCAGCAGGCTCCGCGCCTGGACGGCCAGCCGTACCTCGTCGAACCCGGCGGGCGGCGCGCCCCCGGCGACCAGCGCCGCGACCACGCCCGCCTGCGCGGCCTCCAACCGCGCCCGCACGTCCTCCACCGCCGTCTCCCCCGTCTCCCGCGTCTTCCGCGTCTTCCGCGTCTTCCGGCCGGCCGACGCGGCCCCCAGACCCGCCCGCAGTGCCGCCCCACCAACCGACGCGGTGACCGGGTCCGTACGCGGCACCCCTCCACCAACCGACGCGGTGACCGGGTCCGTACGCGGCACCCCTCCACCAACCGACGCGGTGACCGGGTCCGTGCGCGGCACCCCTCCACCGGCCGACGCGGTGACCGGGTCCGTGCGCGGTGCCCCGGCGGCGGGCGCCTCGGAGGCCGCCGTCTCCGCCTGCTCGGCTGGGGGCTCCGGGGCTCGTCGTGCGATGGTCATCGCGGCGGCCCTACGAGCCCGTCAGGCGGCGGCCGCCCGTGGCCATCGCCGTGCGGACACGGTCGAGTTCGGCGGCAAGGGCGGCGTCGCTCGGGTAGTGGTCGTCCCACTCGAGCAGCACGCCCGGCGGCGCGACGCGGGCGCACAGCTCCTCCAGCACGTCCAGCACCCGGTCGGGGACCGCATGGGCGTGGGTGTCGTGCCAGACCCCGTCGTGCAGGTGCCCTCCCGCCACGTGCACGTAGGCGAGGGACGCCAGCGGCAGCACGTCCAGCGCCTCCACCGCGGACAGGCCGAGGTTGACCTGGTTGGTGTAGAGGTTCGCGACGTCGACGAGGAGCTGGACGCCTGTGCGGTCGACGAGTTCGCCGAGGAACTCGGCCTCGGTCAGCTCGTCCTCGGGCCAGCCGAAGATGGCCGCCACGTTCTCCAGCGCCAGCGGGACGGGCAGCGCGTCCTGGGCGCGCATGATGTTCTCGGCGACGACCGCGAGGCTCTCGCGGGTGCGCGGGACGGGCAGCAGGTGCCCCGCCTCCATCCCGCCCGCGCGCACGAACGCCAGGTGCTCGCTCACCAGGGGCGATTCGAGGGCCTTCGCGCAGGCCGCCAGGTGTGCCAGGCGTACGGGGTCGGGAGGGGTGGCGTCGCCGAGGCCGAGGCCGACGCCGTGCGGGATCACGGGGACGCCTCTCTGGCGCAGCACCCGCAGCGACTCGGGGAGCGCGACGGGCCTGATGTTCTCGGCGACGACCTCGACGAAGTCGACGTCCGGGAGGCGTTCGACGGTCAGGTCGATCTCGGGCCGCCAGCCGATGCCCACGCCGAGCCTGTGGTCGGTGGACTTCACCGCTCACCCGCCGCCGCAGCCGCCGCCGCACCCGCCACCGCAGCCGGAGCCGCCGCCGCAGCTGGACCCGCCGCCTCCGTCGGAGGAGGATCCGCCGAAGTCGCCTCCGCCGCTGCTGATGTCGGAGCTCGACCCGCCGCCGCAGGAGCCTGACGCGCAGCCGCCCGAGGAGGACGAGGAGGTCCTGGCGTGGACGTCGTCCTCGAGCTCCTGCCTGAGGGACGGGTCGTCGAGCTCGCTCAGGCCGTACAGGGCGACGGGCACGCCGATGGCGAACGCCAGGTCGGGGGCGTGGGAGCGGCCGGCGCCCTGTACGTGCCGCTGCTGGGCCCTGGACAGCTCGAGCCGGCCTGCGGCGCTCAGAAGGTCGGCGAGCGCGCGACGCTGCCGGCGGACGACGACGCGTCCGCCGAGCCAGAGTCCGGCACAGATCAGCAGCGTCAGCACCGTGACGAGCTCGGCCGGCACCGTGCCGGAGATCATCATGACCAGCGTGAAGATTCCGAGGACGGCCGCGAGACCGGACCATCCCGACAGGCGGGTCAGGCGGGTGCGCACCGGCACGAGGGAGCCGTCGGGCACGAGCAGGCCGACCGCCGTCAGGTGGTGCCGCAGATCGTTCATGACGGGCCCGTTGCCGATGTCGTGGCGCAGCGTGCCGATCGAGGCGCCGCCAGGCCTGGCGGCGACGGCGGCGAGCACCGCCTGCTCGACGGGGTCGCTCGAGCCTGCCCCCGCCACGTGGTGGACCAGGCCGCCCCTGGAGATCCGCAGCGCGCCGGCCCTGGCCATGAGGGCGATCGCGGTGTTGACGACCCGCCGGGGGCCGCCGGCGAGGTAGGCGAGCTCGTAGTGGCCGAGTTCGCCGCCGCCGACGTTGGCGGCGACCTCTCGGACTCGCGCGTGCTCCCGCCTGAGGGAGGATGCGGCGCCGGTGACCGCGACGGCCAGGAGTAACGCCAGGACGAACAGAACAAATTCCATGCACTGCCTCCCTGAAGGGAAGGAGAACCGTCTCCCTATGAGACGCGCGGCGCCCCTTCAGAAGTTTCCCTCAAACCGGTCCGGCGCAGGAAGAGCACGGACGGCCGGTGCATGGCGCACGGAAGAACTGTCCCAAGCCATGCCGGACCGTGGCGCCCGGCATGGCGACGACATCACAAACGGTCGAGGAGCGCCTCGTACTCGCTCCACAGCTCCTTGGGCAGGTGGTCGCCGAACTTCTCGAAGTGCGCGGGGATCAGCGCCGCCTCCTCCCTCCACACCTCACGGTCGACGGTGAGGAGCGTGCGCAGGTCCTCCTCCGGCAGGTCGAGACCCTCGGTGTCCAGCTCCTTCGGCAGCAGGCCGATCGGCGTCGGCACGGCCTCCGCCTGGCCGTTCAGCCGGTCGACGATCCACTTGAGCACGCGGCTGTTCTCGCCGAAGCCCGGCCAGATGAAGCGGCCCGAGTCGTCCTTGCGGAACCAGTTCACGTAGTAGATGCGCGGCGGCTTCGCGCCCTCGCGTCGGCCGATCGACAGCCAGTGGCCGAAGTAGTCGCCCATGTTGTAGCCGCAGAACGGCAGCATCGCGAACGGGTCGTAGCGCAGCTCGCCGACCTTGCCCTCGGCGGCGGCGGTCTTCTCGGAGGCGACGTTGGCTCCGAGGAAGACGCCGTGCTGCCAGCTCAGCGATTCGGTCACCAGCGGCACCGCGGTCGCGCGGCGGCCGCCGAACAGGATCGCCGAGATGGGCACGCCCTTGGGGTCCTGCCACTCGGGCGCGATCGTGGGCGCCTGGGAGGCGGGCGTGGTGAAGCGGGCGTTCGGGTGGGCGGCGGGCTCGTCGGAGTCCGGCGTCCACGAACGGCCCTTCCAGTCGGTCAGGTGCGCGGGCGGCTCGTCGGTGAGCCCCTCCCACCACACGTCGCCGTCGTCGGTGAGCGCGACGTTGGTGAAGATGCTGTTGCCCCAGAGCGTCTTCACGGCGTTGGCGTTGGTGGTCTGGCCGGTGCCGGGCGCGACGCCGAAGAATCCGGCCTCCGGGTTGATGGCATACAGTCTGCCGTCGGCGCCATAACGCATCCACGCGATGTCGTCGCCGATCGTCTCGACCTTCCAGCCAGGGATGGTGGGCTGGAGCATGGCGAGGTTCGTCTTGCCGCAGGCGCTCGGGAACGCGGCGGCCACGTAGCGGGTCTCGCCCGAGGGCGGGGTCAGCTTGAGGATGAGCATGTGCTCGGCCAGCCAGCCCTCGTCGCGGGCCATCACGCTGGCGATGCGCAGCGCGTAGCACTTCTTGCCGAGCAGCGCGTTGCCTCCGTAGCCGGAGCCGTACGACCAGATCTCGCGGGTCTCGGGGAAGTGGCTGATGTACTTGGTGGTGCTGCACGGCCACGGCACGTCCTGCTGACCCTCGGCGAGGGGCGCGCCGACGGAGTGGACCGCCTTCACGAAGTCACCGCGCCGCTCGATCAGCCGGAGCGCCTCAGCGCCCATGCGCGTCATGATCCGCATGGACACCGCGACGTACGGCGAGTCGGTGATCTCGACACCGAGCTGGGAGATGTCACCGCCCAGCGGCCCCATGCAGAACGGCACCACGTACATCGTGCGCCCGCGCATGCAGCCCTTGAACAGCTCGCCGAAGGTCTCGCGCATCTCGGCGGGCGCGATCCAGTTGTTCGTGGGACCCGCGTCCTCCTCGCGCTCGGAGCAGATGTAGGTGCGGTCCTCCACGCGGGCGACATCGCTCGGGTCGGACTTGGCATAGAAGCTGTTGGGCCGCTTGGCGAGCCGGGTGAAGGTTCCCTGGTCCACGAGCAGGTTGGTCAGGCGCGTCCATTCGGCCTCGGACCCGTCGCACCATTCGATCCTGGCGGGCTGGGTCAGGGCGGCGATCTCGTTCACCCAGTCGACCAATTTCTGGTTGGTCGTCGGGGTGGGTACTTCCACGGAAAGGGACACGGTGGTGGCTCCTCCACTCTTTTCTGGGCCACGTCATCATTAACGACTAATGCCGACAAAGGCTAATTGGAGTAGACCTTTGCGCAGGCAGTGGCCTTGATGGAGGGGGAACCTACCCATCGCGAAGCGATTTAAAGAACGGAAATTGGTCCAGACCAAGAGGAAAGGTCTACACCAATTCCCGCATTGGTTCAGTCCATTCCCGATGGACCAGCTGCTCTAATGCGGTCGACGTGCTGGAGCGCGTCGCGCAGCTCGGTGAGCCAGGTGTCGGTGTTCTTGCCGACCAGCCGTACGCACCAGGCGAGCGCGTCGCTGCGGCTGCGGGCCACGCCCGCGGAGACCAGGGTGTCGAGCACCTGCCGCTCCGACTGGCGCAGACGGGTCATGACGGGCACGGAGAGTGTGGTGAACATCACGGTCTCGTCGCCGCAGACGACACCCCAGGAGACCTTGCGGCGGAACTTCCGCTCGGCCTCCGCCGCGATCTCGATGCGGCGCTCCCTGGTCTCCTCGCGGAAGCGCCTGATGAGGCCGTCGATCGTGGCGGCCTTCTCGGCGTCGGACTCGGCCGTGGGCTCGGGCAGGGTGCCGAGCACGGCGATCTCCTCGCGGTCGAGGACGATGGTGACGGGACCGGTGAACCAGGCCTCGGGCAGGCGTCCCGTGAACCACCCGCGCAGCGTGCTGGCTGCTTCGTCAGTATCCATGTAATTAGAATTACACACGCACAGGACAAGAACCAGCCTTGGCCGTCCTGTCGATGGAACGCTGTCAGCGAACGCGGGCCGCGATGACCGGGCTCACGCGGACGATGCCCGCGAGGTTGCGTGTGCTGAGCGGCGAGATCTTCACCACGTCACCGGTCCTGGGCGCCTGCAGCACCTTGCCGTTACCCCAATAGATCGCCACATGGGAGATGTAGCCGGGATTGGTCGGGTCGCTCCGCCAGAAGATGAGGTCGCCCGGCTGCGCCTGCGACAGCTTCACCTGCGGCCCTGTCACCCACTGCTGGTGGGTGACGCGCGGCATGCGCACCCCTGCCTGGGCGAACGCCCACTGCACCAGGCCCGAGCAGTCGAAGGTGTCCGGCCCCTCGGCCCCCCACACGTACGGCCTGCCCAGCTTGCCGGCCGCCGCCTGCAACGCGGTGGTCAGCTGCGAAGCCGACATGAACGACCCCGAACTCCACTGCGTCACCTGCTTCGGCGCCGCCAGTACCGGGTTGATCGCGGCGACCTGCGAGCCCTTCGGCAGCACCCGCAGCAGCGCCCTGCGCAGGGCGGAGGTGTCGACCTTCGGGGCGCTGACCACGATCGCGTTGTTCTGCGGGAAGCCGAGGGAACGGGCCTTGTCCCTGGAGACGACGGCGTCGACCGCGCCCATGCCCATCGTCGCGTAGGCGCCGATCCTGAGCTGGCCGCCCGGCCCCGGCACGCTGCGACCGAGCGTGAGCCCGCCGTCGTTGCCGAGGACGAACGAGACCGCCACGTCACCGCCCGCGATGTTGGCCCACAGGCCGTCGGACTTGGCGGTCACCTTGGGCGTGTACGCCCTGAAGCTGGAGGGGTCGACGCCGAGCGTCTGCACACGCTTGCCGTCGATCTGGACGGACGCGGCGTCGGCGAGCTCGACTGCCTGGATGCCCTTGACCTTGACGACCTTCTCCATCGTGGCGCGCTGCAAGGGCTTGCGCGTGACCACGAACACGCTCGGCGAGCGGAGCTTGCCGAGCGGCTGCACGGGAGGCGCCGTCTTGCTCTCGGCGACCGTGTTCTCCTGGGGGGCCAGCTTCTTGGCCGTCACGGCGGCCGAGGGCGGCTCCGGGTCGGAGAACTCACCGAGTAAGGCCACGTCGGCGGCGATCACCATGGCCAGTGTCACCGCGATGAACGGCACGAGCCTGTGGCCGCGCGGCGGTCTGCGCGGGCGGTGGCCGTACATGCCGGGAGGAGGCGCCGGGCGGCGGTCGCCGTGCACCAGGAACGAGAGATCCTGCTTGATCCCGCCGCCCGCACGCTGAAGATCCGCCGGGCCAGCGGCCCGGCGGATCGTCTCTCCGTTGCTCAGTTGCCGATGTACGGCACGGCCTCGAGGATCTCGACCGTGTTCTGACGGCCGTTGGGCATGGCGTAGGTCGCCTTCTCCCCGATCTTCTTGCCGTTGATCGCGGCGCCAAGAGGAGACTTGGGAGAGTAGACGTCGATCGGCGCGCCGGTCTCCTCGCGAGAGGCGAGCAGGAAGGTGACCTCGTCGTCGTCGCCCTCGAAGCGGATCGTGACGGTCATGCCGGGACCCACCACCCCCTCCGTCTTGGGGGCCTCGCCCACCCTGGCGCTGTCCAGGAGCTGCCTGAGGTGGTAGATGCGCGCCTCGATCTTGCCCTGCTCGTCCTTGGCCGCGTGGTAGCCGCCGTTCTCACGCAGGTCGCCCTCTTCGCGAGCAGCCTCGATCTTCTTGGCGATGTCAACGCGGCCCGGGCCCGAAAGGTAGTCGTACTCCTCCTTCAGGCGGTCGTACGCCTCCTGCGTCAGCCAGGTGACGTTCTCATCGCGAGAGTCGGCCACGGGTTCTCCTTGCTTCCTTAGGGGGCCCTGAGTTCACTTGGGTTCGCGAATCGCGAAAGACTAACAACTTTACACGGTCGAACGCTTCCCCAAATGTCTCACTATACGAGATTGCAGTACTGGATGTGGACTGAAGAGGCCTGGCCACTGGTGTCCAAGCTCTCCTTCAGTCGGGTATACCCCTCGCCGGCGGGAATCTTTACTTCCTTGCTGCCGACTTCTACATGGTTCGCGTCGGTGGCGCGCAACCGGCACACCGCCGCCCTGTCGGCGGGCTTGGCGATCTCGAAAGTGATCTCTGCGGACTCGGGCCTGGTCGCGTCGAAGGCGATGACCTGCTTGGTGACCCCGACGTTGCCGGTGGCCGACCACATCACGTAGCCCCAGCCACCTGCGATGATCGCCACCAGTACTCCGATCACGACGTGGACGACGAACCTGCCCTGCCGTTCCGGGCGGTCGCTGAAGTCGTCCGGGGTGCCGAGAACCGGACCGTTCTCGACATCTCTGGTGGCCATGACGGAATCTCCCTGCACTCCCTGGTGTTGTCCGAGACAATTGTCGCCTGTTGGGGGTCCGCCCCCGCGACCCGCCCAAGAGAAGTAAACCTCTTGCGGCGAGTGACCCGGTCCGAAGTGAGGAGACAGCGAGCCAGTGAGCGCAGCGCTGAGGCTGATGGCCGTCCACGCCCATCCCGATGACGAGTCGAGCAAGGGCGCGGCGACGATGGCCCGTTACGTCGCGGAAGGCGTTGAGGTCCTCGTCTGTACCCTCACAGGCGGTGAGCGCGGTTCCGTGCTCAATCCGAAGATGGACCGCCCGGAGATCGTCGCCAACATCGGCGAGGTCCGCCGCAAGGAGATGGATCGCGCGCGGGAGATCCTTGGCGTGAGCCAGCGGTTCCTCGGTTTCGTCGACTCGGGCCTGCCCGAGAGCGAGGAGGAGGCGCTGCCCGAGGGCTGCTTCGCCCTCCAGCCGCTGGAAGAGGCCTCCAGGCCGCTGGTGGCGGCGGTGCGTGAGTTCAGGCCGCACGTGATGCTCACCTATGACGACGACGGCGGCTACCCGCACCCTGACCACATCATGACCAACAGGGTGTCGGTGGAGGCGTTCAACGCCGCCGGAGACCCCGACCGTTACCAGGGCGCGGGCGAGCCGTGGCAGCCGTTGAAGCTCTACTACCAGATGGGCTTCACCAAGGAGCGGTTCGAGGCGCTGCACGAGGCGATGAACAAGCGCGGCATCGGCTCGCCGTACGCCGACTGGATCGCCCGCTGGGAGGACAGGCCGCAGAAGTGGCCGGTGACCACGCGGGTGCCGTGCGGCGACTTCTTCAAGACCCGCGACGAGGCGCTGATGGCGCACGCCACGCAGGTCGACCCCGACGGGTTCTGGTTCGTGTGCCCCAGGGAACTGCAGCAGGAGATCTGGCCGACCGAGGACTACCACCTGGCGCGCTCGCTGGTCGACACCAAGCTTCCCGAGGACGACCTGTTCGCGGGCATACACGCCGAGGAGACCGCGGGCGCGTGCAAGTAAGCTGGAAGGCGTGACGTACTTCGCCATTGGTGACGTGAGCCCGGGGATCCTGGGCTTCACCGTCGTGGCCCTCATGGGATTCGCGCTGTTCTTCCTCATCAAGTCGATGAACAAGCAGATTTCCAAGATCGAGGTCCCCCACGAAGCCGACCTGGACAAGAAGTGACCCGAGAGATCACGGTCATCGACAACCCTGACGCGAGCCGCTTCGAGATCCACGTGGGCGACGAGCTCGCCGGGTTCGCCGAGTACAAGCTGCTGCCCACGACCATCGTCTTCACCCACACCGAGGTGGACCCGGCCTTCGAGGGGCAGGGGCTGGCGGGCAGGCTCGTCCGGCGGGCGCTCGACGTGAGCAGGGACACCGGGCTGAAGGTGCGCCCGCTGTGCCCCTACGTGGTCAAGTGGATCGACCGCCACCCCGAGTACCAGGATCTGCTCGAGGCAGCGTGACGGTGAACCTCGCCCCCTCCCCGGGGGGTGAGGAGACTGTGGCGCTTCCGCCGTGGGCGTGGGCCACCGCGGCGACGATGGCGAGCCCCAGCCCCGCACCGCCCTGGTCGCGGACACGCGCGGGATCGCCGCGGTAGAACCTCTCGAAGACCTTGTCGAGCTGGTCGCCGGCGATGCCCTCACCCGCGTCGTCGACCTCGATCACGACGCTGTCCCCCTCGCCCCCCTCGCGGACCCGAACGGTCGCCGGTGTCCCCTTCGACGTGTGCCGGCGGACGTTGGCCAGCAGGTTGTCGACGAGCTGGCGCAGCCGCACCGCGTCGCCGTCGATCACGACGTCGTCCACCTCCAGCGTCAGCGGCCGGTCGGGCTCGACGGCGTGCGCGGCCGCCACGGCCTCGGCCACGAGCACCCCCAGGTCGACGGGCCTGCGCTCCACCGCCCTGCCCTGGTCGAGCCTGGCCAGCAGCAGCAGCTCGTCCACGAGCACGCCCATCCGCGTCGCCTCCGACTCGATCCTGCTCATCGTCAGTGCCAGGTCGTCGGGACGGCCTGCCGCGCCGCGCCTGAACAGCTCGGCGTAGCCCCTGATCGCCGCCACTGGCGTGCGCAGCTCGTGCGAGGCGTCGGCCACGAACCTGCGCAGCCGCTGCTCGGACACGATCCGCTGGCGGAAGGCCTCGTTCAGGGCCAGTCCCAGCCGGCCCGCCTCCGACGCGTCGTCGGCGGGTTCCACCTTGCGCGAAAGGTCTCCCTCGCCGATGGCCCTGGCGGCCGCGGCGATCTCCTCCAGCGGGCGCACAGACCTGCGGATGATCCGGTAGGCGAACACGCCGAGGACCAGCAGGGCGAGCGCGGTGATCGTCGAGTGGACGCCGGTGAGCCTGCCGCCGAGGTCGTCGAAGCCCGACGCGGGCACGCCCAGGACGAGCAGGCGGCCGTCGGGCAGCCACGAAGCGCGCAACCACCAGCCCTTCCCCCGGGGTTCGCGATCGGCGCTCCTGGAGAAGGACCAGCCCTGAGGGCCGGGCGGGCGGAGGTTGTCGAGGTCGGGGGGCGTGCCGTACGAGATGGACTGCAGGACCGTGCCGCGCGGATCGCGCAACTGGACGAGCCCAGGCCCGAGGGCGGCCTGCAGGGGGTCGCCCATGGACAGCTCCCGTCCACCCGCCAATACCGGCGCCAGGCGGCCCGCCGCCTGGGCGAGCTGGTCGCGGGCGGTGTCGGCCAGGAAGTCGCGGGCGACGGCGAACGTCGTCAGCGGGACCACGATCAGCCCCGCCGCGAGCAGGGCGAGCACCGTCATCGTGAGCCTCCTGCGCAGGCTCATCGCGGCAGCCTCAGGACGTAGCCGACGCGCGGCACGGTGTGGATGAGCTGAGGCTCCCGGTCGTCGACCTTGCGGCGCAGGTAGCTGACATACGTCTGGACGACGCCGTCGCTGCCGCCGAAGTCGAAATCCCACACGTGGTCGAGGATCTGCTGCTTGGTGAGCACGCGTCCAGCGTTGACCATGAGGTAGCGCAGCAGCTTGTACTCCGTGGGGGTGAGCTCGACCAGCGTGCCGCCGCGCCGCACCTCGTAGCGGTCCTCGTCCATGGACAGGTCGGCGAACTCCATGCGCGGGCCTGTGGACGGCCTGGTACGGCGCAGCACCACCCGCACCCGTGCGACCAGTTCCTCCAGGCTGAACGGCTTGGTGACGTAGTCGTCACCACCGGAGGTCAGCCCGGTGATCTTGTCCTCGTGCGCGTCCTTGGCAGTCAGGAAGATCACCGGGGTGTGCACGGCCTGCCTGCGCAGCCGGCGGCAGACCTCCACACCGGTGATGTCGGGCAGCATGACGTCGAGCACGATCAGGTCGGGCCCGAAGTCGGCCACCCTGGCCAGCGCCGCGCCGCCGGAGTCGGCGGTCACCGCCTCGAAGCCCTCGTAGCGCAGCGCCATCGCCACGAGGTCGGCCAGGTTCCGCTCGTCGTCCACCACGAGTATGCGCGCCTTCACGCGCTCCAGTCTGGTCGAGCGTTCTTAGAGAACCCTCAGAACGGCCACGCGCGCTCGGGCACGCTCAGTCCTCGGGCGACCAGGCCCGCTCCAGCGCCTCGGGCAGGCCCCACCAGCCCAGCGGTGTGAGCACGTCGTCCTCGTCCACGATCCCCAGATAGGCCCACAGCCCTGTGACGTGCGAGAACAGGGTCTCCGTCGTGTCGAGGTCGTCGGGGTCGTCCATGTCGACCGTGATGTCCTCGGACTCGGCGATGAGCTGGGCGATCCGCTCGGGCGAGGCCAGCGCGCCAGGTCCCAGCCTGGCCAGCGCCGCCACCGCGGCCAGCCAGTCGGCGTGGTGGATCGCGCACAGCGCCGCCAGCGCCGCCTCCTCGTGGCTGAGCTCCTCGTGCTCCTCGGCCGGCTCCTCGTCCAGGTCGGAGATCGGGCCCGCGATGCCGGCGACGACGGCGAGCCACAACTCGCGGTCGTCATCGGGGATCAGTCCGCCCTCGAACCCCGCGCACGCCCTCAACACGTTGCCCGGATAGCCGGGGAAGACGAGCATCTCCCGCAGCCTGGCCGCCGCGTGCCGCAGGTCGGGCTCCGGCAGCTCAGGACGCTTGGGCAGCTCGGCGAGGATCCGCCGCAGCTCGGCCAGCGCGTAGGACTCCTCCTCGTCCCAGGCGGCGAACAGCTCCTCGTCCTGCTCGTCGCTCACCACGAGGACGGGCACCCTGCCGTCGGGCGGGGTGTTGAGCCAGCGCTCCTGCATCTCCTCGTAGGCGGCCCGGGCCGCCGGGTTGCCGCTCGCCAGCTCGTCGGGGTCGATCTCGCCCGCCTTGATGCGTTCCTCCAGGTAGGCGATGAAACGCGTGTACATCTCCTCGGCGACCGGGCCCCGCTCGTCCTCCTCGGGCCAGACGAAGTAGCTGGGCGTGAGCAGGATCGGCTCGCTGCCCGTGGCCTCCAGCCACCGCTGCACGTCGCCGACCGTGGCCGTGCCCGACTCGATCGCGCTGAGCGTGCTCCTCGCGGTGTCCCAGAACGTCGCCGAGAGCGGGTTGCCCACGGCCATCATCTCCCGCCGCAGGTCGGGCAGCGCCACGAGCGCCACGCCCGAAGGGACGGCCAGCAGCACGCGGGCCACGTCCCTGCGGGTGAGCGCGGTCGCGGAGCGCTCGGCATGGGCGCTCACGAAGTCAAGGTCCACGCTCGGTAACCTACCCGCCCCTTTCCCTCATCTACGTCAGGCCCGTCCACCACCTCGGTACCAGGTCGCCCGGGTCCTGTCAGAGCCTGGGCGGGGCGGGCGTCGGGCGGGGTGGGCGACGCGTCAGGAAGTGCGGACGCACGTGAGAGGCTGGTTCCATGAACAGGCTGAAGCACGCCACCAGCCCCTATCTTCAGCAGCACGCCGACAACCCGGTCGACTGGTTCGAGTGGGGTCAGGAGGCCTTCGACGAGGCGCGGCGGCGTGACGTCCCGCTGCTGATCTCGGTCGGCTACTCAGCCTGTCACTGGTGCCATGTCATGGCCCACGAGAGTTTCGAGGACGCCGAGACCGCCCGTCTGATGAACGAGCGTTTCGTCAACGTCAAGGTCGACAGGGAGGAAAGGCCGGACGTCGACGCCGTCTACATGAGCGCCACGCAGGCCATGACGCAGCACGGCGGGTGGCCGATGACGGTGTTCGCGACGCCGGAGGGGCACCCGTTCTACTGCGGAACCTACTTCCCGAAGCCCCAGTTCCAGCGTCTGCTCGTCGGGGTGCACAACGCGTGGACCGGCGACAGGGAGCAGGTGCTCGAGCAGGGGTCGAAGGTCGTCGAGGCGCTCACGGGGGGCTCGACGCTGCCGAGCGGTCCCGTGCCGACACCCGAGACGCTGGCGCTGGCCGTACAGAACCTGATGCAGTCGTTCGACCACGCGCGCGGGGGGTTCGGCGGGGCGCCGAAGTTCCCGCCGTCGATGGTGCTGGAGTTCCTGCTGAGGTACCAGGGCGACGGCGCGGCCGTGGCGCGGGAGATGGCGCACAGGACGCTGGAGGCGATGGCAAGAGGCGGCATCTACGACCAGCTCGGGGGCGGGTTCGCGCGTTACAGCGTGGACGCCGAGTGGGTGGTGCCGCACTTCGAGAAGATGCTCTACGACAACGCGCTGCTGTTGCGCGTCTACACGCACTGGTGGAAGGCCACGGGCGCGCCGCAGGCCAGGAGGGTCGCGCTGGAGACCGCCGACTGGCTGCTGAGGGAGATGCGTACGCCGGAGGGCGGGTTCGCCTCGGCGCTCGACGCCGACAGCGAGGGCGAGGAGGGCAGGTTCTACGTCTGGACGCCCGCCCGGCTGCGCGAGGTCCTGGAGCCGCAGGACGCGGAGTGGGCGATCGAGCTGTTCGAGGTGAAGGGCACGTTCGAGCACGGCACGTCGGTGCTGCAACTGCTGAACGATCCCGACGACCCCGCCAGGTTCGCGCGGGTGCGGTCGCGGCTGATGGCCGCCAGGGACGAGCGCGTACGGCCCGGCCGCGACGACAAGGTGGTCGCGGCGTGGAACGGCCTGGCCGTCGCGGCCCTCGCGGAGACGGGAGCGGTCTTCGAGCGCCCCGACCTGGTGGAGGCGGCCAGGGAGGCGGCGATGCTGCTGGAGAAGGTGCACGTCGAGGGCGACCGGCTGCTGAGGACCTCACGCGACGGGCACGCGGGGCGGAACGCGGGCGTGCTGGAGGACTACGCCGACCTGGCGGAAGGGCTGCTCTCGCTGTACGGGGTGACGGGCGAGGTCCGGTGGTTCACGCTGGCGGGGCGGCTGCTGGAGGTGATCCTGTCCCGGTTCGCGGACGAGTCGGGCGGCTTCTTCGACACGGCCGACGACGCCGAGCGGCTGTTCCAGCGGCCACAGGACCCGACGGACAACGCGACGCCTTCGGGGCAGTTCGCGGCCGCGGGCGCGTTGCTGTCGTATGCGGCGTTGACCGGGTCGGCCCGGCACAGGCAGGCGGCGGAGTCGGCGCTCGGGACGGTGTCGGTGCTGGCGAGGGGGCATGCGAGGTTCGCGGGGTGGGGGCTGGCCGCGGCGCAGGCCGCGCTCGCGGGGCCGGTGGAGGTGGCGATCGTCGGGCCGGCCGACGATCCGCGGACGAAGGCGCTGCACAGGGCGGCCCTGCTGGCCGACGTTCCCGGCATGGTCATCGCCCTCGGTGAGGAGCCTGCCGCCGTGGACGGTTCCGGCGGCGAGACAGGCCAGGCGACCCGGGACCGCGCCACCGGCGCGGGAACCACGGACGGGCAGGTGGGCGTCAGGGTGCCGTTGCTCGAAGGGCGGGGGCCGGTCGGAGGGGCGCCTGCGGCCTACGTCTGCAGGGGGTTCGCCTGCAGGCTCCCCGTGACCACCCCCGCCGACCTGGTGGCCGAGCTATCGGTTCCCGGGCCCGTGTGAGGTGTCGTCGAGCTGGTCGGGCTCGGCCGGCGCTTCGCTGGGCGGCGCCTCGGAGTTGTCGGCGTCGCCCCGGTCGGTCTCCTCAGGGATGACCGGGTTCTGGGGCGTGGAGGTCTCGTCGGGCTGCGGCGTGCTCGGCTCGTCGCTGTCCAGCCGCTCGCCGCTCCACTCGTTGTTCCACGGGTTGTCGTGCCTGTCGTAGCCGTTGTCGAACCCCCGGTCGTCGCCGGGCATCTCCTGCTCGTCCCATTGGCTGTAGCCGTAGTCCGACGGCTCGGGGAACTCCTCGACGGGCTTGCCTTCGAGGGCCTCGGTCATGAACGCCTTCCAGATCCGCGCGGGCAGCTGGCCGCCGAACTGCACGCCGTACCCGGGGACCTCGACGGTCTTGTTGTCGTCGCGGAACATGTTGACCGCGGTGGCCAGCTGCGGGGTGAAGCCGTTGAACCAGACCGCGCCCGAGCTGTCGGTGGTGCCGGTCTTGCCCGCCACGGGCCGGTCGTAGAGGCGGGCGCCGGTGCCGGTGCCGTACTTGACGACCTGCTCCATGGCGTAGATCGCGTCGGCGGCGGCCTGCTTGCCGACCACGGTCGTCGACTTGGGCTTGATGACGGACTTCTTGCCGTTGGCGTCGGTCACCGACTTGATGACGTGGGTCTCCATGTGGACGCCGCCGTTGGCGAAGCTGGCGAAGCCTGAGGCGTTCTGGACGGCGCTGACGGAGGCGACGCCGAGCGGGAACGAGGCCGCGATCTTGTGTTGGTCGAGCTGGCTCGCGGGGATCCCGGCCGCCTCGGCGACCTTGGCGACCTTGTCGAGGCCGACCTTCTGGCCGAGGTCGACGAAGGCGGTGTTGACGGAGTTCTGCGTGGCGCGGACCAGGTCGATGTACCCGTAGGAGCGTCCGCTGTCGTTCGGGATGGCCTGGGAGGCGCCGCGCACCGAGATGGGCGAGTTGCCGTTGACCGTGGTCGACAGGTCGAAGCCGTTGTCGAGGGCCGTGGCCAGCGTGTACGGCTTGAACGTCGAGCCCGCCTGGACCTTGGCGGAGAAGGCGTTGTCCCACGACTGGTCCTTGCGCCCGCCGTAGAAGGCGACGACCTCGCCGGTCGCGGGGTCGATCGCGGCCAGTCCCGTGCGCACCTTCTTGGACGTGGACTCGGGCAGCACGGACTTCACGGCGCGCTCGGCCGCGCCCATGAGGTTCTTGTCGAAGGTGGTCACGATCTTGAGGCCGCCGTTGTCGATGACCTCGTCGGTGTAGCCGCGGGCGTTGAGCTCCTCCCGGACCCTGTCGACCATCACCTGGTCCTGGCCCTTGAGCGCGAAGGCCGCCCTGGGCTTCTTCAGCGCGGGGAAGACCTGCTTGGCCGCGTCCTGGGCGGTGATGGCGCGGGTCTGCACCATGGCGTCGACGATCGCCTTCCAGCGCGTCCTCGCCGCGTCGAGATCGGCGGCCTTGGGGTCGGCGAACCTGCTGGGCTGCTGGATGACGGCGGCGAGGTAGGCGCCCTCGGCGACGGTCAGGTCCTCGACGTTCTTGCCGAAGTACGCCTGCGCGGCGGCCTGGACGCCGTTGGCGCCCCTGCCGAAGTAGATCGTGTTGAGGTACTGCTCGAGGACCCAGTCCTTCGACTTGGACTGGTCGACCTTGATGGAGATCAGGATCTCCTTGAACTTCCTCGTGATCGATCGTTCCTGGCTGAGGCCGCTGTAGTAGTTGCGGACCATCTGCTGGGTGATCGTGGAGCCGCCCTGGAGCTGCTGGCCCGTGACCGTCGACCAGACGGCGCGCGCGGTGCCCTTGAGGGACACGCCGCCGTCGCTGTAGAAGGAGCGGTTCTCGGCGGCGATGACCGCGTCGCGGACGTGCGCGGGCACCTGGCCGAGTTTGACGTTCTTACGGTTGACGCCCTGCTTGGCGAGGACGGACTTGCCGTCGCGGTAGTAGATCACCGAGCCCTGCGCCGTGGCTTCCTTCTGGGTGCTGTCCGGGATCGGGGTCATCGCCCATGCGATCCCGAAGAGGCCGACCATGGCGAGGATCCCGGCACCGAACGCGATCGCCACCCAGCGGAGTATTCGCCGTCTCCGCGTGCTCTTCGCCACAGACTCCCCCGATCGCAAGCTCAGCAAACCCCCGTCAGCTGGGCGGAAGGCCAAGAATAAACGATCGGTAACGATGCTACGGCTTTAGACCGCCTCGACGTGGTACATCCGTGACCAATGGCATAACCCGGTATGGGACCGGAGTGTCGAGCACGATCACCGAAGAAGTCCGCAGAACCCCTTGCACAGCGACGATCCGGTCGATGACGCGCTGAAGGTCGGCGTTGGTGCGCGCCACGACCCTGCACAACAGGTCGCTGCCGCCGGTGATGGTGTGGACCTCCAGCACTTCGGGTATGCGCGCGAGCTGGTCGGCGACCGGATCGTGCCCGCTGACCTGACGGATCTCCATGGTCACGAACGCGGTGACGTCGTAGCCGAGCGCGGCCGCCGAGACGTCGGGGCCGAAACCTGTGATGACCCCCCTGGCGATCATCCTGTCGAGCCGGGCCTGCACGGTGCCTCGGGCGACGCCGAGCCTGCGGGAATACTCCAGAACTCCGAGGCGTGGCTCCGTGGCGAGCAGACTGAGCAGTTTGGCGTCCAGATCGTCGATGGTCATGGACAAATTGTCCACTGTTTCAAGTGACAGTTGCACAAGCCGTCCACATAAATCGAGAGTTATCGGTATGAGCGATGAGTTTCCGGTCAAGGGCATGGACGCCGTGGTGTTCGCCGTGGGCAACGCCAAGCAGGCGGCTCACTACTACTCCACCGCGTTCGGGATGAAGCTGGTCGCCTACCGCGGCCCCGAGAACGGCAGCAGGGACGAGGTGGCCTACGTGCTGACCTCGGGTGGTGCGCGGTTCGAGTTCCGCTCGTCGGTACGGCCCGGCACCGACCTGGCCCGCCACGTCGCCGAGCACGGCGACGGCGTGATCGACCTGGCCATCGAGGTGCCCGACGTCGAGGCGGCCTACGAGCACGCCGTCGCGCGGGGCGCCCGGGGGCTCGCCGAGCCGTACACGCTGGAGGACGAGAGCGGCAAGGTCGTGATCGCGGCCATCGCCACCTACGGCGAGACCCGGCACACCCTGGTGGACAGGTCCAACTACTCGGGCGCCTACCTGCCCGGCTACCGCCAGGCCGAGCCGATGGTGGCGCCGCCCGCCAAGCGGTTCTTCCAGGCGGTCGACCACTGCGTGGGCAACGTCGAGCTCGGCAAGATGGACGAGTGGGTCGAGTTCTACCGGAACGTGATGGGCTTCACCAACATGGCGGAGTTCGTCGGCGACGACATCGCCACCGAGTACTCCGCGCTGATGTCGAAGGTCGTCGCGGACGGCACCCGCAAGGTGAAGTTCCCGCTCAACGAGCCCGCGATCAGCCGCAAGAAGTCGCAGATCGACGAGTACCTGGAGTTCTACGGCGGACCCGGCGTGCAGCACATCGCGCTGGCCACCAACGACATCCTCACCACCGTCGACAACATGCGCGCGGCGGGCGTGGAGTTCCTCGACACCCCCGACTCCTACTACGACGACCCCGAGCTGCGCGCCAGGATCGGCGAGGTGCGGGCGCCGATCGACGAGCTGAAGCAGCGCAAGATCCTGGTGGACCGCGACGAGGACGGCTACCTGCTGCAGATCTTCACCAAGCCGGTGCAGGACCGCCCGACGGTGTTCTTCGAGCTCATCGAGCGGCACGGCTCGCTCGGCTTCGGCAAGGGCAACTTCAAGGCACTGTTCGAGGCGATCGAGCGTGAGCAGGAGCGCCGCGGCAACCTGTAGATGTTTGTCCTGGCCAGAGGTGGGTGATCATCAGGTCATGCCACCTCTCGCAGGACGTTGGCGACGGCTTTTCGCCGGGATCGTCGACAGCGTCATCGTCTCCGCCATCGCGTCGCCGTTCACCTGGACGAGCTGGCAGTACGTCTGGGACCCCTCGAAGGAGATGGCGGTACGCGTGCCCGTGCAGCACGTCTTCATCGCCGGGGTGATCTCGTTCCTCTACTACTGGCTGCTGCACGCCTACTGGCACGGGCAGACGCTGGGCAAGAGACTGTTCGGGATGCGGGTGGTCGCCGACACGGGCCAGCCGATCACGGTCGGGCAGGCGGCGATCAGGCAGGCGGTCGCCGCCATTCTGGACTATTCATGCTGTTTCGGGATCATCAATCTTGGTTGGATCCTGTTCGATCCACGTAAACAGGCCCTGCACGACAAGGCGGCCAAGACCCTTGTCGTAGATGCCTGACCGGCGGCAATGGCTCGCGTAGTCTCTGTGGCCATGCGCTGTGCTGTGCTGTTGACGCTCCTCGGGGCGGTCGCCTGCGCCCCTTCTTCCACCGGGGCCCAGGTTCCGCCCGCCGCCACCCCCGACCCCGCGGCCCCTCAGTCCGAGCCGGGGCGGGGCATCGGCGACCCCGACTTCCCCTTGGACGGCAACGGCGGCTACGACGTCACCCGCTATCACCTGAAGATCGGCTACGACCCCGCCGCCAAGCACCTGAACGGGCTGACCTCGATCCAGGCCAAGGCCACGCAGTCGCTGCCGCGCTTCAACCTCGACCTGTCCGGCTTCGAGGTGGGCAAGGTCGAGGTGGACGGCGCTCCTGCGAGGTTCGAGCGCAGCGGCAGCGAGCTGACGGTGACGCCCGCCAAACGGCTGCGCGAGAACCACGCCTTCACCGTCACCGTCGCCTACGAGGGCACGCCGAAGCCGGTGAGGGACTCCTCCAACCTCGGCACCTACGGCTTCATCCCGACCCCCGACGGCGCCTTCGTCGCCTGCCAGCCCAACGGCGCCAAGACCTGGTTCCCCTCCAACGACCACCCCGCCGACAAGGCGCGCTTCGACTTCGAGCTGACCGTGCCGCGGGGGGTGACGGCGCTGGCGAACGGCGAGCAGACCAGGCAGCCCGTCACGAACGGCGGCAAGACCACGTTCACGTGGTCGGAGAAGCATCCGATGGCGACGTACCTGGCCACGATGACGCTCGGCAAGTTCGAGCTGCGCCAGGGCACGACCGCGACCGGTATCCCCAACCTGGCCGCCGTCGATCCGCAGTTCGCCTCGGCGCTCGACGACCTCTACGCCACCTCGGGCGAGGTGACCGACTACTGGACCAAGGTCTTCGGCCCGTACCCGTTCTCGTCCACCGGCGGCGTCATCGACGACTTCGCGGCGGGCTACGCGCTGGAGAACCAGACCAAGCCGATGTACGGCGGCTTCCGGCCGGCGGAGAGCATCATCGCCCACGAGCTGGCTCACCAGTGGTTCGGCAACAGCCTGTCCGTCAGGCGGTGGAGGGACCTGTGGCTCAACGAGGGCTTCGCCACCTACGCCGAGTGGCTGTGGTCTGAGCACAAGGGCAGGGCCAGCGCGGAGAGCGTCTTCGACGGCTTCTACGCCAGGCCCGCCTCCGACCCGATGTGGACCTACCCGCCGGGCCGCGCGCTGCCGGACGACCTGTTCAACGAGTCGGTCTACACGCGTGGCGGCATGGCGCTGCACGCGCTGCGCAAGGCCGTGGGCGATCCCGTCTTCTTCAAGATCGTCAAGGAATGGACGGCCCGCTACAAGTACGGGTATGTCACGACGCCGCAGCTCATCGCACTCGCCGAGCAGCTCTCCGGCAAGCAGCTCGACGAGCTCTTCGACGCCTGGCTCTTCGAGCCGAGAAAGCCGGTCTTGTCCTCACTCCGTTAAACGGAGTATCTTGATCGCCATGCCGAGAAGATCAACGGAAGTCAGCGAGCCGATGTACTTCGTGCTCGCCGCGCTCCTCGACGGCCCTCTCCACGGGCACGCCATCGTGGGCAAGGTCGTCGAACTGTCCCGCGATCGGGTCAAGCCGTCGATCAGCACCCTCTACGGCATCCTGGAGCGCCTCACCGCCCAGGGCACGCTCAGCGTCGACCGCGAGGAAGTCGTCGACGGTCGCAACCGCCGCTACTTCCGCATCACCGATCGCGGCAGGGCGATCGCCGAGGCCGAGGCCGAGCGCATGCATCACGCCGCCAGCGTGATCAAGGGCCGCCGCGACCTGGGCCTGACGTGACGCCGCTGGAGCGGCGCTACCGGCGGCTGATGTGGGCCTACCCGCGCGCCTACCGCTCGGCTCACGGCGATGAGCTGCTCGACGTCCTGCTCGGACACACCGACCCGAAGCGTTCGAGGCCGCCACTGAAAGAGGCGGCGGGACTCCTGGTCAACGGGCTGCGGGAGCGGGTCTGGCAGGCCACCACGGCCCCGATGTGGGCCGACGGGCTGCACCTCGGCGTAACCGCGCTCTGCGCGGCCCACCTCTCAGGGTGGCTGCCCTACGCCACGTCGATCCCGGTGTGGTGCGCACTGTCCACGCTCGGGCTGATCCTCACCATCATGGGACGGTTTCGGCTCGCGCTGCCGCTGGTCCTGCTGACCGGGATCAAGTCGTGGACGCTCGGCACCGGCGTCGTCTTCGTGGACGCCACGCTGCTGCCGATCGAACCTGCCTTCCTGATGCATGACGCGCTCTACGGCAACAGCGGCCCGATCGGGGCGGCCGCCTGGTCGCTGCCGGCGTGCGCGGGGCTGGCGATCCTGGCCGTTCGCGGGGAGCGGCCCCGGCGGCGCTCGCTGTGGTGGCCGGCGGTCGTCCCCCTGCTGGCGGTCGCCGATCCGGCGTGGATGGCGCTCGACGATCCCTCCCCCCTCGTCCTGGTCAGGGTCGTGGCCGAGGCCGCGACACTGGCGGGCGCGGTGTGGGCGGGACGGATGACCGGCGATCGGCGCTGGGCGCTGGCCGCCGCGCTCTACCTGGTTGCCGGCTCGACGGCCTTCGGCGAGCACCTGGTCGACCAATCACGCCAGAACCTGGCCTATTGGGGGCTGCTGGCGTTCCTCACCCTTGTCGCGGCCGTCGCGCCGCGCGGGTCGCGCACGCGCGCGTTCGACTGATCTGGAGATTTCCATGCGTCGTGTCACATGGTTGCTTTCGCTTGCCCTCCTATCGGGATGCGCGGCCGAACAGGCCGCCGCTCCCGCGCCCACCAAGGGGCCCGATCCGCGGCCCAGGATGGAGCAGATCAAGGCCGACTGCATGAAGCAGAAGGGCTTCAAGTACATCGCCTTTGTGTCGCCGGAGCAGCCGAAACCCGATCTGAGCACCTACGAGGCCATAAAGGTCTACCGCCAGAAGTACGGCTTCGGGGTGTTCGCCCAGTACGTCTACCCGAAGGATCCCCTGAGCGGCAGCATCGAGAGCTCCCCCGACCACGGCGACCCGAACCACGAGCTCGTATGGAAGTTGAACGACCGCCAGCTCGCTTCCTACAACAAGGCGAAGGACAGCTGCTATCAGAAGGCCGCCAAGGAGGTGCTGAACAAGGAGGTGGGCTCGAAGCTGAAGGGAGTCATCCTGCTGAGGGATGCCAGAAAGCAGCTGGAGGCCGCCGAGATCGATGGCGACACCGAGCTGGTCGGCCTCGCCTCGGCCTTCGCCGACTGCCTCGTCCGCAAGGGGCAGCGCATGTCCACGACCAAGCCGACCGCTCTGGCCAAGAGAGGTGAAAACCAGTTCTTCGACGAGGCGGACAAGCTTGGCAAGGCGCCCAACGAGCCTCTGGACCTCACGCCGGCGCAGGCCAGGCCGTACCTGGATCGGGAGGTCAAGGCGGCGATGGAGGACCTGGAATGCGGCAAGGACTTCTACACCCGCTTCGCCCCCAAGCAGGCCTCGATCAATACTCGGGTATGGGCCGAGTACGGGCCGCTGCTCGGACGCTGACTCAGAAGAAGACCTTGTAGCCTTCTCTTGCGAGCACCCCCAGCACCTCGTCGCAGTGCGCCTGGCCCCGCGTCTCGAGCTGGAGCCGCACCTCGACCTCGTCGACGTGGAGCCTGGCGTTGACCCGCTCGTGAACGATGTCGATCACGTTGGCGCGCAGCTCTCCCAGGGTGGCGAGCAGCGCGGCGAGCGCGCCGGGCCGGTCGTGGAGCCTGATCCTGACCGTGAGGTAGCGACCGGCGGCGGCCAGGCCGTGCCGGAGCACCTTCGACAGCAGCAGCGGGTCGATGTTGCCGCCCGACAGCACCGCCACGGCGGGCGGCTCGAAGGCGTGCGGGTGCGCGAGCAGCGCCGCCACGCCGACCACTCCCGCGGGCTCGACCACCAGCTTGCCGCGCTCGACGCACAGCACGAGCGCCCTGGAGATCTCCTCCTCCGACACGGTCACCACGCTGTCGACCAGGTAGTGGATCATCTCGAACGGCAGCTCGCCGGGGCGGCCCACCGCGATGCCGTCGGCCATGGTGCCCGACGGGTCGACCACCACGGGCTCCCCCATGGCGAGCGAGGCCAGGTAGGCGGCCGCCTGCTCGGCCTGCACGCCGACGATCCGCACGCCGGGCCGTAGCGACTTGACGGCCAGGGCCACGCCCGCGGCCAGCCCGCCGCCGCCGATGCCGAGCACGATCGTGCCCGTGTCGGGGAGCTGCTCGATGATCTCCAAGCCGATCGTGCCCTGGCCCGCGATGACGTCGGGGTGGTCGAAGGGGTGGATGAAGACCGCCCCCGTCCGCTCGGCGTGCTCTTTCGCCTTGGCCAGCGCCACGTCGACGCTGGCGCCGCCGAGCACGACCTCGGCGCCGTAGGCCTGCGTCGCCTCCACCTTGGGCAGCGGCGCGGCCTCCGGCATGTAGACCGTGGCCCGCGCGCCGACCAGCCCTGAGGCGAGCGCGACACCCTGCGCGTGGTTGCCCGCGCTGGCGGCGACCACGCCCTTCCGTCTGTCGTCCTCGGTGAGCTTGGCGATGCGGACGTAGGCGCCGCGGACCTTGAACGAGCCCGCCCGCTGGAGGTTCTCGCACTTGAGGTGCACGGGGCCACCGATGGTCTCCGACAGGACACGGGACCGGAGCACGGGAGTCTGGACGGCGACGCCCGCCAGGAGGTCGCGTGCGGCCACCACGTCGTCGAGGGTCACTCGCGGGAGAACCATGCCGACCAGTCTCCCACCGCCCGGACGGGCCCGAGGTCGTCGAAAGGTCCAGGTGGGACGCCGGTCATGTGTGAAGCGCGGGACCCGGGCCGGCGGCTTGAGCCCCTCGACGGGGGAGGCGCAGGGCGCGACGCACCGCTTGACCATACTTCGTCGCACGAAGTATGGTCCTCTCCATGCCGAACCGATCAATGGCGAATCACCCGCCGACCTTATTCTCGCCACCCTCCGCCGAGGCCGGGCCGTACCTCTCCGACGCCACCCATGGTCGCCCCCCGGCGAACACCGCCAAGGGCGCGCAGCGCCGCGCGGTACGGCCGGCGTGGTGCGCGGCGGGGTTCCTCACCCTCACCCTGCTGGCCGGGTGCGGCGCCACCGCGGCCGAGACGGAGCCGAGCCCCCAGGCCGCCCAGGGGATCGAGCAGCGCAAGGAGGCCGAGCTCGCCACCTGCATGAAGGGCAAGGGCTTCAAGTATGTCGCGTTCGTGGCCAAGGGCCGGCAGCTGAGCGAGCAGCGCAAGGCGGCCTTCGGCGGCGACTACGCGGCGATGAAGGCGGAACGCGGCAAGTACGGCTTCGGGCACTTCTCCCTCTACGTCTACCCCAAGGAATTCGACAGCCCGATGTACAAACCGGAGAAGCCGGAGATCAACCCGAACTGGGCGATCCAGAGCTCGCTGTCCGAACAGCAGCGCAAGGCCTACGACGACGCCCACGAGTCCTGCTACACGGCCGCGATCAAGAAGCTCACGGGCAAGGTCGTGAAGTCGTCGATGGACCACTACGAGCAGGTGGCCAAGGCCAGGACGCAGGCCGAGGTCCGTGAGCTCGACGGCGATCCCACCCTGGTGGAGAAGGCCGCGCGCATGGCCGACTGCCTGAAGGGCCAGGGCTACAGGGTGTCGAAGACCAATCCGACCGCCATCGCCACGCGCGGCTCGGACGAGATCCGCGCCCAGGTCGAGAACCTGGGCAAGACCGACGACGTCGACGACAGCAAGCTGCCCGAGGGGCAGTTCTACGAACCCACGCTCACGGCCGCGCAGGCCAGGCCCCATCTCACCAAGGAGATCAAGGTCGCGCTCGACGACCTGGAGTGCGGCAAGGACTTCTACGCGGCCTACCTGCCACGAGAGCAGGAGATCGACACGAAGGTGGACGCGGAGTACGGGATACGGACATGGGGTTGACGATACTTCGCCGCACGAAGTACGTTTCCGGCTATGTCTAAGGGATCATCCGGTTTGAGTGAGCAGACCTATTTCGTCCTCGCCGCACTCCTGGACGGTCCGCTCCACGGACACGCGATCATCAAGAAGGTCGTCGACCTCTCCCACGGCAGGATCACACTGGCCGTCGGCACCCTCTACGGCGCCCTCGACCGGCTGGCCGCTAACGGCGTCATCATGGTCGAGCGCGAGGAGATCGTCAACGGCCGCAAACGCCGCTACTTCAGGATCACCGACGAGGGCAGCGGCATGGTCGAGGCGGAGGCCAGGCGCATGCAGCAGGCGGCCGCCGTCGTGACGGGACGCCACAACCTCGGGGCGACGTTCGGATGACCTCGCTCGAGCGACGTTATCGCTGGCTGTTGCGGGCCTACCCCGACGGCTACCGGGCCGACCATGGTGACGAGCTTCTCGACGTCCTGCTGGACAGCGCCGAGCCAGGCCAGGCGCTTCCACCGGCGCGCGAGGCCTACGCCCTGGTGGTCGGCGGGATACGCACCCGGATCATCGCGGCGGCACAGGGGCCCGCCTGGGCGGACGGGTTGCACCTGGGCGTCGCGGCGCTGGCCATGCTCAACCTCGCGGTGCTCGTTCCCTACGCCACCAGCGTGCCGTTGTGGCTGGCGCTGTCGGCCGTCGCTCTCGTGCTCATCCTGCGCGGCCACGTACGGCCGGCGCTCCCCGTCGCGGGAGCCGTCGCCGTCAAGGTCACCTCGATCACCATGGGGCAGCAGTGGCTGGACGCCACGCTGCTGCCCGTCTTCCCCGACTTTCCCGAAGAGCTGTGGTCGGGTCCCGCGCTGTACGGCAACGGCGGCCCCATCGCCCCGCTGACCTCCAACGTGCTGATCATCGCGGGACTGCTGGTCCTGGCGAGCAGGCGTGAGCGGCCTCGCACCCGCTCGTGGTGGTGGCTGGCGGCGGTGCCGCTCGTCGCCGGCGCGGACCCCGCGTGGCTCGACATCGCGGCGGGCTCGCCCACGGCCATGACGAGGGTGTGCCTGGAGGCGGCGCTGCTGTTCGGCGCCGCCCTCGCCGGGCACCTCACCGCCGACCTGCGATGGGCGATCGCGGCGACCGTCTACCTGGTGCCCGCCACGGCCGTGCTCTACGAGAACACCGAGAGCATCGAGCACATCACCAGGCAGGACATCGCGCACGCCGCCCTCCTGGTGGTTCTGACGATCGCGGCGGCGGCCGTGCCGTACCGCGCCAGGCGCCGCATCCTCCTCTAGCTCGCCGCAGGGCCACGAGCTCTGTTCGGCATGCCCGAAATCAAGGAGTTCCGACGTGAAGTCCCCCCGCAAGGTGCTCATCGGCACCGTCGCCGGCGTGATCGTGATCGCGGGCGTCGGCTGGGGAGTCAGCACCAGGCTGCGCTCGCCCGCCGACGAGGCGGCCCTGCGCAAGCCTCCGAAGGCCTCGCTGGTCACCGCCCCGGTCGAACGCACCAAGCTGGCCAGCACGATCGTCGTCAACGGCACCCTCGAGTACGGCTCGCCGCTGCCCGTCACGCTGGCGGGCGTCGTCGGCGGAGCCGATGCCGGCCAGCGCGCCACCCGCGCGCCCCATCCCGGCCAGGTCAGGGAGGGCGGGATCCTCATGGAGGTGAACGGAAGGCCCGTCTTCGCCATGTCGGGCAAGGTGCCGATGCACCGCACCATCAATCCGGGCGCCAAGGGCGACGACGTCAAGCAGCTGCAGCGGTCGCTGCGCAGGCTGGGGTACGGCACCTCCGTGACCGGCGTGTTCGACCAGGCCACCGTCGCGGCGGTCACCAGGTTCTACGCCAAGAAGGGCTACGAGGCCCAGCAGCCCACGCTCGAAGCCCGCCAGCAGCTCGACACGCTGCGCAAGGCCGTACAGACCGCGCAGGAGACGCTGGCCGCCGAGCAGAAGACTCTGGACCAGGGCGGCGACGTCCTGCCGCTGAAGCTGAAACTCACCAACGCCAGGGCGGACCTGAAGGCTGCCGAGCTCGCCCACCGGCAGGCCAGGGCGCAGCAGTACACCACCGAGGACATCGCCAAGATCGAGGCCGCCGACGCGGCCGTCAGGGCGGCCGAGGAGAAGCTGCTGCAGGCCGAGCAGGACCTGGCGGCCGCGAGGGCGGAGAACAGCCGGCCTGAGCCGAGCACGCCGGCCGGCACTCCTGGGGCCACACCCGCGCCCTCTTCGCCGCCGAAGCAGCCCACCGACACCACGCTGCTGGAGCTGAAGGTGTCCAACGCGCGGGCCGACCTGGACGCCGCGCGCGGGACGTACGGGCGGATCGAGGAGGAGGCGCGGCAGGCCCGCGAGAAGAAGCTGGCCGAGCTGAGCAAGACCGTGCGCGACGCGAAGGAGGCCGTCGCCCTCGCCGGGCAGGGGTTGCGTCAGGCTCGCGAGCTGTCGCCCGTCAAGCTCAAGGTCGCCAACGCCAAGAAGGACGTGAGCGCCGCGCAGGCGTTGATGGCCGAGTACACGAGGACCTACGGCACCACGATCCCGCCCGGCGAGCTGGTGTTCCTGCCGAAGCTTCCCGCCCGCCTCCACAAGGCGGGGGTCAAGGCGGGCGAGACCGTGGACAAGGCGATCGCCACCGTGACCAGCTCGTCCTTCGTGGTGACGGGATCGGTGGAGGCCGCCGAGGCCGACCTGCTCAAAGAGGGGCTCCGGGCGGTCATCGAGACCGATGCGGGCAAGACCCATCCGGCGCGGCTGATCGCGTTCGGGGAGAAGGCGAAGCTGTCCACCGGCGAGGCCAAGGCGGGTGACGGCTCCCAGCAGATGAGCTCGGTGCCCGTGCTGATCAGCCCGTTGTCGGAGAAGGGGCTCAAGGGGCTGTCCGGCGCGAACGTCACCACGAGGGTGACGGTGGGCGCGACCGACGCCGAAGTGCTCGTCGTCCCGGTCGCCGCGGTGATCACCTCCGCGGACGGCAAAGCGCGGGTGCGGGTGGAGGTCTCTCCGGACAGGACCAAGGACGTCGAGGTGCGCACGGGCCTGACCGCCGACGGCAAGGTCGAGGTCACCGGCGAGCTCAAGGAGGGCGACAGGGTGGTGGTCAACGGTGCCTGAGCCCGTCATCGCGCTGGAGGCCGTCAGCAAGGAGTTCCCATCGGACCCGCCCGTGCACGCGCTGTCCGACGTCTCGCTCGTGGTGCGCCCGGCCGACTACCTCGCGATCGTCGGCCCCTCGGGGTCGGGCAAGTCCACGCTGCTCAACGTGCTCGGGCTGCTCGACAGGCCCAGCTCGGGCAGCTACCTGCTGGACGGCATCGAGACCACCAGGCTGCGCGACGGCGAGCGGACCAGGCTGCGCGGCAGCCGGATCGGCTTCGTCTTCCAGTCCTTCCACCTGCTCTCCCACCGCAGCGTGGCGGAGAACGTGATGCTCGCCGAGGTGTACCAGAGCGGCGCCGACAAGCGCGGGCGCAAGGACCGCAGGGACAGGGCGCTGCGGGCGCTCGACCGTGTCGGCCTGTCGCACAGGGTCGACTTCCTGCCCGACCGGCTGTCGGGCGGCGAGCGGCAGCGGGCGGCGATCGCCAGGGCGCTGATGGGCGGCCCCTCACTGTTGCTGTGCGACGAGCCCACAGGCAATCTCGACAGCCGTAACACCGACGCTGTCCTCGACCTCTTCGACGACCTGCGCGACCAGGGGCTGACGATCGTGGTGATCACCCACGAGACCGAGGTGAGCGGCCGGGCCAGGCGCAGGGTGCGGATCACCGACGGCATCCTGGTGGAGGAGTAGTGGACCTACGTGACCTGCTGAACGAGGCCATGGCCGGCATGCTGGCCCGCCCCGTCAGAACCGCGCTCACCACCCTGGGCACCGTGCTCGGCATCACCACGCTGGTCGTGACGCTCGGCGTCGCCGCCACGGCGGGCAACCAGATCGTCGGCAGGTTCGACGAGCTGACCGCCACGACGATCACCGTCGAGGTGCCCGAGGACGGCAAGGTCGTCGTCGGGTGGAACGCCATCGACCAGGTCACCAGGCTGCGCGGGGTGACATCGGCCGCCGCGGTCGCGGAGACCAAGCAGAGCGCCAACCTGAGCGTGCGCTCCAACATGATCGTGGACCCCACCAGGGTGACCGACCAGACCCTGACCGTGGTGGCCGCCAGCCCCAGCCTCCCCCAGGCCGTCAAGGGCAGCATGATCGAGGGCCGGTTCTTCGACGCCGGGCACCTCACGCGCAAGGACAAGGTGGTCGTCGTCGGCGAGCAGGCGGCCAAGATGCTCGGCATCACCCGGCTGGAGCGAGCGCCTGCCGTCTTCATCGGCAGGCACGCCTACACGGTCATCGGCATCCTCGGCGGGATGAAGAGGGAACGGAACCTCGGCACCGCCGTCATGGTCCCGCCCACGATCGGCAGGCGGTTCGGGCTCAAGGACGTTACCAGGGTGCTCATCAACACCAGCCTCGGCGCCGCCGACCTCGTCGCCGGGCAGGCGGCGCTCGCGCTCAGCCCGGGCAACGAGAGCCTGCTGCAGGTCATCGCGCCGCCGAGCCCCACCAGGGCGCGCGACGGCGTGCAGAGCGACGTCAACGCGCTGTTCCTGATCCTGGGCCTGGTCTCGCTGGTCGTCGGCGCGGTCGGCATCGCCAACGTCACGCTGGTCACCGTCATGGAGCGGGTCGCGGAGATCGGCCTGCGCCGCTCGCTCGGCGCCGCGCGCAGGCACATCGCCGCCCAGTTCCTGCTGGAGTCGACGCTGACCGGGCTGACCGGCGGGGTGATCGGCGCCAGCCTCGGCGTGGTCTCGATCGTCGCCGTCGCGGCGGCCAAGCAGTGGACGCCCGTGCTCGACCTGCGGCTCGCCGTGGTCGCGCCGCTCGCGGGAGCGGTGGTGGGCCTGCTGGCGGGCCTGTATCCCGCGCTGCGGGCCGCCCGCATGGAGCCGGTCGACGCGCTGCGCTGAGGAGAACTCCGGGCACCCCCGCCCGCCACGGCCTGGATCACGAGGAGAAGACCAGGATGGAGGCGGTGAACCCGTGCACGTGGTTCTGGCCCCCCACGGGCCCCACCTCTCCCGCGGCGAAGAAGCCCGCCATGCCGATCGCGCCGAGCGTGTCGCGCAGCGCCACCGCGTCGTGGTCGGCGGTGCCGAACATCGCCGACCCCCTGCCGTTGCAGGCGAACAGGAGCGCGCCGTCGACCCTGCCCAGCTCCTCGCGGTGCGCGTCGAGCAGGTCGTAGAGGTCCTCGTCCGCGGTGGCGGCGTCGCGCACCTGGAAGCGCACGGTCCTGCCGACGTCGACCACGTCCCCTATCGCGACGGCCTCCCGCTCGGGATCGATGCCGAGGACTCCGCGGATCAGGAAGTCCCCCCGCTCGTGATGCTCGGCGTACTCGTCCATCGCCACGCCGATCTGCAGGCCCGACGCGACCAGCTCGCGGTCGTCCTCGTCCAGGTCGCTGACGATGTCCTCCAGCCTGGCCAGCGCGGGCTGGCCGGCCAGCTCGAGAAGCAGGTTCTCCTCGGCGCCCGTGACGACCATGGTCGGGCCGATCGGCCTGCACCCCTGGCTGACCACCGTGCTGACCTTGACCTCGCCGCTCAGCAGCACGCCGATGGCGCCCTCGGAGTAGACCTCGCCATCGGCGAACAGCCGTACCGACCCCCTGCCCTGCAGCCCGTTGGCCAGGCCGCCGATCAGCGGCAGGTCGCCGAGCACCTCGGCCGAGCGCTCGACGAAGGCGTCGGTGGGAAAGGTGTAGGGGTCGGCGAGCAGGATGGCCACCCTGTCGTCGACCTGCCGCTCGGGCAGGCCGATGACCACGAACCTGTCCTCGGCGCTCAACGTCTCCAGCGCGAACGTGGTCAGCCGTCCCCCGTCGAGGGTGGCCGCCCACGCGCTCACCGACGGCGTGAGCTCCACGCCCTGGCCGTCCCCGATGACACCCGTCGCGCTGCAGCCGATCACATGAGCCGCCGGCGCCACCGCCATGGCCCGAAGCCCGGCCCTGGCCACGTCGTCGGGATCCTCACCGCAGATGAAGAAGCAGACGAGGTCCGCGGGCCCGCTCAGCCCTGCCAGGGCCTGCCGCACAGCCGTCTCGGCGGCGGCGACCAGATCGGAACCCACGGCGAGGCCGTCAGCGAAACGGCTCGTCAACAGGGCCACGCGTCTCGCCTCCCTACGCTTCGGTGATTTCCCTCGGGCGGATTCTCCCCACTGCGAGGACAAGCACGCGCCCTTATCGTCACGCATCAGTCAAATCCGAAAGACATTCCCGCATTCCCCCAAGGCGACGTAGTCTCGAACGCGTGCATCAGCCTCGTATTCTCCGCGAGTTGCGAGAGAGCGGCCACGCCCATCGCAGCGTCAAAACCGAGGTCCGCGACAACCTGCTCGCCAGGCTGCGGGCGGGCGAGCCGCGCTTTCCCGGCATCGTGGGCTTCGACGACACCGTCCTGCCCCACCTCGAACGCGCCCTGCTCGCGGGCCACGATCTGGTCCTGCTCGGCGAACGCGGCCAGGGCAAGACCCGCCTCATCCGCACGGTCACGGGCCTGCTCGACGAATGGACCCCCGTGGTCGAGGGTTGCGAGATCAACGACCACCCCTACGCGCCGGTCTGCGCCCGATGCGTACGGCTGGCCGCCGAGCGCGGCGAGGAGCTGCCCGTCGCGTGGAAGCACCGCGACGAGCGCTACGGCGAGAAGCTGGCCACGCCCGACACCTCGGTCGGCGACCTGATCGGCGACGTCGACCCGATCAAGATCGCCGAAGGTCGCACGCTGGGCGACCCCGAGACGGTCCACTACGGCCTGGTGCCGCGCACCAACCGCGGCGTCTTCTCCGTCAACGAGCTGCCCGACCTCGCCGAGCGCATCCAGGTCTCGCTGCTGAACGTGCTGGAGGAGCGCGACATCCAGGTCCGCGGCTACAACCTGCGGCTGCCCCTGGACATCCTGCTCATCGCCAGCGCCAACCCCGAGGACTACACCAACCGCGGCCGGATCATCACCCCGCTGAAGGACCGCTTCGGCGCCGAGGTCCGCACCCACTACCCGCTGACGATCGAGGACGAGCTCACGCTCATCCGCCAGGAGTCGATGCCCGACATCGGCGCCGACGTCCCCGAGCACCTGGTCGAGGTCATCGCCCGCTTCACCCGCCTGGTCAGGGAGTCGACCGCCGTGGACGCCCGCTCGGGCGTGTCGGCGCGCTTCTCCATCGCCGCGGCTGAGACGGCGGCCGCCTCCGCCGTACGGCGGGCCGCGATCACCGGTGAGGAGCGCGCGGTGACGCGTGTCTGCGACCTGTCCACCGTCGTGCCCAGCCTGCGCGGCAAGGTGGAGTTCGAGGTCAGCGAGGAGGGTCGGGAGAACGAGATCCTCGCGCACCTGCTGCGCAGGGCCACGGCCGAGACCTTCCGCGGCAGGCTCGGCGGCATGGATCTGACGCCGCTGCTGGACAAGTTCGCCGCGGGCAACCAGGTGGAGTCCGGCGAGCTGGTCGCCGCCGCCGAGCTGCTGCGCCGCATCGGGCCCGTCGAGGGCCTGGCCAAGGTCATGTCCAAGCTCGGCATGGGTACCGGCGAGGAGTCTCCTGGCCACGCGGCCGCCGCCCTGGAGTTCACGCTGGAGGGCCTCTACCTCATGCGCCGCCTGTCGAAGGACGACGTGGACGGGGTCGCCGTCTACCGGACCTGATCCGCCGACACGCTCAGGTGAACATTTCTCCCCTGTCCCGCGTCCTAGATGATTGAACCTACGACCTCGGGGGAGATCATGCGCCTGCTCGCTCTGACCGCCAGTGCCGTTCTCTGCGCCGGCCTCTGCGCCACCGGCGCCGCCTCCGCCGCGGCCGCCGGCTCGGTCGCGTACGGCTTCGCCTGGGCGGACGGCAAGGGCGTGCTCAGGGTCACGCCCGCCCGCGCGACACTCGTCAAGGAGCACGGGATCCTGCGCCACAAGCTGAAGGCCGTCACCGGCGCCAAGGAGGTCAGGCTCGCGTACGGCAAGGCCGCCTACCGCCGGGTCACCGTCGCGTGCGACCTGGTCGAGACCGAGGGCCACGTGGCTCTGGACGCCAAGGGCCTGGGCAGGACGGAGTGCGCGGCCGCCGATCTCGCCTTCACGCTGCAGCGCGGGCCCGCCCCCGTCAAGGTCGAGTACACGGGGAAGACGGCGGTCAGGGTCAGCGAGTTCCTGACCGACTGGGGCGGCTCGAAGACCGCCTTCGGCACGATCAAGCGGATCAACGACACCACGGTCTCCTTCAAGGGGATCAAGCTCGGCTACACCCACGCCGTCGGCTTCAACAGGGTCACCGCCTCGTGCGCGTCGGGCTGGCTGTCCGGCAAGCCCGTCAACGCCGACCGCGACGGGCTCGGCAAGAAGCACTGCGACGCCGCCGAGTTCACCAAGGTCCTGAAGGCGCAGCAGCACCCCGTGCTGGTCAAGGCCGACTACAACCCGCTGAGCGGTGAACTGCAGGAGGTCTGGGAGGTCTTCGGCGACGCATAGACGGATATCTCGGGTTAGCGTGGGCCCATGGTCTACCGCTATGGCGAGTACCACGACGGGCCCGACCCGCTCGCTCCGCCGTACGACGTGCGGGCGGCGCTCGACGAGATGGGCGACGCCATCCTGTCCGGGTCCACCCCCATCCACGCGCTGCGCGACCTGCTCAAGCGGGGCCTGCCCGGCGCGCAGGACCGCAGGGGCCTGGACGACATGCTGCGCGAGGTCCGGCGCCGCCGCCGCGAGCTACGCGAGCGCGGACGGCTCGACGGCACCCTCGACCGGGCTCGTTCGCTGCTGGACAAGGCGATCGGGCAGGAGCGCGCCGAGCTGTTCCCCGACCCTTCGGACGACGCCAGGCTGCGCGAGGCCTCGCTCGACGCCCTCCCCGATGACACCGCGAGCGCGATCCAGGAGCTGAACTCCTACGAGTGGCGCTCGGCGGCGGCGCGGCAGACCTTCGAGGAACTGCGCGACCTGCTGCGCAGGGAGGTGCTCGACTCGCAGTTCAAGGGCATGCGCGACGCGCTGGCCAACCCTGATCCCGCCGCGATGGAGCGGATCAGGCAGATGATGAGCGACCTGAACGACATGCTCGACAGGGACGCCCGAGGTGAGCACACCCAAGCGGACTTCGATTCCTTCATGTCGAAATATGGCGACATGTTCCCTGAGAAGCCGCGCACCCTCGACGAGCTCGTCGACGCCCTCGCCCGCAGGGCCGCCGCCACTCAGCGGATGCTGGCCTCGCTCACCCCTCGCCAGCGCGAGGAGCTCGCCAACCTGATCAACCAGACGCTCGACCAGGCAGGCCTGTCGGAGCAGATGCGCCGCCTCGGCGACTCCCTCTACGCGCGCAGGCCCGACCTGGCGTGGGGCACGCCCGAGCGGCTGACCGGCGAGGACCCGATGGGCATGGGCGACGCCGTGAGCGCGCTGGAGGAACTGGCCGACCTCACCCAGCTGGAGGCCGCGCTTCGCCAGGACTACCCCGGCGCGCGCCTGGACGACATCGACGAGGCCGCGATCCGCCGCGCCCTCGGGCGTTCGGCGGTCGACGACCTGGAGGCGTTGAAGCGGATCGAACGCGAGCTGGAGGAGCAGGGGTACCTGCTGCGGCGGCGCGGCAAGCTCGAACTCACCCCCAAGGCGGTGCGCCGCCTCGGGGAGACCGCGCTGCGCCGTGTCTTCTCCTCCCTCGACGCCGGACGGCGCGGCGACCACGACCAGCGCGACGCGGGATCGGCGGGCGAGCTGACCGGGTCGTCCCGGGCGTGGCGCTTCGGGGACGAGCAGCCGATCGACGTGGTCCGCACGCTCGTCAACGGCATCCGGCGGGGCGACACCGCCGCCCGCCGTACCGTGAGCCCGGCTCGCGCCCCTGTACAGCGGGGCGACGGCCCCGGCGGGCACCCGCGCGTCGCCGCCGCAAGCCCGAGGGTCAGGCTGTCGGTGGACGACTTCGAGGTCAGCGAGACCGAGCGGCGCAGCGCCGCCGCCGTCTGCCTGCTCGTCGACCTGTCCTACTCGATGGCGCTCAGGGGCACCTGGGCCGCCGCCAAGCAGACCGCGCTGGCCCTGCAGGCCCTGGTCGCCTCCAAGTTCCCCCAGGACGCCGTCCAGATCGTCGGCTTCTCCAACTACGCCAGGGTCCTGCAGCCCGACGAGCTGGCGGGCCTCGACTGGGACATGGTCCAGGGCACCAACCTGCACCACGCCCTGCTCATCGCCGGCCGGCACCTCGACAGGCACCCCGACTTCGAGCCCGTCGTCCTCGTGGTCACCGACGGCGAGCCGACCGCGCACCTGATGCGCAACGGCCGCTCCGCCTTCGAGTGGCCGCCCTCACCGGAGACGCTGGAGCTGACGCTCGCCGAGGTCGACAAGATGACCAGGCGGCGAGCCACGATCAACGTGTTCATGCTCGCCGCCGACGACCGGCTGAAGGAGTTCGTCGACGAGGTGGCCAGGCGCAACGGCGGCAGGGTCTTCTCGCCCAGCGCCGACCGGCTGGGAGAGTACGTCGTCAGCGACTTCCTCCGCCAGCGCAGGTCCCGCTAGACGATCGCGGGAATGGTGTAGGTGGCGAGCCGTTCGTCGAGCCCGTCGCCGTAGTCGCGGTAGGAGCGGTAGACGGGTCTGACCGGGCTGCCGCCCATGGCCTGCAGGACGGGCACGTTCGCGGGCCTGGGCAGCACACCGCCACCGAGGTAGCGCGGGTCGGCCAGCTCCGTGCGCACGCCCTTCTCCCCCGAGATGAACGTGCCGTGCCGCCAGCCGCTCTCCTCGTCCCAGACCAGCGCGGATCCCGAGACGAGCAGGATGGTGGCGTCGCGTGGGTCGAAGGGGTCGTCCCACCACTCGAGAGCGTCCACTGCCAGGGCGACTTCCGCGACATAGGCGACAGGCATCGAAAGCCATTCGGGCGTGTACGGCCGCATGCTCATCCCTTCGATGGGGGAAGCTTTACCCTAATGTAACCAACTTCCCGGGAAAGGGGGCCGCGGACGGTATCCGGAGGTCCACCGACAGGCGGTACGCGCCTGTGGACGTCAGGCGTTGAGCAGGGAGCAGTAGTAGCTGAGCGCGACGTCGAATCCGTCGCGGCAGTGGCGGTGGGAACGGTAGCTGGGCCGCCACGCCGAACTCGCCCCGACCCCCGCGCGGGCGTCGGCCAGCGCGCCAGGCACCCGTTCCGGCTTCGGCAGCAGTCCGTGACCGAGGTAACGCACATCGGCCAGCTCGGTGTGCTCACCGCGACAGCCGGAGACGAACCGCCCGAGGCGCCAGCCGCTCTCCTCATCCCAGACCAGGGCACTGCCGTCACTCAGGCGCACGGTGGCGTCGCGAGGGTCGCACGGGCCCTCCCACCAGTCGCCCACCTCAGCTCCGAGCAGGCCGACGACCTGGCTGACGTAGGAGAACGGCTGGCGTACCCACTCGTCCGAGTACGGCTCGACGTGCCTGACGGCCACGACGGCACCCCCTTGTGCCTGGGAAACAGATAAACAACCTTACCGGCGCTGAACTTATTCCATTGCCAGAGCGTCTAGTCATTACGGACGATATTCGGGGAAGGAGGAGGCCCATGCTCCCCATGATTGTGATCATCATCGTGATGGCCGTGGCCATCGCGGCTTTCGAGCTGTGCATGAGCTGCCCTCACGACCGCGATGACTCCCAGGAGGAGAGTGTTTCCCGGTGAGATCACCGGGCGACTAATGTCAGCCTCATGAATAGCACGTTGCTCTGGCTGCACATCGCGTTCGCGATCTTCGCGATCGGTCCGCTCACCGCCGCGATCATGGCCGCGCCGCGCGCGATCCGGGCCAAGAACACGGCCGTCCTGCAGACCCTGCAGCGGATGACCAGGATCTACGGCCTCGGATCGCTCGGCGTCCTGGTCTTCGGCATCTGGCTGGCCGTCAGCCTCGGCGTGATCGGCGAATGGTACATGACGGCGTCGATGACGCTCTTCCTCGTCGCCCTCGTCCTGCTGTTCATCGTCGACCGCGACCTTCGCGCCGCTGTCAGGGTCTTCTCCAGCGAGACCCCTGACGACGACGCGAAGGTCGAGAACGGCCGCATCGCCGCGTTCGGCGGTCTGATCGGCCTGATCTACCTCGTGATCCTGTTCCTGATGGTCGTCCCCGGTACCTAGCCGCCCAGCGCCTGGGTCAGGTCGGCCAGCAGGTCGTCGATCGTCTCGATGCCGACCGACAGCCGCACCAGGTCGGAGGGCACCTCCAGCGGGGAGCCCGCCGCCGAGGCGTGCGTCATCCTGCCCGGGTGCTCGATGAGCGACTCGACGCCGCCCAGCGACTCGCCCAGCGTGAACAGCTTGGTCCTGTTGCAGATCTCGACGGCCTCCTGCTCGCCGCCGTCGACCCTGAACGACACCATGCCGCCGAAGCGCTTCATCTGCTTGGCCGCCACCTCGTGCCCAGGGTGCTCGTCAAGGCCCGGGTAGAGCACCTGGGTGACGCGCGGGTGCGCGAGCAGCAGATCGACCACGCGCTCGGCGTTGTCGCAGTGGCGGTCCATCCGCACGCCCAGCGTCTTGAGCCCGCGCAGCGTCAGCCACGCGTCGAACGGCCCCGCGACCCCGCCGATGGCGTTCTGGTGGTAGGCGAGCTCCTCGCCGACCGACTGAGACGCCGCGATCAGCGCGCCGCCTACGACGTCGGAGTGTCCGCCGACGTACTTCGTGGTCGAGTGCACCACCACGTCGGCGCCCAGCGACAGCGGCTGCTGCAGGTACGGCGAGGCGAAGGTGTTGTCCACCACGAGCAGCGCCTCGTTCTCGTGCGCGAGCTGGGCGAGCGCGGCGATGTCGGCGATGCCGAGCAGCGGGTTCGTCGGCGTCTCCACCCAGATGATCCTGGTCTTCTGCGTCATGGCGGCGGCGACGGCGTCGAGGTCGCCCAGCGGAACCGGGTCGTAGTGCAGGTCCCACCGCTGGTGCACCTTGGCGAACAGGCGGTAGGTGCCGCCGTAGGCGTCATTGGGAATGATGACGTGGTCGTTCGGCTTGCATACCGTACGCAGCAGCGTGTCCTCGGCCGCCAGGCCCGAGGCGAACGCCAGGCCCCTCGCCCCTCCCTCGACCGCCGCCAGCGCCTCCTCCAACGCCGTCCGCGTCGGGTTCGCCGAGCGGCTGTACTCGTATCCGCCCCGCAGGCCGCCCACGCCGTCCTGCTTGTAGGTGGACGTGGCGTAGATCGGCGGCACGACCGCACCGGTCGTCGGGTCGGGCTCCTGGCCAGCATGAATGGCCAGAGTCTCAAATCCGTTGTTCATACCCCCCACGCTAAACCGTGAGGCCCGTGATCCGTCCCCCAACCGATCACGGGCCTCACCGCCGTCACGAGCGGGCCGTCCCCCAACCGCCCACCCGTGACGAGATCAGGGTGTCAAGCCGCCTTGGCCTCGCTGCGCTCTTCGGCGCGCCGCGGCAGCCGTACGACGTCGGCGCCGAGGTGCCGGCCGCTCCCGCCTTCGGCGGGCTCGCCGTTGATCCGGGACAGCAGGACCGGGTCTGCCAGTGCGAGAAGCAGCACGACGACGAGTCCGAGGAACAGCATCACGAATCCGATAACGACCATGTCCTTCATCTCCTTCGACGCTTCAAGCATCGGCGACCGGCGGTGTCATCCACCTCCGCTGAAGGGTTGGTCCGCAGGTGCGGCTCTCGGCCGAATGGTTGATATGGGTGGTCCGACTTCCGGCCTAGGCTCGGTGCCGTGGGGGACAACAAACGTTTCGTCTACTGGATCAGGCGGCTCAGCGAGATCGCGATGATCGGCTGGCTGGGCATGCTGCTGCTGGTGGACCTGGTGGCCTCCTTCAGCGTGGGCGCCCTGCAGCACCTGGTGCCGGTGTGCGGCGCGGTCGGGATCGCCGCCGTGGTGCTGCGCAGGCGCTACAGGATCGAGGGTTTCGTCGTCCTGTTGTCGTGCTCGCTCGCCGTCTCCCTGCTGATCCAGGCGACCGGCTCCGCGGGCTTCCCCGGGATGGCCGAGAGCGGCGCGCTGCTCATCCTCACCATCGGGATCCTTCGGCACGTCGAGCCCGTCCCGACGGCCGCGACGCTGTCGCTGGTCGCGATGGCCGTCCTCATGGCCGAGGGCGGCATGCGCGACTACAAGAACGGCGGGCTCGCCTTCTCGTTCGTGCTGTTCTTCGGCTGGGCGATCGCGGCGGGCGTCGGCGGCTACCTGCGCTTCATGCAGGAGCGCCGCACCGAGGCCATCGACTCGGTACGGCGGGCCGAACGCCTGGAGCTGGCCAGGGAGCTGCACGACCTGGTCGCCCACCACATCACCGGTATCGTCGTCCAGGCCCAGGCCGCCCGCACCGTGGCCGAGATGAAGCCGGAGGCCGTCGTACCCGCCCTCGACGCCATCGCCAACGCGGGCGCGGACGCGCTCACCTCGATGCGCCGCCTGGTCGGCGTGCTGCGCGCGCAGGACGAGGCGGCCCGCACCCCCGGCACCTCGCTCGCCGACCTGCGCCTGCTGACCGAGCGCTTCTCCTCCAACGGCCCGAACGTCGCCTTCGAGGTCGGACAGGGCATCGACGACTCCACGCTGCCGCCCGAGGTCATGACGACCCTGCACAGGGTGCTGCAGGAGTCGCTCACCAACGTGCGCCGCCACGCGCCCGGCACCGGCTGGGTCGAGGTCGACCTGCGGCGCTACGACAAGGTCGTCGTGCTGCGGGTGCGCAACTACGGCTCGGCCACCGACCCGCGCATCTCACGACTGGGCGGGGGGTTCGGGCTGGTCGGCATGGCCGAGCGGATCGAGGCGCTGGGCGGCAGGCTGATGGCCGGGCCCACCGCGGAAGGCGCGTGGGAGGTGCGTGCGGAGTTCCCGCTGCCCTGAGTCGCGGGCCTCGGCGTAGGCGTGCTCGCCCAGCTCGGCCAGCGCCCTGGCGGCGATCCGCTCCACGTCGCCGCGTTCGGCGGGCGGCAGGGGCGCGCCGACCGACTCCCTGATGGCGGCCGCCGTACCGAGGAACCTGGCCGCGTCCCTGGCGGGCAGCGCGCCCGCCAGCCCCTCCAGCGCGAGCGCGACGGCCCTCGGGTCGCCACTGGCCCGCGCGCAGGCGTAGCCCTCGCGGTGCAGGGCCAGCGCCGCCGCCGTGTCGCCGCGCTGCTCGGCGGCGAAGCCCAGTTCGGCCAGGATCAGCGCGAGCCCCGGCTGCCCGTCCACCTGTCGCAGCCAGGCCAGCCATGGGCGCAGCAGCGTCTCCGCCTCCTCCAGCCGTCCCTGCCGCCGCGCGCTCAGCCCCAGGCCGAGCGCGGCGTGCTCCTCCGCCGACTTGTACGACTGCTCGACCGCCAGCTTCCTGGCCCGCTCGTGGTAGTCGTCGGCCAGCGCGTAGTCGCCTCTCAGCAGCGCGGTCCTGCCCAGCACCGACAGGCGGAAGGCCGATTCGAGCCCCAGTTCCTCGGCCAGTTCCAGCCCCCGTTCGCGCCGCCGTGCCGACTCCGCGTACTCGCCGCGGATCTCGGCCAGCAGGCCGAGCGTCTCCATCGCCTCGCTCTGGCCCCAGCCGTCGCCGACCTCCTGGAAGATCGCGAGACTGCGTTCGCCGTTCGCCTGCATCGCGGTCAGGTCGCCGCGGACGATCGCGAGCTTGGCCCGCACGTCCAGCGCCGCCGCCGTGCCCCAGCGGTCGCCCAGCTCCTCGAAGGCGGCCAGGGCCCGCTCCACCCTGACCTCGTGCGCGGGATGGTCGCCGTAGGCCCACCTCACGTAGCTGAGGAACCAGTCGGCGAACGCCGCCCCCGCCCTGTCCAGCTCCTCGTACGGCACGGTGTCGGCGGTGTCGCCCGTCGACAGCGTCATCCCCGCCTGCCACACCGCGGCCAGCGCCCGCTCGCCGGCCTCACCCCCGCCGGACGACAGCGCCCTGGCGATCGCCCTGCTCGCCTCGCCCCGCCTTCCGCGCAGGAACCAGTACCAGCCCAGCGCGTTGACCAGCCGCAGCGCGTGACTCTCGCTCTCCAGGGCCAGGCGCAGGTTGGCGCCCTCGGCGTCGAGCCTGCGCAGCCACTCCCCCTGCCCGGACTCGCGCAGCTCGGCCCGTTCGGCCAGCTCGGTGTAGTACGCCGCGTGCCGCTCCCTCAGCTCCAGGGCCTCGCCCGCCTCCGCCAGCCGTTCGAGCCCGTAGGCCCTGACCGTCTCCAGCAGCCGGTAGCGCGGCCCCGGGCTCACCAGCGACCTGTCGACCAGTTGCGCGAGCGTCCCGAGGACGTCCACCCCCGGCTGCGCGCAGACCCGCTCGGCCGCCTCCAGCAGGCACCCGTCCGCGTGGACCGCCAGCCGGCGCAGCACCACCCGCTCGGGCTCCGACAGCAGCTCCCAGCTCCAGTCGATGACCGCCCGCAACGTCTGCTGCCTGCCGGGAGCGCCTCTGCGCCCCGCGCCGAGCACCCTGAACCTGTCGTCCAGCCGCGCGGCCAGCTCACGCACGCCCAGCGCCCGTACTCTCGTCGCCGCCAGCTCCAGCGCCAGCGGAAGCCCGTCGAGCCGCTCGACGATGGTCGCGACCGTCGCCGCGTTGCCGTCGTCCAGCGCGAAGCCTGGGTCGGCGGCCACGGCCCGCGCCGCGAACAGCCGCACCCCCTGCTCGATCTCCAGCGGGGGCACCGGCCACACCCGCTCCCCCTGTACGGCCAGCGGCTCCCTGCTCGTCGCCAGCACCCGCAGCCCTCCCGCGGCCCTCAGCAGCGTCGAGACCAGGCCGGCCGTGCCGTCGATCACGTGCTCGCAGTTGTCCATGACGAGCAGCAGCCGCTTGTCCCGCAGCGCCGTGACGAGGCGCTCGACCGGGCCCGCGGACGCCCCGTCGTCGCGGACGCCCAGCGCCTCGATCACCGCCTGGACGGGATCGGTCGTGGCGGCCAGTTCGACCAGCCGCACGTCCTCCAGCCGACCGGCGGTCTCCATCGCGAGCCGTGTCTTGCCCACGCCGCCGGGCCCCGTGAGCGTCACCAGGCGGCCCGCGTCGAGGAGCGCGCGCACCTCGGCGACCGCGTCCTCGCGCCCGATCAGCTCGGTCAGGGGCAGCGGCAGCCGCACTCCCGGCACGCGCGCCGGGTCGAGCGACGGGTCCTGGCGCAGGATCGCCTCGTACAGCGCCGCCAGCTCCCTGCCAGGGTCCACGCCCAGCTCGTCGGCCAGCCGCTCGCGCACCTCGGCGTAATTCTCCAGCGCCTCGCTCTGCCGCCCTCCCCTGTAGAGAGCGCGCATGTGCAGCCCGCGCAGCCGCTCCCTCAGCGGGTGCCGCAGGACCAGCGTGCCGAGCTCCACCGGCTCGCCCAGCGCCAGCCGTACCTCGGCCTGGTCTTCGAGCGCCGCCAGGCGTGCCTCCTCCAGCCTCGCGGCCGCCGCCGCCACGAACGGCGCGTCGGCGTGGTCGGCGTAGGCGGAACCCCGCCACAACGCCAGAGCGTCGGCCAGCAGGCCCGCCCTCGCCTCCGGCGTGCCCTCCCGTGCCCGCGCCACCAGAGCGGTGAACTCCTCCGCGTCGACCTCCGCCCCCGCCAGGCGGTACCCGGCAGGCTCGCGCACCACCGTCTCGGGACCGCCGAGCGCGCGGCGCAACTGCGAGACCCTCGCCTGCAGCGTCCCCGCCGGGTTGCTCGACGGGCGCCCGCCCCACAGGTCGTCGATCAGCCTGTCCATGGGCACGGGGCGGCCCTCGTGCACCAGCAGATCGACCAGCAGCGCACGGACCTTGGCCTCGGGCACCCGCACGGGACTCCCGTCGTCCGCCCACACCGCCAGCGGCCCCAGCACTCCGAAACGCATGACCCGTAGCTAACCAGAAGGATTCCCGAAGGGCGGTCGCCGAGTCTGGGCGCATGACAACACATGTGACGGTGATCGGGCTCGGCGCGATGGGCTCGGCGATGGCCGAGACGTTCCTGAAGGCGGGCCACCAGGTGACGGTGTGGAACAGGACGCCGGGCAGGGCGGGCGCGCTCGTGGCACTGGGCGCGCGCGAGGCGGCCTCCCCCGCCGAGGCGGGCGAGCTGGTGGTGGTCAGCCAGGTCGACTACCAGGCCATGTACGACAGCTTCTCCGGCGTCGACCTGACGGGGAAGGTGCTGGTCAACCTCAGCTCCGACTCCCCGTCGAAGCTACGCGAGGCCGCCGAGTGGGTGTCGGCCAGGGGCGGTGTGCTCATCACGGGCGGCATCATGACCCCGCCGCCGGGGATCGGCCAGCCCGGCGCGTACACGTTCTACAGCGGGCCGTCCGACGTGCTCTCCCGGCACGAGGAGACGCTGAAGGCGCTGACCGATGTGACCTACGTCGGGGCCGACCCCGGGCTGGCGATGCTGTTCTACCAGTCGCAGCTGCTCATGTTCTGGTCGGGGCTGACCTCGTTCATGTACGCGAGCGCGCTGGCGGAGAGCGCGGGGCTGCCGGTGTCGACGATGCTGCCGTACGCGCAGGAGACGTTCGGCGGGCTGGCGGGCGAGGGGCCGATGGGGTTCCTGAAGATCCTGGCGGCGGAGTTCGAGGCGCGTGCGTATCCGGGCGAGCTGAACAACCTGCACATGCAGGCCGTCGGGATGGAGCACGTGGTGCACACGTTCGAGGACGCGGGGCTGGACCCGACGGTGCCGGTCGCGCTGAAGGAGCTGTTCGCCCGCGCGGTCGCCGAAGGCCACGGAGCGGAGGGGCTCGGGTCGGTCATCGAGTCCGTCAAGAAGCCGTAGCCCCGAACCAGGCGGGCGGTCCTTTCACGAGGTCATGAAGACCTCGGCAGGACCGCCCGCACGGCCGCGTCATGCGGCAACACCCCGGCTCCACGACCGTCGCCACGGCCGGGTCGGGTGCGACCCGGCCGGAAGGCCCCGGCTCAGCTCAGGGTCAGTGGTTGGCGAGGAAGGCCAGCAGGTCCTGGCGGGTGAGGAGCCCGACGGGCTTGCCGTCGTCCAGCACCACCGCCGCGTCCGCCTTCTCCAGCGCCTCGACCGCCCGCGACACCGGCTCGCCCGCGCCGATCATCGGCAGCGGCTGCGACATGTGGTCCGCGATCGGGTCGTCGGAGCTGAGCTTGCCCCGGTACAGCGCCTCCAGCAGGTCGCGCTCCACGATCGAGCCGACCACCTCGGCCGCCATCACCGGCGGCTCCTCCTTCATGACGGGAAGCTGCGACACCGAGTACTCACGCATGATCGAGATCGCGGTGCCCACCGACTCGTGCGGGTGCGCGTGCACGAACTCCGGCATCGTCCCGCCCTTGCGCGACAGCACGTCGCGCACGAGCCCGTCGTCCGAGGCCGTGGTCAGGAACCCGTAGTCCGCCATCCAGTCGTCGTTGAAGATCTTGGACAGGTAGCCGCGGCCGCCGTCGGGCAGCAGCACGACCACGACGTCGTCGGGACCGGCCTGCGCCGCCACCTCGAGCGCGGCGACCACGGCCATGCCGCAGGAGCCGCCGACGAGCAGGCCCTCCTCGCGGGCCAGGCGCCGCGTCATGTTGAAGGAGTCCTTGTCGGACACCGCGATGATCGAGTCGCAGATCGTCGTGTCGTAGGTCGCGGGCCAGATGTCCTCGCCGACCCCTTCGACGAGGTACGGGCGTCCCGTGCCGCCCGAGTAGACCGAGCCCTCGGGGTCCGCGCCGATGATCTTCACCCGGCCGCCGGAGACCTCCTTGAGGTAGCGCCCCGTGCCACTGATGGTGCCGCCGGTGCCGACGCCCGCCACGAAGTGCGTGATCCTGCCCTCGGTCTGCTCCCACAGCTCAGGGCCGGTGGAGTGGTAGTGCGACTCGGGGTTCTGGACGTTGGAGTACTGGTCGGGCTTCCACGCGTTCGGGATCTCCCGCGCCAGCCTGTCCGACACCGAGTAGTAGGACTCCGGGTGGTCGGGCGAGACGGCCGTCGGGCACACCACGACGTCGGCCCCGTAGGCGCGCAGCACGGAGATCTTGTCCTGGGCGACCTTGTCGGGCACGACGAAGACGCACTTGTAGCCCTTCTTCTGGGCCACGATGGCCAGGCCGACGCCGGTGTTGCCCGAGGTCGGCTCGACGATCGTGCCGCCCGGCCGCAGTGCGCCCGACGCCTCGGCGGCCTCGATCATGCGAACCGCGATGCGGTCCTTCACCGAGCCGCCAGGGTTGAAGTACTCGACCTTGGCGAGCACCTGTGCGGGCAGGCCGGCGGAGACCTTGTGCAGCCTGACGAGCGGAGTGTTCCCCATGAGCTCGATCAGGGAATCGTAAACGCGCACTGAGGTGTTCACCTTCTTTGCCGAAGCTTGATCAGCTTGTGGATGGCCGCGGCTCCCAGGGGGTGGTGGAGCCTCGGTTAGGTTTCAGACCGATGAGGATCACGCAGGAAGTCCGCCCGAGCGGCCCCACCGGCGCGTTTCTCAAGGACAACGCTACCGTCGCGACAGGTGGAGAGGGGCCGCTGAGGTGATCTGGACTCCCGGGGTGGCGCGCGCCGCCCGCAGGATCGCGGCGGCGGCGGCGCTCGGCGGCGGCGGTCTGACCGCGCTGGGCGCGACGGCGTACGGTCTGCTCATCGCCGAGAGCCTGGTCGCCAGGAAGGTGATCGGCCGCCCGCACGGCATGGACGGCCCCGTGTCCGACGGCCGCTACGGTGACTTCCCCGGCGAGCCCATCAGGCTCGCGATGCTGGGCGACTCGACCTCCGTCGGCCTGGGCATGGCCGACCACGAGCACACCCCCGGCGTACGGCTGGCCCGCGGCCTGGCGGCGGTCGCCGAGCGCCCCGTGACGCTGACCGTCGTGGGGCAGTCGGGCGCGCCGTCGGCCGAGCTCGGCGACCAGGTCGACAGGGCCCTCAGGACGCGGCCCGAGGTGGCGGTCATCTTCATCGGCGCCAACGACGTGACCACGCAGACGCCACCGGCGACGGCCGTACGGCATCTGGCCAAGGCGGTGCGGCGGCTGCGGGAGGCGGAGGCGGAGGTCGTGGTGGGCACCTGTCCCGACCTGGGCACGGTGCGGCCGATCGGGCAGCCGCTGCGGTGGGTGACGCGGCGGTGGAGCCGCCAGCTCGCCGCGGCTCAGACGGTGGCGGTGGTGGAGGCGGGCGGCAGGACCGTGGCCTTCGCCGACATCCTGGGGCCGGAATTCGCTACAAACCCGACAGAAATGTTCGGACCCGATCGTTTCCATCCATCTGACCGAGGTTACGCACAGGCCGCTTACGCGGTGCTACCTTCTGTATGCGCTGCGTTGGGGTTGTGGCCTGAGCCACGGCCCGGACGTGGTGAAGGACTGCAACCGATCTACCTTGCGGCGGCGACGGCCGCGGAGGAGTCAGGCACCGAGGTCACCGCGACCAGGGTCGCCGGGCGGGCGACGGGTCCCCACGGGAGATGGGTGACGCTCTTCCGCCGGCGACCTGAAGACACCCTCCCTGGTTGAGCCGCCACTCCTCGCCCCCATTGGAGTGGAATAACGGTGCTCCGGCCTCTCGCGAAACCGGCCCTCGCCCTCGCCGGAACCCTGGCGCTGGCTGCCTGCTCGGGCAGCGACGCCGCCACGGCGGACTTCCCGACATGGCACAACTCCGACATCAACGTGGTCAGCCGCATGGTCACCGCCGCGGGCGTGGCCACCACCACCTCCATGAAGCCCGACGGCACGCTGGAGACGGTCGCGCTCGACCTGGCAAGCGGCAGGAAGCTCTGGTCCCAGCCCGCCACGATGGAGGGCAGGCTGCCGGGCATGGGCGTGCCGCCGCCCGCGATCGTCGACGGCACCGTCGTCTCGCTCGACCCCCGCAAGCAGCGGGGCAGGTGGAACGCCGACCTCGTCGCCCGTGACTCTCGCACGGGCAGGCAGAAGTGGGTCAGGCCCGTCCATTCGACGTTCGGCCCGCAGCGCTGCGGCTCCTACGTGTGCGTGTCCGAGCACACCGCTCTGGCGGCGGCCAGGGTCGTCGTGCTCGACCCTGCCACGGGCAAGGTGAAGTGGAAGCTGCCCGGCGTGGCCGAGGTGGAGTGGTCCGACGCCGACAGGGTGCTGCTCCTGCGCCTGGCCACCAACCCGATGATCGAGTCCTACGAGCTCAAGAGCGGCAAGCTGCAGTGGCAGCAGCCGATCGAGCAGGCACTCGGCCCCGGCATCGACATGTCGGGCGGCTGGGCCTTCGGGGCGACGGGCGAGAACCTCGTCGGCTACGTCGCGCCGTACACCAGCCCGCGCACGAAGAAGCTCTCGACCTTCGGCCTGTTCTCGCTCAAGATCGTCGATGGCACGATCAACTGGATGCGCCCTTCGGTCGTGCGCGTCTACCCCAGCGGCAGCCCCGGCGTGGCGCCGGTGGTCCGTCCGGTCGACCAGCAGGGCCAGTACGGCGGGTTCGCCAGGCTCGACTCCGACACCGGTCGCGTCATGGGGCAGATCACCGCCGCCCAGGTGCCCGGCTCGGGCTGGTGGCTGGCCTTCCCGGGGCAGATGGAGCGGCTCGGGTTCCTCAAGCACAACAGCAGCGGCACCGCCTTCGACCTGGCCAGCGGCAAGTCGGTGCCGGTGAAGGAGCAGCACGGCTGGTCCTTCTGCGTCACCGATCCCAAGCCGCTGCCGTTGAAGGGACAGGCGCCCGGCTTCTACTCGATCGCCTCGCTCTGCGAGTTCGACCTGTCGAACGGCAAGCGGGTGGCGGCGGAGAACGCGCCGCCCTCCTGGTTCACCGGCAGCCACGACGGCTGGCGACTCTGGCGCGACGAGAAGGGCGGCATCCACGGCATCAAGGACGGCACCGCCAGCGCGCCCGGCATGTACGGATGAGCGGAGGCCGGGCGGCCGAGGCGGCCTGGCCTTCTCCTTTCCGAAACAACATTCTGTTTTCCGGGCCCCAGATCGTTGTATCCGGGCTACCGAGGGGTAACCTCGCGGTTGGAGTGCTGACACGAACCCAGGAGAGCCCCATGCCCGAGGCAGTCATCGTCGCCACCGCGCGCTCGCCGATCGGCCGAGCCTTCAAGGGGTCGTTGAAGGACATCCGTCCCGACGACCTGACCGTCCAGATGATCCAGGCCGCGCTCGCCAAGGTGCCGCAGCTCGACCCGAAGACGATCGACGACATCATGCTCGGCTGTGGCCTGCCCGGCGGTGAGCAGGGCTTCAACATGGCCCGTGTGGTGTCGGTGATGATGGGCCTGGACAACGTCCCCGGCACCACGATCACCCGCTACTGCTCATCGTCGCTGCAGACCACCCGGATGGCCTTCCACGCCATCAAGGCCGGCGAGGGCGACGTCTTCGTGTCGGCGGGCGTGGAGACCGTCTCCCGCTTCGTGAAGGGCAACTCCGACGCCGCGGCCTGGCCCGAGGACAGCGCGCTGCCCAAGCCGCGCTTCGAGAACCCCGTCTTCGACGGCGCCCGCGCCAGGAGCGTCACCTTCGCGCAGGGCGGCCAGACCTGGCGCGACCCGCGCGAGGACGGCACCGTGCCCGACATCTACATCGCGATGGGCCAGACCGCGGAGAACCTCGCCCAGCTCAAGGGCATCTCCAGGACCGAGCAGGACGAGTTCGGCGTCCGCTCGCAGAACCTCGCCGAGAAGGCGCTCGCCGACGGCTTCTGGCAGAAGGACATCACGCCCGTCACGCTCCCCGACGGCACGGTCGTCAGCAAGGACGACGGCCCGCGCGCCGGCACGACCTACGAGGCCGTCTCGCAGCTCAAGCCGGTCTTCCGCCCTGACGGCACGGTCACGGCCGGCAACTGCTGCCCGCTGAACGACGGCGCGGCAGCGGTGATCGTCATGAGCGACACCAAGGCGGCCGAGCTGGGCATCACGCCGCTGGCCCGCATCGTCTCCACGGGCGTGACCGGCCTCTCGCCCGAGATCATGGGCCTGGGCCCGGTCGAGGCCTCCAAGCAGGCGCTGGCCCGTGCCGGGATGTCGATCTCCGACATCGACCTGGTCGAGATCAACGAGGCGTTCGCCGCCCAGGTGATCCCGTCGTACCAGGACCTCGGCATCGACATCGACCGGCTGAACGTCAACGGCGGCGCGATCGCGGTCGGCCACCCGTTCGGCATGACGGGCGCGCGTATCACCTCCACGCTGATCAACAGCCTCCAGCACCACGACAAGACCATGGGTCTCGAGACCATGTGCGTGGGCGGCGGCCAGGGCATGGCGCTCGTGCTCGAGCGCCTCTCCTGACCGACCCGGTACGGCAGGCCCGGCCACGCGCCACCCGAAGCGCGTGGCCGGGCTTCCCGCGGCGCCGGTATGGCCGGACGATCTCCCCGGAATCGGCGTGCCGTATTGGAAGCTTCGCCATAATCCGAGCGATGAAGATCGCAAACCGGGCCATGGCCGCGGTGAGCTGCCTGTCCCTTCTCGCGGCCTGCTCGGGCCTCACGGCCTGTTCGGGCGGGGGCGGGGGCGCGGGCGCGGGCGGGAGCACGGCGCCGGCGGCGAGGCCCGATGGCGGCGCGACCCGGCACCAGGCAGGCCCGACGGCGAGCCCCACGCCGAGCGCGGTCCCCGTCTCCAGACGGTGGAGGGACGTCGGGAGGCTCCCGCTCGCCGATTCCTCGGGGCTCATGGACGTGGTGGCGACAGGACCGCGGCAGGCCTGGGCGCTGGGGTTCGAGAACGGCGCGGAGGATGACGGCGGCTACGCCACCGTCGCCCGATGGAACGGCGCGAAATGGTCGAAACTGCCGATCCCCCGGTATCTCGGCTACGACGGCTTCGACGCCACGGGCCCGAACGACCTCTGGATCGCAGGCGGCGACACGGTCGCGCGCTGGGACGGCCGCCGCTGGACGGAGAAGCGGCCGTTCGGGATCTCCGAAGACAAGCACTTTCACGACGTCGCCTCCGACGGCGACAGGGCGGTGCTGATCGGCTCGGACGGGCCGCGCTCGTTCATCGTCACCAGCGGGCGAGGCGGCTACGAACTCGTGACCGGCGACGGCGAGAGCATGCTCAACGCCGTCACGTCCCGGGCAGGACACACCTGGATCGTCGGTGCGAAGCCCCGCGCGAACTGCGACGGCGTCACCCCGGACATCGTGCACAGCAGGAAGGCCGACGGCTCGGGCTGGGACCACCTACGGGTTCCCGACATCCGCGGGGGCACGCTGACCTCGGTCGTGCAGATCAGCCCCACGGACGTGTGGGCCGTGGGGAAGATCGTCAACAGCCGTCAGGTCGATCCGCTTCCCGACAGGTCATGTCCCGCAGCGGTCTACGACGCGCCTGAGGGGGCCGAGTCCCGCGCCACTCCTCTGGCCCTGCACTGGGACGGACGCTCGTGGAAGCGCGAGGAACTGCCGCTCTTGACCGCCGAACCGACCGGCGTCACCGCCTTCGGCCCCGACGACGTGTGGGTCGCGGCAGCCGACCCCGACCGCCCGGCCGACCCGCTGTTCCTGCACTTCGACGGCAGGACGTGGACCGCGGAGCGCGGTGCGGGCGGCAGGATCGAGGCTGTCGCGGCGATCCCCGGCACGAAGGACCTGTGGGCGGTGGGCTGGCCGGGCGACTACGAGGACCACGGCTCGGCGGTCGTCCTCAGGCGTGATGGTCGGGCCCGGCCCGGTCGAGCGCGATCCTGAGCACGACGCGCCGCTCGCGCTCCATGGCCGCGCGGTAGTCCGCCCAGTCGGGATGCTCCCCTGAGATCGCCCGGTAGTAGGCGATCAGGTGGTCCATGGCCTCGGGCAGCGAGACGACCTCGGCCGTGCCCTCGACCTGGATCCACTCGCCGAAGAAGCCGTCGGTGAACGCGCAGACCGCGACCCGCGGGTCCCTGCGCACGTTGCGCGTCTTGGCCGCGCCCTCGCGGGTGCTGACGACCGCGTAGCCGTCCTCGTCGATGCCGACCAGCACCGGCGACATCTGGGGCCGGCCGTCGGCGTGATGGGTGAGCAGGACGGCGTGGTGGTTGCGCGCCAGGTATGCGCGCGCCTTGTCGAGATCCATTCCTCAATGATGCGCGCCCGAGCCGTATCCACGGCACGGGCGCGACGGTCCTTGAGGGGTTTAGATGAACCCCATCCTGTTACGGCGGTGCCGCTCGTGCTCCAGGACGATGGCGGCGGCGTAGCCGTGAGTGAGTCCGTGCTCCTCGGCGAGCCAGTGGGCCCGTTCGTCGCATCTGAGGAACGATGGACCGTTGTCTATGGCTTGGAACCACTCTGGGAGTTCGCGTCCCGTAATGGCAGGGACCCTTGCGATCAGCTTTGTCTGCATCTCCGGTGAGTGGTTCAAGGACATGGGCACCTCCACGGATTAAGGTCCTTTGCTTGACACTGCAACACCTCACCCCGAATGGCAACCCCTGGGCGGCCAGCGTTTTGTCACGCCGGGTAGATCACTGGTGGCGCAAAGAAAAGACCCCGCTGGTGGACCAGCGGGGTCTTTCGGGTTAGCGATCAGTCATCGCCCGAGAAATAGCTGATGAAGCGCAGCACCTCGAGGTAGATCCAGACCAGGCTCAGCGTGAGCCCGAACGCGCACTGCCACGCGAACTTCTCCGGAGCACCCGCCTTCACCCCGCGCTCGATCTCGTCGAAGTCGAGCAGCAGGAAGAACGTGCCGAGCAGGATCATCGCGGCGCTGAAGATCCAGCCGAGGGGGCTGTCGGTCCGCAGGCCGAGGCCTCCGTCGACGAAGAAGCCCGCGATGAGGTTGACCAGGACCAGCGCCAGCGCGCCGATCGCGGCGGCCACCACGAACTTGGTGAACTTCGGCGTGACCCTGACGATCCGCAGCGAGTAGACGGTCAGCACGGCCGCGAAGGCCAGCGCGGTGCCGATCACCGCCTGAAGCACGATGCCGTTGAAGAACGACTCGTACATGCGGCTCAACGCGCCCACGAAGACGCCGTAGAACAGGGCGTAGCCGAGGATGAGCGGCGGACTGGTGCTCTGCTTGAACGACGCGATCAGGCCGAGGACGACGCCGATGAGGGCCGAGACGACCGCGACGCCCATGCCCACCTCGAAGTACCACGAGGCGGCGCCGGCGACGACGAGCGTGCCGAGGGTCATGAACCCGCGGACCACGACGTCGTCGATGGTCATCGTCCTGGTGGCCGGCGCGGTGGGTGGTGCGTAGGCCGGGTTGTCGTACATCCCCTGCAGGTGCTCGGGGCTGGGGGTCCACCCTTGCTGCTGCTGGTGGGTGTATGGCGACCGGCTGAATACCGGGTTCTTACTCTCCATCGCTGCCTCCACGCTGCGACCAATGTGATCAGGGTATGGGACCGGCAGTCACACGGGCCGAGTCACGCCGGGATCTATGTACATTCGAGACTTCCGCAGAGATGCCAACGAACGAGATCCCCTGTCGGTTCCCGAGGTCGTTCACCGAGCTCGCGGCCCTGCACGGGCCGGCGGTCAGGGACCCGGTGATCCTTCACGACTCCCCCGACCTCCGGATCCGCCCGCGCCCTCATCCGGTCGCGGCCAGGGTGTGGGCAGGCCGAGGCCAGGCGAGGCGATGGCGCGCGAGGTTTCCGTCGCCTCCTTCCTCGCCGGACGGGGCGCGGCGGCCGTGGTGCCGCCCACCGACGTCTACGGGGAGACCGCCACGGCCTGAGCGAGTGGCTGGGCGAGCATCCCGCGTGACCGCGACGCCGACCCTGACCGGTTCGGACCCGGGCACCGGTGTTCGAGTGATCGAGGTCGAGCCGCGGGGCGCTCCACCGAGCACGAAAGAAGTCCGAAATTACCTAATTGCCCGATTTGTCCTTTTCGAAGGAGTGGAGAGTGTTTCACTTCACGTTCCCGGCCCGTCACCTTGGCCAAGCGCGGCGCCATGGCACGGACGTTCACGCCGCTTTAACTGGGTCAGAAAACCGTTTTCGGGACGCCCGGATAAAGGCGCGGGAGCAACCAGAACAAAGACCTGTTGTCAAGCGCTTTGCCCGACTCCCCAGGGGCTGCCGCACCCCGCGAACACGCAGCGTGGCAGCCCCCTGACTGCAGGTCCGGACGTCAAGGAGAAACGCCAGGTCAGAGCCATAAAATAGATATAAATAAGCGGTGCCCCCGGCGGGATTCGAACCCGCACGTCAACCCTTTTAAGGGGTTTGCCTCTGCCATTGGGCCACGGGGGCGCCGCAATCATACGAAACGGACCATGCTCACGAGGAGCACAACTTTGTATCAGGCGTAACAAGAGTGAGATCTGTGGTGAAGTGCTCGCGCTCCGGACACTCTGTCCAGGAAGAGCACACCGTCCAGATGATCCAGTTGATGCTGGATGCATCGGGCTTCGAAGGCATCGGCCTCGATCGTGATGGATTCGCCCGTCCTGGGCAGCTCGCCGTACACGGTGATCCTGGTGGCCCTGGGCACCTCGCCCAGGAGGCCGGGCACCGAGAAGCAGCCCTCCCTGCCCTGACGCCAGTCGGAGGCCTCCGCCAGGCGTGGATTGACCAGCGTCAGCGCGCCCGCGCTCGACCTGCTTCTCGGGTGCAGGCTCGCGTTCACGGCGATGAGCCGCCAGCTCAGCCCGATCTGGGGCGCGGACAGCCCCGAGGGCTTGCCGATCTCGCGCAGGGTCGTCAACAGGTCGGCGGCGGCCGAGACGACGAAGGGGTCGGTCGGGTCCACGACCTCGGCGGCCGTGGACAGCACGGGATGGGGGGCGCGGAGGACCGCCCGCGGGACTCCGCTCACAGTAGGTCCGGTTCGCCGGGACGGAAGGTGATCTCCGAGCCGAGGTCGGCGCCGACGGCGGCGAGCTCGCGCATGAGATCGGCCACGTCGACCGAGGCCGGCAGGTCGACGTCGGCGATGAGCACGTACAGGCGGCCGCTCAGCCTGGTGCTCATCCCGGTGATGTTGCCGCCGACCGAGGCCAGCACACCGGCGACGGCGGAGATGATGCCCGGCTTGTCCGGGCCGTGCAGGGTGAGCACGTAGCCGAGCCCGGTGCCGGGACAGCTGAAGTGGCGGCGCGCGTCGACGGCCGCCGCGCTGACCACGACGTCGGGGACGCACACCTTCTCACGCAGCTGCTCGGCCGACAGCTCGCCCGCGACGAGAAGCATCATCGCGACGTGCCCGCCGAGCAGCGTCATGGTCGAGTCCTGGATGTTGACGCCGCAGTCGGCGAGCGAACCTGTCACCTCGGCTATCACGCCAGGCCGGTCGACGCCGAGCACGGTCACCGCAGAGAGCCCCACCCCTGGATCTCCCCCTTCTCATCGTGCGGGAAGGAGGGTTCCGAAGCGCTAGCGACGGCGATTGCTCGCGACCGCCGCCCTGAACCCGTCGCGCGGGTGTTCCATCTCGCCGAGAGACACGGTCTCCCGCTTGAAGAACAGCGCCAGGGTCCAGTCCGCGACGACGCGGACCTTGCGGTTCAGCGTCGGCACCCGGGACAGATGGTAGGTGCGGTGCATGAACCATGCAGCCAATCCGCGAAGCTTGATGCCGTAGACGTTCGCCACGCCCTGGTGGAGCCCCAGCCCGGCGACCGATCCGACATACTTGTGGCGGTATTCGACCAGCTGCTGTCCTCGGAGCGAGCGGACGATGTTGTCGGCCAGCACCTTGGCCTGCCGTACGGCGTGCTGGGCGTTGGGCGCGCAGTACTGACCAGGGTTGGTGACGTCGGGCACGCCCGCGGCGTCACCGGCGGCGAAGGCGTCCTTCGTTCCCGCGACGGTCAGCTTGGTGGTGGTCTTGATCCGGCCGCGCTCGTCGATCGGCAGGTCGCCCTCGGTCACGACAGGGCTGGGCTTGACGCCCGCGGTCCAGACGAGGGTCTCGGCGTCGAACTCGGTGCCGTCCGACAGCACCACGTGGCCGCCGGTGGCCGATTCCAGGCGCGTCTCCAGCTTCACCTCGATGCCGCGCTCGCGCAGCTGCTCCAGCGTCCACTTGCCCATCTCGGGGCCGACCTCGGGCAGCACCCTGTTGGTCGCCTCGACGAGCACCCAGCGCACGTCCGCCGGCGTGATGTTGCGGTAGTAGCGCGTGGAGTCCTTGGCCATGTCCTCGAGCTCGGCCAGCGCCTCGACGCCCGCGAACCCGGCGCCGACGACCACGAAGGTGAGCGCCCGCCTGCGGACCTCGGCGTCCTCGGTCGACTCGGCCACGTCGAGCTGGTGCAGGACCCTGTTGCGCAGGGCGATGGCCTCGCCGACGGTCTTGAATCCGATGCCGATGTCGGTGAGCCCCGGGATGGGGAGGGTCCTCGAGATCGAACCCGCGGCCATCACCAGCATGTCGTAGGGGATGTCCCTCGGCTCGCCCTCGGCGGGCGCGAAGGTGACCAGCTTGCCGGCGTGGTTGACCTTGGTGACCACGCCGTTGAGGATCTCGACCTTCGGCAGCACGCGTCGCAGCGGGGCCACGACGTGCCGCGGCGACAGGTTGCCCGCGGCGGCCTCCGGCAGGAAGGGCTGGTAGGTCATGTAGGAGTTGGGGTCGACGACGGTGATGTGCACGCTGCCGTCGCGCAGCTCCTTACCGAGCTTGCGCTGCAGCCGCAGGGCGGTGTACATGCCGACGTATCCTCCGCCGACGATCACGATGTGCTTGTTCACCTGAGGTCCCATCCTCGAGCACGCTTGTGAAATCTTTCACAAGCATATCTGTGCAACCTCGCTGGAGGCCATGGCATTCCCAGTGAGTCTCCCCACACTTCGAGAGGGAAATCTAGGCTTGCGTTTTCCCCGCTCTTGCGGATGCCCTGGCGAAGATGCCGTCGAGCATGGCGGCGGTGACCCTGCCGGTGAAGGTGTTCTGCTGGCTGGGGTGGTAGCAGCCGAGCAGCGTCACCTCGGCGCCGCCGTACGACAGGGGGACCTCGACGCCGTGGCCGAACGGCGGCCTGGTGCGCGGCATGCCGTACCCGGTCTCCTTCAGTGCGGGCCAGACGGCCTGCCACGCGTAGCCGCCGAGCGCCACCACCACGCGCACGCTGTCGGCGGTCAGCGCCAGCTCGCGCTGGAGCCACGGGTAGCAGGCGGCCCTCTCCTCGGGCAGCGGCTTGTTGGCCGGCGGCGCGCAGCGCACGGCCGCCACCATGCGCGTGTCGATGAGCCGCTGCCCGTCGCCCGCCCTCACGCTGGTCTCCTGTACGGCCAGCCCCGTGCGGTACAGCGAGGCGAACAGCCAGTCCCCGCTACGGTCGCCGGTGAAGATGCGCCCCGTCCTGTTGCCGCCGTGCGCGGCGGGCGCGAGCCCCACTAGCAGGATGCGCGGCTTCTCCTCGCCCCAGCCCGCGACGGGCCGCCCCCAGTAGGTCTCCTCGGCGAAGGCCCGCCGCCTGACGTCCGCGACCTCCTCCCGCCACTCCACAAGCCGGGGACAGGCCCTGCAGACCGACACCCTGGCCGTCAGCTCGGCGAGGGTACGGCCGGCGGCCGCCAGCTCCCGCACCTCCTCCGGCGAGTGCGCCACGGGGGTGTCGGGAGCCGCGGGATCATCAGGCCAGCCGGCGCCGGGAGGTACGAAGCTCATGGCACCGATAGTGCCCGATCAGCGATAGCGCACGGTCGCGGGGCCGTCGGTGACGCGGATGCCGGTGACGGGTCTCCAGCGGACAACGGGGCCGTCCGGCGGGCCTGAGCAGCCGGTTACTCCGATTCCTTCGTGGGAGCGGGACTCGGCACGAGGGACGCCATGGGCACGGCCGAGGGGGAAGGCGCGGCACAGGCCGTAGGAGACCTGGTGGGTGTGGGCGCCTGCATGGTGCCGTTCTCGTCCATGCCCCCGTTGTCCTCGACCAGAGGCAGCGGGTAGCGGTTGAGCACGGGCTCGCCACAGGCGCGGTCCACGATGTAGCCGGAGTCGGCGAAGTTCGTGGTGACCGGCCTGCCGTCCTGGTCGTAGAGGTAGACGTCGCTCAGCGGAGTCCCGTCCTTGGAGTACGGCCTGATGTTGACGACGTCGCCGAACGAGGAGACGGTGTTCATCATCACCGGCTCCTCGTAGGCGATCGGCGGCTCGTCGCTCCTCGACCTCAACGCCTCCGCGGCGGCGAAACCGACGAGCAGGGCGAGCACGCCGAGGCCGGAGGCGAGCGCCGAGGCGATCGTCATCCATCGGCCCCTGTTCGCCCTGCCGAGCGCGTACGACAACCAGATGGCGAAAGCGACCAGGGCGAATTCGCCCAACGCGTTGGGCACCAGCTGCGGCCTGTCCACTACCGAGATCAGCAGCATGGCCAGGACGTAGCCGCGCAGTACCCACCACCCTGGCCGCAGCTCGGGAAACAGGCCCGTCAGGCGGGCCATAACCGGATGTCCAGCCAGAGAGGCTCCCGTCGCCCTCAGGTTGAACCTCCTGCGCCGCTCGCCCGTCCGGCCACCGTAGGCGGCGGCCAGCTCGGCCGCGTACGCCTCGGGCGGCCCCAGGCGCACCTCCAGCGGAACCTCCGATTCCGACGCCACCTCCGCCAGATGGTCGTCGAGATCCTCCAGCAGCTCCTCGCTGTTGGGGTGGCCGGCGAGAGCCTCTCGTACGGCCTGCGCGTACTGTTCGGGTGTCATCAGTGGTGCCTCTCCTTGAGCAGGTCGGCCATGGTGGCGGCGAAGGAGGTCCAGGTCGTGGCCGAGGCGGCGAGCTGGGCCCTGCCGACGTCGTTCAGGCCGTAGTACTTGCGATGCGGCCCCTCGTCGGAGGCCACCACGTACGAGGTCAGCGCGCCCGATTTGAACAGGCGGCGCAGCGTGCCGTAGACGGACGCGTCGCCCACGTCCTCCAGCCCTGCTTCTCTCAGCCGCCTGACGACGTCGTAGCCATAGCTGTCGCGTTCGTCGAGGACCGCCAAGACGGCGAGGTCGAGCACGCCCTTGAGGAGCTGGCTGCTATCCACGCGATGCACACTACTGTGCAATGCGCAGTAGTGGCAACAGAAAAACCGGGCGGCGCCGGCGAAGGCACCGCCCGGTCTCAGTTCAACCGATCAGGCACCCGCAGGGGCCTTCTCGTCCTTCTTCTAGCTGGCAGCCGGAGCCGGGCAGGTGGCGTTGTAAACCGCGGAAGCGGACCCACCGTTCGGGCTGTCGATCACGAGCTCGATGGAGCCAGAGGTGACGGAGGCGCCGTGCGTGCCACCGATACCCCAGGTGACGTCGAGGCTACCGTTCACCTGACGCTCGAGCTGCGGACCGTCCTGCTTGCCGTTGACCACCCAGTGGTACTTCACCGTGGTCGGACCGGTGCTGTTGAGGGTCGCCTTGAAGTCCACACCGGGACCCCGCTTGTCGGCGCACATCTCGTTGCGCTGACCGACGACCGACAGACCGGACACGGTCACCTTCGGCTCGGGCTTCTGGCAAGCCGCGTACGACTGGGAAGCCGAGTCGCGGTTGTTCGGGCCCGAGATGGAGATCGACACGGTGCCGCCCTTGGTGGCCTCACCGCTCAGCGCCTGCTCCGACAGCGAGACCGACTTGCTGCCGGCGTCACCGAAGTAGGTGTCACCGGTCGCGACGGCCTTGCCGTTCACCGACCACACGTACTCGACGCGGCCGCGGCCGGTCGAGGAGATGGTGGCGTTGGCGCCGACGGCGCAGGTGTTGTGGTTGGTGCCGGTGGTGGGAGTGGACACCGAGACCTTGGTCTCGTGGTGGCCGCCGTCACCCTTGCACCAGACCTTGTAGCCGACGCGGTTGGACTCGGTCGCGCCACGGCCGAGGGTCTCGAGGACCGCCCAGCCACGGTGGCTGGAACGCGGGGAGAAGCCGAAGCCGACCTTCCGCGAGTTCCAGACCTTGACCTTGCCCCCGTCGACGACGTCACCGTTGAGGATCCAGCGGTAGTGCACCCAACGCGGGCTGTCCACGCTGATCACACCGGTGAAGTCGATCTTGTCGCCGGGAGTACACGGACCGACGTACGTGCTCGGGGACGCCCACGCGCGGGCGGTCACGTCGTCGTAGTCGGCCTCGTGCAGGCCATCGCCGTCGTTGTTGTCACCACACGTGACCGAGAAGTAGACCTTCTTCGACTTCACGTGCTTCGGGCCGAGGACCTCGACGGCCTCCCAACCCTTGACGTTGTCCGTGAACTTGATGGCCTGGGACACGTTGATCGTCTTGACCCCGTTGCCCGCGACCTTCTTGGTCTGGACCTTGCCCTTGGACCCATTGCCATGCAGCCAACGCCAGGCGACCGTGGTCTTGCCCTTGAGCTTGACCTTGATCTGCGAGGAGAACTTGACGGTCACCGGGCACGAGCCCTCGTAGCCGCGGACGGACGCCTTGGGCGTCGCGACCGAAACCGCGAGGGGCTTGGCCTTGGTGGCGGAGGCGGCAGTGGAGAGCGTGCCCGCCTTGGCCGTGGTCGCCGCCTGTGCGGGGGCGGCGGCCAACCCCGCGACCATGGCGGCCAGCATCGCAGTCGTGGCGCCGAAGGCGGCCACTCTGCGAGCCAGTCCTGAGGACTTCATGTGAGAGTGCTCCATTCCGTGAGGGAAAAGGTGCGCTCGGGAACGGTCGCCACGCCGGCACACCCCGTGCCGAACCATATGGCAAAGCCCCCGTAAAGCTCCTTTACCTAATCACAGAACAGAATGCACTCTCAACACGCCCCAAAGGGCGAGAATGTCCGAAATCCCGGAAATTTCAGGCGATGGACCAGGCGATTCCGTCCAGAATGTCGTGTTCGCTGACAACGACCTGCGAAAACGCGAAACGGCGCACGATGCGGTCCAGAATCAGGGCACCCGTCCCAATCACGTCCACTCGCCCCGGGTGCATGACGGGAATCGCGGCTCGCTCACCATGCGTCATGGCGAGCAGTCGGCGCGTCACTTCATGAACCTGTTCGGCGTGGAGAATGGTGTGATGAATCCGCTCCGGATCGTAAGCGGGTAGGTCGAGCGCGATCCCCGCGACCGTCGTGACGGAGCCCGCGAGGCCGACGAGCGTGCGCGCCTGCCGTACGGGAACCTCCGACTCGACCCTGTCGAGCGCGGCCTCGATGTCGGCGACCACCCGCTCGAGCGCCTCCGGCGAGGGCGGGTCGCCCGCGTCACGAAGGTGCCGCTCGGTCAGCCGTACACACCCGATGTCGACCGACAGCGCCCCCAGCACATGATCGGAGCCGACGACGAACTCCGTGGAGCCGCCTCCGATGTCCACCACCAGGTACGGCGGCAGCGGACCGTCCGGTACCCCCGTCTCGGGAGACAGGTGCAGCAGCCCCTTCGTCGCCCCGGTGAAGGACAGCTCGGCCTCCTCGTCGCCCGAGACCACCTCCGGCTCCACGCCGAAGATCTCGCGCACCCCGCCGACGAACACCTGGCGGTTCTCGGCGTCCCGCGTCGCGCTCGTCGCCACGACCCTGGTGGCGGTCGCGCCGTGCTGCTCGATCAGCTTGCGGTACTCGCGCATCACCGTGAACGTGCGCTCCAGCGCCTCGGGCGCCAGCCGTCCCGTCCTGTCGACGCCCTGACCGAGCCTGACGATCTCCATACGCCGCTCGATCTCGGTGAGCTCACCGCACGACACGTCGGCGATCAACAGGCGGACGGAGTTGGTGCCGCAGTCGACGGCCGCCACGCGCTTCACTGTCACTGCTCGTCCTCCGCCCGCACACAGGGGCCGTCGGCCCACCACTCCGGCAACCGCTCCAACGCCTCCGCCCCGAACGGGTTGCCCCCCTGCACCGCCAGCTCGTGCGCGACCAGCGCGTGCAGGCACTTCACCCGGTACGGCATGCCGCCCGTGCTCTGCATGTCACGCGGCAGCGGCTCCATGCCCTCCTCCGCCGCGGCCTTGTCGCGCCTGGCGATGTAGTCATCATGCGCTGCCCGGTAGGCGGCGGCCAGTTCGGCGTCGTCGGCCAGCCTTGCCTGCATCTCCTTCATCAGCCCCGAACCTTCGAGAGTGCCGATCGCGGAGGCGGCCTTGGGGCAGGTCAGGTAGTAGAGCGTGGGAAACGGGGTGCCGTCGGGCAGCCGCGGCGCCGTCTCGACCACGTCGGGGTTGCCGCAGGGGCAGCGGTGCGCGACCTTGCGCAGGCCTCGCGGCGGACGGCCGAGCTGCCGCTCGACCGCCTCGATGTCATGGCTTTCCATCGTCCTTCTTCTCCTCGACCGTGGCTCCCGCAGAGGCCTTGACGCCCTTGCCCGTGTCGGCCGCCTCGACCGACTCCCACAGCGTCTGGTACCAGGGCGGCGTGATCGCGGCCTGTTGCCGCGCGCCCGCCTGGGTCTGCTTCGGTTTGCTGTCGGCGACCATGTAGCACTTCTCGCCCGCGCCGCAGTAGTGGAGCCTGCGCCTGGCTTCGCGCTTGATGTAGTTGGGGTCCTCCAGCTGCCGCCGGCGCTCGGCCAGCACGCGCTGTTCCTCCTGCTCCTTGGCCTTCTCGGCCTCCAGCTCGGCGATCGCACGGCGCTGGGCGACGTATTCGCGCACGGGGTAGGCCAGGCTCATGGCGATCGCGCACACCACCACCGCGAGGATCGCGGCCCGTCCCGTCAACTGCGGTCGTTTCGCCACCTGTGCTCCCTCCGCCTCACTCCGCCGCTTCCCCTACCCCCGGCCGTGACCGCCTCCCCTGCGGGGGCCTCGCACCCAAGGTGGCCGCGCCACCGCGAGCCGTCAGGCGGCGCCATCCCGTCCCGGGCCGGCCAGGCCGTCTTGGCCCAGGCTGGTCGTCCCACCCCGAGCTGGTCATCCCACCCCGAGCTGGTCGTCCCATCCCGGGCTGGCCATCCCACCCCGGGCTGGTCATCCCACCCCGAGCTAGTCATCCCACCCTGAGCTGATCGTCCCATCCCACACCGGTCATCCCACCCCGCGCTGGTCGTCCCGCCGGGGTCGCAGGCGTTCGGCTCGCCCGCTGGCCGATGACTCGACCGGCGACCTCCCGCCTCCGGAACCGACCTCCTGCCCTCCAGAACCGGCCGCCCGACGCCCGACCGACCGACGGCCGCCCAACGCCCGACCGGCTGAAAATCGCCCAACGCCCGACCGGCTGACGGTCGCCTCGCGTCCGTCCGACTGACGGTCTGCCGATGGTTGTCGGACATCGGCCACTCGGTGCCACCGGTCGACCACCGGACTCACACCGACCGCCGGTCACCCGCCGACCGCCGGTCACCCGATGGCCGCCGGTCGACCATCCGGCTCACGGCCGCCGTCGGACGTCCAGACCGCGGGTGACCCGGCCGATCCGGGTGACCGACCAACCCCCGCCCCGTCCAGACGACCGCACACCCAACCCGGCCAGACCGGTTCACGCGGCCGGCCAGGCCGACCGGCCCGTCAAGGCCGGCCAGGCCGATCAGTCCGGCAAGGCCGACCAAGCCGACCGGCCCGTCAAGGCCGGCCAGGCCGATCAGTCCGTCAAGGCCTGTCGGGGTGACCGGCCAGGCCGGGGTCGGTCTGCCTACGACCGGAGACGACCACGAGGGCGAGCGACCCGAGAGTCGTCCGCCTCGGCGGTCGTTCCCGCTCACCAGCCGGCCGTCCCGCCCGAAGGGGTCCCCAGGGCGGCACGGACACCCGGTGCGCGGGAAGCCTGTCCGAGCGAGCCCGGCGCGGCGGTCTCGGGGAGGTGCCCGAGACCGGACGCCATGGCCGTACTTGAAACTAGCGCCGGAAGCGCGGGAAAGCCCCGCGACCCGCGTAACGCGCGGCGTCGTCGAGGATTTCCTCGATGCGGAGCAGCTGGTTGTACTTGGCCACCCGGTCGGAGCGCGCGGGCGCGCCCGTCTTGATCTGGCCGCAGTTGGTCGCCACGGCCAGGTCGGCGATCGTGGTGTCCTCGGTCTCACCCGAACGGTGGCTCATCATGCAGCGGTAGCCGTTGCGGTGGGCCAGGTCGACCGCGTCGAGCGTCTCGGTCAGCGTGCCGATCTGGTTGACCTTGACCAGCAGCGCGTTCGCGGTGCCCTCGGCGATGCCGCGGGCCAGCCGCTCGGGGTTGGTCACGAACAGGTCGTCGCCGACCAGCTGAACCTTGTCGCCGAGCGCCTTGGTGATCTTGTTCCAGCCTTCCCAGTCGCTCTCGTCGAGCGGGTCCTCGATGGAGACCAGCGGGTAGGAGTCGACCAGGTCGGCGTAGAAGGCGATCAGCTCGTCGGCCGACAGCCCCTTGCCGTCGATGGTGTAGACGCCGTCCTTGTGGAACTCGGAGGCGGCCACGTCGAGGGCGAGCGCCACGTCCTCGCCGGGCGTGTAGCCCGCGCGCTCGATGGCGACCAGGATCAGGTCGAGAGCGTCGCGGTTGGAGGGCAGGTTGGGGGCGAAGCCGCCCTCGTCGCCCAGCCCCGTGGCGTAGCCCTTCTCCTTCAGCACGCCCTTGAGCGCGTGGTAGACCTCGGTGCCCATGCGGACGGCCTCGCGGAACGTCTCGGCACCGATCGGCGCGATCATGAACTCCTGGATGTCCACGTTGGTGTCGGCGTGGGCGCCGCCGTTGAGGATGTTCATCATCGGGACGGGCAGCACGTGCGCGTTGGGGCCGCCGACGTAGCGGAACAGCGGCAGGTCGGCGCTGTCGGCCGCGGCCTTGGCCACGGCCAGCGACACGCCGAGGATGGCGTTGGCGCCGAGCTTGGCCTTGTTGGGCGTGGCGTCCAGGTCGATCATGATCTGGTCGATGATGCGCTGCTCGTCGGCGTCGATGCCGAGGATCTCGTCGGCGATCTCGTCGGTGACGCCGAGCACGGCCTTCTCGACGCCCTTGCCGCCGTAGCGCTCGTCGCCGTCGCGGAGCTCCACGGCCTCGAACGCGCCGGTGGACGCGCCGCTGGGGACCGCTGCGCGGCCTGTGCTGTTGTCGTCGAGGAGAACCTCGACCTCGACCGTCGGGTTGCCCCGGGAGTCGAGGATCTCGCGGGCGGAAACGGCCTCGATGGAAGCCACGTCAGGCGCTCCTAGAGTCGAAGGGCGGTTTGCCATGAAAGCCTATCGACCCTAGCCAGCTGGCACGTCATCGAGGCTCCACATCACCAGGCCCTTGCCGTCGACGCTCGCGACCGCGTACGGCCGGCCGCCGGCGTCCCCGGTGGCGAGGACGCCGACCTGGCCCGAGTCGGTCACGGTGGCGAAGGGCTCGCAGGTCCGCAGGTTCCACGCGCGAACGCCCTCGCCCGCCCCGATCAGCAGGTTCCTGCTGCTCGCCAGCCGGGACGGGGGCGAGCCGACCGCGCAGATCCGCCTGCCGCTGTCGAAGTCGACGACGTCCAGCCCCGCTCGCCCCTGTACGGCCAGCATCCGCTGGTCGACGGCGTGCACGGCGGTGCCGCCCGCCCAGGTGATCGTCTCGGGCCGCTGCTTGGCCCACGGCTTCCACCTCTGGACCCGGCCGTCGAGGCCGACGGCGAACACGGTCTCGCCGTCCCCCGCCGACGACACACTCGTGACCCCACGGGCGAGGAAGGACCACAGGCCCGACGGCTTGCCCGTCGCCAGGTCCCACCCCTGGATCCGGCCCTCCTCGCAGCCGACGACCACCGCGTCGCCATCCGGCCGCTGGACGACCGCCATGTGGGGCTGCTTCTTGCAGACAACCGTCGATCTCACGGGCGCGGATCCGCCTGGGTGCCACCAGTGCGCCCGGCCGTCGGGGGTGGCCCATACCAGCGCAGTCTGATCGCCCACGGACGCGAAGGCCAGCGAGCCGACGTCGATGACGCGTTGCGGCATGCGGGCCAGCAGCTTGCCCTTGACCGGGTCCCACACGCCCAGCCTGCTGGTCTTCACCTCGGCGGCGGCCACGACAGCCGATCCGTTGAGCTCTCCGACGGCCAGCGCGCTCACCTCGCCCGTGCCGAAGGGGCCACCCAGGGGTCTGCCGAATGCCGACGCGGGCGACGCGCTGGTGACGGCCTTGCCGACAGCCGATCCGCCACCCGATCGGCCTGTGGGCGTCTGGTCGCCCTGCCACGCGAGTCCGAGGGCCAGTCCCCCGGCCAGCGCCACGCCCACGCCCGCCACCACGATCGGGCGGCGCCGTCTGGCGGGCGCCGTGTGCCGAGCCCTGCGCGACGGCCCGCGAGGGGCGCGGCGGGCGGCGGCCGCGGCCTTGGCGTGGAAGGCGTCGTCGGCGGTGGAGCCGTCCAGGAGGGACTGCAGCACGTCGTCGGCCGAAGGGCGGGTGGATGGTTCCTTGTCCAGGCACGCGGCCAGCAGCGAGCGCAGCGGCTCCCCGATCTCGCGCAGGTCGGGCTGCGCGGTGAGGATGCGGTGCATCACCGCGGGGATCGACTCGCCGGCGAACAGCGCCCTGCCGGTGGCGGCGAAGGCCATCGTGGTCGCCCACGCGAACATGTCGGAGGCGGGGCTGGCGGGCTGTCCCGCGATCTGCTCGGGCGACATGTAGCCGGGGGTGCCGACCACGCTGGAGGCCGTGGTCCCCGCGTCCATGGCCTTGGCGATACCGAAGTCGATCACTCTGGGCCCGTCGGGGCCGATGAGCACGTTGCTCGGCTTGAAGTCGCGGTGCACGATGCCCGCCCTGTGGATGGCGGCCAGCGCGGCCGCCGTGCCGACGGCCAGCCGCTCCACCGCGCCGTCGGCGCGCGGGCCCTCCCTGGCGACCAGCTCCTGCAGCGATGGGCCCTCGACGTACTCGCTGACGATGTACGGCCTGCCCTCCACCAGGCCCGTCTCGATCACCTTCGCCGTCGAGAACGCGGCCACCCGCGCGGCGGTCGCGCCCTCCTGCAGGAACCGCCGCTTGGCGTGCTGGTCACCGAGCAGCCTCGCGTGCAGGATCTTCACCGCCACCCTGCGGCCGTCGGGTCCCTCCCCCAGGAACACCGAACCCTGACCGCCGTCGCCGATCCCGCCGAGCAGGCGATAGCCGCCCACCTCTGGCGGCTCACCGGCCTGCAATCGCCTCAATTCCCCCATGCCGGACGATCCTGGCATCAGGGGAAGCCGTCCGCTACCGGGACTCCCAGGCTTCCACCCGATCGCGGTAGGTCCTGGCCGCGGCCCGCAGCTCGGCCTCCGGGTCGAGGCCCGCCTGCTGTGCCCGCCGTACCAGGTCGAACAGCTCCCTGGCCACGCCCTGCCCGACGGCATGGGACAGGCCCTCCGGCGCGCCCGCGCCCTCGGCCCTGCGGATCAGCTGCGCGGCGAGCGACAGGGCGGGCTGGCCCATCGGCACCCCGTCGAAGAGATCCTTGCCCTCCCGTTCGGTGGCCTTGATGGCCTCCCAGTTCGCGTTGACCTCGTCGGCGCTCTCGACGATCACGCTGCCGAACACGTGCGGGTGGCGTCGCACCAGCTTGGTGACGATCGCGTCGGCCACGTCGTCGATGTCGAAGCCCTCGGCCACCCTCGAGTGGAAGGCGACCTGCAGCAGCACGTCGCCGAGCTCCTCGCGCAGCGCGGAGTAGTCGCCCCGCTCGACGGACTCCTGGACCTCGTAGGCCTCCTCGATCAGGTAGGGCACGAGGGAGGAGTGGGTCTGCTTGCGGTCCCACGGGCACTCGGTGCGCAGCCTGTCCATCACCGCGACCAGGTCGAGGACGCGGGCGCCCGGCAGGTCGTAGGAGCCGGGCACGACCTCGATCACCGGCGGCTCGTCGAGCGCGAGAGCCGCGTGGCCGACGGCGCGCATGAAGTGCTCGTCCTCGGTGGCCAGCCAGACCACCGTGCCGTCGACGGCCTGCCGTACGAGGGCCGCGTGGTCGGGGACCACCACCTCCACCTCGACGCCCGCCTCCGCCAGGAACGGCAGCTGCGGGTGGTCCTCGGAGGCGGTCAGCACCCGCCCCGACGCCAGCGCCCGCCACGCCTGGTGGCTGAGCACTCCTGGCGCGACGCGCGGCGAGGTGGTGACGATGACGAGCGGCATCTCAGCCCTGGGCGGCGGCGGCCGGCCTGCCGAAGCGGCCCGCGTCGACGAAGCCCTTGTTGGGGTCGAAGGTGCCGTAGCGCGGGCTGTAGGTGATCTTGATGGCCGCGGCCTCCTTGATCAGCCTCTCCTGGCCGCGCTGCTGGGCGGCCTGGTCGGTGCCGCCGCCGTACTGCTGCATCAGCTTCGAGATGGCGATCGAGGTGCCGAGCCACTGGCGGGTGTAGGCCGGCGGCACGCCCTGGACGAGCGTCTTCTGCTCCAGCGCCTCCAGACCGCCCTGAGCGGCGATGAACTGGTCGATCTCGCCGTCGGTGACCCTGGCGCCCGCCTTGGCGGCAAGCTGCCTGAACTGCTCGACGTTGACCATCTGCAGCAGCACGTACTGCGTGACGGGCAGCTGCAGCTGCGACTGCGGGATCTTGGCCTTGACAAGCGCCTCTTCGAGCTGCTTGACGTGCGTGTTCAGATCGCTGGCCGCGATGCGCTCATTGCCGACGATGGCCGCGGAGCCGGCCTGCACGGGCGACGAACAGGCGGTCACCGCGACACCCAGCGCGGCGACGGCCACGGCCACTCGAATCGACTTCACCCTTGATCCCTTCGCGATCCATCGCGACGCCCTGGGCCGGTTGCGGACGGTATGGGCGCGCGTTTCTCGTCGGTTACTTTACCCTCGCCGGTTCGAGGAACATGACCTCGACCAGGTCGGAGCACCATTTCAGCAGTTCCAGGTCGCGCAGCGGCACGCCGCCCAGCGGCTTGGTCTTCGGCGCGGGCACGAGCAGCGTCTCCGCGGCCTGCTTGTAGATCGCCTTCTTGTAGAGGCGGTCCAGCCTGACCTGCTGGGACTCCCTCAGCACGACGGGGCCGAACTTGATGTTCTGGCCCTGGAGCGTCACGTCTGTCAGCCCTGCCCTGCGGGCCTTGAGCCGGAAGCGCGCCACCTCCAGGAGGTTCTCCACCTCGACGGGCGGCTTGCCGTACCGGTCGGTGAGCTCGTCGCGCACCTCGTCGATGTTGATCTCGGCGGTGATGGCGGCGATCCGCTTGTACGCCTCCAGCCGCAGCCGCTCCGACGTGACGTAGTCGTGCGGGATGTGCGCGTTGATGGGCAGTTCGACCTTGACGTCCTGGTGCTCCTCCTCGACCTCGACGCCCGACAGCTTGGCCTTCTGCTCCTGGACCGCCTCCGCCATGAGCCTGACGTACAGGTCGAAGCCGACGCCGGCGATGAATCCCGACTGCTCGGCGCCGAGCACGTTGCCCGCGCCGCGGATCTCCAGGTCCTTCATCGCGACGTACATGCCCGCGCCCATCTCCGTGTGCTGGGAGATGGTGGCGAGGCGCTCGTGCGCGGTCTCGGTGAGCGGCTTCTCCGGCGGGTAGAGGAAGTAGGCGTAGCCGCGCTCGCGGCCCCGGCCGACGCGTCCGCGCAGCTGGTGGAGCTGGGACAGGCCGTAGTTGTCCGCCCTGTCCACGATCAGCGTGTTGGCGTTGGGCACGTCGAGGCCCGACTCGACGATCGTCGTGGAGACGAGCACGTCGTACTCCCGCTCCCAGAACCCGACCATGATCTTCTCGAGCTGGTGCTCGTTCATCTGGCCGTGCGCGACCGCGATGCGCGCCTCGGGGACCAGCTCCCTCAGCCTGGAGGCGACCTTGTTGATCGAGGCGACCCTGTTGTGGACGAAGAAGATCTGGCCGTCGCGCATCAGCTCGCGCCTGATGGCGGCCCCGATCTGCTTCTCGTCGTACGGTCCGACGAAGGTCAGGATCGGGTGCCGCTCCTCCGGCGGCGTCAGGATCGTCGACATCTCGCGGATGCCCGTCAGGCCCATCTCCAGCGTGCGCGGGATCGGCGTGGCCGACATCGCCAGCACGTCGACCTGCGTGCGCAGGTGCTTCATGGCCTCCTTGTGCTCGACGCCGAAGCGCTGCTCCTCGTCGATGATGATCAGGCCGAGGTCCTTGAAGCGGACTTCGGGGCTGAGCAGCCTGTGCGTGCCGATCACGAGGTCGACCTGGCCCGACCTGAGCCCTTCGAGGGTGACCTTGACCTCGCCGTCGGTCTGGAACCGGGAGACGGGCTTGACGCTGACGGGGAAGCTGGAGAAGCGCTCGCTGAACGTCGACAGGTGCTGTTGCACCAGCAGCGTCGTCGGCACGAGCACCGCGACCTGCTTGCCGTCCTGCACCGCCTTGAACGCCGCCCGCACCGCGATCTCGGTCTTGCCGTAGCCGACGTCGCCGCAGACCAGCCTGTCCATCGGGACGGCCCGCTCCATGTCGCGCTTGACCTCGTCGATGGCCTCCAGCTGGTCGCCGGTCTCGGCGTAGGGGAAGGCGTCCTCCATCTCCCTCTGCCACGGCGAGTCGGGCGCGAAGGGATGGCCTGGACTGGCCATGCGCGCGCTGTAGAGGCGGATCAGCTCGCCGGCGATCTCCTTGACCGCCTTCTTGGCCCGCGACTTGGCCTTGGCCCAGTCGGCTCCGCCCATCCTGTTGAGCGTGGGCGCCTCGCCGCCGACGTAGCGCGTCACCTCGTCGAGCTGGTCGGTCGGCACGTAGAGGCGGTCGCCCTTGGCGTACTCGATGACCAGGTACTCGCGGGTGGCGCCCTGCACGGTCCGCTGGACCATCTCGATGTAGCGGCCCACGCCGTGCTGCTCGTGCACCACGTGGTCGCCGACCTTGAGCTGCAGCGGGTCGACCATGTTCCGCCGCCTGCTGGGCAGGCGGCGCATGTCCTTGGTGCTGGCCTTCTGCCCCACCAGGTCCAGGTGCGTCAGTACGGCGAGCCCCGACGTCACGAATCCGTGCTCGATGAGCCCGGTCGAGACGTGCACCACCTTCGGCTCCGGCGCGCTGTCCAGATATTTCGACAGACGAGCGGGAACATCCACGCCCTTGAGCAGCTCGACCATCCGCTCGGCCGGCCCCATGCCCTCGCTGAGCAGCACGACGGCCTTGTCCTCGCCCAGCCAGCCCTTGATGTCGGCCAGCGCCTTCTGGGTGTCGCCCCTGTAGGACTCGCTGTCCTGTGCGTCGAGCTCCACGCCTTCGCCGAAGGGCGCCATCGTCCACCACGGAAGGCCGAGCGAGTCGGCCTGGTCACGGACCTCCTCCAGCGTGCGGAAGGCCGCCGCGTCGAGGTCGATCGGCGCCTCGCCGCCCGCCGCCGCGTTGATCCACGACGCCTCGAGGAACTCCTGGCTCGTCCTTACCAGCTCCTCGGCCCTGCCCCTGATGCGCTCGGGATCGCACACGAACACCGTCGCCGTCGAGGGCAGGTGGTCGATGAGCAGATCCATCTCGCCGGCGAGCACGGGCGCGAACGCCTCCATGCCCTCCACCGGCATGCCCTCGGCGAGCCGGTCGAGCACCTCGGCCAGCGAGGGGTGCTCGCCGGCCAGCTCCGCCGCTCTGGCCCTGACCTCGTCGGTCAGCAGCAGCTCGCGGCACGGCGGTGCGAACAGACCGTCGTCGGCCACCTCCAGCGAACGCTGGTCGGCGACCTTGAACCAGCGGATCTCCTCCACCGTGTCGCCCCAGAACTCCAGGCGTAGCGGGTGCTCCTCCGTCGGGGGGAACACGTCGAGCAGGCCGCCGCGCACGGCGACCTCGCCGCGCTTCTCGACCATGTCGACCCTGGCGTAGCCGTTCTGGATGAGCTGCGCGACCACGTCCTCGAGGTCGGCGTCGTCGCCCGCCTTGAGGCGGATCGGCTCCAGGTCGCCCAGACCCTTCACGATCGGCTGCAGCAGCGCGCGGATCGGCGCGACGATGACCGACAGCGGGCCCGCCGTCGCGTCGCCCTTCACGGGGTGCGCGAGCCTCCTCAGGACGGCCAGCCGCTGCCCCACCGTGTCGCTGCGCGGCGACAGGCGCTCGTGCGGCAGCGTCTCCCACGCGGGGAAGACGGCCACCGAGCCCGGCTCGATGAGGCTGGTGAGCGCTGCGGCCAGGTCCTCGGCCTCACGGCCTGTCGCGGTGACGGCCAGGACGGCGCGCTGGTCGTGCTCGGCCAGCGCGGCGACCCCGAAAGGGCGCAGCGCGGCAGGCGCGATCAACGAGGCGTCGCCGCCCTGCTTCAGAGCGGCGGTCAGCTTCGGGTCGGCGGAGACTAGGTCTAGCAGTCCGGACAGACTCATCAGATACGCCCTCAAGCCCCACGACGGCAACACGACTACCCCCGGCCGAGTGAGGTCGCGGGGGTCTGTCCGACCAGACTACTTCCACCGCGGGCCCGTGCCTCCACCTGACCGCGCCGGGGGACGGGTCTCGCTTCGCCTGCCGGGCGGGCCGGTTACGCGGAGCAACGGGTCGCCGCGTCCCCTCTCGGCGGCGGCCGAGACGATCGAGGGGTTCGGGCGGGGTTCGGGCGGGTCGCCCGTCGCCCGGAAAGCGCCGCGGTCCGGGGGATGGGGCCACCGGAAGGGCATCCCAAGAACGCCCAGGAAATCACTAACAGATCGCGTTTATATGATTACTCTGGGTGACATGGCTGACGTGTGGTCGGTCGCCAGAGGCGACCTCTTCGAGCAGCGGATCCGCGAGCAGTGGACCGAGCAACTGGGGCGCAGGCTCGACCTGCTCGTCGCCGGGTGTGCCCACGATCCGCCGCCGGCCCTCGACGCGATCGAGACCAGGGTCGTCGGCGTCGACGAGGACCTGCCCGCCATCAGGGCGGTCATGTCCGAGCGCGGCGACCTCGACTCGTGGACCCTCGGCGACCTCCGCTCGGTCCCCGTCCCGCCGCGCTCGTTCGACGCCGTCCAGGTGACCTTCCTCGTCGAGCGCATCCAGCACGCGGAGCTCGTCCTGGACCGCCTGCTCAACGGCCTGCGCCCCGGCGGCCTCCTGCTGCTGCGCATGCGCGACAGGTCCACCGCCTACGGCCTGTGCGACAGACTCACCCCCGGGTGGCTCCGCCGCCTGCTGTGGTCGCGCCTGTCGAAGGGCGTGGGCGCGGGCCCGCTGCCGGCCGTCTACGAGCCGGTCGCCTCCCGCGAGGGCATGCACGCGTTCTGCCTCATGCGCGGCCTGATGGTCAGCGACGATGTCTCCTCGACCAGCGGTCCCGCCATGGGAGGCATAGGTTCGGCGATGGTGCGCCTGGTCGACAAGCTGTCGGGCGGAAGGTTCACCTCTTCGTACGACGAGGTGACGATGGTCATCAGGAAGCCCCAGAATCATTTCGCCCGGTTGATATGACAGGGTAAGGTATATCCGACTAAGTCGATCGGAAATGTGGAGCGATGACGGCGCACCTCCAGTGGACCCCCGACCCTCGCGAGCTCGCCGACCTCGAGTTGCTGATCTCCGGCGCCTTCCACCCGCTGACCGGCTTCCTCGGCCATGACGACCTCCACGAGGTCGAAGAGCGCGGCACCCTCGCCGACGGCACGCCGTGGCCCGCGCCGGTCACGCTGCGCGTCCCCGAGGCCAAGCAGGGCGACAGGGTCACGCTGCTCGACCCCGAGGGCGTGGCGCTCGCCGTCCTCACCGTGACGGAGACCGGGCACGACGATCTGGTCGCAGGCCCCGTCGAGGCCCTGGGCGCCGTCGAGCACGGCCCCTTCGCCAGGCTGCGACGCTCGCCCGCCGAGGTGCGCGAGGAGCTGGCGGGGCGTCCCGCGCTGGCCGTCACCATGCGCGGCCCCCTGGACGACCTCAGCACGCAGGAGATCCTGGCCGTCGCCGAGGAGCTCGAAGGCGTCGTCCTGCTGCTCCCCCTGGCGTACGGCGAAGGCGGCCCCGCGGTGGTCAGAGCCGCGCTGAAGGCCCGCGAGAAGCTGCCGGAGGGCACGATCGTGGTCTCGGCACCCCTCGCCCCTCGCGACGACCAGGCGATCGACCTGGAGTTGCGCGAGCACGTCGCGACCGCCTACGGCGCGGCCGAGCACCTGGCGGGACCCGAACCCGTCACCCTGCCAGGACCTCCCCACCGCAGGGGCGTCGTGGTGTTCCTCACCGGCCTGTCGGGCTCCGGCAAGTCGACCATCGCCCGCGGCCTGCGCGACGCCCTGCTGGAGCTCGGCACCCGCACCGTCACCTACCTCGACGGCGACGTGGTGCGTCACCTGCTGTCCAAGGGGCTGACCTTCTCCAAGGACGACCGCGACCTCAACATCCGCCGCATCGGCTTCGTCGCCGCCGAGGCGGCGCGCCACGGCGGGCTGGCCATCTGCGCGCCGATCGCACCCTACGCCGCCACCCGCGAGGAGGTGCGCGGGCTCGTCGAGTCCGTCGGCGCCGACTTCCTGCTCGTGCACGTGTCCACGCCGCTGGAGGAGTGCGAGCGCCGCGACCGCAAGGGCCTGTACGCCAAGGCCCGCGCGGGCGAGATCCCCGAGTTCACCGGCATCTCCGATCCGTACGAGGAGCCCGAGGACGCCGACCTGGTCATCGACACCACGCACATCTCGATCGGGGCCGCCGTCTCCCGGGTCCTCGACGCGCTCAGAAGCGGAGGATGGGTCCGTTGATCGATTTCCCCCTGGTGGCCGGGTCGTTCCTGGTCGCGATCGTCGTCGGGCTGACCGGCATGGGCGGCGGCGCGCTGATGACGCCCATGATGATGCTCTTCTTCAACGTCCCCCCGCTGGCCGCCGTCTCCAGCGACCTGGTCGCCTCGGCGATCATGAAGCCGGTCGGCGGCCTGGTCCACCTGCGCAGGGGCACCGTCAATCTGCGTCTGGTCGGCTGGCTGTGCGTGGGCTCGGTGCCCGCGGCCTTCAGCGGGGTCTTCCTCGTCAGTGCCTTCGGCGACGGCGCCGCCGTCCAGCAGGCGGTGAAGGTGGCGCTGGGCGTCGCGCTCCTGCTGGCCGTCGCGGGCCTGGTACTGAAGACCTGGCTCGGCGACAGGGGCGGCTCGTCGGGTGCCCGCGATATTCACGTGCGCCCTATTCCGACTGTACTGGTCGGTATCGTCGGTGGTGTGGTCGTCGGCGTATCCTCCGTCGGCTCGGGATCGCTGATCATCGTGGCGCTGCTGGCCCTCTATCCCGCGCTCAAGGCCAACCAGCTCGTGGGGACCGACCTGGTGCAGGCCGTCCCCCTCGTCGCCGCGGCGGCGCTCGGCCACCTGCTCTATGGCGACTTCCAGCTCGACCTCACGCTCTCGCTTCTGATCGGCTCGATCCCCGGCGTCTATCTCGGCGCGCGGATCTCGGCATGGGCGCCCGGCGGCGCGATCAGGGCGCTGCTGGCCGTGGTGCTGCTCGCGTCGGCGCTCAAGCTCCTGGACGTGCCCAACACGGCCACCGCCTGGATCCTCGGCGGGGCCGTGGTCCTCGGCGGGGCGGCGCTCACGGTCGCGGCACGCGCGTCGCGGAGAAGTGAGGATCCGTTGCGAGTGTCGTGAAGGCGCGCGCGGCCCCAGGATCGGTGTCGAACCTGGTGTCGCCCCTCGGCGCGCGCGGCGAGTCGAAGTAGACCAGCGCCTTGATCTGCGGATAGCGCGTGACCTGCGCCCGCGTCGACTCGAAGAAGGCGCGCTTGCGGTCGGAGGAGAACACGCCCCACTCCGCGATCATGATGGGCTTGCCGGGGAAGCGCCACTGCATCCACCGGTAGAAGCCCGGCCATCGCGCGTAGTCCTTGCGGGTCTTGTTCACCAGCCCGTCGAAGTCGCGGACCATGGCGTCGGCGTAGGGGTCCATCGCCACCCAGTCGACCACGTCGTCGCCGGGGTAGAGCTGCTCGAACCACGGCTGCGAGGCCCAGTTCGGCGCGCCCATGTAGGTCATGACCGTGATCGCGTTCTTGACCCCCTTCTCGCGCAGCCGCTGCACGACGTGGCGGAACATCGCGGCATAGTCGGGGGCGGTCATGCCCGAGCCCGGGTTCGCCCTGACGTCGTCCTCCGGCTCGTGGTGGACGGTGAGGAAGAACCGCTCGGGGAAGGTCTGCCTGATGTGCTCGGCCAGCCGGTCGATGCGCCGGTCGAGCGCCCCGTCGGCGATCGCCGCCCAGGTCGTGTCGAACGACGGCTTCCAGTTGATCAGCAACATCCTGGGATGGCCGGGATCGCGCGCGAGCGCGATCTCCCTGCCGGTCGGGAACAGCTCCTTGCCCCGGTGGTAGACGTGCAGGATGTCGGCGGCGCGGCCCATCCGCCGCTCCGCCTGCGCCAGCGCCCTGTCGGACGTCAGCCCCGTGAAGATCTCGGGCGCGATCCCCCACCATGCGCCGCAGGACGGGATGAGCTTGGCCGTGACCTCGCACGCCGGCGACTCCGTGATGCCGAGCAGGCCGTTGATCCTGGCCTCCACCTGGGTGTCCGCCGGGGTGGGCCGGGCCGTTCCCGAGGCCGTGGAACAGGCGGGCAGTACGGCGAGCAGAATCAGGGCCGTCGCTTTTCTCAGACGCAATTCTTCTTCACTCCCCTCGGTATTCATGTCAACCCCCGCCGCGTTGCCGATCCACCCTGCCACGCCACCCACCTGCGAGGTCACGAGTTTCCCGGATCGCCAACCCCGACATTTCACGCTAATTCGCGATATTTGACGGGGGCGTCGGGAGAAAATCTTCGGTATTCGACCGGGGAAATATCCGCCCGCCCTATAGTGACGTGACCCCAGTAACTCACAGTCGCGTGGCGACTACAGGGAGATTGCTTTTGATGTCCTCCGGCGCGGACCTGGCCGAGCATGTCTCGCTGCTACGCAGGCGCAAGACCCTCTTCCTCGCCTGTCTGCTCACCGGACTGCTCGGCGGCGTCGCGCTGTTGCGCCTCACCCCGCCCGCCTACACCGCCACGACACAGGTCCTCGTCGCCTCCACCGGCGTGCAGGAGCAGCCCAACCAGGTGACGGGCAGGCAGCGCGAGGCGCTCAACCTCGACACCGAGGCCCAGATCGCCCAGTCGGCGGTCGTGTCGGCCAAGGCCGCCGAGGCGCTGACGACCACACCCGCTCCGGCGGACGTGACCGTTCCGCCCAACTCCTCGGTGCTGTCCATCGCGGTCACGGCCGACACCCCCGCCATCGCCGCCGCGCAGTCGCGCGCCTACGCGCTGGCCTACCTCGAACACCGCACCGAGACCGCGCAGGCCGCGCTCGCCACCCAGCTCAAGGCGCTGGCCACCAAGCTCAAGCAGGTCAACACCAGCCTCGGCAAGGTGGTCGAGGAGCTGGCCGGGCTCCGCAGAGGCACCGCCCAGCACACCATCGCGGCCCAGCGGCAGAACGTGCTGACCAGGCAGATCTACAGCCTCACGATGAAATACGACTCGCTGAAGACCGTGGCGGTGACGCCCGGCTACGTCATCAGCCAGGCGGCCGAGCCGACCGCGCCCAGCTCGCCCAGCCTCCCGCTCTACCTCGGCAGCGGCCTGATGATCGGGCTCGTGTCCGGCGCCGCCGCCGCCTACACGCGCGACCTGCTCGACAAAGGGCTGCGTACGGCAGGCGACGTCGAGCGGCTGACCGGGCTGGCCGTCCTCGCCGACCTGTCGGAACCGGCCGACCCCCACGCGCTGCGCGAGCTGGCCGCCTCCGTGGTCGCCACATGCCCGGGTTCGCGGCTGCTGCTGCGCCCTGTGCCGCCCGCGCTGGGCTCGACGGCGGTGGCGCGGCCGCTGTCCGCCGCCGCGCCTGTCACCGTGCTCACCGGCTCCGACGTCGGCGACCTGGCCAGAGCCGACGGGGCGCTGCTGGTGGTCGGGCTCGGCGCGGCCAGGGCGGACGACGTGGCGCTGGCAGTACGACGGCTGGAGCGGCACGCGGTGCCGGTCATCGGCGCGGTCACCGTCACGGACCGGGGCCCCGCCGCCGCCCCGGCCGAGCCCGCGCCCTCGAGGCTCACCACCGGACTGCCCGCACCGCTCGTGCCAGCCCCCGCGCGGCGGCCGCCGCAGAGGATCAGCCCGGTCACCGGCGACATCCTCGCCAAGGGCGGCTCGGGCGGTCAGCAGGGACGCAAGCCCGAAGCGGCGGACACGTCCCCCATCCCCCAGGTGTCCGACACGTGACGGTGCGGGACACCCGCCGAGACAGCCGGGCAGCATGGCCGATCGGGGCCCTGCTGGTCGGCTATCCCGTATGGTGGGCGCTCGGCTTCGGCGGCCTCGCGGTGATCGTCCTCGCCTTCCCCATGGCGTACATCCTGTGGCGCAGGCGGCCGATCAGGTTGCCGCGCGGCCTGGGCCTGTGGGTGCTTCTGCTGGCCGGATACCTGCTCAGCGCGCTGATGCTGGCCGAGATGCCGCAGGACACCTACGGGGAGTTCGGCGCGGGCCGGATCGTCGGCTACCTCATGCGCCTCGCGCTCTACGTCTCGCTCCTCATCATGGTGCTCTACCTCGGCAACCTGACCGAGCGCGAACTCCCGCAGCTGCGCCTGGTCAGGATGCTCGGCGTGCTGTTCGTCACCACCGTGGCGGGCGGGCTGCTCGGCGTGCTGTTCCCCTCGTTCGCCTTCACCTCGCCACTCGAACGCGTCCTGCCCGGCTGGATCAGCGGAAACGCCTTCGTCCAGAACCTCATTCACCCCACCGCCGCCCAGATCCAGAAGGTGCTCGGCCACGCCTCGCCGCGGCCCGAGGCGCCCTTCGAATGGGCCAACGCGTGGGGCAGCAACCTGTCGGTGCTGCTCATCTGGTTCGTGGTCGGCTGGTGGGTGTACGGCGGGCCGCGCAGGAAGGCCGTGACCGCCGTGCTCGTCGCGGCGGCCGCCGTGCCCGTCGTCTACTCGCTCAACAGAGGCCTGTGGATCGGCCTCGGCCTGGCCGCGCTCTACGTCGTGGTCAGGGTCGGCGGCCGCGCCCGCCTGGCGATCTGCGCGGCCGGCGCGCTCGGCGCCGTGGTGTTCGTCGCCAGCCCCCTGGCCGACCTGGTCGTCCAGCGCCTGGACAACCCCCACAGCAACGACATCAGGGCCTTCACCGTGTCCGCCACCATCGAGGCGGCAGAGGGCTCTCCGATCATCGGCTACGGCAACACCCGCAACGCCATGGGCAACCACCGCACGATCACCACGGGCAAGACCGACTGGTGCCGGGAGTGCGGACACCCACCCCTCGGCAGCGACGGCCAACTCTGGCACCTGATCATCACGCAGGGCTTCGTGGGCGCCGCGCTCTACGTCGCCTTCTTCCTCGGCGCCATCCGCCGCTACTGGCCCGACCGCAGTCCCGTCGGCCTGGCGGGGGTGCTGGTGATGATCCTCGTGCTGCTCTACATGTTCGTCTACGACGGCCTGGTCACGCCGCTCAGCCTCTACCTCATCTCCTTCGCCCTCCTGTGGAGGAACACATATGCGTGACGCCCGCATCAGGCTGCGTTATCTCGGCCAGACCATCCGCCTGCTGTACCCGGGGCCTGGCGCCCCCCAGGCCTACAGCCTGCTGCCACATGCCGTGCTCCCCCGGCGGCTGCGCCCGCGCCGCTGGTGGCACGCGCCCCTCGGGCCGAAGGTCATGCTGCCCCTGGAGGGGTCGATCGAGAGCCATCTCGGCGAGGTGTTCGGCGCCCCCGTCCGCGCGGTCCTCCACGTACGGCCCGCCCGCAGAGCCAACCGCAAGCCCATCCTCGAGCTCCACTCGGGCGGCTCGCTGATGGCCTTCGCGAAGATCGGCGACACGCCCCGCTCACGCGAGCTCATCACCAACGAGGCCGCCGCGTTGACGAAGCTCGCCGACCTGCCGCTCAAGACCGTGGTCCCGCCGGTCGTGCTCTACCACGGGATGTGGAACGGGCTCGCCGTCCTCGCCATGTCCGCCCTCCCCGTACGGCGGGCCCGCGTCGCGCCCGCGCTGCTCACGGCCGCCGTCAAGGAGATCGCGGCCACCGGCGGGCCGGCGGGACCCGCCTGGCACGGCGACCTGTCCCCGTGGAACATCGCGCCCACCGGCGACGGCCGCCTCCACGTGTGGGACTGGGAACGCTACGAGGTCGGCGTGCCGCCCGGCTTCGACGCCCTCCACCACCTGTTCCAGCGAGCGCTGCGCCGTATGCCGCCCGACCAGGCCGCCAAGGCCTGCCTGGCCCAGTCAGGGCGCGCGCTCGCGCCGCTCGGGCTCTCCGGAGCACAGGCACGGCTGACCGCGATCCGCTACCTCATCGCGCTCGCCGACCGGCACGCGGCCGACGGGCACGAGCCGCTGGGGCCGCCCTCGTCCTGGCTCAACCCGCTCGTCGACCACCAGGAGCTCCTCCTATGAACGCCATGAAGCACTCGGTCATGTCCGTCTCCCGCACCACGGGACGGCTGACCTCCGGCGGCCGGATGCTGCCCTCCTTTCTGATCATGGGAGCCCAGCGCTGCGGCACCACCTCGCTCTACCGTGCGCTCGCCCAGCACCCGCTCCTGCTCAAGCCCGTGCTGCACAAGGGCGTCCACTACTTCGACACCGGCTACGCCAAGGGCGTGTCCTGGTACCAGGGACACTTCCCGCTGAAGGTGGGCGCGGCGCTGCTCAAGAAGAGGTACGGCATCCAGCCCATGGCCTTCGAGTCGGCGCCCTACTACCTGTTCCACCCGCTGGCCGGCGAACGGATCGCCAGGGACCTGCCGGGCGTCAAGCTGATCGTGCTGGTCCGCGACCCCGTCGAGCGGGCTTTCTCGGCGCACTCCCACGAGCTGGCGCGCGGGTTCGAGACCGAATCGCACTTCGAGTACGCGGTGGAGCTCGAGGTCAGGCGGCTGGCCGGGGCGGCCGAGCAGCTGAGGTCCCAGCCGCACTCACTCCACCACTCCCACCGCCACCACGCCTACCTGGCCCGCGGGCGGTACGCGGAGCAGCTCAACCGGCTGGAGCCGCTGTTCGGGCGCGAGCGGATCCTCGTCCTCGACAGCCACGTGTTCTTCGCCGAGCCCGAGCGGGTCTACCGCCAGGTGCTGGAGTTCCTCGGCGTGCCCGAGCTGGGCGGCCCGGTGTTCGAGCGGCACAACGGCAGGTCCAGGCCCAAACCGCTGCCCGAGTCGGTACGGCAGACGCTGATGGAGCACTTCGAGGTGTACGACACGGACCTCGTGCCATGGCTGGGCGGTGATCCTTCGTGGCGCCAGTGACCCCCGACCGTTCCGAGGAACCCCACCCCTCCACCCCGCCGGACCTTCCTGACCGCCCCGCGTCGACCCCTCGCGCGAGCCCCGCACCCGGTGCTCCCCCGGAACCCGCGACCGCGTGCGGCGCACGCGTGGGCAGCCCCACCTCCGACACTCCCGGAGACCGCCCCACCTCCGACACTCCCGGAGACCGCCCCACCTCCGACACTCCCGGAGACCGCCCCACCTCCGATGCCCGCGGACGCAGCGGGACCCCCGGCGTTCGTGGGGGCGGCGGGATGCTGGGGCGGGTGGCCAGAGGGGGGATCGCGGGCATCACCGGAGCCGGAGTGGGCGCGCTCGCCCAGTTCCTCCTGGTCGTGGTGGTGACCAGAGCCCTCAGCGCCGACCAGGCGGGCGGCTTCTTCACGGCGACCGCGCTGGCCCTGATGGTCGCCGGGGTCGCCAAGCTCGACGCGGGCACCGGCCTCATCTACTTCATCGCCCGAGCCAAGACCTACGACTACCGCGGCATATCCGGATATATCCGGGCAGCCGTCGCCCCTGGCGCCGCGCTCTCCCTCGCGGCGAGCGCGCTGCTGTACCCCCACCTCGGCCCGCTCGCCCTCGCCCTGCCCTTCGTCGTCGTCGCCGACGTCCTCCTCGCGGCCACCAGAGGGTTCGGCACCATGCGCCCGACCGTGCTGCTCGACGGCGTGCTGCTCCCTGTCGCACAGCTCGCGCTGGTGGGCGCCGTGGCCTTCACCTCGCCGGCAGGCCTCCTCCCCGGCTCCTCCGACGGCCACGACGAGCAGGTCACCGGCCCGCTCGCCGCCGCGTGGGGCGTGCCGTACCTGCTGCTGGTGGTGCTGGCCGCGGCGAGCCTGCGCGGGCGGGTGCCGCGCACGCCGTACCTTCCCGGCACGGGACGCGACCTGTGGCGGCACACCGCGCCGAGATCGGCCGCGGGCGCGATCCAGGCGGTGTTCCAGCGGCTCGACATCGTGATCGTGGCCCTGCTCGCCGGACCTGCCCAGGTGGCGGTCTACACGGCTGCGACCAGGTTCAAGGTGGTCGGACAGCTGGCGAACCAGGGGCTCTCCCAGGCCGCGCAGCCCCGCCTGGTGCGCGCGATGGCCGAGGGCGACCTGACGCGCGCCCGTGAGCTCTACCAGGTGACCACCATGTGGCTGGTGCTGCTGACCTGGCCGGTCTGGCTCGGCTACGCGCTGCTCGCGCCGTGGCTGCTGCGCGTCTTCGGCACGGGCTACGGCGACGCGGTGCCCGTGGCGCTGGTGCTGGCGGCGACGATGATGGTCGCGACCGCGTGCGGCATGGTCGACGTCGTGCTCATCTCGGCGGGGCACACCACCTCCAGCCTCGCCAACCTGCTCGCCGCCGTCGGATTCACCGTGGTGCTCGACCTGGCGCTGATCCCCACGCAGGGTGCGCTGGGCGCGGCGCTCGGCTGGTCCGGCGGCGCGCTGCTGAAGAACCTGCTGCCGCTGTGGCAGATCCACCAGCGTTACGGCCTGCGTCCCTTCGGCCGCCACAGCCTGACCGCCCTGCGGTTCCGTTCATGGGCGGCCGCGTGACGCCGGTCCTCGTCACCGGGCTTCCCCGCAGCGGCACGAGCTGGGCCGGCAAGATGCTGTGCGCCTCGGGCGAACTCGTCTACGTCAACGAGCCGCTCAATCCGCAGCACCCGCCCGGCCGCTGCCCCGGCGTGCTGCGCGCCTCCGTGACACACCGCTTCCAGTACATCTGCGACGACAACTCCGCCGACTGGCTGCCCGCGTTCCGCGACACCGCCGCTCTCCGCTACGGCTTCCTGGCCGAGCTGCGCGCCAACCGCTCGCCGTACGACCTGGCCAGGCTCGCCCGCTATGGCGCCGCCTTCACGTGGGGACGCCTCGCCGGACGCCGCGCGCTGCTCGACGATCCCTTCGCCGTGCTGTCGGCCGGATGGTTCGCGCGCGGGCTCGGCTGCACGGTGATCGCGCTGGTCCGCGACCCCGTGTCGTTCGTCGGCTCGTGGACCCGGCTCGGCTGGACCGTCTACTTCCACGAGCTGCTCGAACAGCCCCTGCTCGTCCGCGACCACCCCGAGATCGGGGAGTTGCGGGCGCTCGTCGGCTCCCAGGACCGTATCGCCAAGATCTGCGCGCTCTGGCGGGTCGCCCGCGCCGTCCTGGCCCGCACCGAGGGCATCACCGTGGTCTCGTACGAGGACCTCGCCACCGCGCCCGTGCCCGGCTTCCGCAGGCTCTACGAGGTCGCGGGGCTGCGCTGGTCGCCTGCCGCCGAACGTCGCATCACCCGCGCCTGCACGGCATCCCGTACGGCGGAGCGTGGCTTCACCTGGTCCGGCCTCTCCCGCACCGCGTACCGCCCGATGGACTCCAGCCGGGCGCTCCACTCCTACCGCGACCGCCTGAGCGACGACGACATCGCCAGGATCCGCCATCTCACCCGGTGACACGCCCTCCCCGCCCCCTGACGACCGGCGCCCACACCACCAGCCCCGCACCCTCACCACTCGCCGCGCCCTCACCACCAGCCCCGCACCCTCACCACTCGCCGCGCCCGGGCGGCCCGCCCCCGCGCTCTCACCATCCGCCCGCGCACCCTCCTCGCGGTGCGCCGCCATCACCCAAGGCCCTTCGGCCGCTCTCACGCGGCCTCTCTGATCTTTCGTGCGGGGGCGACCTCACCGTCGGCCCAGCAACGACCTCGCCATCAGCCGCATCGCGAACGGAACGTCGTCGACCAGGTAGCGCCTGGCCAGCCGCCCTGGCTCGCCGACCAGGCGGAACAGCCACTCGGCGCCCGCCCGCCGCGCCCACGCCGGTGCCCTGGGCACCGCGCCGGCCGCGAACGCGATCGCCGACCCGCACCCCACGAACCACGCGCCCGGCGCATCGGCACGCAGCTCGGCGATCAGCCGGTCCTGCTTGGGAAACCCCAGCCCGACGAAGACGATGCTCGGCCGTGCGGCGACGAGCTTGGCCCTCAGCCTGCCCACTTCCTCGGGGTCCTTCTCGAACCCGAACGGCGGAGCGTCCACCCCGCACACCTCCAGCCCGTGGCAGCGGCCCGCCAGCGCCTTCGCCGCCCTCGCCGCCACGCCAGGCGGGCCGCCGAGCAGGTAGACGGGCCGACCCGCGGTGGCCGCCATCGCGCTGAGCGACCAGATCAGGTCCGCGCCCGTCACCCGCTCAGGGATGGGTGTGCCGAGCAGCCTGGACGCCCAGACCAGCGGCATCCCGTCGGCGACCACGACATCGGCGGCGGCGACCAGCGCCCTGAGGGCGGGGTTCGTGGAGACGGCGCGGCAGATGTCGACGTTCGGGGTGACGATGTGACCGCCCGTGCCCTGGTCGAGAGCTCCGGCCACCCAGTCGACCACCTGCCGCTCAGTCAACGGGTCCACCTCGACCCCGGCCACCCGCACCCTCTGAGGACGGCCTACCGGGTCGGCGGGCACGCGTGGAGCGAACCCGTCACCCGGTGGGGACGACCCGGCCCCACGCGGCCCGTCGCCGGCGGGAGGGCGGGTGAGTCCGTGGAGTCCCGGGTGCGGGGTGAGACGCGTGGCCGTGACCCGCGCCGGATGCGAGGCGACGACGGCCTCCTCGGAGACCCAGCCGAAGGCCGACGCCCGGTCGGAGACGAAGTCCTCACCGGAAACCCAGGCCCCGCTGAAGACCGAAGACCCACCGGAGACGAAAACCCCCCGAGGGACCGCGGCCCCGCCAAAGACCGAGACCCTCCCAGGGGCGGAGGCACCATCGAAGGCGCCCATCTCGCGGGACACCGAAGACTCCCCGCCCACCGAGACCTCATCGCAAGCGGAAACCGCACCAGACACGGCGTCCCCGCCGACAGCGGAAGGGGTCCCGGAGCGGCCGACTCCACCCAAAGCGCCCATCTCACCGGACACCGAGAACTCCCCACCGGCCGAGACCCCACTGCAAGCGGAAACCGCACCAGACACGGCGACCCCACCAACAGCGGAAGGGTCCCCGGAGCGGCCGACTCCACCCAAGGCGCCCATCTCACCGGACACCGAGGATTCCCCGCAGGCGGAGAGCGCTTCGAGCGCGGAAGGCTCGCTGGTGGTGGCGAAGGCGGGGTGCGCGCCGGAGTCACGGGCGGCGGACGTGCGACCGGCGTCACAGGTCGTGGTGCCGCCGCAGGTGCAGGTCGTGGTGCCGCCGCAGGTGCAGGTCGCGTTGCCGCCGCAGGTGGGGCTCGTGGAGGTGCCGGAGAGGTGGGTCGTGGAGGTGCCTGAGAGGTGAGTCGTGATGGTGTCGGCGGGGTCGGCGGGGTGGGTGGGGTCGGCGGGGTGGGTGGGGTTGATCGCGGGCGGGTGGAGGCCCTCGGCGGGGGTCAGGCCGGGGGCGGCGGCGGGGCGCGGGGTTGGACCGCTCAAATCCCGTGGCCTCTGTCGTGCAGCAGGGCGAGCACCGCGGGAGCGGACACCAGCCCCGCCGCCACCGCCAGCGCGATCGGCGCGCGGGGTTCGCCGAGGCGGGCGGCGAAGGTGCGCAGCGCCCACCGGCCCGCCTCCCCGCGCCGCCCGAGGGCCGCGTTGTGGAACGCGAGTTGGCCGTAGATCCGCGCCGCGCCGCGCGGATCCACGGCCAGTTCAGGGTGCCGGGCGAGCATCCACTCGAGCCCGGCGATGCGGTCGGCCCACTTGGCGACGTACTGCGACGCGCCCCAGCGGACCCTGACCAGGGGGCGGTCGACGTGCGCGATCGGCCGGCGCTTGGCGGCGCGCAGCGCGAGGTCCCAGTCCTCGTTCTGTCCCGCGGGCGCGCTCTCGTCGACCCAGTAGGCGCCCCGCTCGAACAGGAACGTCGAGGAGTGGACCATCACCATCCGCGAGCGCACCAGGTCGGCCTTGGTGACCCGGTTGACGCCCGCCAGCCTGGGGATGCGGCGGGTGCCGTACTCGACCTCGATGGAGCAGCTGGCGAAGTCGGCGCCGCCGGTGAGCGCGCCGCGCTGTGCGGCGAGCTTGCCCGGCAGCCAGACGTCGTCGTCGTCGCAGAAGGCGACCAGGTCGGTGTCGGAGGCGGCGATGCCGGTGTTGCGAGCCCCCGGCAGGCCGGGGCTGAGCCTGTTGGGCAGCACCCGCACCCTGTGGTGGTCGTCGGCGCCCGACGCGGGCGCGACGATGTCGGCCACCTGCTCGGCGACCGCGGCGGGGTCGCCGCCGTCGACCACGATGACCAGGTCGATCCTGCCCGGGTAGACCTGGGCGAGCACCGCGCGCGTCGCCGCCCGCAGCTGCTCTGGCCGCTTGCCCGTGGTGGGGATCACCACGCCGACCGAGGGAGTCATGCCGCCGCTCCGCGATAGCCGTACTTGGTCATGAGGGGGGCCGTCAGGCCCGAGACGACGGCGCGCTGGACGGCGGGCAGGCCGCCGCGCCAGGCGTCGTCGTGGAAGAGCCGCACCTGGCCGACCGCGAACCGCATGGGGTTGCCCGAGGCGGTGTGCGCGGGGCCGAGGCTGGCGGTGGCGCCGTCGAGGAAGCCGAGGCGGGTGTCGAGGCCCAGCTCGGTCGCGAGCGCGGTGAGGGTGGTGCGGGGATCGGCGAGCAGGTCCTCGTAGCGGACCCTGGTCACCTGGACGTTCCATCGCGACAGCAGGTCGAGCGCGAGGTTCTGGGCGCTCCAGTGCAGTGATGTGCGCATCGCTCCCCACCTGGTCATGGGCCGGCCGTCCTCGGGGCGGGCGACCGTCCTGCGCCACGAGTGGGCCACGGCGCGCGGGTCGCGCACGACGTGGACCACGCGGGGGGCCACGCCGCCGGCCGACAGGCAGAACGCCAGCGAGGCGTGCTTGCTGGAGTCGACGACGACCGTGCCGCCGGCGACGTCCATGGCGGCGGAGTAGACGCGGTCGTAGGCGGCGACGTACTCGGCCAGGTCGGGATGGCCGACCGCGGGGATGCGCCTGGTGCGGTCGACCCTGTGGCGCAGCGCCAGCACCCGCTCGGCCAGCTCACGCGGCCAGCCGCCGAAGGCGCGCTCGCCCACCTCGCGCCAGAACGGGCAGCGCCCGAACGGCTCGCCGCACCCGCACGGCTCGTCGGCCAGCACGCCGCGCGCCCAGAGGTGGACGACCTCACCGAGCGGCACCACGCCGGGCAGCTCGCCGAGAAGGCGCTCGAGCAGCGTGGTTCCGCTGCGGCCGAGGCCACCGAGAAAGATCACCCGGCTACTCACTGGCACGCCTCCGGCGGTGCGACGGATACGGACCGTGGAGACGTTAGCGCGGAGAGTAATCGTGGCGTCACCGAAACGTAAAATGATCTACCTAAGGCCTGCGACCGCACGCGAAAGCGCCGCGTGGAAGGACCACGCGGCGCTCAGGCCGTACGGCGGGCACAAGCCGTCACGGGCTCGCGGTCACATGGGGGCCGCGAGCCTGACGGGCGTCACGCCCTGGCTTCGACGATCATTCCGGCGCCGACCGTCGTGTTGGTGCCCTCGTCGACGAGGATGAACCCGCCCGTCATCCGGTTGCGGGCGTAGTCGTCCACGAACAGCGGCTGGGTGACCCGCAGCGACACCCTCCCGATCTCGTTCAGCCCCAGCGAGGTCGCCGCCTCGTCGCGGTGCAGGGTGTTGACGTCGAGCCGGTAGTGCAGGTCGCGCACGAGCGCGCGGGCCGTACGCGTGGTGTGCTTGATGGTCAGCTTCGAGCGCGGCGCGAGCTTGACCGCGTCGGACATCCAGCAGACCATCGCCTCCAGCTCCTGCGCGACGTGCGGCCGGTTGTTCGGCCTGCAGATCAGGTCGCCGCGGGAGATGTCGATGTGGTCCTCCAGCCGGAGGGTGACCGACATGGGAGGGAACGCCTCCTCGACGGGCCCGTCGAAGGTGTCGATCGAGGCGATCCGCGTGGTCAGGCCCGAGGGCAGGTGCAGCACCTCGTCACCGGGCTTGAGGACGCCGCCCGCGACCTGCCCCGCGTAGCCGCGGTAGTCGTGGAACTCGGTCTTGTGCGGACGGATGACGTACTGCACGGGGAAGCGCACGTCGACCAGGTTGCGGTCGGAGGCGATGTGCACGTTCTCCAGGTGGTGCAGCAGCGAGGAGCCCTGGTACCAGGGCATGTTCTCCGACCTGGAGACCACGTTGTCGCCGTTGAGCGCGGAGATCGGGATGAAGGTGAGGTCGGCCACGTTCAGCTTGGAGGCGAACGCGGTGAACTCCTCGCGGATCTCCTCGAACCGGTCCTCGGAGTAGTCGACGAGGTCCATCTTGTTCACCGCGAGCACCAGGTGCGGCACCCGCAGCAGCGTGGTCAGGAACGCGTGCCGGCGCGACTGCTCCAGCACGCCCTTACGCGCGTCGATCAGGATGATCGCCAGGTCGGCCGTGGAGGCGCCGGTGACCATGTTGCGCGTGTACTGGATGTGACCTGGGGTGTCGGCGATGATGAACTTCCGCCGGGGGGTCGCGAAGTAGCGGTAGGCCACGTCGATCGTGATGCCCTGCTCCCGCTCGGCGCGCAGGCCGTCGGTGAGCAGCGACAGGTCGGTGTACTCGGTGCCGCGGTCGCGCGAGGTGCGCTCGACGGCCTCCAACTGGTCCTCGAAGATGGCCTTGGAGTCGAAGAGCAGGCGCCCGATGAGGGTGGACTTGCCGTCGTCGACGCTTCCCGCCGTGGCAAAGCGGAGGATGTCCATTACAGCTGCTCTCCCGTGGTGGTACGGCTTGCGAGGGGAAGGGGGCCCATTAGAAGTACCCCTCCCTCTTGCGGTCTTCCATCGCGGCCTCGGAGGCCCGGTCGTCGGCCCTGGTGGCACCGCGCTCGGTGATCCTGGTGACCGCGATCTCCTCGATGATCTCCTCGACCGTGGCGGCCGTGGACTGGACGGCGCCCGTGCAGGTCATGTCGCCGACCGTGCGGTAGCGGACGACAGTCTCGAACAGCGGCTCGTCGTCGCCCCTGCTGACCACGGGGTCGTCCGGCAGCAGCATGCCGTCACGCTCGAAGACCTTGCGGGTGTGGGCGTAGTAGATCGAGGGGATCTCGATGCCCTCGCGCCGGATGTAGTCCCAGATGTCGAGCTCTGTCCAGTTGGACAGCGGGAACACCCTGATGTGCTCGCCCTTGCGGATCCGCGAGTTGTAGAGGTTCCACAGTTCGGGACGCTGGTTCTTCGGGTCCCACTGGCCGAACTCGTCACGGAAGGAGAACACGCGCTCCTTGGCGCGGGCCTTCTCCTCGTCGCGGCGCGCGCCGCCGAAGACCGCGTCGAACTCGTTGTCCTCGATCGCGTCGAGCAGCGTCGTGGTCTGCAGGCGGTTGCGGGAGGCACGCCGCCCGGTCTCCTCCGTGACCCGCCCCGCGTCGATGGAGTCCTGGACGCTGGCCACCACCAGGCGCGCGCCGAGCTCCGCCGCCCGCCGGTCGCGGAAGTCGATGACCTCGGGGAAGTTGTGCCCGGTGTCGACGTGCATCAGCGGGAACGGGATCATCGCGGGCCAGAACGCCTTCTCCGCGATGCGGAGCATGACGATGGAGTCCTTGCCGCCGGAGAAGAGCAGACAGGGCCGCTCGAACTCCGCTGCCACCTCGCGCATGATGTGGATGGCCTCGGCCTCTAGGACGTCGAGCTGCGACGTCGTGTAGTCGCGCTGAAGCATGGGGGCTTCCTCCGGCATTAGCGGTGCAGGTCGCGGATCCCGGCGAGCAACGTTGGCGCCAGCTCCGGTAGGGAAACAAGGATATCCGGAAGAGTGGGGTCCTCCTGGTTGTAGGCCAGCTCAGAACCGTCGATTCGGCTCGCGAAGGCTCCGGAGGCCTGCGCGACCGCCACGGGCGCCGCGGAATCCCACTCATACTGCCCGCCCGCGTGGACGTACGCCTCCACCTCGCCGGTCAAAACCGCGGAGATCTTCGCTCCGGCCGAGCCGATCGGCACGAGGTCGGCGCCGGCGAGATAGGCGAGTTTCTGGACGAACTCGGGCGGTCTGGTACGGCTGACCGCGATACGGAACCTGCCGCCCTGGTGGACGGGCAGCTTGGGCGGCTCGCCCGTCGACAGCGTGCGCCCCTGAGCCGGCAGCGCCACCGCGCCCGCGACCAGGGCGCCGCGTTCCCAGAGCGCCACATGGACCGCCCAGTCCTCGCGGCCCTCCTCGGCGAACTCCCTGGTGCCGTCGAGCGGGTCGACGATCCACACCCTGCCCGCCGTCAGCCTCGCCGGGTCCTCGCGCTCCTCGCGGGTGGCCTCCTCCGACAGCACGCCGTCGCTGGGCCGCAGCCGCGCCAGCGCCTCGGTGAGGAAGACGTGGGACATCCGATCGCCCTCGGCCCGCAGCGAGGGCGGGTGCTCGAAGCCGTCGCGGGCACGTAGCGCGAGCAGACGTTCTCCCGCCTCCGTCGCCAGGTCCGAGGCGAGCGAATGGTCGTCGCGAATCGTCATCAATAAGCTCCTTGCCCGCGGGCGACGGCCGACCAAGTCTTCCACAGGATCTGCAGATCCAGCATGAGTGACCAGTTCTCGACGTAACGCAAGTCGAGGCGGACGGATTCCTCCCACGACAGATCTGACCTGCCGGAAACCTGCCACAGCCCCGTCAGCCCCGGACGCACCAGCAGTCGCCGCCGGACGTCGTCGCCGTACCTGGCGACCTCCTCCGGCAGCGGCGGGCGCGGACCGACGAGCGACATGTGACCCAGCAGCACGTTGATCAGCTGCGGGAGCTCGTCCAGGGAGTGCCGGCGCATGAGGGCGCCGAGGGCGGTGACGCGTGGATCGTTCCTCACCTTGAACAGCAGGCCGTCGGCGTCGCTGACCAGCTCGACCTTCAGCCGTTCGGCGTCCTGCCGCATCGTGCGGAACTTCACGATCGTGAACAGCCTGCCGCCCTTGCCGACGCGCGTCTGCCTGAACAGCGCCGGACCCGGGCTGTCCAGCCGTACGGCGGCCGCCACCGCCAGCAGCAGCGGCGTGCCGAGCACCAGCAGCAGCAGCGCCACCAGCCTGTCGAACACGTTCTTCACCAGCTGCCGCGCGCCCGTCAGCTCAGGATGCTCCACGTGGAGCAGCGGCAGGCCCGCGGCCGGCCTGATCGTGGTGCGCGGACCCGCCACCTCCATGAGCGCGGGCGCCACGACCAGTTCGGTGTGCGTCCGCTCGAGCCGCCAGGCCAGGCGGCGCAGGGCCACGCCGTCCATCTCCTGGCAGGCCAGGACCGCCACCGTGTCGGCGCCGAGCTGGGCCACCACCAGGGGGACGTCGCCGAACCCGCCCGCCACGGGCACGCCGCCGACCTCTTTGTCAGGAGAGTCTTCGGGCAGGCACGCGGCCACGATCTCCATGCCGTGGTAGCGCTCCTTGCGGAACCTGCCCACCAGCTCGGCGACGCCGGCGGCGTGGCCGACGGCCACCACCCTGCGCATGCACTGGCCCGCGGCCCTGCGCCGGTGGAGCGCGCGGCGCAGGCCGTAGCGGAAGAGCACGGTCAGCAGCGTCGTCAACGGCAGCGCCAGCACGACATAGCCGCGTGCCACCTCGGTCTTGGTCGCGTAGGCGCAGATCGCCATCGCCGCCGTCAGCGTCAGGCCACACCTGACAACCCTGCGGAACTCCTCCGAGCCGATGCCGATGAGGCGCGGTTCGTAGACCCTGTTGAGCGCCACGGCGCACACCCACACGGGCGGCAGCGCGAGGCTGAGCACGATGTACGGCGCGGCGTGCGGCGTCAGCTCACCGAACCTGGCTGAGAAGGCGAGCATCGCTCCGGCCATCGCGCACGACAGGTCCACCCACAGCGCTCGCACGCGGTAGGAGCGCACCCATCTGGGCATGCGAGGGCCGGCTCGCCAGACGAGCGGCGGCTCGACCTTCGCGACCGTCATCAGCCCCCCATGACCTATCCCAACAGACAGTCATGGAATGGTAGCGGGGAGTAGTGCCGTGTGACCGGAATTCAGCGAGGTGGACCGGAGATCTTCAGATCGACGCTGTGGAAGGCGTTCTGCGTCGCCTCCAGCCCCTTCTCCACCAGGGACTCCACCACGTCCGCCGCCCGGTCGACCAGGAACGCCAGATCCTTGCGCTCCGCGGTGCCGAAGTCCTTCAGCACGAAGGCGGCGGCGTCCATCCGTCCCGGCGGGCGGCCGATGCCGAACCGCACCCTCAGGTAGTCGCGGGTGCCCAGCACCTTGGTGATCGACTTCAGCCCGTTGTGCCCGTTGTCACCGCCGCCGAACTTGGCCCGCAGCGCGCCGTACGGGATGTCCAGCTCGTCGTGGACCACGATCACCCGATCGGGAGTGATCTTGTAGAAGTCGGCGAGCAGCTTCGTGGGGCCGCCCGACAGGTTCATGTACGTCTGCGGTTTGGCCAGCACCGCGCCCCTGGTCTCCAGGACGTGCGCCCGGCTCTTGTGCGCCTTGAACTTGCCGCCCGCCCTCGCGGCCAGCTCGTCCAGCACCATGAAGCCCGCGTTGTGCCTGTTGCCCTCGTACTCGGACCCGGGGTTGCCCAGGCCGACGATCAGCCAGCGATCCATCGCTCCTCCATGCAGAAACGGGGCGAGCTGGGCGGTGCCCGGCTCGCCCCGTTCCGGGCTCTGGCTACTTACTCGGCGGCCTCGGCGGACTCACCCTCGGCGGCGGCCTCGGCGGCCTCGCCCGCGGCCTCCTCCTCGGCGGGAGCCTCGGTCGGCTTGGCGATGACCTGGACGATGACCGTCTCGGGGTCGGCGGCGAGCGTCGCGCCCTGCGGCAGCTTCAGGTCGCCGGCGGTGATCGAGGCGCCGACCTCCAGACCCTCGACGTCGACCTCGACGCCGGTCGGGATGTGGGTGGCCTCGGCCTCGACCGCGATGCTCACGGACTGCTGGTCGAGCAGACCCTCGGAGTTGACGTCACCGGTGGTCGTGACCGGGATCTCGACCGTGACCTTCTCGCCGCGCTTGACCAGCAGCAGGTCGACGTGCTCGACGAAGCCCTTGATCGGGTCACGCTGGACGCCCTTGGGCAGCGCCAGCTCGTCCACGCCGTCGCCCTGGAGGCGGATGAGGACGTTGGCGGTGCGCAGCGCGAGCAGGACCTCGTGGCCGGGCAGGGTGAGGTGCTTGGGGTCGATGCCGTGCCCGTAGAGAACGGCGGGCACCTTGTCGGCGCGACGGATCTTGCGGGCGGCGCCCTTGCCGAACTCGGTGCGGGCTTCGGCGGCGATACGTACTTCGGACACGACATCTCCTAGGGATGCATCGGGAAGATTCGGATACTGCGTTCACCCTCACCCGCCCTAGCGGAAGGCGTTACGAACGCAACTTGAGAAGTCTACCCGCTCCCTTCCCCTCTCCCGCCTGCCGCGCTCGTGCGGGCGGTACCGACGATTCGTGCGCCTGCCCGCGCGTCCCTGTGCGACGATGCGGACGAAGGAGGCCCACGGTGACAGAGCCACGGTCACAGCGAGTACGGACGGCGCCGCCCATGCCGTCCGATCCCGGCGCGCGCTCGGACACCTTCGGGGCGGGAGTGTCATGTCCGTGATAGAGGCCGTCCGCCGCGTCTGGTCGCCCGGCGACAAGGTGATGGAGTTCGCCACAGGTGAGGGGCTCCCGCCCGCGGCCGGCACCTACACCGCTCCCTCCCTGGATCTCGGACGCCACCGGCTGCTGCTGACCGTCCTGACCGTCGCGGCTCTGGTCATCGGTCCGCTCGCCGCCGCCTACGGCACCTCGTGGGCGCCTCCGATCATGCTGGCGCCGATCATCCTGACCAGCGGCCTGCTGCTGCGGCCGCCCGCCGTCGCCGTCGTCCTGGCCGCGTCGGCCGTCTCCGCCGCCATCGGCCTGACGGTCCAGCTCGAACCCGAGCAGCTTGCCGTCCTGGTGGTGGTGGCCGTCCTCGCGGTGTCGCTGAGCCACGCCCGCGCCGGCGTCGGCATCTACGGCCTGCGCGGCGACCATGCCCTCATCGAGCTGAAGAGCCAGCTCAAGGCGATCAACCAGATCCCGCCGCTGCCGCGCCACTGGGGCCGCAAGGTCGCGCTGCAGGCCGCGCCCGGCGCGTTGTTCGGCGGCGACTTCCTCGTCTCGCGCCTGGAGGGCTCGCGACTGCAGCTCGCCCTCGTCGACGTCTCCGGCAAGGGAAACGACGCCGCCGCCCACGCGCTGATGCTCGCGGGCACGTTCGGCGGGCTGCTGGCCTCCGTGCCGGCCGAGCGCTTCCTGCCCGCCTGCAACGACTACCTGCTGCGCCGGGGCGAGGAGCGCCTCGTCACGGCCGTCCATCTCGATCTCGATCTGTCCACCGGCGCCTACACCATCGCGTGCGCCGGGCACCCGCCTGCCGCCCAGTACTTCGGCGGCAGCGGCACCTGGCAGCCGTCAACCGCGGTGGGCATAGCTCTCGGGGTCATCGACCATGTCAGGTGGCCCACGGTGGAGGGCGCTCTCGGCAAGGGCGACGCGCTGATGCTGTTCACCAACGGGCTGTGGGGGCCACGCGCCGACCCCGACACGGGGCTCGACAGGATCCTCGGCGAGGCGCACTCCCTCGTCAGGGAAGGCTTCACCGAGACCGCCACGCTCGTGAAGAGCGTCCGCAACCGCGAGGACGACTCCGCGCTCGTGCTCATCTGGCGAACGTGAACCTGGAGCATGCCGTACCCTCCGCGCGCCGACCGGAAGACGCCCACGGCCCGCGCCTCGGGCCTTCGAGGACGCGGGCCGTGGCTCTCGGTCGACGTACGACTGCCGGCGGCCCGGCGGGATGCGACATCACCGCGGGGCCACGGCGTCAACGCCTGGCGCCCGGGTGACGCCTGTCGCCCGCGTAATGCCTGTCGCCCGTGTAACGCCTGTCGCCCGGGTAACGCTTGGCGCTCGTGTAACGCCTGTCGCTCGTGTAGCGCTTGGTGCTCGTGGCGCGCTTGGCGCTCGGGGCCTGGGGCGGGACGGCGACGAGCTTCGCCGCGAAGGTGCTCTGGCTCACGCTGTTCAGGGTGACCGTCCAACCGCCGATCACCACGGACTCGCCCTTCTTCACCTGCTTCTTCTCGGTACCCATCCCGAGCATGACCGAGTCGTCGGTGAAGTCACTGATGACCAGATCCGCCGCTCGCCGCTGGTCCGAGTTGCTGCGGGCCGCCTCCAGCGAGACGTCCTGGGTCGGCGAGCCCGACACCGTCACCGTGCAACTGCCGGTGGCGCACTGCCTGGACTTGCTCCTGCTCACGGGCGCGGACCGGTAGTCGGAGCCCGGGTCGGAATCGGATGTGGACTGCGATACGGACTCACCGGACTCGGAGGTCGACTCCTCGGAGTCGGACGTGGACTGCGATACGGACTCACCGGACTCGGAGGTGTACTGGGACGGCGGCGTGGGCGCGGCCATGAACGGCGCGGTCATGAACATGGACGTGGACAGCGAAGAGATATCGGCACCGCACGCGGTCAGGCCGCCCACCATCGCGGTCGCGGCCACCACCGTGACCCAGCGCAGTTGAAGACTCATGATCCATCCTGGTTATTTTCATAGGAACCCACAGGTGAGGTCCCTTTTGTGAGGTAGTGGGCGCGCTGATCGCATCTCCACCACTTGACTACGAAGAGTTATGATACATGCGCGCATGGTGACATACAGCGTGAGCTGGTCGAATGCACGGAAGGCCTCGGCAAACTCGCTCAGCGTGCCGGGCGCCCTCCCGAGCCGACGTCGCCGGACGCCTGCCGGGGGTCGAGAACGACGTCGTCACCGGCGGTTCCGGGGGCGGGGAGAGCTGGGACGGATCTCGCCTCACTGCACTCTCGGCGGCGGGCGAGCGCTACGGCGTGAACGGCTCGCGCAAAGGTGGGCGCTACGGCGTGAACGGCTCGCGCGCGGGGGTACTGCGGCGGGAAGGGCTCGCGCACAGGTGGGCGCTGCGGCGTGAACGGCTCGCGCGCGGGGGCGCTACGGCGTGAACGGCTCGACTGAGCGTGGGCGAGTTGCCGAGCGAGTGGAAGGCCGAGCGAGTGGAAGGCCGAAGGCCGGGCGGTCCCTGCCTGCCCTACCTGTGCGCCCGGCGTGGCCGCCGGCGAGGAGGCCGGGCCGGCGGGGCGATCCGGTCGCAGTCGCGTATGTCCGGATGAAACGCGCGCTACCAGGAGGCCGGGGTCACGTCGGGCGCGCGGTCATGAAGGGCTGTGGCGAGGGAGCATGGCTCCCCCGCCACAGCGGAGCGCTCACGCGCACATGATCAGGTGTTGCCCTCGAACAGGCTGGTGACCGACCCGTCGCTGAACACCTCGGTGATCGCGCGGGCGATGAGCGGCGCGATCGACAGCACGGTCAGCTTGTCGAACCTCTTCTCCTCCGACAGCGGCAACGTGTTCGTCACGATCACCTCGGAGATGCGCGAGTTCTTCAACCGGTCGACCGCCGGGTCGGAGAAGACCGCGTGGGTGGCGCACACGATGACGTTCGTGGCGCCCTGGTCGTACAGCGCGTCGGCCGCCTTGCAGATCGTGCCCGCGGTGTCGATCATGTCGTCGATCAGCACGCAGGTGCGTCCGCGGACCTTTCCGACGACCTCGTTGACCTTCACGGAGTTCGCCACGTCGAGGTCGCGCCGCTTGTGGATGAACGCCATGGGCGTGCCGAGCGTGTCCGCCCAGCGCTCCGACAGCCGGACGCGGCCGGTGTCGGGTGAGACGATCGTGGTGGTGGCCAGGTCGAGCTTGTCCTTGAGGTAGCTCTCCAGGACCGGCATGGCGAACAGGTGGTCGACGGGCCCGTCGAAGAAGCCCTGGATCTGCGAGGTGTGCAGGTCGATCGACATGAGCCGGTCGGCGCCCGCCGTCTTGAAGATGTCGGCCATCAGCCGCGCGGTGATCGGCTCGCGGCCACGACCCTTCTTGTCCTGTCGCGCGTAGCCGAAGAACGGCATGACCACGGTGATGCGCTTGGCGGAGGCCCGCTTGAGCGCGTCGACCATGATGAGCTGTTCCATGATCCACTTGTTGATCGGCCCGGTGTGGCTCTGGATCACGAAGGCGTCGCACCCGCGTACCGACTCCAGGTAGCGCGCGTAGATCTCGCCGTTGGCGAAGTCGATCAGCTTCGTCGGCGTGAGCGAGACCCCGACGTTCCTGGCGACCTCTTCGGCCAGTTCAGGGTAGGCCCGGCCCGAAAAGAGCATCAGCTCCTTGGACCCCGGCTGTTTGATGCTCGTCACGTGCCACTCTCCCGCTCTTGCTCGGCAAGCGCCCTCTCGGCCGCCGCTGCCGACTTCGTGCCCGCGCGCCTGCGCAAGACCCATTTCTCGATGTTGCGCTGCCGCGCTCTTGCCACGCCGATCGCCCCTGGTGGGACGTCGTCGGTGATGACCGATCCGGCCGCCGTGTAGGCGCCGTCGCCGATGGTCACCGGAGCGACCAGCATGGTGTCGCACCCCACGAAGACGCCGTCTCCGATGGTGGTGTGGTTCTTGTTGACCCCGTCGTAGTTGACGAACACGGCCGACGCCCCGATGTTGACGTCCTCGCCGATCGTGGCGTCGCCCACGTAGGTCAGGTGCGGCACCTTGGACCGTGCCCCGACCTTCGAGTTCTTCACTTCGACGTAGGTGCCCGCCTTCGCCTTGTGGCCCAGCTCGGCGCCGGGGCGCAGGTAGGCGTACGGCCCGACGGAGGCTTCGGGCCCGATGACCGCGCTGTCGCACACCGCGTTGCGCACGACGGCGCCCGCTCCGACGGTCGTGTCGGTCAGCGTGGAGGCGGGGCCGATCTGCGCGCCGGCCGCGACGGCGGTGCTGCCGTGCAGCTGCGTCCCGGGGTGGATGACGACGTCGGACTCGAGCGTGACCTGCACGTCGACGAAGGTGCTCGCGGGGTCGATGACGGTCACGCCCGCGCGCATGTGCGACTCGAGGATGCGCTGGTTCAGCACCTTGCGGGCGAAGGCGAGCTGCACCCGGTCGTTGACGCCTTCGACCTCGACGTAGTCGGCGGCGATGTGGGCGCCGACCCTGTGCCCTTCCTCCCTGAGGATGGACAGCACGTCGGTGAGGTACTCCTCGCCCTGCGCGTTGTCCGTCGACACGCGCTTGACGGCGTCGGCGAGCAGGAGGCCGTCGAAGGCGTAGACGCCGGAGTTCATCTCCTTGACGGCGCGCTGGGCGGGGCCGGCGTCCTTCTCCTCGACGATCTCCAGGACGGCGCCGGTGTCGTCGCGGATGATCCGTCCGTATCCGGTCGGATCGGGCACCTCCGCGGTCAGCACGGTGACCGCGTTGCCGTCGGCGGCGTGGGACTCCAGCAGCCTGGCGAGGGTCTCGGCGCGCAGCAGCGGCGTGTCGCCGTAGGTGACGAGCACCGTGCCGGCGATCGTGCCCACCTCTTCGAGCACGGTGCGGACGGCGTGCCCCGTGCCGCGCTGCTCGCGCTGCACGACCGCCCGAGCGTCGGGGCTGGTCTGGGCGAGGTGGCCGCCGACCCGCTCCTTCGCGTGGCCGATGACGACGATGAGCCGCTCGGGTTCGAGCTCCCGCGCGGCGACGAGCATGTGGTCGACCAGCGCGAGGCCGCACAGCTCATGGAGGACTTTGGGGGTCTGGCTCTTCATCCGGGTGCCCTCGCCTGCGGCGAGGACGATGACTGCTGCCGGGCGCGGCACACTCACGGACTGAGGCTCCCTGTGACGAGGCGGATCAGGGCGTGGCACGGCTACCGCACCGCTACCCTCCCGACACCGTGAGGATACCTTCCCGCCCTCGGTGCCTCTCTAGCTACCCGGCCGATGGCCGTGTCGTGCTCCAGAGCTCCCGGAAGAGGACTCGAACCCCTACAAAGTGGACCAAAACCACTTGTCCTGCCGATTAGACGATCCGGGATGATCCGGACACTCGCGTGTCGCGGCTAGTCATACGATACCGACGTCTGTGTCACTCACGCGCCGCATTTCATCCCGCGGACAGGGCGGTACTCCAGGCTGTCAGCCGAGCACTTATACCAGCCCACGATGGCACCCGCAAGACACAGAACCCACTCAGCAATCGACGGAGACCGTTACCTTCCACACATTCGCTTCTGGCTCGTTCCTAACTTACGCTGACGTAGGTTACGGATGCGTAGCCCGGACATTCATCTACATATGTCGTGAGAGGTAGCCCATGACCGTCCTTGCCGATCGACCGGCGCCCGGTCCCAAGCCAGACGTGGATCCCGAACCCAAGACCAGGGCCGAACTGATCACCTTCGGTCTCGTCGTGGGCCTCCCCCTGGTCGCGATCGCCGCCGCCGTGCCGTTCGCGTGGGGCTGGGGCCTGGGGTGGACCGACATCGCGATCGCCTTCGTCTTCTACGTCGTCTCGGGGCTGGGCGTGACAGTCGGGCTTCACCGCTACTTCACGCACGGGTCCTTCAAGGCGAAGCGCCCGATGAAGATCGCGCTGGGCATCGCGGGCAGCCTGTCGCTGGAGATGTCGGTCCTCGACTGGGTGGCCACGCACCGCAAGCACCACAAGTTCTCCGACAAGGAGGGCGACCCGCACTCGCCGTGGCGCTTCGGCCCGGGATTCAAGTCGATGTCCAAGGGCCTGCTGTACGCGCACATGGGCTGGCTGTTCGAGAGCGAGCGCACCAACAGGGAGAAGTACGCCCCTGACCTGTACAAGGACCCGGACATCATCAAGCTCCACAAGTGGTTCGGCGCGCTGGCCGTCACCTCGATCTTCCTTCCCGCGATTCTCGGCGGGCTGCTGACCTGGTCGTGGCAGGGCGCGCTGACCGCGTTCTTCTGGGGCTCGCTGGTGCGCATCGGCCTGCTGCACCACGTGACCTGGTCGATCAACTCGATCTGCCACGTGTTCGGCGACGAGGCCTTCGAGGTGCGCGACAAGTCGCGCAACGTGTGGTGGCTGGCGATCCCCTCGTTCGGCGAGTCGTGGCACAACCTGCACCACTCCGACCCGACCTGCGCCCGTCACGGGGTGCTGAAGGGTCAGATCGACCTGAGCGCGGGCCTGATCCGGATCTTCGAGCGGCTCGGCTGGGTCCACGACGTGCGGTGGCCGACTCCCGAGCGCCTGGCGGCGAAGCGCATTGGGTAGTGCCGATACCACGGTGCCCGGTCACGGACCGGGCACCGTCATTATGGAACCTGTGACCACCGAATCCCGATCCCGCAGACGCATGACAGGAAGAGAGCGAAGAGAGCAGCTGATCACCATCAGCCGCGCGCTGTTCGCTGAGAAGGGGTTCGACGGGACCTCCATCGAGGAGATCGCCGCCACGGCGCAGGTGTCCAAGCCTGTGGTGTACGAACACTTCGGCGGCAAGGAGGGCGTCTACGCGGTGGTGGTCGATCGCGAGATGCAGAAACTGCTCGGCATGATCACCGCGGCGCTGTCGGCGTCGCATTCGCTGATCAAGCTGGAGCGGGCGGCGCTCGCGCTGCTGCAGTACATCGAGGAGAGCAGCGAGGGCTTCCGCATCCTGGTGCGCGACTCGCACGCCGCTTCGGGCACGGGCACGTTCGCGAGCCTGATCAGCGAGATCGCCAGCCAGGTCGAGGACGTGCTGGCCGACGAGTTCAAGAGCAGGGGCTACGACCCCAAGCTCGCGCCGATGTACGCGCAGATGCTGGTCGGCATGGTGGCGCTGACCGGTCAGTGGTGGCTCGACGTGCGCAGGCCCGGCCGCGAGGAGGTCGCGGCGCACCTGGTGAACCTGGCGTGGAACGGCCTGACGGGCCTGAACCCGACGCCGCAGATCACCGCCACGAGCAAGCACCTTGAGCTCGCTCCCCTTCCCGCGATGCCCAGGCCGACCGAGAAGGAGCTCAAGGAGGCTCAGAAGGCCAGGGCCAGGGAGCTCAAGGAGGCCGAGAAGGCCAGGGAGCGTGAGCTGAAGGAGCGCGAGCGGCTGCTGCGCGACGCCGAGAAGGCCAAGGAGCGCGAGGACAAGCTGCGTCAGCGCGAGGCGAGGTTGGCCGAGCGGGCGGCGAAACTCGAACAAGAGTGAGTCGTTGAGACGAAGTTAACGCTTTGTTCAATCTGGTTGGGCATATTACGTAATATGTCCGCCGAGCTCCTGCATACCGGAAATGATCTGCCCCTGCCTCAGGAGCGGTTCCTCAACCGTGAGGAAAGCTGGCTCCAGTTCAACGAGCGGGTGCTCGAGCTGGCCGAAGACTCCTCCCTCCCCCTTCTCGAACGCGTCCGATTCCTGGCGATCTTCGCGAGCAATCTCGACGAGTTCTTCCGTGTACGGGTGGCCGGCCTCAAGCGGCGGATGGCGACGGGCCTGCTGCTGCGCACCAAGAGCGGCCTCAAGCCGCGCGAGGAGCTGGCCCGCATAGGGACGATCGCGGACGGCCTGGCCAAGCGCCACGCCGCCCTCTTCCACGAGCGGATCTGCCCGCAACTGGCGAGCGAGGGCATCGAGATCGTCCGTTGGGACGACCTCGGCCGCGACGAGCGCACCGAGCTGCGCAAGCTGTTCAGGGAGCGCATCCGTCCGGTTCTGACGCCTCTGGCCGTCGATCCGGCCCACCCGTTCCCGTACATCTCGGGTCTGAGCCTCAACCTGGCCGTCGTCGTGCGGAACCCGTCGACGGATCACACGGTCTTCGCCAGGGTCAAGGTGCCGTCCCAGCTCCCGCGGTTCGTGACCGCCTCCAAGGACAGGTTCGTCCCGCTGGAGGATGTGATCGCCGCCCACCTCGGGCAGCTGTTCAAGGGCATGGAGATCCTCCAGCACCACGCCTTCAGGGTGACCCGCAACGAGGACCTCGACGTCGACGAGGACGTCACGGAGAACCTCATGAAGGCGCTGGAGAAGGAGCTGCTCAAGCGCAGGTTCGGTCCTGCGGTCCGGCTCGAGGTCGAGGACACGATCACGCCCGAGGTGCTCGAGCTGCTGGTCGACGAGCTGGACGTGGCGCCGCACGAGATCTACAAGATCAACGGCCCGCTCGATCTGACGGGCCTGCACGCGATCGCCGACCTCGACAGGGGCGAGCTGAGCTACCGCCCGTTCGTCCCCTCCGAGGCCATCCACGCCGAGGACGACATCTTCGCCGTCCTGCGCGAGCGTGACGTGCTGCTGCACCACCCCTACGACTCCTTCGCGACCAGCGTGCAGCGCTTCATCGAGCAGGCGGCCGAGGACCCGAGCGTTCTGGCGATCAAACAGACCCTCTACCGCACCAGCGGCGACTCCCCGATCGTGAACGCGCTGATCGACGCGGCCGAGGCGGGCAAGCAGGTCGTGGTCGTCGTGGAGATCAAGGCCCGCTTCGACGAGCACGCCAACATCTCGTGGGCGCGCAAGCTGGAGAAGGCCGGCTGCCACGTGGTCTACGGCGTGGTCGGCCTGAAGACCCATTGCAAGCTCGCGCTGGTCGTACGGCAGGAGCCCTCGGGCGAGCTGCGCCGCTACTGCCACATCGGCACCGGCAACTACAACCCGAAGACCGCCCGGCTCTACGAGGACTTCGGCCTGCTCACCGCCGATCCCCTGGTCGGCGAGGACGTGACCGACCTGTTCATCCACCTGACCGGCTACTCCAACCACTCGGCCTACCGCAGGCTGCTCGTCGCGCCGCACTCGCTGAGGGGCGGGCTGCTGGCCAGGATCGAGCGGGAGATCGCCCATCAGCAGGCGGGCCGTCCCGCGAGAATCCGGATGAAGACGAACTCCCTCGTGGACGAGCAGCTGATCGACGCCCTCTACCGGGCATCCCGTGCCGGCGTGCCGGTGGATCTGTGGGTTCGGGGCATCTGCGCGCTCCGTCCGGGCATTCCCGGGCTGAGCGAGAACATCCGCGTCCGCTCGGTTCTCGGGCGCTTCCTCGAGCACTCCAGGGTGTACGAGTTCGGGCTCGGCAGGCGACCCGAGATCTGGATCGGCAGCGCCGACCTGATGCGCCGCAACCTCGACCGCAGGGTGGAGGCGTTGGTGAAGGTGACCAGCCAGCCGCACAGGGCCTACCTGATCGAGCTGCTCGACCTGGTGATGGCCGAGACCACGAACAGCTGGTGGCTGAACTCCGACGGCACGTGGAGCCGCCACCAGGGCGAGGACCTGCAGAGTCACACCCTGGCGACCAGGCGCTGGAGAACCGTTGATGACTGACCCCATCAGAGCTGCAGGCGCGGTCGTCTGGCGAGGTGACGAGGTCGCCCTCGTCCACCGGCCCGCCTACGACGACTGGACCTTCCCCAAGGGCAAGCTGCGGCAGGGCGAGCACGTGATCGCCGCCGCCCTGCGCGAGGTGCGCGAGGAGACCGGGCTCACCGTGCTCCTCGGCCGCGCCCTGCCTCCCGTCCACTACCTGCGCAAGGGCCGGTTGAAGCGGGTCGACTACTGGACGGCCCGCGCGGTCTCCGGCGAGTTCGTCCCCGGATCCGAGGTGGACGAGATGGTCTGGCTGCCCGTCGACGAGGCCAGGGCGCGCCTGACGTACGAGTGGGACGCGGGCCTGCTGCGCGCCGTCACCGCCGCGCCGCTGGAGACCGCCCCCTTACTCCTGATACGGCACGGCAGCGCGGGCTCGCGCCAGAAGTGGAAGGGCGACGACGACCTGCGCCCGCTCGACGACGAGGGCGAGGTCCAGGCGCGCACGCTCGCCACGGTGCTGCCCGCCTACCGGCCAGGAGCCCTGCTCAGCTCGCCGAGCAGGCGGTGCGTGCAGACCCTGCCCGACGCCGGCGTCCGGCTCGAGCCGCTGCTGAGCGAGCCGGGCTACGACCCTGACAAGACCGCCGAGCTCGTGCGCGAGATCGAGGGCCCCGTGGCCGTGTGCAGTCACGGCAAGGTGCTCCCTCCGCTGATCTCCGAGCTCAGCGGCGTGCGGGTGCACCTGCGCAAGGGCGCGTTCGCCGTCGTCCATCGCGCCGGCGAACAGGTCGTCAGCGTCGAGCGCTACGCCGTCTGAACCTTCGCCCACACCTTGGGGAAGTCGGCCTGCGCGCGCTCGGCCGTGCCTCGCTCGATGCCGACGAGGACGCCGTAGGTGAAGGTGTCCTCCCCCGCCTGCCGCGCGCTCTCCGCCTCCTTGGCGAGCGTGTCCTGCGCGACGACCCCGTCCTGATGCAGTCCGAGCACGTCCTGGATGGATTCGGCGCGCTTGGCCAGCTTGCTCATCCCGAGCGCCTCGGCGGTGTATCGAGCGCGTTTGGCCGCCTTGCGCACGTCGTGCATGGCGATCTCGCGCCGCTCCTCGTCCGGGATGGCCTGAGCGGTGTCGTACGCCTTCGTCACCCGCTGCCAGTTCTTGTCGGCGACACCGGCGAGCGTGGAGTCGGCGGGCTTCTTGGCCGCCTTGCCCAGTGACGGCTTGGCGACCAGCTCGTCGAGCGCGTCGAGCAGCGCGTAGTAGCGCTCGCCGCTCAGCGTCTCCCTGATCCTGCCGTACGCCTCTTCCTCCCGTGCGCCGAGGTCGTCGCCGAGCCGTACCTGGATGGGGCCCACCACCAGCTCGGGCGGCAGGTTCTTCAGGTGACGGGCGAACCTCGCCCTGATGACCTCCAGGTCGCGGGCCTCGCCGAGCACGGTGCCGAGCCACTGCAGCTCGTCCTGAACCCGCTCGGTGTCGCGCACGATGCTCCTGAACGCCTTCAGCGCGCTGCGCAGCCTGCGGCAGGCGACGCGCATCTGGTGGACCGCGTCCTCCTCGGCCCTACGGGTGCGCGGGTCCTGCGAGAGGAGCGCCTCCACCTGTCCTGCCAGGTAGTCGATGACGACGTCGCCGGCGGTGCCGTCGCCGACCCGGGCGCGCGTGGGCGCCGCCGGCTTCAGCAGCCTGGCCAGCTTGCTTCCCGTCCCGGCGGGTACGGCCCCCGCCTTGCGCAGCCGCTTGCCGACCTTGGCCAGCAGGTCGGGGTCGCCGTTCTCGAGCAGCTCGGCCTCGACCTCGCGCCAGCGCTCGACCTGCGGCGCGTCTCCGAGCACGGTGCCCTTGACCCGGTCGTCGGCCACCTCGACCAGCCCCGACAGGACGCGCACGCTCCTGCGCGTGTCGAGCTCGGCGACGGCCGCCAGCTCGGCGCCGCGCGTGTAGGCCTGGACGAGCTCGGCCAGCTCCCAAGGGATGATCTTCGTGCTTCGGGTGAGCGGGAGCTGGATCTCCTGGCGGGCGCCCTTGGCCTTCGGCAGCTTCAGATGCCAGCCCGCGTCCGCGCCGCCTCTGCGTCTGCGCAGCGTGATGCCCCTGGCGGCCAGCCTCAGATCAGGGGTGTCGTAGTAGAGCGCCACGAGCTGGTAGCTCCTCGGCCCCACGACCTCCCCGAGCTTGCCCAGGTCAGGGACTTCGTAGTCGTCAGGGACGTCGAACTTGTCTTCGATCTCGATGCTCACTGCACCTCGCAAGTGTCGAATTGCGGACAATAATGCCACTGCGCAATGAACAGGAGAAGTCCGGAAGAATCCTCGCCGCCAGCAGGTGGAACCATGGCCGGGGCTTGACGCCGCCGCGCGCCCTTTGCGCCTATCTACCCATGTTCCGCCTGTTCAGGAGGCCTAACCTTTCCGGCCGACCACGAAGATCCGCCGGAACGGGAAGGGCGTGCCGTACGGCCTGCTCGGGTAGGCCTCGTCGAGCCGGACGGCGAGCTCGTCGGCGAAGCGCCTGCGCTCGTCGGGCTCCAGCCTGTCGAAGACCGGGCGCAGGGCGGTACCAGAGATCCAGTTGAGGACCGCATTCTCGCCCTCGAGGATGTGGACATAGGTGGTCTCCCAGGCGTCCACCCGCAGCCCGAGGCCGCTGAGCTGGTCCACGTACGCCACCGGGTCGACGACCGGCCAGGGACGCTCGAAGTCGCCGAGCCTGTCCCGCCAGGCCTCGCTCGCGCACAGCTCCCTGATCAGCACGTGGCTGGGGGCGTCGAAGTTGCCCGGCACCTGGAAGGCGAGCCAGCCTCCAGGACTGAGGTCGTCGACCCAGCGCTCGAACAGGTCGCGATGCGTCGGCACCCACTGCAGCAGGGCGTTCGACACCAGCACGTCGATGGGCCGGTCGGGATGCCACAGGGTCACGTCGGCGACGTCGAACCTGGCGGTGGTCCGCAGCTCGCGCGCCTTGCTGATCATCGCGGGCGAGGAGTCGAAGCCGTAGACGGTGGCTCCGGGCCAGCGTTCGGTCAGCGTGGCGGTGAGTTCGCCCGATCCGCAGCCCGCGTCGACGACATAATCGGGTGCGTCCGCGTGGACGCGGCTGACCAGCTCGATATACGGCCTGCCGCGCTCGTCGGCGTACTTGGCGTAGGTCGCGGGATCCCAAATATCTCTCGACATAGAGATAATTGATATCGAGAGAGATATCTCGATGTCAAGACAGTACACTTTGTGTCATGACGATGGACGAGGTCGACAGGCTCGTGGCGTCCTGGCAGCAGGAACGCCCCGATCTCGATGTGACGCCGCTGCAGGTGCTGAGTCGAGTCTCCCGCCTGGCCCGCCATCTCGACAGGGCGCGACGCGCCTCCTTCGCCGAACACGACCTCGAGCCGTGGGAGTTCGACGTGCTCACCGCGTTGCGGCGGGCGGGCAAGCCGTACGAGCTGTCGCCGGGCGCGCTGCTGCGCGCGACGCTGGTGACCTCAGGGACGATGACCAACCGCATCGACCGGCTGGAGCAGGCCGGCCTGGTACGGCGCCGCCCCGACCCCGAGGACCGGCGCGGCGTGCTGGTGTCCCTGACCGACGAGGGACGGGCCAGGGTCGACGCCGCCTTCGCCGACCTGCTGCGACGGGAGCGGGACCTTCTGGCGAGCCTGGGGTCCGACGAGCAGAAGATTCTCGCCGATCTTCTCCGCACCCTCCTCACCCCGTTCGACACCTGACCGTCCGCGCCCACGACCATGCCCCGAGCCGGCCGGCCACTTCGCCGAGGATGGTCAGCGTCGGTCCGTCACCCAATGGGGGTGGCCCGGGCCGGCCTGACACTCGCCGAGCGTGGCCCGGGCCGGCCTGGCACTCGCCGAGCGTGGCCCGGGCCGGCGTGGCACTCGCCGAGCGTGGCCCGGGCCGGCCTGACACTCGCCGAGGGAGGCTCGGGTCAGGCGGGCGCTCGCGGAGAGTGCCCGCCGGGCGGTCACTCGCCGAGCCGCTCGGCCACCTCCAGCCACTCCGCCTCGACCGCGTCCTTCTCGTTCAGGATGTCGCGCAACTTGCCGTCCAGCTCGCCCAGCCTGGCGTAGTCGCTGGCCGCCTCCGCCATCACGGCGTGCAGCTTCTCCTCCTGCCCACTGAGCTTGTCGAGCTGCCGCTCCAGACGGCTGAGCTCCTTGCGCAGCTCCCGCTCCTCCTTCGCCGACAACCCGGAGGGAGCCTCGACGCTCTCCGGCGCGGGCGCCGCCGCCGGAGCCGTGCCCGCGACCCGCGCCGTGACCGCCGTACCGGCCGCCCGCCGTTCGAGGTAGTCGTCCACCCCGCCCGGCAGCATCGACAGCCGCCCGTCGCCCAGCAGCGCCACGCACCTGTCGGCCACCCGCTCAAGGAAGTAGCGGTCGTGGCTCACCAGCACCAACGTGCCCGGCCAGCCGTCGAGCAGGTCCTCCAGTTCGTTCAACGTCTCGATGTCGAGGTCGTTGGTCGGCTCGTCGAGCAGCAGCACGTTCGGGTCGTCCATGAGCAGGCGCAGCAACTGCAGCCGCCGCCGCTCCCCTCCGGACAGGTCGCCGACGACCTTCCACTGCGCCTCGCCCTTGAAGCCGAGGCGTTCGAGCAGCTGGGAAGCCGTCCACTCCTTCTTGCCGAGCTGGATGTACTTGCGGATCTGCTCCACCGACTCCAGCACCCGCTGCGTCAGGTCGACGTCGGCGAGCTCCTGCGACAGGTACGCCAGCCGTACCGTCCTGCCCGTGACCACCCGGCCCGCGTCCGGCTTGACCTGGTCGGCGAGCAGACGCAGCACTGACGACTTGCCCGAGCCGTTGACGCCGATCAGCCCGATGCGGTCGCCAGGACCGAACTGGTAGGTGCACCGCTCCAGCACCAGCGGGCCCGCGTCGGGCCCGCCCGCGTGCAGCGTGACGTCCTCGAGGTCGTAGACGGTCCTGCCGAGCCGCGCCGCCGCGAACTTCATCAGCTCGACGGTCTCCCGCGCCGGCGGCTCGTCCGCGATCAGCGCCTGCGCCGCCTCGATCCTGAACTTCGGCTTCGACGTACGCGCGGGCGGACCCCTGCGCAGCCAGGCGATCTCCTTGCGCATCAGGTTCTGGCGGCGCTCCTCGGCCGCCTGCGCGATACGCGCCCGCTCGGCCTTGGCGAGCACATAGGCGGCATAGCCACCCTCGTAACGCTCCACCCTGCCGTCGACGACCTCCCACGTCCTGGTGGAGACCGCGTCGAGAAACCACCTGTCGTGCGTCACGACCAGCAGCGCGCTCCTACGCTGCGCCAGATGCCCCGCCAGCCAGGCGATGGCCTCGATGTCGAGATGGTTCGTGGGCTCGTCGAGCATGATCAGCTCGTGCTCGTCGATGAGCAGCCTGGCCAGCGCCGTACGCCGCCGCTCCCCACCCGACAGGTCCCCGACCAGGCTCTCCAGGTCGAGATCGCCGATCAGGTTGGCGAGAATCTCCCTGATCGCCTGGTCGCCCGCCCACTCGTGCTCGGCCCTGCCGCCCAGCACCGTCTCGTGGACCGTTCTGCGCGGGTCGAGGTCGTCCCGCTGGGACAGCAGACCGACCCGCAGGCCCCTGTTGTGCGTCACCCGCCCGGAGTCCGGTTTCACCGCCCCCGCGACCACGGACAGCAGCGTCGTCTTACCGCCGCCGTTGCGGCCGACGACGCCGATGCGCTCACCGGCCTCGATGCCGAGGGACACGTCGGAGAGCAGCGGCTTGGGCCCGTAGGCATGGGAAACCGACTCAAGATTGACCAGATTCATCGCCCCCCAGGGTACGGACTACCGCCCCATTTGGCTAAGCGACCCATCCCGCCCTCCCGCCCGCACGGCGGCCTGCTCCTCCCGGCCACCGCCCGGAGCACGGCCCACCGCTCGAAGCACGGCCACCTCTCGAAGCACGGCCACCTCTCGAAGCACCGCCCGGTGCGCCGCAGCTGATCGGTGCCGCCGCTCGCAGCGCGGCCGCCACTCGAAGCGCCACCGCCCGAAGCGCCGCTGGCCAGAGCGCCGCCGCCCGGTGCGCCGCAGCTGATCGGTGCCGCCGCTCAGAGCACGGCCGCCGCCATGAGCGCCACCTGGTGCGCTGCAGCTGGTCGGTGCCGCCGCTCAGAGCGCGGCCGCCACCCGGAGCGCCACCGCCCGAAGCGCCACCGCCCTCACACGATCGAGGCGCCTGCCACCGGTCCATGAGCGGGCACCGCCGTACGGCACACGCCCGCCCCGACGAGTCCAACCGCCAGTTCCCGCGCCTGGTCCTCGTCAGCCGCCAGGAACGCGCACGTCGGACCCGACCCCGACACGATCGCACCCAGCGCGCCCAGCTCCCGCCCCGCCTCCAACGTACGGGCCAGCGACGCGCGCAACATCAACGCCGCAGGTTGCAGATCGTTGGCCAGCTCCGCGCCCAGCGCCCGCGCGTCCCCCTCCTTCAACGCCGCCAGCAGCGCGTCGCTGGCCTGCGGCCAGGCCACGACCTCGCCCAGCGCCGCCCGCAACCGGTCACACTCCGCGTACACCCTCGCCGTCGACAGGCCGCCGTCGGCGATCGCGAACACCCAGTGGAACCTGCCGCCCGTCGCCAGCTCGGCCAGTTGCTCACCCCTGCCCGTGCCGACCGCCGTACCGCCCAGCAGCGAGAACGGCACGTCGCTCCCCAGATCGGCGGCGATCTCCATCAGGTCCTCACGCGGCAGCCCGAGACCCCACAACTCGTTGCAGGCCACCAGCGTGCCCGCCGCGTCGGCGCTGCCGCCCGCCATGCCGCCCGCCACCGGGATCGCCTTACGGATGATCAGCTCGACCCCGTACGTCCTGCCCGCGTGCTTCGCCAACGCCCTGGCCGCCTGGATGGCGAGGTTCCCGTCGTCCACCGGTACCTGGTCGGCGGACTCACCCTCCACCCGCACGGAGATCGACTCCGACTCCTTCGCGATCACCTCGTCGAAGACGGAGACGGCATGAAAGACGTTCACCAGGTCGTGGTAGCCGTCATCCCGAAGCGGGCCCACGGACAGCTGCACGTTGACCTTTGCGGGCACCCGGACGGTCACGGAACTCATCGATCTTCTGCCACTCTCGTCGCCTGCTCGGTCAGGGCTTTCGATGCTAGCGGGACCAGCACGCTCACCACGCCCTCCCACCCCGACCCTCACCATAAGCCCACGCCGTCCTGGCCCGACTGGAGGTGGAGACCCGTGGACGGCGCAGGAAGCGCGGATGGCAGGGAGACGCGGGAGGCACGCGAGAAGGAGCGAACGGATGTGAGAGGGAGCGAGGGCTCGGGGCCAGGCCCAAGCGACACGGAGGGCTGCCGAGCCGAACTCGCAGGCCAGGCCCAAGCGACACAGAGAGCTGCCGAGCCGAACTCGCAGGCCAGGCCCAAGCGACACGGAGGGCCGCGGGGCCGAGCTCGTAGGTCTGGCGGCTCGGCATATTCTGCCGACTGCGGGAGCAACCCAGCACGAGTGAGGTCGATCCGATGTCTCAGGTGACGGTCGTCGAGGTGCCGCAGTGGCGAGGGTCGGGTTCGGCAACGGCCGAGCGCCTGGTCGAAGGGGCCGGGCTGCTCGCGGCGATGGTGCCGGACGCGGTCCGCCATCGGGTCGAGGTCGAAGAAGGCGATGCTCCTTCCGCTCTCGCCACCACCGCCGGTAGGGCCAGGGCTGCCATCGACGGCGCCCGCGACGGGTTCGTGGTGACCGTGGGCGGGGACTGCGGTGTCGAGCTGGCGCCCGTGTCCAATGCGATCGATCGGTACGGCGAGCGTCTCGCCCTCGTCTGGTTCGACGCGCACGGGGACCTCAACACCCCCACGTCGTCCCCCTCCGGCGCCTTCCACGGGATGATCCTGCGAGCGCTCACCGGCGAAGGGCATGACGAACTGGTGCCCGGACGTGCCATCAGCCCCAGCAGGGTGGTTCTGGCCGGTGCGCGGGACCTGGATCCAGGCGAGCGGGACTTCATCGCGGCCGGCGGCCTCACCCATGTGACCGTGGCCGACCTGGCCGACCCCGCCGTGCTGGTGGAAGCCGTGGCGGCTACCGGAGCCTCGGCCGTCTACGTCCATATCGATCTTGATGTGTTGGATCCCGAGGTGTTCGCGTCCGTGGGGAGTCCGGCGCCCGCGGGGCTTCAGCCTGACCACCTTCTCAAGCTCGTGACGGCTCTGACGGAACGGTTCGAGCCGGCGGGGCTCGGCATCACGGAGTACGAGCCAGGCCGGCCCGAGGACCAGGCGCTCCTGACCCCGCTGGTCGCGGCCCTCGTCGCCAGCGTGTCCTGACCCTGAGGCGAGGCCAGGCGAGTCTGAACCCCCACCGGCTCCCCGACCCAGCACCCGCCCACTGCCAGGTCGCGAGCCCTCGACCCCGGGACGCGTCACCCCACACCCCACGAGCCTCGCGACTGTCAGGCCCCGGAACCCCGCCCCGGAACACGCCGCCCCAAGAACCACAAGCCCGTCGGCCACCACGCCCGGGACGCATCGCCTCAAGAGCCACGAATCTGTCGGATACCAGGCCCCGGGACCTCGACCCAGAACACGCCACCCCAAAAACCACAAGCCCGTCGGCCACCACGCCCGGGACGCATCGCCTCAAGAGCCACGAATCTGTCGGATACCAGGCCCCCGGAACCTCGACCCAGAACACCCCAAAAACCACAAGCCCGTCGGCCACCACGCCAGGAACACATCGCCCCAAGAACCACGAACCTGTCGGATACCAGGCCCCGGGACCTCGACCCGGCACGCGTCGCCCCAAGTCCCGCGAGCCTGCCGGCTGCCACACCAGGGGCGTCGGCGAGCCAGAGCCCCCAGCCCCACGCTCCGGCAACCCGTGGGCGGCCTGCCCGGGCCCGTTGCTGCCACGCGACAGAATCCGGTCGGCATCCTGTCGGCGCACCCGGCCCTGAGCCTGCGCCCGCGAGATTCCACGCCCGCCGGCCCAGAGGTGACCCGGCCAGAGCCGGCCCCGCACCTCGGCAACCCGTAGCCGCCATGCCCGGAGCCCATCGATGAGTTGGCCCAGAGCGCACCGGCTCCTGTAGCGCGGAAGCCTTCGGGCAGGCCATGTTCTGGCCTCGTAGTGCGGAAGCCCTTGGAGCAGGCCACGTTCTGGCCCGTAGCGCGGAAGCCCTTGGAGCAGGCCACGTTCTGGCCCGCGGCGCGGAAGCCCTTGGAGCAGGCCACGTTCTGGCCCGCGGCGCGGAAGCCTTTGGGCAGGCCATGTCCTGGTGGGCGGGCCTGCCCGGCGGAGGGGGCACAGCGGGGTTCCTCCGCCGGGCAGGTGGGGTGCCGTGTCGGGCAGCCGTTGGGGTTGTCGGGGTCAGCCGGGGCGGACGGCTCCTCGGTAGCGGGGGCGGTAGTAGGCCGAGTCCAGGAAGTCGGTCTTCTTGACCACATCACCGGTTTTGGGAGCGTGGATCATGATGCCGTCGCCGAGGTACAGGCCGACGTGGGTGGGGTCGCCTCCTCCGCCGCCGAAGAACACCAGGTCGCCGCGGCGCAGGTCGGTCAGCCGGATGCGCCGGCCTTGCCGGAACTGGGTCCCGGTGTAGTGGCCGAGCTTCACCCCCGCTCTGGACCAGGCGTAGAGCGTCAGGCCTGAGCAGTCGAACCCGACGGTGCCTGCGCCTCGCCCTATGCCTCTGCTGGGTCCTGCGGGGGTGCCGCCGCCCCAGGAGAACGGGGTGCCCAGGCGAGCGATCGCCGCGATGGCCGCGGTGTCGCCCTTGGCGCGCGTGACCCGGCGCGGGCGGGGTCTGCCGGTGCCCGGTGTCCTACGGGGCTTGGCGACCTTGGGCGGCCTGACGCGGGGCGGTGACACGGGACGTCGGGCGACACGTGGCAGGCCGACGCGGGGCTTGGTGGAGCCGGGCGTCACAACGCGCGGCATGCCGCCCAAGGGCGGGGTGGTGACGCGAGCCGGGTCCACGTCAGCCGGGGTCACGCGAACCGCGATCATGCCCGGGTCCGCGACGCGAGGCGGAGTGGCCCATGGCCGGGCGACACCTGGCGACGGGGTTCGGAGCGAGGCCTCGCCAGGGCGGTGCCATGCCGGGGCTCGGAGCGCGGCCTCACCAGGGCGGTGCCATGCCGGGGCTCGGAGCGCGGCCTCACCAGGATGGTGCCATGACGAGGTTCGGAGCGGGGCCTCGCCTGGGCGGTGCCAGGTCGAGAAGTGGTGTCGCCAGCCGTCGAGCCAGTCGGCGTCCGTCATCGGCATGCGCATCACCGACCACCTCGTCAGCGATTTTCGGCCAGAGGCGCACGCCTCGGGAGGCAGGACGACCGTCAGGCGAGTGTGGTCGGCCGGCAGTGTCACCGTGCCGAGGCATGGTGGCGTTCCGGGCTCGGCCGCCGCGCCTGGCCAGGCGCTGAGGGTCGCGAGAAAGCCGATGGTGAGCCACATCAGAACCTCCTGAGCCGTGGAAGGGAAGGCTCAGGATCATCCGGAGAGGTTCACGTGGAAGTGGCCGAGCGGGGTTCTGTGGATGAGGAAGGCGAGATACGCACAGGCTGTGGACGAGGCGAGGCGGGGCGAGATGGGGCGGGGCGAGACGGGGCGAGGCGAGACGGGGCGAGGCAGAGCGGGCAAGGCGAGGCGGGGCGAGATGGGGGGGCCAGAGCGGGGTGAGGTACTGGCTGTGGATGGGCGCGCCGGTCAGTCGAGGTGTTCCGCGATTCTCGCGAAGGCGACGATGTCCAGTTGCTCGCCCCGCGTCGAAGGCTCCACTCCGGCGGCTCGCAGTGCCTCCTCCGCGCGCGGTGCCGTACCGAACAGTGAGGACAGGGCGGCTCGCAGGGTCTTGCGCCGCTGGGCGAAGGCAGCGTCCACCACCGAGAAGACCTGCTCGCGTGTCGCGGTGGTGGCGGGCGGGTCGCGGCGCTCGAGCGAGACGAGCCCCGAGTCCACGTTCGGCACCGGCCAGAACACCGTGCGGCCGACGGGCCCGGCCCTGCGCACGTCGGCGTACCAGGCGGCCTTGGCGGACGGCACGCCGTACACCTTGGAGCCGGGAGGGGCGGCGAGCCGGTCGGCTACCTCGGCCTGCACCATGACCAGGCCCTTGCGGAGCGAGGGCAGCGCCTCCAGCAGGTGAAGCACCACCGGCACGGAGACGTTGTAGGGCAGGTTGGCGACCAGGGCGGTGGGGACGTGCCCGCCGAAGTCGCCGAGGCCCACCCGCAGGGCGTCGGCCTGGACGACGGTCAGCTTGTCGCCGAGCCCGCGCGTGTCGACGGTCAGGGGAAGCTGGGTGGCCAGCACGGGGTCGATCTCCACGGCGACGACGTGGGCGGCCTCGGGCAGCAGGGCGAGGGTGAGCGACCCGAGCCCTGGACCGACCTCGATCACGACGTCGTCGGCCGACAACCCGGCCGTGCGGACGATCCGCCGGACCGTCCCGCCGTCGATCACGAAGTTCTGTCCGAACTTCTTTGTCGGACGAAGGTCCAGCTTGTCCGCCAAATTACGTATTTCAACCGGCCCCAACAGGCTCACAATGGCACTCCCCACGTCATTCATTAAGTCTCCAGCATCCACGACGCTACGAAGAACCAGGCGGAGGAGGGAGGATGGTGTGAACGACGAAGGGACTTCCCTGATGGAGCCGACGGGCGCCACGCCACTGCGTCCGACCGACGCGCGGGAGATCGGGCCCTACCGCCTGCTGGGGCGGCTCGGCGAGGGCGGCATGGGCACGGTCTTCCTGGCGATCGCGCCGACCGGTCGTCCTGTCGCCGTCAAGGTGGTGAAGGCGGAGTTCGCCAACCAGGAGGGCTTCAACGCGCGCTTCCATGCGGAGGTGGACAACGCGCGCAGAGTGGCATCGTTCTGCACCGCGCAGGTGCTCGACAACGGCAACGACGGCGCGGGCAGGCCGTACATGGTGACCGAGTTCATCTCGGGCGTTCCCCTGTCGACGCAGATCGCCAAGTACGGCGCGCTGGAGCCGGGCGCGCTGCACGGCGTGGCGCTGGGGGTGGCGGCGGCGCTCGCCGCCATCCACGTGGCGGGGCTGGTGCACCGCGATCTGAAGCCGGCCAACGTCATCCTGTCGATGTCGGGACCCAGGGTGATCGACTTCGGCATCTCCAGGGCCCTCGACCGTGAGAGCAATTTCACGCTGTCGGGCGAGCTGCTGGGGAGTCCAGGCTGGTGGGCGCCGGAGCAGGTGCGCGGGCAGCAGGTGACGCCCGCGGCCGACGTGTTCGCGTGGGGCTGCCTGGTGGCGTTCGCGGGCAACGGCCGCCATCCGTTCGGCCGCGGCGACGCCATCACGCTGGCGACCAGGGTGCTGCACCAGCCGCCTGATCTCGGCGCGCTGCCCGCGCCGCTCAACGAGCTGGTACGGCGGGCCACCGCGATGGACCCGCTCCATCGGCCGACGGCGCAGGATCTGCTGATATCGCTGGTCGGCGGGCGCGTCCCCGCTCCCGACCCGGCGACGCTGGTCGCCACGGAGTGCTTCGACCAGCCCTGGCAGCCGCCGGCGAACATCGCCGACGAGCCCGACGCCACGGAGGTGTTGTCGGCGACCCTCTCAAGCCCGCCGGTCGCCACGCCGACACCGACACCGCCACCGACGCCCACACCGGCGCCCACACCAACACCGACATCGACGCCCACGCCGACGCCGGTACCCACGCCGACGCCGGTGCCGGTCATGCTGCAGCAGGCTCCCGCCGAGGACGCCAGGCCGAAGACCAATCGCTGGCTGATCCCCGTGATCGTCGCGGCGGTGGCGCTGCTGGTCACGATCGCGCTCCTGATGGTCAACAGGCCGTCGCCACAGACCACGGCGACGCCGACGACAGGGAACGGCGCCACCGCCCAGGTGAACGCGGTCACCGACATCGGCAGGCGTATCCAGCTGGGCGCCGGCTTCGACGACCCACAGGTGATCGTCGCCCGGCGGCCCGACTGCGGCCTGACCGACTACGGCGGCAACCAGCCCACGTCGGGCCGGTTCTGCGTGATCAAGTGGACGATGGTGAACCCCAGCGGTACGGCACGCCCCATCGGCAAGCCTTCCGTCACGCTGGGCGACGACAGGGGCGCCGTCCATGAGGCCACGACCTTGTCCAGCGCGCTTCCCGACTCGATCCCGCCGGGCGGGCGGATCGACGGGACGTTCGTGTTCGACCTGCCGCCGCAGCGGATGCCCGCCGTCCTGTCCGGCACCATGCTGCAGGGCGGGAAGGAAATCGAGGTGCGACTGTCATGACTCGTGCACTCCTGACCGTCCTCCTCACAACCGCCATGACCCAAGGAACGGTCGCCATCACCCCCGGAGCGGTCGCCATGACCCACGGAGCCGCGGCCATCGCGTCAGGAAACGGTGGCGAAGCCGCGCGGGCGATGCCCTGCACGAGTGACGTGGTCGCCCGCGACGCCGTCGTCGGCGACCCGTTCGACGGCGCCGGCGCGGTCTATCTGGTGTCCGACGACGAGATCGTTCCTGTCAAGCCGCCCACCACCCTCCGGGAGGGCGACGGGTTCGGCTGGTCGGTGGCCCTGGCGGAGATCGACGGGGACGGCTGCGCCGACCTGCTGGTCGGCGCGCCGTACGCCGACGTGGAGTCCCTGCAGGACGCGGGCGTCGTCTACATCATGCCCGGCAAGGGCGGCGCCCCTATCAGGGTGACGTCGCCAGAGCCGCAGCCCGACGCGCATTTCGGCTGGTCGGTGGCGGCCAAGGGGGAGATGATCGCCGTTGGCGCGCCGTACGAGGACCAGGGGGACCTGGCCGACACGGGGTCGGTCTACGTCCTCAAGGGCCAAGGCAAGATGAAGAAGATCAACCAGGAGTCGAAGGAGATCCTGGGCAACCCCGAGGTGGGCGACCAGTACGGCTGGGCGCTGGCCTTCGGGGCGGGCAACAGCCTGGTCGTCGGCGTGCCGTACGAGAACGACGACGGCGCCGGCGTCCAGAACGGCGAGGGCAGGCTCGACTCCGGCTCGGTGAGCATCATCGCCGACATCACCGCGCAGAAGCCGACGGCCGTCAAGTGGGAGCCGCCCGACGACCGTGCCGGTGACAGGTTCGGCTACGCGGTGGCCTACGTCGAGGGCATGGGCATCGCGGTGGGCGCGCCGCAGGCCGACTTCGTGCAGTTCCTCGACGCCGCGGGCAAGCCGACGAGGAAGGTGAAGGGCGAGGGCAACTTCGGCTTCTCGCTGGCCGCCTCCAAGGACGGCAGGCTCGCGGTCGGCGCCCCGTACGCGGGCGGCACGGGCGCGGTACGGATCCTGTCGGGCAGCGGCGGATCCGCCGAACGCAGGCTGGTCTTCCCACCGGGCGGCAGGTTCGGCTGGTCGGTCGCCTTCGCCGGCAACCGTGTGCTCGCCGGCGCGCCTGACGCCGCGCCGTACGGCATGGTCGGCATCGCGGGGCGCAACGAGGACACCGTCCAGGAGCTCCAGCCGCCGAAGGGCGTCGAGTTCGGGGCGTCGGCGGGCGGGTGAGCGGGGCCGGCCTAGCCGAACAGTCTGGCCCCGCAGTGCGGCCACTGACCCTGCCAGCGCCCGCCGACGCGCTGGTAGAGCAGTTGCGCCCGGTAGGTCTGCTCCTCGGAGGACCAGACGTGCGGCATGCCTGCGCCGCCGACCGCCTGCCACATCGGCAGGCTGAACTGGTACAGGCCGTAGTAGGGGCCCGAGGGGTTGTAGGCGTGCGGGTTGCCGCGGGACTCGCACGCGGCCAGCGCCGCCCAGTTGAGCCGCGCCACGTCGGCCTGGATCGGGATGGTGCGCGGCGGCGCGGCGGGCCCGGCCGGGGCGACCGTGATCGTGGTGCCCTCGCGAGGGAAGCTGCGGAGCGCGGGCGTGACGCGGTAGCCCCTGCCGTACCGGACCCTGGTCTGCCGCAGCACGCCCCTGACGGTCGCGCTGGTGGTCGTGGTGGTGAGGCGCCGCTCGCCCGCGACCACGTGCACCTCGCGGGGGGTGAACATCGTGACCGCCATCCCGCCCAACGGGATGGCGCCGGTCCTCGGCGCGGACAGGCGGCTGCCGCCGTGCTCGATGGCGAGCTCGTCGAGCGCCCCGCCGACGCTCGTGGCGGTGACGACGTGCCTGGCCGTGCGGCCGTCGACGGTGAGCGTGATCGGGCGGGCGTGGCGGACCACGATCGTGGTCGCCTCGCCGATCGGGGTGTGGGCGGCGGGGTGCAGGTAGTCGTGCTCCCCGAACGGGATCTCGGCCTGCTCGAGCACCTCGGCCACGGTACCGGCGGTGCTGCGCAGCGCCATGGCCTTGCCGTCCACGACCAGCGCGACCTCCTCGCCGAGCGTGGCGACGATGATCGAACCGGCCAGGGCAGCCGTCACGAACCCGTAACCGGCCATCGCCCGGCCCGACTTCCAGAGGGGCCGGGGGGCGCGTCGTCGTCCTCTAGCCATCACCCGCGCGAGGCTAACCGAGCGCGGGGCGGGTTCACCGGGAGATGCCGAAGACCGCCTCTCCGTTGGTGTTCACGGCCTCGCACAGCACGTCAGCTGGCATGTCCTTGACCTCTGCCAGGCAGCGCAGCGTGAGCGGGATGAGGTAGGGGGCGTTGGGCTTGCCGCGGTGCGGGACCGGCGGCAGGTACGGCGCGTCGGTCTCGACCAGGATCAGCTCCTTGGGCGCCACCCTGGCAGCCTCGCGCAGGTAGCCGGCGTTCTTGTACGTCACGGGACCGGAGAAGGACATGAAATATCCGGCTTCCACGCACTTCTTGGCCATCTCGGCGTCCCCGGAGTAGCTGTGGAAGACCACGCGCTCGGGCGCCCCCTCCGCCGCCAGCACCTTCAGGACGTCGTCATGGGCGTCGCGGTCGTGGATGACCAGCGCCTTGCCCGTCCGCTTGGCGATCTCGATGTGCGCGCGGAAACTGGCGTGCTGGTCGTCCTTCGACGCCCAGTCACGGTAGTAGTCGAGCCCCGTCTCGCCGACCGCCCGCACGTCGGGCTCGCCGGCCAGCGCCTCGATCTCGGCCAGCACCTCGGGTGTCGCGGCGTGCGCCTCGTTCGGGTGGATCGCCACGCCCGCGTAGACGTCGCGGTGGGCGGCGGCGACCCGCGCCCCCCACACCGAGGACGGCAGGTCGTAGCCGATGGTGACGAGGCTGTTGACGCCCACCGCCCGCGAGTCGGCCAGGATGCTCTCCACGCTGGCCGAGGCCGCCTGCGCGGCCTGCGCCACGGGGTCTCCGGAGGAGGCCTGCCTGGTGCCCACCATGATGTCGAGATGGCAGTGGCTGTCGAAGACGGGCGTCGTCAGCGGCTCGGGCGCGGAGGGAAGGGTGCTCACTCCCCCAAAGGTACCGTCGCGGCAAGGGACAATCGTCTCCATGCGGTTCGGGATCCTCGGGGCCACCGCGGCCTGGCGCGCCGACGGCACGCAGGTGCCGCTCGGCGGCCCCACCCAGCGTGCCCTGCTCGCCCTCCTGCTGGCCCGTGCCGGCCAGGTCGTCGCCGCCGGCAGCCTGATCGACTCCCTGTACGGCGAGCGGCCCCCCGCCAACGCCGGACACGCCCTGCAGTCGCAGGTCTCCCGCCTGCGCCGCTCGTTCACGATCGAGCTGCTGCCCGGCGGCTACCGCCTCGACGTCGATCCCTCGGCGGTCGACGCGCACGTCTTCCTTGGTCTGGCCGACGAGGGCCGCGCCGCGCTGGAGGCCGGTGACCCCGCCGGTGCCGCCGATCTGCTGCGCCGGGCTCTGGCACTGTGGCGAGGACCGGCGTCGGCCGACGCCGTCCGTCTGGAGGAGCGCAGGCTGACCGCGCTGGAGGACCGGTTCGAGGCCGACCTGCGCGCCGGAGCCCCCGGTGTCGCCGCCGAACTGCGCGCGGAGATCGACCGTCACCCGCTGCGCGAACGCCTCCGCGGCCAGCTCATGCGCGCTCTTCACGGCGAGGGCAGGCAGGCCGAGGCGCTGGTCGCCTTCGAGGAGACCAGGCAGGTGCTGGCGGAGGAGCTGGGCGCCGACCCGTCGGCCGACCTGGCCGCCGTCCATCAGGGCCTGCTGCGCGGCGCCCGCCCCACGGCTCCGCCCGCCCCGCTGACCGGCCTGGTCGGCAGGGATTCCGACGTGGAAGGAGTACGCGGCCTGCTGCGGGAGGCCCGCCTGGTCACCCTGCTCGGTCCCGGCGGGGTGGGCAAGACACGGCTGTCGATCGAGGTCGCGAGCGGCGACGACGTCGCCTTCGCCGACCTCTCGGCGGTCCAGGAGGGCGCCGAGCTGCCGCAGGCGCTGCTCGGCGTGCTCGGCGTGCGCGAGGGCGCGCTGCTGAGCCTGCCCGGCACCATGACTCCCACGTCCAGGCTGGTCGCCGCGCTGGCCGAACGCTCGACGCTGCTCGTCATGGACAACTGCGAGCATCTCGTCGACGCCGTCGCCGCGCTCGCCGAGCTGCTCCTGGGCGGGTGTCCCCGTCTGCGCGTCCTGGCCACCAGCAGGGAGCCGCTCCGCATCACGGGCGAGCACCTGTGGCCGGTCAGCCCGCTGCCGCCCGACGCCGCCGCCAGGCTGTTCGCCGAGCGGGCCAGGGCCGTGCGCCCCGGCTTCACCGCCGACCCCGACGACGTGCGGCGGCTCTGCGCGGCCCTCGACGGGCTGCCCCTCGCCATCGAACTGGCCGCCGCCAGGATGCGCACGCACGAGGTCGCCGACGTGGCCGACCATCTCGCGCTGCGCGGCAGCCGTACGGCGGGGCCGCGGCACCGCACGCTGCGCGCCGTGGTCGCGTGGAGCTGGAACCTGCTGTCCGACGACGAGAGGGCGATGGCCGCGCGGCTGACCGTCTTCGCGGGCGGCGCCACCGCCGCCGACGCCGAGGCGGTGTGCGGGCTGCCGCGTGACGTCCTGGACTCCCTGGCCGACAAGTCGCTGCTCGAGGTCTCGCGCGGCCGCTACCGCATGCTGGAGACCGTCCGCGCCTTCTGCGCCGAGCACCTCACCGACCCCGACCCCGTACGGCAGGCGCACGCCGACCGCTTCCTCGCCTTCGCCGAGCTGGCCGACCCTCACCTGCGCGCCGCCGACCAGCTCGAGTGGCTCGACCGCCTGGCGGCCGAGCACGACAACCTCATGACCGCGCTGCGCTGGGCCGTCGCCACGCGGCGCACCGCGCTGGGCGTCAGGCTGCTGGCCTCGCTCTCCTCCTACCTGTGGATGCGCGGCGTGCGCTCCTCGGCGGTCGCCCACGCCACCGCGCTGCTCGAGCAGGCGGGCCCGGAGCCCGACCCTTCGTTCGGTGACGACTACGTGCTGTGCGCGCTCACCGCCGCGGGCGACAGGGACGCGTGGATCCGCCACAGGGCCGAGGCCGAGGCGATCGCCATGGACGAGGCGAGGCCGCGCCGTCACCCGCTGGTCACCTTCCTGTGGCCGATGGTCACCGCGACCAAGTCGGATGTGCGGGTGGTGCTGGCCACTCTGGAGCACGGCAGGCGCAGCGCCGACCCGTGGGAGCGGGCGATCGTCCACGTCATCTGGGGCTATCCGCACCTGGCCGCCGGCGACCTCGACGCCGCAGCGGCGGAGTTCACCGCCGCCGTCACCGCGTTCAGGGCGCTCGGCGACCGCTGGGGGGCCGCGTTCGCGCTCGACTCGCTGTCGTGGCTGGCGGCCGCGCGCGGCGACCGCGCCGCCGCCCTGGCCCTGGTCGAGGAGGCGATCGAGCTGACGGGCCTGCTCGGCGCGCTGGAGGACCTGGCCGACCTGCTGTGCAACAGGGGCGACTACCGGTTCGACGACGATCTGGCGGCGGCCAGGGCCGACTACGAGCTGGCCGAGGAGACGGCGCGCCGTACGGGATCGGCCACGTGCCTGGCCGCGGCGCTACGCGGCCGCGCGGACGTCGCCCTCGCCGAGGGTGACCTCGTGGCGGCGCGGTGGCTGTACGAGCAGGCGCTGGAGCGGTTCGACGAGCGGTGGATCAGGAGCTCGGGCAACCTCACCCGCGCTTTCGTGGGGCTCGGCACGATCGCGGAGACCGAGGGCGACCTGGAGGCCGCCCGCGCCTGGCACCTGCGCGGCGTCGAGATCTCCGTACGGCTCGGCGCCCTGCCCGACGCCGCGATGGCGGTCGACGCGCTGTCCCGTGTCGAACCCGACCCCGGCAGGGCGGCGACGCTGAAGGAGGGGGCGGTGGTCCTGCGCGGGATGGCGAGCGACGGGCATCCCTCGCCCGAGGAGGTGCTGCGCCTGGCCGGCGTGCGGGAGGAGCTCATCGATCACGCGCTCGCCCTGCGGGTGACCGCCTGGTGAGCTTGGGTCGTTGAGGGGCGGCCTGCCGGTCAGGTGTCCGGGTCCTGCTGCTCGAGCTGGGTCTCCATGGCGCCGCACAGATGGTGGAGGAAGGCCTCGAACTGCTGGAGCAGCTCGGGTGGGTAATCCGACATCGCGGCGGCCATACGGTCGGTGAGGGGCCCGAAGAACTTCCTGGCGGGTTCCTGGATGCGCGGGCTGCTGGTCAGGGTGACGACCCGCCGGTCGACGTGCTCGCGGGTGCGGACGATGTGCCCGGCCCGTTCGAGGCGGTTGAGCAGTGCGGTGGTGGCGCCCGACGACAGCGAGATGCGTTCGCTGAGGCGGGCGGGCGACAGCGGCGCTCCCCTGTCCTCGGCGTAGAAGATCTCCATGAGCGCTGCGGCGTCGGTGGAGTGCACGCCCAGCCAGGCCGCGAAGCGCCGGGTGAACTCGGTGTAGTTCGCGCCGTAGGCCCTCAGCCCTTCCATGAGCCGGTGATGCTGCGCCGAGTCGTGGCCGGGTTCCGCTTCCCCCATCGAGGCCCTCCGTCTTCCTTGTCGTACCGGTGACGCGTTTTGACAACGTACCCCCACCAATCTACCTTCACCATGAAGTTACTTCACGGTGGAGGTATCTGGTAGCGTGCCCGGCCACGGCCACCACCTCGCCTCCGCGTCCGAATCCCCCGATTCCCTGGAGTACTGATGCTGAACGCGCCCCACTCCGACGGCGTCGACCCGTTCGCCGCGACCGCCCGCGGCATCACCGCACCCGATCCCGCCCGTCCCGCCCTGCGCGCCGCAGGACCGATCGTCCAGGTGGACGCTCCGGCCGGCGGACGGGCGTGGATCGTGACCGACGACGACCTGGCGCGAGCCGTCCTGTCCGATCCGCGCATCGCCAAGGACCCCGCTTTCGCGCCCCCGAGCTGGGACCCGCACACCGCAGGACTCGAACGGACCGCCGCCGAGCAGCCGTCCCTCACCACCCTCGACGGTCCGGACCACGCGAGCCTGCGACGCGCACACGCCCCGCTGCTCAACGCCAGACGGATCCGCGCCCAGTCCGACCGGGTCCACGCGATCGCCAGGGAGTTGCTCACCGAACTGGCCGCCGACGGAACGCCTGTCGACCTCATGGCCGGCTTCACCACCCGCTACCCGCTCACCGTGCTGCTCGACCTGCTCGGCATCCCCCTCGACCTCGTCGACCAGGCCACCGACGCCTGCAGACGGATGTTCAGCGACGACCCCGGCGAGCAGGGCAGGGCGATCGCCGCGCTCGGGGAACTCGCCGCCTGCGGGCTCGGCGACGGACGCCAGGGGCTCGCCGCGGAGTTGCGGGACAGGCTTCCCGCGCAGACCACCCAGGACCAGCTGCGCTACCACCTGTTCGGGCTGATCTTCGCCGGGCAGCTGACCACCGACGCCGCCCTCGGCTTCCTGCTCGCGCGAGCGCTCTCGGACGACCCTCACCCGAGCGCGGTGGACGAACAGGCGATCGACCGGCTGGTCCACGAGACGCTGCGGCGGCACCCGCCCGCGCCCTTCACCCTCTGGAGATTCACGACCACCGAGATCGAACTCGCCGGCGTACGGCTTCCCGCCCGAGCGCCTGTCCTCGTCGACATCCAGGGGATCAACACCGACCCCGCCCGCCCGTCGGGGCCGGACCTGACCTTCGGCGCCGGCCCTCACTTCTGCATCGGCGCCCAACTCGCCCAGCTGGAACTGCGCGCGGTCGCCACGGTGCTCCGAACCGACTTCCCTGACGCCCGCCTCACGGTCCCCTTCGCCGAGCTTCGGCAGGCCGGCATCGGCGGCCTCCAGGGGAGCAGGCTGACCGCGCTCCCCGTCCGGCTGCGCGGCTGACCACCGTCAGCCCGCGCAACCGATCACGAGCCTCCGCGTGCGCGGCGCGACGCGGAGGCTGTGTGGTCCCCCCTCGTCAGTCGACGCTCTCCAGGCGCGGGAAGAGGATCTCGCCCTTCACGATCCGCGCCCCCGCGGGCAGCCTGCCCCACCGGCCCGCCTCGTCCACGCGCTGCGCCGCCAGGGCTCCCAGGTGCTCCTCCGCCCCCAGCGAGGCCCACAGCTTCTCCGCGGTGGCGGGCATCACCGGGTTGAGCAGCACGGCGACCGCGCGCAGCGACTCGGCGGCGGTGTAGAGGATCGTGGCGAGCCTGGCGCGGCCCTCCTCCGAGGTGTCCTTGGCCACCTTCCACGGCTCCTGCTCGCTGAGGTAGCCGTTGACCAGCTTCACGAATTCGAAGATCGCGCCGAGCCCGCCCGCGAAGTCGAGCTCGTCGCCGATCGCCCTGTCGGCCTTGGCCACGGTCGCGGCCAGCGCGGTGGCGATGGCCTCCTCCTGGACGGCGGCCGCGGGCAGCTCGCCGTCGAAGTACTTGCCGACCATGGCGGCCACCCTGGAGGCCAGGTTGCCGAAGTCGTTGGCCAGCTCGGAGGTGTAGCGGGCGGCGAAGTCCTCCCACGAGAACGAGCCGTCCTGACCGAACGGGATGGCCCGCAGGAAGTAGTAGCGGTAGGCGTCGACGCCGAAGTGATCGGTGAGCTGCTGCGGCGAGATGCCGGTCAGGTTGGACTTGCTCATCTTCTCGCCGCCGACCATCAGCCAGCCGTTGGCGAAGACCTTGCCGGGCAGCGGCAGCCCGTTGGCCATCAGCATCGCGGGCCAGATGACCGCGTGGAAGCGCAGGATGTCCTTGCCCACGAGGTGCACGTTGGCCGGCCAGATCCGCTCGAACCGCGCGGGGTCGGAGCCGTAGCCGACCGCGGTGGCGTAGTTGAGCAGGGCGTCGACCCACACGTAGATGACGTGCTTGTCGTCCCACGGGATCGGGATGCCCCAGTCGAAGGTGGAGCGGGAGATCGACAGGTCCTGCAGGCCCTGCTTGACGAACTGCACGACCTCGTTGCGCGCGGAGGCGGGCTGGACGAAGTCGGGGTTGGCCTCGTAGAACTCCAGCAGGCGCTCGCCGTACTCGGAGAGCTTGAAGAAGTAGTTGTCCTCGCGCAGCCACTCGACAGGGACCTTGTGGATCGGGCAGAGGTCGCCCTCCAGCAGTTCGCCGGGGGTCTTGAACTCCTCGCAGCCGACGCAGTAGGGGCCCTCGTAGCCGCCCTTGTAGATCTCGCCCTTGTCGTAGAGGTCCTGGACGAACTCCTGGACCCGCTCGGTGTGGCGCTTCTCCGTGGTGCGGATGAAGTCGTCGTTGGCGATCTCGAGGTGCCGCCAGAGCGGCTTCCACGCCTCCTCGACCAGCTTGTCGGCCCACTCCTGCGGTGTGACGCCGTTGGCCTCGGCGGTGCGCATGATCTTCTGGCCGTGCTCGTCGGTGCCCGTGAGGTACCACACCTGCTCGCCACGCTGGCGGTGCCAGCGCGTCAGCACATCGCCCGCGACGGTCGTGTAGGCGTGGCCCAGGTGGGGAGCGTCGTTGACGTAGTAGATCGGCGTGGAGACGTAGAACATGCCATCAAGACTAAGGCTCGGGCCAACCGTCTTGCGCGGCATCCGGAAGACGCCGCGCGCGGCCACGGTGAGGGCTCAGCCCTTGGGGGTCGAGGACTGCTCCCGGCTGACCGCCTCGGCCGCCTCCTCCGCCGCCTTGGCGGCGACGTCGGTGGCCGTCTCCCTGGTGCGCCTGATGCCCAGGATGCTGACGAACAGCGCGGCGAAGATGGTCTGGAAGCTCATGATGAGCGCGGTAGCCGACGGGACGACGATGCGCAGCGACTCGCGGGGGTCGAGCGCGCCGAAGCTGCGGACCTGCCAGTGGACCAGCGACATCACCAGGCCGACCAGACCGGCGACCGCGAGCAGTCCGCCGACGATCAGACCCTTCTCCAGTGTCACGATGCTGATCAGCTTGCGGATGCGCGGCGACTCGGGCAGGAAGCCCTCCTCGGCCGCGTAGACCTTGGTGAACAGCGCGAACAGCGCCGCCTGGAAGCCGATCACCACCGCGGCGGACGCGCCGACCAGCGTGTCGACGTCGAAGGCGAGCTCGCCGATCTGCACGGGACCGAACGTCAGCGCGGCGCCGGCGACCAGGCCGAGCGCCATAAGGACGAGGCCGGGGATGAAGAACAGCCACTTGGGGCTGTACAGGAGCAGGAAGCGCAGGTGGCGCCAGCCGTCTCGCCACGAGCGCAGGTGCGGCGGGCGGGAGCGGCCGTCGGGCGAGAGCGTGGTGGGCACCTCACGCACGTCGAGCCCCTGCAGCGTGGACTTGACCACCATCTCGCTGGCGAACTCCATGCCGCCGGTCTGCAGCCCGAGGTGCAGGATCGACTCGCGGCGGAACCCGCGAAGACCGCAGTGGAAGTCGCCGATCGCGCTGGGGAAGAACAGCCTGCCGACGAACGACAGGACGGGGTTGCCGAGGTAGCGGTGCAGCGGGGGCATGGCGCCGGGGGCGATGCCGCCCTTGAAGCGGTTGCCCATCACCAGGTCGGCCCCGTCGCGCAGCTGCTCGACGAACGGCAGCAGCGCGGTGAAGTCGTAGGAGTCGTCGGCGTCGCCCATGATGACGTACTTGCCGCGGGCGGCGCGGATGCCGCCCATGAGGGCGTTGCCGTACCCCTTCTCCTCCACGTGGACCACGCGGGCCCCGGCGTCACGGGCGAGCTGCTGCGAGCCGTCCGTGCTGCCGTTGTCGGCGATCAGCACCTCGCCGTCGATGCCGTGCTCCTGCATGCACGCAACAGCCTTGCGCACGCAGACTTCCACGGTCTCGGCCTCGTTGAGGCAGGGCATGACCACCGTCAGTTCCACGTCTAGACCCTTCAGTCACGGCACTTCCAGCCAACCATCATGCCCTGTGCCCCGGCGTGGTCGGGTCAAGTCCTCAAAACGGCTGGCATTCTTTAGGGGAATCTTCGGCGAAGAGCCCAATGATAGAATCGGGTAGCTCGGCACTATCGCTGCTGGGTCTACCGCCGGAAGGACTATCCGGTCCTCTGCAGCAGGAGCGGTGGAGGTCAAAGCATGGTGAGCGTTGCCGAGAGAACGCGTGTCGAGCCTTCCGTCCCAGGGCGAAAGGCTCGTTTGCTGTCCTACGTGGGCAGACACCGCGTGTTCTTCACCGCCTTCGCGCTCGGCGCGTTGCTGCGGCTCGTCGCGATGCTCGGCTACGGCCCCGCGATGTGGTTCAACGACTCCTACGAGTACGTCTCGGTGGCGCTGCACCCGAGGCCGAGCGCGGTCAGGCCGGACGGCTACAGCTTCTGGCTCATGCTGCTGCGCCCCTTCCACAGCTTCTCCCTGGTGGTCTTCACCCAGCATCTGATGGGCCTGGCCGCGGGCGTGCTCATCTACGCGCTGTTGCGCAGGAAGTTCGGGTTGCCCAAGTGGGGCGCGACGCTGGCCGCCGTGCCCGTGCTGTTCGACGCCTACCAGATCCAGCTCGAGCAGATGGTGATGTCGGACACGATGTTCACGCTGCTGGTCGTGGGCGTCATCACCCTGGTCCTGTGGCACCGGCGCATGTCGTGGAAGGTCGGCGCGGTCGTCGGGTTCCTGCTCGCGCTCACCGCGCTGACCCGCTCGATCGGACTGCCGATCCTCGGCCTGGTCGTCGTCTACATGCTGATCAAGCGCACCGGCTGGAAGCCGATCGTCGCCATGGTCACGGCCTGCGCCATCCCCGTCGTCGCCTACATGACGTGGTTCTACACGGCCTTCGGCAAGTTCGCGATGACCAACAGCGACGGCCTCATCCTCTACATGCGAGTGTCGATCTTCGCCGACTGCAAGAAGATGGACCTTGAGCTGCCGCGCGAGCTGCCGCTGGCCTTCATGTGCATCGAGGAGCCCGTCAGCAAGCGGATCGGTTACGCGCAGTGGTACCTGTGGGGCACCGGTAGCGGCAACGGCAACGGCGGCGGCGAGGTGCTGCACCGGCTGCCGGGCAAGGTGAAGTTCGACGACTTCAAGAACGAGGTGGCCAGCGAGTTCGCCAAGCGCGCGATCCTGGCCCAGCCCGGCGACTATCTCGGGGTCGTCGCGCGCGACTTCATGCGGGCCTTCACCTGGGGCAGGCCGCGCTTCCCCGACGCGAAGACCTACAACATGTACCAGTTCCAGCCGTACTACGATCTCGACGCCAACGGCAAGCCCAAGCGGCTGCCGCAGTGGGCGACCGTGGGCGGCAGGGCCGACACCGACGCGTTCATCTACGAGCAGGGCCCCGCGGAGACCAGGATCGTGCAGCCGTGGGCGGGCATCATGAGCACCTACCAGAAGGTGTTCTACCTGCAGGGCGTCATGCTGGGCGGGATCCTGCTGATCGGCCTCGCGGGCGTGGTGGTCAGGTGGCGCAACCTGGGCGGTCCCGTGCTGCTGCCGTGGCTGGGGGCGTTCGGGCTGATCCTCGCGCCCGCCGCCACGGCCGAGTTCGACTACCGCTACCTGCTGCCCGCCGTACCGCTGGCGTGCATCGCGGCGGCGATCACGTTGAGGCGCGGGATCAAGGTGCGCCGCCGCTCCGCGCTCACACCCACGAGCGCATCAGCATCCGAGCCCACCACTGCGCGAACGTGATCGTCTCCGCGGACAGGATCGGGTAGAGCCACCAGAAGTTGATCAGTACCACCAGCGCGCACGCGCCGACCGTGGCCGCGCCCGCGGCCCTTCTGATCGGCGGCGCGCTCGCGGGGCCGAGCGCGACGCCCGCGACGAGCACGAGCGCCAGCACCATGAACGGCACGACGGGGGTCATGTAGAACAGGTACATCGTGCGGTTGTCGGCGATCGCGTAGTAGAACCACGGCAGCCAGCCCACGCCGTAACCGAGCAGCACCGCGCCCGCCCGCCAGTCGCGCCTGGCCACGTACAGGGCCACGAGGGCGAGCAGCGCCAGCAGCGCCAGGTACCAGAGGGCGGGCGTGCCGACGCCCAGCACCGCCGAGGAGCACTTGTCGGCGCCGCAGCCGGTCGGCGGCGGCTCGCTCGGGTAGTAGAACGACACGGGCCGCTGCAGCAGCGGCCACTGCCAGGGCTCCGACATGTACGGGTGCCCGTCGTCCATGCCGGTGTGGAAGCCCAGCACCTGCAGCTGGTAGCCGAGCCACGAGCGCAGGGAGTCGAGGACGAAGAAGGCGGGCCCCGCCTGCGTGGCCTGGTCCCAGTTGCGCCCCCAGCCCTCCGCCCGCACGAACCAGCCGGTCCAGCTGAGCATGTAGACCACCGCGGGGGCCAGCGCGAGCGCCCCGAGCGCGCCGGTCAGGTCCCGCGCCACCACTCCCCTGTACGGCCGGCGCAGCCCGAGCGCCCTGCGCGCCCCCGCGTCCCACATCAGCGACATGATCGCGAAGCCGATGAGGAAGAAGACGCCCGACCACTTGACCGCGCACGCCGCCCCCAGGCACGCGCCGCCTGCCAGCCGCCACGGCCTGACGCCCAGCCAGGGGCCGGTCACGGTCGTCAGGGAGGTCTCGTACCAGTCGGACAGGCGCTGCCTGGCCTTGTCCCTGTCGACCACGAGGCAGCCGAACCCGGCCAGCACCCAGAACATCAGGAAGATGTCGAGCAGCGCGTTGCGCGAGAGCACGAAGTGGAGCCCGTCGAGCGCGAGCAGCAGGCCCGCCAGGCAGCCGAGCAGCGTGGATCGGGTCATCCTGCGGGCGACCCTGGCGATGATCAGGATCGACAGCGTGCCCACCACCGCTCCGGCGAAGCGCCAGCCGAAGGGGGTCAGGCCGAACAGCCACTCGCCGGCCGCGATCATCCATTTGCCGAGCGGGGGGTGCGCGACGTATTCGGCGCACTCCTCGACGGTCGGGCACTGCTTCCAGAAGTTCAGGTCGCCCGCGATGATCATCCGGTCGGCGATGGGGTTCTTGGTGTCGCCGAGAGCCACCCGCTCGACGCCGAATTTCAGCAGCGCGTAGGCGTCCTTGATGTAGAAGGTCTCGTCGAAGACGACCGCGTGCGGCTCTCCGAGCCGAAAGAATCTCAGGAATCCCCCGAAGGCGGTGACCAGAAGCGGCCCCAACCATCCCCATAACGCGTCAACCGGCATGGGGGGAACTAGTCGCCTATTTCCCACCTTGGCACCTTAGGGGGTGGGCGATCTCCTGTGAACCGCGTCGTACAGCTCTCGTCTGGGCATGCCCGACTCCTTGGCCACGTCGACGATGGCCTGCTTGCGCTGGACGCCCTCGGCCGTGCGCCGGTCGACCTCGGCGACGAGCGCGTCGAGGTCAGGAGGACCGGCGTCGGGCACGTGGCCGGCGACGACCACGGTGATCTCACCCTTCACCCCTGCCGCCGCCCAGTCGGCCAGCTCGGCCAGGCCGCCCCGCCGTACCTCCTCGTAGGTCTTGGTCAGCTCGCGGCACACCGCGGCCCTGCGCCCGGGACCGAACGCCTCGACCATCGCCCGCAGCGCCACCTCCAGGCGGTGCGGGGCCTCGAAGAAGACCATCGTGCGCTCCTCGCCCGCCAGCGCGGCGAGCCTGCGGGCGCGCTCGCCCGGCTTGCGCGGCGGGAAGCCCTCGAAGCAGAACCTGTCGCTGGGCAGGCCGGAGACGGCCAGCGCCGTCGTGACCGCCGAAGGACCCGGCAGAGCGGTGACGGTGATGCCCGCCTCGACCGCCAGGCTGGTCAGGCGGTAGCCGGGGTCCGACACGCCCGGCATCCCCGCATCGGTGATCACCAGTACCGTGCGGCCGTCGTGGAGCGACTCCATCAGCTCGGCGGCGCGGGCGGCCTCGTTCTGGTCGTAGTAGGAGACGACCCTTCCGCTGATCTCCGCGCCGAGGTCGCTGGCCAGCCTGCGCAGGCGTCTGGTGTCCTCGGCAGCAACCACGTCGGCGCTCTCCAAAGCGTCGCGTAGTCTTGGTGACGCGTCTGCGACCTGCCCGATCGGCGCGCCTGCCAGCACCAGCCTGCCCTGTTCTCTCACCAGGCCATTGTGTCAGCCAGCCCCAATTGGGCGGTGTTTCTTACGTAACTACCGCGTTGGGGCCCCTACGATGTCCGAATGGCCGTGACCGATTTCCCGCACAAGGCCTTCTCAGAGTCAGAGGGCGAGTCTGAGCGTTCCCTGCGCGACAGGCTGGTCCCTTCCATGCCGAGAAGCGCCCTGTGGGGATGGATCGGGCCGCTGATCGTGGCCGTGTTCGGGGCGGTGGTCCGCTTCGTCGACCTCGGGCGGCCCAGAGGCGTGGTCTTCGACGAGACCTACTACATGAAGGACGGCTACTCCCTGCTCACCTGGGGAGTGGAACGCGTCACCGTCAAGGACGCCGACAAGCTCGTCCTCGCCGGACGCACGGGCGAGATCTGGAAGCAGTGCGCCGCCGACAAGATCGGCGAGTGCGCCTCCTACGTCGTGCACCCACCGCTGGGCAAGTGGATGATCGCGGTGGGCGAGTGGCTGTTCGGGCTCAACCCCCTCGGCTGGCGGGCCGCCGCCGCCTTCGTCGGCGCGCTGTCGATCCTGATCATCGCCAGGGTGGCCCGCAGGATGACCCGCTCCACGCTGCTGGGCTGCTTCGCGGGGCTCATGCTGGCGCTCGACGGGCTCCACTTCGTGCTCTCGCGTACCGCGCTGCTCGACATCTTCCTGATGTTCTGGGTGCTGGCCGGGTTCGCCTGCCTCGTGGTCGACAGGGACAAGGCCCGATCACGCCTCGTCGACTGGTACGAGACCTCAGCGCTGTCCGACAGGGGCCCCTACCTCGGGGTACGGCCGTGGCGGCTGGCCGCGGGGCTCTGTCTCGGCGCGGCGTGCGCGGTCAAGTGGTCGGGCGTCTTCTTCCTCATCGGCTTCGCGATCATGTCGATGGTGTGGGACGCGGGGGCGCGCAAGGCGGTCGGGCTGCGCAGGCCGTACTCGGGGGCGCTGGAGAAGGACGTGCCCTCGGCGCTGATGGCGATGGCGCTGGTGCCCGCGATCACCTACGTCATCTCGTGGACCGGCTGGTTCCTCAACGCCACCGGCTACGGCCGCAACTGGGCCGAGGCGACCTCTCAGGGGCCCGTTCACTTCGTGATCAACTCGATCGGGTCGTGGATCGGCTACCACTTCCAGGTGCTCGGCTTCCACAACCAGCTCGACTCCACCCACCCCTACCAGTCCGAGCCGTGGTCGTGGCCGCTGCTGCTGCGCCCCGTCGCCTTCTTCTACGAGGGCAGGCAGAACGCCTGCGGGGTCAAGGACTGCTCGGAGGCGGTGCTCGGCGTCGGCACCCCCGTCATCTGGTACGGCGCGCTCGCCGCGCTGATCGCCATGGTGGCGTGGTACGTCTCCACCCGCGACTGGCGGGCCGGAGCGGTCCTGCTGGCCTACCTGCTCGGCTGGCTGCCCTGGTTCTACTGGGCGATCGCCGACAACCGCACCATGTTCCTGTTCTACGCCGCCCCGATGGTGCCGTTCATGGTGCTCGCCCTCACGCTGGCCGCGGGACTGATCATCGGGCCCTCGACGGCCTCCCCCTCCCGCCGCATGATCGGCGCGGCCGTGACCGGCGCGTTCGCGCTGCTCGCACTGATCAACTTCGGCTGGCTCTACCCCGTCCTTTCGGGCGAGGTGATCCCCTATGCCGAATGGAACGCCCGCATGCTGTTCAAGTCGCGCTGGATCTGATCCCAAAAACTGTCCGCTTACAACTGGTTTCGTAGGGTAGGCGCCGTGCACGACCCGATACGCACCGGTTTCGGTCATCGTCAGGGCTGGGGTCCATACGGCAAACTTCGAGGCATGCCTGCACCGGACGTGGCCGCGCTTCTCCTGGAGTTGGAGCGATCCGAGCCAGAAGTGGCCGACGAAGCCAGGACCGCGGTGGAGTGGCTGACCGGCGGCGAGCCGCTGGAGACGGTCACCCAGCTCGACGTATGCGAATTCCTCTGGTTCACCCTGCCGACCAAGGTCGACGGCGACCGCGAGAGCACGGCCGTCTCCCTCGGACGGCTGCTGCGGCTCGGCGGTCTCGACCGTTACGCCGCGCTCTGCGACTCACCGACCACGACCGAGATCCTGCGCACCTACGAGCGCGAGGGCGAGGAAGCGGGTAACACCGCCTACCACCAGGCGCTCCAGGCCACGGGCGTGCTCCCGCCCGACGTGCCCGAGCTGCAGTGGAGCACCATCATGGGGCCGGAGGAGCTGGGCGCGCACGTGGCGTGCTCGGCCGCGCTGGAGCTGGCCATGCTGACCGCCCCCGACTTCGACGGCCAGGTCGGCCTCACCAGGCGCTGGCTCACCGAGGCCAGGCCCGAGCTCGGCGGCGACAGCTGGCTGCACAGGGTGCAGGGCGAGCGGCTCAACCGCTGGGTGCTCGGCCGCGGCCCCGCGCGCCGCGAGCTGGCCCAGCCCTTCGAGGTACGGCTGCACGCCCCCGTTCCCGCCGCCCCGCTGCCGGCGCTGCAGGGCCTGCTGGTGCTGGCCGCCTCGGAGGAGGGCGTGCCGCTGCGGCTGCCGCCCTCACCTGAGGCCATCGCCCTGCGCGAGCTGGCCGAGCACTCGCTCGGCGCGATCAGGCACTTCGGGACCAGGCTCATCATCACCGCCGAGGGCAGACGCCTGCTCGCCTCGCCCGAACACCTCTGGGAGGCGGCCACGGCCCTGCTGCTCGCCCAGGGCGACAGCGACGTCACGGTGTCGGCGGGCGAGGCGGCACTGCTGCTGCTCGCCTCGGGCGACCCGCTGCCGTGGTCCGAACTCTGCGCCAAGGTGTCCGAGGTGATCGGCGGCGAGGGGTGGCGGCCCGACGACGTCGCAGGCACGCTGGCGACGCTCCTGCGCCACATCACCGCGCTGGGGCTCGGCGTCACCCTCGACGGTTCGGTACGGCTGACGCCGGTGGGCCAGTCGGCGGCACTGGCGGCGCTGCGGGCACACGCCCTGCGGCCCAGAAAGTACGTGAGCGTCTAACCGCGCTGTTTGCGGGAAGTGGGAGTCCGTGCCGGACCCCACCTCCCGCCACAGCTCCGATCCCCCCGCCCCGCCTCCCGCCGGGCCGGCCGGACCTGTCGCTCCCGCCCCGCCCGCGCGTCCCCTCCACGACGTGAGACAGTCGAGGGTTCCCGGCGGCAACCCGTTCGTCTTCGGGTTCGTCGGCGCCCTCGGCGTGCTCACCGCGTGGCTGCTCGTCCAGGCGATCGCCACCGCCGGATCCATGCTGCTGCTGATCGTGGTGTCGCTGTTCCTGGCGATCGGGCTCAACCCCGCCGTGGAGTTCCTCAGAAGGCACAACCTGTCCAAGCCTCTGGCGATCACGGTGGTGTTCCTCGGCGTCATCCTGGTGTTCGTCGGCTCCGGCCTGGTGCTGGTGCCGCCGCTGACCGAGCAGAGCGGCGCGTTCGCCGAGCGCATCCCCCGCTACGCGGCCCAGCTGCAGACCAATCCGATCGTCCGCGACCTCGACCAGCGCTTCCAGCTGCTGGATCGGCTGGTCGACCACGTCGGCAGCGGCGCGTTCGGTACGCAGCTGTTCGGCGGGCTGCTCGGGTTCGGGCAGGTCGTCATCGGGGCGATCTTCAACGCACTCACCGTGCTGGTGCTCACCCTGTACTTCCTCGGGTCGATGGAGACGATGAAGAAGGCCTTCTACCTGCTGGTGCCGCGCTCACGCCGGGACCGCACCAGGATGATCGGGGACGCGATCGTCGACAGGATCGGCGGGTACGTCGGAGGCAACCTGGTCGTCTCGCTCATCGCCGGCGTGGTGACGTTCGTCTTCCTGGTGATCATGCGCGTGCCGTACGCGCTGGCGCTGGCGTTGATCGTGGCGCTGACGGATCTGATCCCCATGGTCGGCGCCTTCATCGGGGCGATGATCGCCTCCACCGTCGGGTTCTTCGTCTCCGTCCCCGTGGGCATCGCGTGCGTCGTGTTCTTCATCCTCTACCAGCAGGTCGAGAACTACTGGATCGCGCCCCGCGTCATGGAGCGCTCGGTCGACGTGCCGCCGGTCGCCACCATCGTCGGCGCGCTCATCGGCGGGACGCTGCTCGGGGTGGTCGGCGCCCTGCTCGCCATCCCGCTCACGGCCGCGCTCCTGATCATCGTGCGCGAGGTGGTGCTGCCCAGGCAGGAGCGGGCGTGACGTAGCCCGCGGGGCCGGCGTGGCCGGGTCCGCTCGCGGCGCCGGACGGGGGTCGCGGGAGGGAGAGGGATCCCTCTCAGGAGGGAGGTGAGGGATCGCCCGCTGCGGCGATCACACGAAGGTCCCGTTTCGCGAAGATTTCCGGCATGAAGAAGTTCGCGTTCATCGCCGCTCCCCTGTTCGTCCTCGCCTACGGCGTCCTGCGCATCATCGACGGCTTCGACGGCGAGCGAGGTCCCGGGTTCGCCTGGACGGCGGGCCACCTCGCCTTCCTCGCCGCCCTCGCCCTGTTCGTCCCGATCTTCCTGGAGATGCGGCGGATGGCGGGCAGAGGCGCCTTCGCCACCGGCAGCGTCGTCGTCGCCTTCGTGGGCATCGCGTCCGTCTCGACCCAGTTCGCCATCGACATCGTCGTCGGCCTCCTCTCCCCCGACCACGCGGCGATGGGCACGCACTTCGACGCGGTCCAGTCGATCCCCGGCGTGGAGTTCGCGGTCTACAGCGCCCTGCCGTTCCTGTTCTACCTCGCCCAGGTCGCTCTGATCATCCAGCTCGCCGTCCAGCGGAAGGTCAAGGCCTGGACCCCGATCCTGGTCGTCCTCGACTTCGGCCTGCCGATCATCGAGAAGGACCTCATCCCGCTCGGCGCGATCCTCCTGCTCATCTCCTTCGTCCAGCTCGCCCGCCAGGTCGGCCCCAGGTCAGCCCACGCTCTGGCCGCTTGACCGCTTCAGCTTGCTGCGCGACACGGCCACGCCCGCCAGGCAGAGCAGGCCGCCTGCCAGGGTCAGCCAGCCGGGCACCTCGCCGAGCGCGACCCACGACATCAGCACCACGATGGCGGGCACGAGGTAGGTGGTGGCGCCCATCTTGCCCGCGGTCGTCCTGGCCAGCGCGTAGGCCCAGGTCGTGAACGCCAGGGCGGTGGGGAAGACGCCCAGGTAGACGACATTGAGCGTGGCGCCCGCCGAGGCGGTGGACACGTCCTCCACCAGCTGACCGGCGAACGGAAGGCACGCGGCCGCGCCGACGAGGCACCCGAACGTCGTCACCTGCAGGGCGTCGGCGTGCCGGAGGGCGGGCTTCTGGAAGACGACACCGATGCCGTACGAGACGGCCGCCAGCAGGCACAGCAGCACGCCGCCCAGCGAGGAGTTCCCGCCGTCGGACATCGAGACGCCGACGACGGCCGCTCCCGCGAACGACACGGCGAGCCCGGCGAGCAGGGCCCGGGGGAAGCCCTCCTTGAGCAGCCACCCGCCGAGGATGGCGACGACGATCGGGCCGATGTTGACCACCATCGCGGCCGTGCCGGCGTCGACGAGCTGCTCGCCCCAGTTGAGGGCCACCATGTAGAGCCCGAACCAGAGCAGGCCTGAACCGAGGATCCCGGGCCAGGCGGCTCTGGGCGGGAGGCCGCCACCGCGCGCCAGCCAGATGGCCACCAGCACCACGGACCCCGACAGCAACCGTCCCAGCGCGAGCGAACCGGGGCTGTATTCGGCCCCCGCGCTGCGAATCGAGACGAATGCCGAGGCCCAAAGGAGCACAGTAACCCCTGCTGCGGCGAATGCCCGTTTTTCCATGTGAGAACACTAGGGCCTCGGCCCGACAAAGGCTCGCGGGGTTCAGCCCTCTCATTTTCAGACGTTTGTCTTAGACATAGGTGTTGCACAAGCGTATGAGACGCAGGTATTGTTCTGAGTGCAGGCAGAGACCCCCTCCCCAAGGAGCCCCCCATGAAGAACCCGACCATTCTGATCTCGGGCGCGAGCGTCGCCGGCACCACCCTGGCCTACTGGCTTCACCGCCACGGCTTCACCCCCACTGTCGTGGAGCGGGCCTCCGAGGTTCGCGAGGGCGGCTACAAGATCGACATCCGGGGCGCGGCGCTCGAGGTGGTCTCCCGCATGGGGATCCTCGACGAGATCCGCCGCGAGCGGACCGACGTCCAGGGCGGCTCGGTCGTCAACGCCGCCGGCAAGCGGGTGGCCTCCATGGACGGCGACACGTTCGGCGGCCGGGTCCACGAGGACGCGGAGATCCTGCGCGGCGACCTCAGCCGCCTGCTGTACGACCTGACCCGCGACAAGGTCGCCTACCTCTTCGACGACTCCATCGCCTCGCTGACCGACGGCCCCGACGGCGTGGACGTCGTCTTCGAGAGCGGCAAGCGGGCCACCTACGACCTGGTTGTCGGCGCCGACGGGCTCCACTCCAACACCCGCAGGCTGGCCTTCGGGCCCGAGCAGCAGTTCGTCCGCGACCTGGGCTACTACGTCTCGATCTTCAGCGTTCCCAACCGCCTCGACCTCGACAGGTGGGAGCTGACCTACGTGGGCGCCGGCCGTACCGCGCTGACCTACAGCACCGCCAAGGACACCGGAGCGAAGGCGATGTTCCTGTTCTCGTCCGAGCCGATCGCCTACGACCACCGCGACCGCGACCAGCAGCAGCGGATCCTGGCCGGCGCCTACGCCGCCGAGGGCTGGGAGGTCCCGCGCCTGCTCGAGGGCATGTCCTCCGCGCCCGACTTCTACTTCGACTCGCTCAGCCAGGTGCACATGGACCGCTGGTCCACCGGCAGGGTCGCCGTGGTCGGCGACGCCGCCTACTGCGCCTCTCCCGCCTCAGGGCAGGGCACCAGCCTGGCGCTGGTCGGCGCCTACGTCCTCGCGGGCGAGCTGGCCGCCGCCGGCGGCGACCACGAGGCGGGCTTCGCCGGGTACGAGCGGGAGATGCGGCCCTTCGCCGCCGCCAACCAGAAGCTCGGCCCCGCCAACATCAAGCGGATGGTGATGCGGACCAAGGGGCAGATCAGGGTCGCGATGACGATGCTGTCGCTGATGCGCTTCCTGCCGGGCAAGGACCGGATGATGGCCAAGGTCGTCGAGCCCATCCACAAGGCCGCCACCGCCATCTCGCTCAAGAGCTACTGACCCTCTACGCCCGGTCCAGCGCCGTGGCGAGCATCTCCTCGAGCACCTGCTGTGACGCCCGGAGCTGGTCGATCGTCTCGGCGACGCGGGCGTGCTCGTGGCGCAGGTTCTCGATCATGGCGGGGCAGGCCGACGGCACCATCCGCTCCCCCTCGTCGTGCACGCAGTGCAGGAGCCTGGCGATGACCGCCGTCGGGAGGCCCGCCGCGAGCAGCGTCCTGATATGGCGTACGGCGGCGACGTCCGCGTCGGCGTACTCCCTGTAGCCGTTGGCCAGCCGTACCGGCCTGAGCAGGCCCTGCTCCTCGTAGTAGCGCAGCAGCCGCCGGTTCACCCCCGTCGCGTGGGCGAGGTCGCCGATCCGCATGTCGCCCCTCCAGGGGTTGACCCTCACATCGGTGTGATGCCTTACCGTCCCCATTGTCGCTGATGAGAACACCTGCCGCTGATGGAGGAGTGAAGAATGGCCGGAGCAGTGATCATCGGGGCCGGTCCTGGAATCGGGCTGGCGGTCGCCCGCCGGTTCGCGAAGGAAGGCATGCCGATCGCGCTCATCGCGCGCGGCGAGGTCGCCGCCGGGAGCGTCGCGGCCGCAGGAGTGCCCGTGCTCGCCCTGCGGGCCGACAGCACCGACGAGGAAGGGCTGCGCGCCGCCCTCGACACGGCCGCCGGCGAGTACGGACTGCCCGACGTCGTCGTCTACAACGCCGCGATCATCCAGGCCGACGGGCCCGGCGAACTGTCGGCGCAGGGGCACCTGGACGCGTGGGCCGTCAACGTGGTCGGCGCGCTGACCGCCGCGGCGCACGTCGCCCCCGAGATGGCACGGCGAGGCAACGGATCGTTCCTCGTCACGGGGGGCATGCCCGAGCCGAAGCGGGAGTACGTGAGCCTGTCGCTCGGCAAGGCCGGGGTCCGCACCCTGGTGACGCTCCTCGATCAGGAGTACGGGGCGTCGGGGGTGCACGTGGCCGGCGTCACCGTCGCGGGGGCGGTCGCGCCCGGCACGGACTTCGACCCCGACGACATCGCCGAGCACTACTGGCGCCTGCACACCCAGCCGCGCGAGCAGTGGACGCACGAGGTGCTCCACACGGGACGCGCGTAACCACCGGGTAGCCGCCCGGGGCGCGGCCGTAGGGCGTCAGCCGGCGACCGCCGCCACCGCGGCGGCGATCGTGCGTGGATTCGCCGGTACGGGAACGCCCTCGACGAGAACGGCCGGCGTCCCGCTCACCCCCCGCTCGATGGCCGCCTCCGTGAGGTACGCGGTCCAGTCGAGATAGGCGCCCGAGAGCACGCACGCGGCGAACGACGGTTCGACCAGCCCCGTCATGACGCCGATCTCGACCAGTTCGTCGTTGGTGAGTCCCGGCCCGCCCTCGGGTGGCTGGTTGGCGAAGAGCGCGTAGGTGTACTGGACGAACCTTCCCCCGTTGGAGGCGCAGCCGGAGGCCGCGGACGCGCGGGAGGAGTACCTGGTGGTGGACAACCCGTCCAGGAACCCCATCGGGTGGTAGACCAGGGTGATCACCCCGTCGGCCACGAGCTTGTCCAGCGTCGGCCCTGACGCCTGCTCGAACATCCTGCAGAACGGGCACAGGAGGTCGAGGTAGGCGTCCACCGTGACCGGTCCCACACCGACGGCGATGCCGTCCCCGCTCTCGGAGGCCCCGGCCGGCGCCCTCACCCTGCGTGACCACCGGCTCATGAGCTCTCCTCCTGGAATCCGCACCCGGAGGTTGTCGTTCCTACCCCGGCCTACGGACCCCCAGCCCAAGAACGGCCAAAACCCGGCATTCGTCTCAGCCGCGGTCGGCCCGTCCCCGGGTCGCGGGCCTGCCCGTCGCCTACGCGCAGGTCTTCGTCTCAGGAACGCAGTGCTTGACCTCGGGGTGACGCGCCGACGGCCGGTCCAGCAGGGGCTGCTTCCTCTTCAGCAGATGCTGGTCGAAGAAGGCGCCGACGTACCTGCGGGTGATCTCCAAGGAGCGGGCGCCGGACAGCTTGGCGCCGCCGTCGACGCCGAGCTGGTTCGCCAGCAGCATGATGTCGGTGAACGACTCGTGCTCCGTGCCGGTCACCAGCAGCCACCGCTTCCACCCGGTCATGAGCTTCCAGTCGCGCTCCCAGGTGTCGGCCGGGCCGCCGGCTCCCGGGGTGTACGTGCCGGGCTTGCCCAGGAACATGAACGGCCGCGACAGCTTGCCGTCGAGGATGCCGACAGGCGTGGTGCCGTCGATGTCGATCCCGGCGCGGAGCCGGGAGTCCTTGACCATCGCGGCGATGACGCTCGCGCCGCCCGCGGAGTGGCCCGCCATCGCGATCCTGGACGGGTCGATCAGCGAGCCTCCCTTCCACTTCGCGTGCGGCCCGGTCAGCTGGTCGAGCACGAAGGAGACGTCGGCCGCCCGGCCCTTCGACAGCTTCGTGAAGAGCGTCTGGTCGTGGTCGCCCTCGCAGGGGACACAGGTCGTGACCCGCCCGTCGGGGAAGGTCGTGGCGACGTTCTCATAGGTGTGATCGATCGCGGCCACCACATAGCCCCTGCTCGCCAGATCCTCGGCGAGGGCGGTCAGCGTACTGCGCGGCTTGGTGAAACCGGGGGAAAGCACCACGAGGGGCAGGCCACGCCTACGGCCCGCCGGCTTCACGTCGGTGAAGGCGTTGGTCCGCGTCCTGCTCAGTACGTCGAGCGGGACTCCCGTCAGCTGCGCCTCCTTGAGCAGGAGCTCGGACTCCTTCGCTGTCATGTACGGCGCCCGCCGGCGGCCCGGTGACGTCGCCGGGTACCACAGGGAGACCATGAGCTCCCGCGCCTTCACCTCGGGCACCCACGGATCGGGGCGGGAGGTGTCCTTCAGGTACAGGGACTCCGTGCCGACAGGACGGGAACCGGTCGGCTCGGGCAGGAACGGCGTCCCGCTCGACGCGACCGAGGAGGGGGTGACGGCGGTCGCGGACGCCGCGGCGGGGGGCGCCGCGGCGAGGGACGCCGACCCCGCGAAGGCGAGCAGTCCCGCGACGGCGAGCGTGCCGCCGCGCAGGACCGGATTCCGCGGCCTCGGCTTTCCTCCGGCGGACCGTCCCGCCACGGCCCCGCCTTCCCTCGCGGCGAACACCGACACGTCGCCGCCGTACCGCCTGGCTGCGCCTTCCGGTTCTGTCACACGACCCATGGCATATCCGTTCTTCCGATCGGGACGGCCGCCTCGGCGGGGAAGCCCCACGGCGACCTGATGGCGGGAACGAAACTAGGCGCAGCCGATCTTCACGCGCGTCGGCCGTCGCGCCGACATCGCCTACCTCCCGGGGACGACCACCCGCGGCGTCATCCTTGCGATGTACTCCCAGCGGACACCGCTCCGGTCATTCAGCACGATGCACGGCAGATCAGGCGAACGCGACAATATGCCGGTGACAGCGGATGAACGACGGCTCTGGCGGCAGCACGCGCTCGACATGCTCCGCCCCGAAGCGCGAACCGACCGGCCGTCTCGCCCGGCACTCGTCGCCGACGTGCTGCTGGCGACCCTCCTGACCGTCGCCGCGGTGTTCGCGGCGACGGGCTTCGCAGGTCACGCCGATGCCGACGCCGGACCGCACCCGGTGTTCGAGCTCTTGCAGCTTCGGCCCGGCCTCCGGGTCTCGCCCCCCGCGCCTCCCCCACCGCCCCCCTTGCCCGCCCTGCCGTCCCCCGGCACGAACATCGGCGCGCCGCCGCCCACGCCGGTCCCTCCCGCCCTGCCCGCCGACCTCCACGAGTACGAGCCGCCCCCGCTCCTGGTGGTGCTCACCGCCCTGCCGCTGGCGGCCCGGCGCCGGTATCCCCTCACCACCTTCTGGGTGGTGCTGTCCGCGACGCTGGCCATGAACGGGGGCGAGACGTGGATCACCGTGCTGACCTGCGCGATCGCCGCCTACAGCGCCATCGCCCACAGCCGCAACCGGGTGCCCGCGGTGGCCGGCCTCCTGCTCGCCGCCGTGCTGGCCGGCGCCGTGGACCGCGACATCGTCCCCAGCCTGCCCAGCTGGCTCGGGCCGTACGTCATCCTGCTCAGCGCCGGAGCTCTGGCGATCTTCGTCCGGTTCTGGCGGCGCAGCAGGAACCGGCTCGCCGAACTGCAGCAGGCCCAGGAGGACGCCATGCGCAAGGCGGTCCAGGCCGAGCGCTCCAGGATCGCGGGCGAACTCCACGACGTGGTGACCCACAATGTCAGCGTGATGGTGATCCAGGCCGGCGCCGCGCGCAAGGTGATGGACGCGCGGCCGGACCAGACCAAGGAGGCCCTGATCGCGATCGAGGCCAGCGGCCGGGCCGCCATGGCCGAGCTGCGCAACGTCATGGGCCTGCTCGCCGGCCCGGAAAGCGCGCGCCCCGACGACCCGGACGACGGACTCGAACCACAGCCCGGACTCGACCGCCTCGAGGGCCTCATCGAACGGGTCCGCGCCGCCGGCGTCCCTGTGGACGTCACGCTCTCGCCGCCCGACGGCCCCCTGCCTCCCGGGGTCGACCTGGCGGTCTACCGCGTCGTGCAGGAGGCGCTGACCAACACGATGAAGCACGCCGCCGGCGCCGCGGCGTCCGTCACGATCGGCCACGACGGCGACCGCCTGGAGATCGAGGTCACCGACACCGGCGGCACGCAGACATCCCAGTCACGGACCGGCGACGGCCGCGGGCTCATCGGACTGCGCGAACGGCTCGCCCTCTACGGCGGGACCCTGGAGGCCACCCGCAGAACCGGCGGCGGATACCGGTTGAAGGCCCGCATCCCATGGAGAGCCTCGTGAACCCGCCGCTGCGCGCCGTCATCGCCGACGACCAGGCGCTGGTCCGCACCGGATTCCGCATGATCCTCAACGCCGACGGCATCGACGTGGTGGCCGAGGTGTCCGACGGAGCCGAAGCGGTCGCCGCCGTCCGCCGTACCCAACCCGACGTCGTGCTCATGGACATCCGGATGCCGCGGATGGACGGCATCGAAGCCACCCGGCAGATCGTGACCGGCGGCGCGAACGGCACCCGCGTCCTCATCCTGACCACCTACGATCTCGACCACTACGTCTACGCCGCGCTCACCGCGGGGGCCAGCGGCTTCCTGCTCAAAGACGTCACGCCCGAGCACCTGGTGGCCTCCGTACGGCTGGTCCGCTCCGGCGACGCCCTGCTCGCCCCGACGATCACCCGCCGCCTCGTGGAGCGGTTCGCCCGCCGCGACGACTCCAGGGCCGCCCTCCACCGCGACCTGTCCGAGCTGACACCGCGAGAACTCGAGGTCCTGCGCCTGCTCGCCACCGGCCTGAGCAACGCCGAACTCGCCGACCGGCTGACGCTCAGCGCGACCACGGTGAAGACCCACGTCGCCCGCATCCTGTCCAAACTCGGCCTCCGCGACCGCGTCCAAGCCGTCGTCCTCGCCTACGAGACCGGACTGATCTCCCCCGGCCGCCCGACCGGCCCGGCTGATCTCTGAGAAGCGGCCTCAGACCTGGATGGACGGACCGATCGCGGTTCTACTTCTGAGTGCAGAGCGCGGTGTCGAGGGCGGCGTTGACCCGCTCGGCGCCGGCGTCCGTGGTGGGCAGCGCGGTCACGGCGACCGTGGCCGCCCGGCCGTCCTCGGTGACGCCGTTGCGGGTCTCGTAGCCCGAGATGTCGCCGCCGTGCCCCCACGCGTGGCCGCCACAGCTCAGCGGGATCTTCATCAGGCCGAGCCCGTAAGACCAGCCGGCCGGGAATCCAGGAGCCTCGACCGTCCGCTTCATCTGCTCCAGCTGGGCCGGCTTGAGCAGCTCCCCGCCCAGCAGCGCGCCCAGGAAGCGGTTGACGTCGCGCGGGGTGCGACGCCGACAAGCATGTCGGCGCGAGCAGGTCATGATCGATACCCTCCGCTGGAGTCATGGGGTATGGCCGGCACTACCGCCCACCGGCGCCGTTCAGCCGCGAGACCTGCGACGATGTCCACGGCCCCGCCTTGCGCGGAGACCTCAGGGGTCTCCGCGCTTGAGGGTGCTGGAAGAACCGGACCTGCGGGCATCGGCCCCCGCCCGATGCCCGCAGGATCAGGCCCGGGTCACCGGCTCGGCTTGGCGCCCAGGTCGTCGACGTAGCCCATGGCCTCGTAGGTCTGCCGGAGCAGCGGGGTCGAGGAGCCCGCCTCGAGGACGTCGAGCTCCAGGAGCTTGGCGGTCCTGTCGTCGAAGATCAGACGGTAGGTGATCTTGCCGGCCTCGCCTGCCTCGTCGGGCCCGGCCGTCTCCAGGGCGACTCCCGTGCGCCCCATGCCGTCGGCCACGCCCGTCTGCGACTTCAGACCAGACGTGGAATCGGCCAGCACCTGGTAGAGGGCCGCCCTGGTGCCCGGCGTGATCGGCGCGCTCAGCAGATCCGTGCCCGTCTGCCACAGGTAGGAGGCGAGCGGGACGGTCTTGCCGCTCCGGCCGTACAGATCGCGCAGCTTCGCCTTCAGCCCCTCCTTGTCGGTCGGCAGTTCGGAGACGGTGGTCCAGGTGAGGGAGTCGTTGCCGATCGACAGGATGCCCTCCGGCGCGCCCTCCTTCGTGCGCGGCCGATCATCGGCGGAGAGGCGAGGAGAGCCCGCCTGCTTCCACTTCGCCTCGTCCTCCGGAGTCGCGAAGTCGACCTTCACGTCCTGGTTCGTCACCCGGCGGCCGCTGGCGTCCTCGCGCGACAGCCACATCTCGGCGGTGTCGCTGCGGATCGCGGTGTACGGCAGCTTCGCCTGCTTCAGCGCGAGGATCTTTTCGTCGAACTCCTTCTTGGCGGCCTTCAGCTCGGCGGGCTTGTCCTTCAGCTCCGCCTCCTTGGCCTTCCACCCGTCCAGCAGAGGCGTGATCTTGGCCATGTACTCATCAGGGGCGCTGTGGACCTTCTGGGCGGTGCGCACCCGGGAGTACCAGTACGTGCCCGACGCGATCGGCTCCTCGGCGGCCACCTTGGCCGCCGCGAGCAGGATCGTCCGGGTGTTCGCGGCGGTACCGCCGGCCGTGGACTTCGCCCCGGCGTCCACCGATGGCGCCCGCAGGCCGGACTGCTGGGCAGCGATCGGGCCACTGGACGGCGCGTCCCCCGTGACCAGTTGCGGAACGATGATCGCCGCGGCGGCGAGCCCCGCCGCGGCCGTGGCCGCGGCAACGAGAAGGGGTGTGCGCTGAGCCATGGAGAACCTCCGGAAGTGGGGGGGTGTACGAGGTGACTGGAACGCGCGCGCCAGATCCGCCGAGCGGCGCCGCCGGTAGGCGTCCTCGGTGAGCGCGTCGGGACGCAGGGTGGCGATCAGATCATCGATGGGGTCTTTTTCGTTCATTCCTGTCCCTGAAAGGTGAAGCGGGGCGTGAGCTTGAGCGCGTCGGCCAGGCGGCGCCGGGCACGGTGCAGCCGGACGTTGTACGTGCGAGGCGAGCAGCCGGCCGCCTGAGCCGCCTCCTCAGGGGTGAGGCCGTACCAGTTGGCCAGGACCACCGCCTCGATGTCCTGTTCACGCAGGCCTGCCAGTACGGCCAGTGCCTCCTGCCGGCTGGCGACCCGTTCGGCCACGTCGCCCTCGACGAAGGTGCTCAGCCCGGCGAGCCGAGCGATCAGTTCGTCACTGCGCAACCGGCGGACACGGTGGTTGCGCAGCAGGTTCCGGGTCACGCCGAGCAGCCACGGCAACGGTGGATCGGGCAGATCGTCCAAACGCCGCCAGGCGACCAGAAAGGTCTCGCTGGTCAGGTCCTCCGCCATGGCCGGCTCGGCACGCAGCAGGGCATAGCCCAGTACGTTCCGGTAATGCCGGTCATAAAGGTTGGTGAATCGTTCTTCGGGATCGTCCACACCTAGAACTGTCTCGGAGGGCCCTCCGGATTACCGGGCGACCCACATTCGCACCGCCTCGTAAACCTGCGAGCCGTTCCAGGGCCGGCTCAGAGGACCTTCCAGTCGAGCTCGCCGGCGACGACCGCGGGCTTCCAATACCCGATGGAGCCGTCGTTCTCCATGGCGTCGGCGGTGGCCTTCAGGAGGGCATAGTACGAGCGGATCCTGCGCCCTCCGGGCGTGAAGCTCATGGTGCCCTCGTGATCGGTGTCGCCGACGTCGCGCTTCACCGAGTCGATCACGAGGTGGTTGCCCGATCCGTCGGCGCCGATGGGGAGCATGCGCCCGTCCCACCATTCCGTCCGTGGATCGTCGAACCCCTCGTCGCCGTTGTCGTCACCGTCGATCTCGCACAGCGCTCGCCACGTGCCACGGATCTCCTGGACACTCAGGTTCGCATTGCCGAGGAAGCCGAACCCCCAGGTGTCCTTCACGAGAACGGTCCCGTCGTGCCGCAGCAGTGAGGCCCGCAGGTCGTCGGGGAACAGCATCCCCATCTGCGCCTCCGCCGCCGCGATGGTCTCGGGCTTTCCCGGCTTGCCGAGCGTGCGATGGCTTCTCGGGGCGTTGGCCTTCAGCCACGACTCGATCCGCCGCCACTGCCTGTCCACTGCCCGCGCCACCTTGGCGTTGAGCTTCCGTACGCGCGGGGCCCCCTTCCTCGGCCGGCAGTCCGCGTCGGGACCCGAGGCGTAGACCGGGACCGGCTCCTGCGTCTCCCCACCTTCGGTGGGCGGAGGAACGTCGTCGAAGGACGAATCGTCGTCACGCCTCAACTCGGCGAACAAGCATTCGACGTGGCTGTCCGAAGAGGTCTCGGCGCATGGCACGTCCTGGACCTCGAACGACGCATACCCGACGAGGTTCGTTCCCTTGGAGAAGACCGCGGATTCCAGGGCTTGCGTACCGGCGGCCAGCAGGAGAAGCGCGAGTCCGGCCATGCCCCAGCGGGCCAGGCGGCGCCGGGTGGCGTCATCCAGCGGCTCCCTCGCCTCACCACCCTCGAAGAGCGTTGTGGACGCGGGCCGGTCGAAGACGGAGGGCTTGGGGGCGTAACGCTGGAGAGTCTCCTCGGTCGGGGTGCCGAGAATCGGGGCCGGGGGCCACTGCGATACAGGGCCGCCCTCGGCCGAGGTCTCGGGTGTCGCCTCATCCTGCTGGACGGGACGCCGTACCGTCACCCGTCGACGAGAACGCACGATCACGACGATCATCGCCGCCACTATGGCCGCCGAAACCGCGAGCCATACCCCGCGAGCCGTGATCAATCGCCGCACGCCCGGCAGAGTACCCGGAAACGGTCCGCACAGAGATCGAAACCGGCCATCGCCTCGGCCGCCCGGTCCCGAGGGCCGCGCCGGCCGATCTGCGGATCGAGTTCTTCCCTCTCGAGCAGGTGGATCAGGGAGGCGAGACCTGGTCCGAAGGGGGCGGCTACGGTGAAGGGTTCGAGCCGCTTGTCATCCGTTCTGGCCGTCTCTGATCATCACTCGCTGCCGTTCGTGATCTGTTCCCCCTACTATCTGACGTGCCCTGCTGAGCCGGATATCGACAGGAGGCTTCGGATGGTTGGAGAGTCCGGGACGTCTGCAATGGCACGGTGACGCTGCTCGCGGGCCGCTATCGGCTGCTGTCCCAGCTCGGCCAGGGCGGCATGGGCACGGTCTGGCGGGCGATGGACGAGCTCCTCCGGCAGGAAGTGGCCATCAAGGAGGTGCGGCTCCCGCCCGACCTCGACGAGGCATCACGGGCCGAGCTGGCCGAACGCACGCTCCGCGAGGCGCGCGCCGCGGCGACGCTCCGTTCCCACCCGTCCATCGTCACCGTGCACGATGTGGTCCTCGACGGCGGACGGCCGTGGATCGTCATGGAGCTGGTCCGCGGCCGCTCCCTTGACCGGGCCGTTCGCGACGACGGCCCGCTGCCGCCGCACCGGGTCGCCGCGATCGGCCTGCGGATGCTCGAAGCCCTCACGGCCGCGCACACATCGGGCATCCTGCACCGGGACGTCAAACCCGCCAACGTCATGCTCACCGACGACGGGCGGGTGCTGCTGACAGACTTCGGCATCGCGACCATCGTCGGAGACACCGGGCTCACACAGACGGGGATGCTGACCGGCTCGCCCGGCTACATCGCCCCGGAGCGCCTGCGCGGCGAGGCCGAGGGCCCGCTCGCCGACCTGTGGTCGCTCGGCGCGACGCTGTTCACCGCGGTGGAGGGCGGCCCGCCGTTCGCCCGCCCGAACGAGGCCGCGGTGCTGGCAGCCGTGCTCATGCAGGAACCCGCCCCTTTCCGCCTGGCCGGCCCGCTCGCACCCGTGCTGGGCGCGATCCTGGAGAAGGATCCGGCACGCCGCTGCTCCTCGGACGAGGTGGCCGGCTGGCTGGACGCCATCTCGCGGGGCGACACCGCGACCGGTCCGACCCTGCCACGGCAGCGGACCACGCGGGGACGCTCCTCTCGACGCGTCCGTCCCCAGGTCGTCATGGGCGCCGTGCTCGCGGTGGCGCTGACCGTGGCGGCGGGGATCGTTGTCGTGCCGTACCTGTTTCCGAACACCGTCCGCTTACTCGGCTACGTGCTCACGCCCCGATCGACCTACTCTCTAGCACCGACAGTACCGACGTTCAGCCCGACGGCGGTGGCCACGCCGCTGATCGCCCGCGACTTCGAGGCCTGCGACCTGCTGACCAAAGCTCAGACGCGCTCCCTGTTCGGCGCTTCGATGAAGCGCCAGTACTACACCGCCTCCAGCTGCAGCTGGAGCAGGGCAGACGGCGCCAACCTGCGCGTCATGGCGGTCCGTCTGCCCAGTACATCAGCGGCCGACCTCTACCACGATCAGATGGTCAAATACATGAAAGAGGAGCCGAAGCGCAACGCGGGAACCAAGCTCCGCAAAGGGCCGGACATCGGCGACGAGGCGTACAGCTATACCCAACGGCGTCCCTTCGGGCTCCCGTTCTACCAAACGCACATCGCCCTCCGCCTGTCGAACGTCTCGGTGGTCATCGACGTCTACGCACCGCGGTCCGGTCACGCCACTGCGGATCAGGCGGCCAAACTCATCGCGGCGGCCGTCGACAAGTACCGATAGCCCCCGATCGGCTCCCATCGACCTCTTCGTGGAAGACCCTTCGGCGCCGCAGGTGACAGAGTCGCGGTGTCACTCGGTCGGTCGGCGTGGACGGGGAGGGCGGCCGGTACGGCCTCAGGCCGCTCATCAAGTGAACCGGTCAGCTGGATCATCGGGACATCGCCCGATATCTGCAGCGGATCGTTGTACGCCGACCCCCTGACCCCCGAGCGCGCCGACGCTCTCGTCGACCCCTCCCTCAAGGCGATACGCCCCTGTTTGCCCAGGTAGGTCCCGCGATGAGTTTCGAGACGGCCGGACGGGACGACCGCCCGGATGCTCCACTTGCCGGAGAGGAGGTGGAGATGCCCCGCTGGTCGAAGTTCGCCCTCTCCGCGCTCGTCCCTCCCTTCTTCGGCGCTGTCGTGTGGGCGTGGGGAGAGCGGGCGGGGATGGACCTGGACCGGATCGGCCTGCTGGTCGGTCTCCTGGGCGGCCCGCTCGGCCTGCTGGCGGTGTGGTGGACCGCGCCGGAGCCCGGATCAGGGCCGGCGCTCGGGGCCGGGTCGTGGGACGTCGTCGGGGAGGTGCCGAGGCGGCCCAGGGCGTTCCAGCCCCGGCACGGGCTACGGGCCCGGCTCGACGCGACGCTGGGGACGGGCGGGGCGGCGGTGATCTGCTCCCTGACCGGTGCCCGAGGTGTGGGCAAGACGCAACTGGCGGCCGCCTACGCCAGGGACAGGATCGCGGCGGGGGTGCCCGTCGCGTGGCTGCACGCCGAGACGCCCCAGCAATTGAACGCCGGGCTCGACCTCATGGCGGAGCGGCTCGGGCTGCGCCGGCCGGAGGATCCGGCCGAGCTGGCCCGTAGAGTGCGGACCTGGTTGGAGGCGCGGCGGGAGCCGTACCTGGTGGTACTCGACAACGCGGTGGATCCCGACGAGGCCGCGGCGCTGCTGCCCGCCTTCGGCGCGGCCACCGTGCTGATCACGGCCAACAATCGTGCCTTCGAGCGGCTCGCCGAGACGGTGGACGTGGGCCCGTTCACCCGGGAGGAGGCGCTCGGTTATCTGGGCGAACGGCTGGGGCCGCTCGACCGGGAGGGCGCGTCACGGCTGGCGGACGAGTTGGACCGGCTGCCGCTCGCGCTGTCGATCGCGGCCGCCGGGCTGGCCGGGTCGGCGGGGCTGAGCTATGACGCGTACCTGACGCTGCTGCGCGAGACCGGTGTGGAACAGCTGCTGGCGCGTCCGGCGGGCGAGCCGTACCCGACGGGGGTGGCACAGGCGATCGTCCAGTCGGCGGCGCGGCTGAGCGAGGGCGCCGCGTCGCTGCTGGGCACGCTGGCGGTGCTGTCCGCGGCGGGGACCGAACTGGCACTGCTGGGCCCGGACGCGCACGGGCCGCTGGCGGAGTTGCGCGCCGCCGCGCTGGTCACGATGAGCGGCGCGGACTCGACCGTGGTGGTGGCGCACCGCTTGGTGCAGCGCGTGGTCAGGGAGCGGGCGCGCGCGGACGGCTCGCTCGTCCGCCACGTGCACTCGGCGGCGGCGCTGCTCACCGTCGTCGAGAGCGTCACCAGGGAGGACGTCTGGCGCAGGATGCCCCTGCTGCTGACCGTGGACGAGCACGCCCAGGCCCTCTGGTCGGCGCTCCGGCCCGACCGGGAGCCTGAAGCGGCCGAGCGGGTGCTGCGGATCCGCTACCGGGTCGCCTACCACCTCAACCAGCTCGGCATCGGCGCGCGGGCCGTACCCGTCTGGGCGCGGCTCGCCGAGGCCTGCGAACTGCTGCTCGGCGCCGACCACGCCGACACGCTGGAGGCCAGGCACGGGCTGGCCACCGCCACGATGGGCGCGGGACGCCATGAGGAGGCCGTCAAGTTCTACGAGGCGCTGCTGGCCGACCGCGAACGCGTCCAGGGCCCCGACCACCGCAGAACCCTGCGAACCCGACACAACCTCTCCCTCGGCTACGTGCGGGCGGGGCGACCGGCCGAGGGGATCCGGCGTATGCGCCGCGACATCGCCGACCGCGCCCGCGCGCTGGGCGCCGACCACCCGTGGACGCTGGCCGCCCGGCACAACCTGGGCTGGGCCCTGGTGGAGGCAGAGCGGGCACCGGAGTCGCTCGACTGGAACGCGGCGGTGCTGGCCGACAGGACCCGCGTGCTCGGCGCCGACCACGTCGACGTCCTGTACACCCGCGAGGACCTGGCCCGCGCCCACCGGATGACGGGCCGGGCCCGGGAGGCGGCTGAGCAGCTGGAGTCGCTGGTGGAGGATTGGGTCCGCGTGGTCGGCGCGGGGCATCCGCTGACGCTGAACTCGATGCACGAACTGGCGGTCACCTACGAGACGCTCGGACGAGACGCGGCGGAGCTGTACCGGCGGGTTCTCGCCGACCGGGAGAAGGTGCTCGGTCCCGACCATCCTGATACCCGGCGGACCGCCGAGGCACTGGCCAGGTAAAAGAAGACAGCCGCGCCCTCCGGAAAGGCCGTGCAGCCTCTCCCCGGAGAGCCGTCAGACGACGGCGAGCGCCTTGGTGATGTTCCACTCGGCTAGTTCCAGCATCCATTGCCGATCGGGGAAGTCGGTGTCCGCGATCCGTAGCGGGCCCTCGATCAGCGACAGCACCTGCGCGTAGCGGTAGAGCTCCAACCTGTGGGGATCGAGATCCACCGGACGCAGCGCTGGGTATGCGTCGCCGAAGCGCATCTGCAGCCAGGCGTGTTCCCACTCGACGTCGAAGTAGGTCAGGCCCTCGAAATCGATCATGACGGGTTCGCCCGCGGGCGTGATGAGTACGTGATCGGGTCCGAGTTCGCCGTGTACCAGCCCATACGTCTCGCGCGCCCCGACCGTGCCACGAAGGTGACGCACATGTCCGGCGATCCGGTCACGCGCCTCGCCCACCCGGGCGTCGCGGGTCGCCACGGCGTCGAGGTGGCCGAGCGCCCGGTCCACGATGATGTCCTCGGTGCGTCGGATCTGGGACGCCTCGCCGCGGGTGATGGCGGCGAGCTTGCCATACTTCGGGCCGAGCGTGGTGTGCATGCGCCGCAAGGCGTCACCGAGCATGGACAGCGGCACGGCAGCCGCGGCCGGGTCGTGTTCCATCAACGCCTCGAGCTTCACCGCGCCGACGTCCTCGACCAACGCGACGTCGGCATCGAGGTAGCGGCTGTCGCGGTCGAGCATCAGCAGCCGTGGGGTTCGCACACCTGCGGCGGTGAGGGCCGAGTGGTTGGCGACGAACAGTTCCGCTCCAGACGCGTCGGTGAACGGGTCATCAGGGACGGTCGGCGACGGCGGCCAGTAGTTCTCGCCGGCCGCCCATACGTAGAGGATCACGGTCGTCCCGTCGTCCAGACCGAGACGGTAGACGCCCTTCTTGCTGCCGCCGGTCAGCCGGTCCAGCGCGGCGAGTCGCCGGCCGACGCCGAACTGTTCCGCCACAAGGTCGCGCACATCGTCCGGCTGCAGGAACGCTCGTGTCATGATCGCCTTTCGTCAAGTGGACCGACCATGCTGCCGGAGCCGGCGGCACCTCGCACCCGAGTTAGCGGGAACCCGACGAGGCATGGAGCTCCCTGTCAGCTCTTGCTGGTCGGGAGCTTCCCCGTCTCGCTTCTCTCCGGATTGCCACCCTGGCTCCTCCTCGGGGTCGAGGAGAATGCGTCTCTGGGTAGCAAAGTCGATCCCTAGTGGTACAGGGGTTCATAGTTGGTTTCCCCATGCTGGTATACGACTCGAACACCCCGTGCGCCCGACACGTCCGTTGCCGCCTCAACTATTGAGCCCCTGTCATCCGTAGATGCCCAGCAGACAGGGATTCGGTCAACACCGTCCTCCAATAAATACGCCACACCGATCGTTTCGGCAGGTTCGCCCTGCTTTTCGCAGATCGAGTAGCTTGCCGTTTGCCAATCCGCACCACCCGTACAAGGCGTAGGACCATCCACTTCGAGCCCTTGCATGCCGTTGCAGTCTCTAACGGCGTCACGCCAGATGGAATCACATGTCGCGACCTGCCGAAAGACGCCGTCCGCGAGATCCCGCAAGCAATTGATTCTCATGTTGAGCCCGAACGCGCACTCATTGGGGGAAAGACCTTCGCTTGCGCACACAAGATACTTGTCGAGGAGGCCGGAGCAGTCGACCCTCAGTGTGCGACACAAACCGAGAACCTCGATGTATGTCGAGCAAAACGCTTGGTCGCCTCGAGCGTCGTCGCGGCACTCATAGTAGGCGTCCCGCGCCTTCACACAGTCAAAGTTGCTGGCCGGATCGAAATAGCCCGGACACCGCAAGAACTCCCTTTCGCCCGCAGCGCACACCTCGTCAGACCTTCTGGGGCTTCCCGTCCGACACGATAAATAAGATTCGACCGACGCGGCGCAGTACCGGTCGTTATGGAAAGATCCTCGCAGTCCATATCGACATTCAATTCGGACGATCAAGGCTTGTTGACATAACGTGGCCGCGTTTTTCACCTGGTGACGCTTGAGACAGGTGTCATATCCTGGAGCCACCGATCGGCAATCCAGCCCTGTCGGTCCCTTACCTTCAGGACAGAGATCGTCGGCCGCGGTACGTAAGTCGTCATCGACCAGGAGATGCCATGACGGCTGCGTCCGCGGGATTTGCGGAGGTGCTGTGTCTGCGGAGCACCCGGCCAGGGTGACAATGGCCAACAGCGCCACCAGGAATCCCCCGATCCGCCACCCGGCTGAGACCATGTGCTCTCCCCCATCGGTTCTCTGTTGACAATCAGCCAACAGACATCAGCCAACTCTGCCGAATCAGCCTCCTGGTATCAAGGGAAAGCCGCCTCGTCCTGGAACTATCGGGTGTGGTGGCAGGGCCGAAAGGGTTCTCATGTTGTGAAAACCGAGTAATTGAAGGCCGTCGGCGGGGTGGCTGGCGGACGATCGGGGATGATGGCACGCGAATGCGGCCCCTGTTCTTGATCGACTGGCGTAGACAACCGACGTTCATCGGGGGTCGCGTTTGTCATTCGCGCCCCGGGGCGCCCCTCAACCACCCAGCCGCGTCATACCCGCATGTGTCCACCAGCCGAGAACGTTCAGCCCTGACCTCAGCCCGCCGGTGGCCGAACCCACCACCCGTCTCGATCTGGAATCCCGGGTCCTGTTCGCGCCGTGAGCGGCTGCCAGCCCGCGAGAGGGGTGCAGTAGGACTCGACCGGGGCGGCGAGCTGCCGCAGAACCTGCCTGGCCGCTTCGGCGTCCCCTCGAGCGCGATGCCCTCCGCCCAGCGGCAGCCATCGGCCAATCCGCGACCAGGTCGACTGTGCCTCTATCAGACAGCCCCGGGTCCTGCCGAGATATGTGTAAAGCCTGCCGTACAGGAGCTCGGCACCCGCGGCCTCTCGGACGATCACACGCAGGTGAACGGAGGCTGCGGCCCGGTTCCTTCACCAGTTCAGGTTTCTGGTTCAGCCCCGCAGGGTGGAGATGGCCTTCTCGATACGCCGCCGACGTGTCTCGGGCTTCTTCGCGCTCTCGATTGCATGCACGTGCTCGCGCTTGTGGCTGTACGCAAGTTTGTCGTACGCGGCGCGGGCGACGGGGTCGTCGTCCAGGGCGCGGGCGAAGTCCTCTGGCTCGACAACGACGCGCGGCTCGGTGTCGAGCTCCAGTTCGACCTCGACCTCGTCGCCGATCGCAACACCCGCGGCCCGCCGGTTGGCATTGCTGAGGCCGAGCAAGTGGCGGCCGCGCAGGAGGGCGACCCGGCTCTTCCAGGAATGCCCGTTGACTGTGATCGTCACCGGCGGCCGCGTGCCCCCGCCGAGCGCTGCTACCACCTCGGACGGAACTTCCAGACCCCGCATGGGCTCAGGTGGCTCGACGTAGGCCCGAAACTTCATGATCTTCTCCTGTTTGTCCTGCCGGTTCACCGCGGATCCCGCCCGCCCGGCTCCGATCGCCGCTCCCGCTTCCCGCACCCGGGGTCACAGCTGTCCGGTACGGCAGCGACACGCGCCCGCCGTTCCGGACGGCTGTGAGACAAAGATCGCGGCTACTCCGCGTAGGGCTGGTCGGCTCCTTGGGCGCTGTAGCCGAGACTCCAGATGTAGCCGTCCGGGTCGGCGAAGGTGCCGCCGTACCCGCCCCACGGCAGAGCGCCGGCGGGCTTGAGGACCGTGGCGCCGGCCTTCTCGGCCTCCGCCATGATCTCGTCGACCCGCGCCTCACTGCGGACGACGTAGGTCAGAACCAGTCCGCTGAAGCCGCTGCCTTCCTGGTCCGTGCCCACCTGGGCGGCCAGGCCTTCGCGGCCGTAGAAGCCGACAGGCGAGGCGCCGTCCGATTCGAAGAACACCGAGATGCCGAAGTCGCTCTTGATCTTCCAGCCGAGCCCCTCGGTGTAGAACTGCTTGGCCCGGTCCATGTCCCGGACGCCAAGAAGGATCGAGCTGACGTGTGCCTTCATGTCTTACTCCTTGTGTATGGGTGGTTATGTGGTGCATGGGTGGTCATGTGCCCGGCCGGGCCGGTGAAACTGCTCGCGAGCGCGGTGCTCACTGGTCCTGCAGGAGGCCGAGGTCGTTGCCGTCGGCATCGGCAACGGTGGCCACCAGGCGGCCGCCGCCGACGTCGGTGACGTCCTGCCGCAGAACGGCCCCGGTGACGAGGAGGCGCCGCAGGGTCTGCTGGATGTTCTCGACCTTCCAATAGCAGACCGGCTCCGCCATACCCTGCCGATGTCCGCGGGGGTTCAAGCCGATCTCCTGATCGCCGGTCCGGTAGCCGACGTAGTAGACCTCGTCCACGGAGGGCTCGACCCCGATGAGCGGGGTGAACACCTCCTTGGCCTTGGTGAGGTCACTGACCGGACAGATGATCATCTTCGCGGTCGGCACGATGTCTCCGCTCTCCTTGTCGCCGTTGTGAACAACGGTATGGATCGCGGTGCGCCGACGATGAGACCAGAACGCGCCACGAGCGGATCCGAATCCGCCAATGCCTACCCTAGGGGTACTAAGCATGACAAAAGGATCTACACCCCCTATGTGGTGCGCTTTGTCCTCGAAGCGGCGAGAACCGCGGGTGTCTCTGAGGAGGAGCTCAAGCGTCTCCCCGGAGTAGGTGTCCTCGGCCAGGAGGGCATCCGCGTGCCGACGAAGATGCTGACGCGCGCCTGGGAGACGGACGTGGGACCGGCCTCCCGTTCAGGGTCCTCAGTGGCTGTCAGCGCTCATCGACGACCTCACCGCTCTGCGCGGTGGCGTCCTTGGTGAGCGCCATGGTCAGCGGCGCCTCGTGGAAGGTGGCGATGGCGGCCAACGCGGCGCCGAGCTCCTTCGCGCTCTCCCAGTGCCAGGTGTCGGTGTAGGTACCGTCATCGAGCCGGATCAGCACCGCGTGGGTGAGGCCCGGGTGCCCCTCGCGCACGGTGGCGATCAGCGAGCCGCGGCGGGCGAGGAACTCCTCCAGGTCGGACTCGGCCACCGAGTAGGAGTGTGTGCGGACGACAGACATGGTGGATGGTCCTTACCAGGTGCCGGCGATCTGCCGGATGGGGGCGTTGAGGCGGTTGAAGAGGTTCGTGGTGGCGGTGATCAGCAGGATCGAGGCCAGCTGCCGCTCGTCGAAGTGGTCGGCCGCGTCGTCCCACACCTCGTCGGGGACGGCGTCGGCGCGGTCGGCCAGCCGGGTCGCGGCCTCGGCCAGCGCGAGGGCGGCCCGCTCGGCGTCGGTGTAGTACGGCGTCTCGCGCCAGGCGACGACCAGGCCGATGCGCTCGTCGCTCTCGCCCAGCTTGCGCAGGCTCTTGTAGCCGGCGTCGACGCAGAAGCTGCAGCCGTTGATCTGGCTGACCCGCAGGTGGATCATCTCCGCGAGCTCGTGGGAGAGCCCACCGGACTGGGCGGCCTTCATCAGCTCCATGATCGGCTTCTGGGCGGCGGGGATGATCGTGGCGGGGTTCTTCATCCGGGCTTCCATCGCGTGTTCCTCCGTGTCGGTCGGTGTGAGATGAGCTTCGCCGCCACGGTTGATATTTCGGCTATGCAACCGCGATGCGCGCGCATAGCGTCGCGTTGTTGCCGCCCTCTCCCGAGAGCGTCCGCGCCATGGCACCGCGACTCCGCACCGCCTTACCCCTCACCTCCCGGTGCCCACGACCATCCTGCGCGGCACCCAGGCGTCGAGGGTGACGCCACCAGGGCGGCTCGGCGAACGGGTCCCCGCTCGCGTTCGAGCTCGAGGTGCTGCTCGCGGAAGGCGGCGTATTGCGGGGAGCGGCCGCATCAGATGACCGACAGCAGCAGGGTGGCCTCGGCTTCGGTGAGCGGCTGCTGGTAGTCGGCGGCGCTGTGGATGGCCTGCTGCTGGGCGCGGCTGAACGGCCGGGGTTCGGGTCGCCGGCGGCGCACAGCGCAGAAACCCCAGCCGGGCACAGCCAGGCTGGGGCAGCTGAGCCTTCCGCAGGCGACCGGTCACCCGTCAGCTGGTGAAACGTCCCTCACGGGTGTACTTGCAAGCCCCACTGAGGCAGTTAGGGCTGGACCCCCAGCCGTCGTCATAGGTGACCTTGCGGTGGAGCTTGACCTTGCCCTTGACCTCTTCCGCCTGAAGCCCAGGGCCGACCTTCTCGTCCGCCTGCTTCCACCAACTGGTGCCGTTCCAGTAGTACAGCCGGTGCCGGGCCCACAGGTGACTCGGCGAGCCGACCGGCAGGCAGTTGAAGATGAAGCTCTCCGCGCGACGCTCCTTGAAACCACCGAAGTCGAGGGTGGTGTACGACTTGGGAGCCAGGCCGGCCTGGGCGTTGTCGTGCCAGAGGTGCCAGCCCCAGTGTTCGGCGGTGCACGAGGCGGAGAGCACGGCGCCGGCCGGAGCGGTCAGGCCGCGTACGGTGACCGGCTCGCTGGTGATCCGCCGCCGCTGCAGCTCGGCGGGGAGGTCGGTGCCGTGGTCATCGACGAGGCGCTGGGGCACTGGCACGTCGGGCGGGGTGATCTCCAGGTAGGTCTGCAGGTAGCTGTTGCTCCGCTCCCAGGCGATGAGTGGCGCGCGGTCGATGATCCCGAGCTGGGACATCCCCACTTCGTTGGAGGGCTGGCTGTCGGAGAAGCTCACGGTGAGACCGGTCGTGTATTCGAGGTGCGCCAGGGGGATCTCCCTGTCGCTCTCCTCAGGTTCGGCCGCGGCCGGGGAGGAGGCGAGCACCATCGTGGCGGCGATAGCTGCGATTAACCTCATGTCACTCCTTGCGGTTGGGGTTGCCCACGCGGAAACGTTAAGAACCGATCTTTCAGTGGCCTTAAACATGAGCTCAGCGCATGCTTCCAGCGTGCCGGCGCCGGATCGGATCGTCTGTCGGATCTGTCACTACTGACGTCTTCTGTGCCTGGCGGCCTCGCGCTCGAGGCGCGCCAGGCCGCCCGGGCCTACGTGGTCAGCGGCCACTACGACTCGCGCTGCACCGACGTCATGAACGCCACCTGCGACGCGCCGACGCCTCCAGGGTCGCCGTCGCGATCGAGGCCGCACGGGTCACGGCGACGGCATTCCTCGACCGGGATGGGCTGGAGGCCGTCGCGCATGCAGCTGGTGTAGAGGCGGCCGTCCAGGTGGTCGAGTTCGTGGGCGACCAGCCGGGCCAGACGAGCTTGCCCTCCTTGGCGGCCATCGCGAGCGTGGCCCGGAGCCGACAGGCTCGATCAGCCGATCGGTGGTGCGAGGTATTCCAGCGCATATCCGTCGCCGGAGGGGGTTACACGGGCGATGCCGGGTGAGTCGAGGTGGGCGCCGGCTACGAAGTGGTGTGGTTGGGTCAGTTGTTCGAGGAGGGCCGCTCGCGCGGCGCGGGCCTGGGACTGGTTGCCGTCGAGCTCCCAGGACACGTTCGGCTGATCGAATTGGAGCGTGGGAACGTGAACGGTGTCGCCCCAGACGAGAAGGTGGCCGGTGCCGCTCCTGACGTCATAGACGGTGTGACCAGGTGTGTGGCCCGGTGTCGGGATCGCGGTGGTCCAGTCGTTGATCGCGACCTTCTCCGACACGGGTACGACCCGGTCGCGGATCGGCTCGAGCCGCCCCGTGAACACCGAGGTGTCGCCCGCGCCGATCCACACGCGCTCGAGTTCGGTGAACGCCTCTGAACCGTCCGGCGCGATCAGGCCGCTCACGTGGTCTTCGTGCTTGTGGGTGATGGCCACATCGGTGACATGCGCGCGGTCGATTCCCGCTTCGTCGAGCGCATCGTAGATCAATCCCATGGTGGGGTCGTGCCAGGCGTTGGACGCGCCGGTGTCGATGAGAACCGACCGCGTGCCGTCGGTGACGAAGAAGGCGTTGACCGACAGCCGCAAGTTGTCGCCGGCCAGCGGGACGACGGCTGGCAGCTCATCGAGCGTGCGCCCATCCTCGTCGCGGAGCCGTGTCGGCGGCATGTCGATGTACCCGTCTCGCAACGAGATCACCTGCAGATCGCCGAATTCGAACGTGGCATGGTGCTGGCCACTTGAGATCAAACGCATGGAACCTCCGTCGATCGCGTGTCTCCGATAGAAGACTCTATCTTCTTTAGGAGAAACCCTACACTGTGCGCAGCGAGGTACCCATCGATCGAGGAGCACGGTGGTCCAGCAAGACGGAAACACGGCCGAACCACAGCACGGTGACGACCTGGCCGGCGCGTTCGGCGGTAACGTGCGGCGACGCCGCGAGGAGGCGGGCCTGACGCTGGAGCAGCTGTCCACACAGTCGTCGGTGAGCCGGGCGATGCTGTCCAAGGTCGAACGCGGCGAGAAGAGCCCGACGATCGGCGTCGCGTCTAAGATCGCCCACGCGCTCGACGCGTCACTCTCGGACCTGATCGGCGCGCCGGCTGCTGCCGCGTCCGGTGTGGCCATTGTCATGCGCAAGAACGATCGCCCCGTTTTCCGTGACCCGGAAACCGGCTTCGAGCGGCACATGGTGTCAGCGGCCCCGGGCGCGGGAGGAGCCGAGATAGTCGTCCACTACCTCCCCGCGCAGGTCTCTACCGGGCTGCTGCCCGCGTATCCGCCGGGTACGGAGAAACAACTCGTGGTGCTCGACGGCACCCTCACCGTTGCGATCGGCGGGATCAGCGAGACCCTGAACACAGGCGACTCCCTGTTCTTCCAGGCCGACGCGGACCACGGCTTCGCCAACCGAACGAACGCCCCCTGCGAATACATCATGGTCATCTCGCGCAGAACCTGACCGGCCGCAGCTTGCGGGGCTGAACAAAGCCGGCTAGGGCAGGGCGCTCAGCCGATCACGGCCTTGGCGCAGGGCTGACTCGTGGGACTCCAACGATCTTGTCGGTGGCGACCTCTACGCTTCCGACTCATGAGCAACAACGAGGTCCAGACCGTACGCCTGACAGTTGAAGTTCAGGACTGTGGTGTCGCCCACCTGTTGGATAAGGAATCCGGCGGATATGTCGATGCACCGGCACAGTCCATTGGATTCGTCAAAGTCGAGCAGGGGTGTGTGGATCTTCAGATCACTCATCAGTGGGGCCCGGCCGACTTCACTGTGACCATTGCCGACCGGGATCCCGGAGCGGATCTCGCTGGTTACGAAGACATCGTGGAAATTGGCTACGTGTCCATGTCGGGCGAAGTGGAAATGACGGGGTTCACCTTCGACGAGGCTGTGATGTGCCCCCTTCCGCCTCTCCCGGCCGGGCCTGGAACTTACCGTATTCGGTATCACGTCAAGGGCATGGATCTGGAGGGCTCGGATGACGCCGTCGATGACCACTATCTTCAAATATGGCCCGCTTCACTTGAGGACCCCGTTGTCGTCAAGGCTACGAGTGTCGCTTCTGAGTACTTTCTAGATCCGGAGAAGTTCATGCGCGAACGTGGGCTGTGAGCATGCACCAGCGCAACCACACATCTGGCATACGGGCAGGCCTCCACCGCAACCCGAACCAACCCCCGCAAGGATCTCGGCCTGCCCGGAGCCAGAGCGCCCCCGCCGGAGGCACGCTGTAACGCCCGCCGGCGCCTGCGCACACGTGCGCTTAGCGAGCACGGCCCCGTGACCTGAATAGTGCGTCTTCTGAGCTTGGCGGCCCTGAATCTCGTCCGCGCCTGCCGGCCGGCGTTCCACCGAGCGTTCGAGGACATCCCGCTCCATCTCCAGCTCGGCGCGTTCCTTGGCCCATTCAGTCCGCTGCCTGCGCAGGCTGGCGAGTTCCTCCCGCTCCGACTCGGCCGGCTCACCACCGTTGGTGTCCTGCTCGCGGGCAAGCCGGTCCATCTGCACCCAGTTGGCCAGCGTGCCCGCATTGATGCCCAGATGCTTTGCGAGCTGCGCTATCGGCTTTCCTGTCTCCCGCACGATGCGCACCGCACCCGCCCGGAAATCCGGATCGAAGCCGGAATCCGGCTAGGTCGGAACGGCCTGGTAGCCGATGTGCCGGAGCAGGCCCCGCAGCCGGCCCTCGATCTCCGCCGCGGTCATCTCCTCTTGATGCAACAGGACGAACCCGATCGCGCTGGACAGGATGTCGCTGATGACGCCGGGATCGGTCTCCCCAGGCAGCTGACCGGCGTTGATGGCCCGCCGGGCGATCTCAGGCAGGGTGTCCAGCCGCGGCTGCAGGTATCGCGCGCGGTAGGCGGTCACCAGGTCCGGGTAGTCGACCGAGGCTCCGATCACCCGGGCCATCAACGTGCGGAACCGGGGCTGGCTGAGGAGTTCGGCGATGGAGCTGACCAGCTCGTCTACGCTCTGCCCGGCCGGTGGCGCGTCCAGGTCGGCGCCGCGGGCGTGTTCGAGCGCGGCCATCAGCAGGTCGTCCTTGGAACGCCAGCGCCGGTACACAGTCAGCTTGGCCACACCGGCGCGCTGGGCGACGGCCTCGATGCTGGTGCCCGCGGCGCCGCGCTCGATCAGCAGGTCGAGCGCGGCCTCCAGAATGGCGGCGTCGTTACCTGGGTCGCGTGGGCGGCCGTGGCGTTCTACGCTGGCCACAGCACCTGATTCAGCCATGCCGTCAGTTTGTCTGGTGCCGGGCGGCCACGCCAACCGATGTGCCCGTCCGGGCGGATCAACACCACATCGCGCACATCCTTGTTGACCGTGATGAGAGCTATGACCATGTCGGCGCCCAGCTGGGCCGCCGCCGCCTCGGCGTGCCGGGCTGCCTCATCCTCATCGCCCGCCAGGACGGCCCAACGACCCCCGATCGCGGCGTGGAGCGTGGTCTCACCACCGTCGCGACGGCGGCACCGGATGTCCGGCATCCGGTCGCCAGGGCGCGGTCCCGAGCCGTGCGAACGCGGGGCCAGCGGCCCGCCTCGATAGCTGATACCCAGCTGAGATGAGACCTGCAAAAGCTTCCGCTGTACGGCAGGCAGGCGGACAGCCGGTAGGACCACCTTGTCGCGCACCAGCCGCTTCCACCGCGTGTCCGGCAGCATGATGCCCACCGCCGTACTCGTGGCCCTCAGGACTTTGTCTGCCAGCGGGCGCCGTTCACCCTCGTAGGTGTCCAGCAGTCGCCGGTCGGCACGACCGTCGGCGACCAGCACCAGCTTCCAGGCAAGATTCTCCGCGTCGCCGAGCCCGGTGTTCTGACCCTGCCCGCCCGTGGGGCTCTGGATGTGCGCCGCGTCCCCCGCCAGCAAGATCCTCCCGCGCTTGTAGCTGTCGGCGAGACGGCGGTGGATCCTGAACTCCGAGGCCCATTTGACCTCGGTGACCGTGTCGAGTCCGATTCCGCTGCGGCGGGAGAACTCCTGCAGCACGCGATCGGTGATCTCGCTTTCTGACAGGTCGTCCGGTGGTGGCGCCGATGGTTCTGAGAACACCCGCCAGGTGTCGTCGGGCAGTGCGGTCACCGACAGCATGTGACCGGTGTCCATCCATGTCGTGCTGCCGTTCCTGTCGTAGGGCCAGATGGCTTTCACATCGACCATCAGCAGGTCTTGAATGAGTTTGCGCCCGGGAAAGCCGATACCGGCGAGTTTGCGCACGACGCTGTGCGCGCCGTCACAGCCCACCAGCCAGGCAGTCTCGATGTGCTGTTGCGTGCCGTCGGCTGCCTGGGTGGTGACGGTGACGCCCGCGCCGTCCTGCCGGGCTCCGACCAATCGCGTATCCCACTCGACGGCGCCGCCGAGTTCACGCAGCCGTTGCCGCAGCGTGCCTTCGATCTCGGCCTGTGAGATCAGCAGCGTTTGCTTCGGCATGCTGGCGGCGGCCTGGCCGACGTGCAACCGCAGCACGGTCTGTGATCCTTCGTTGTAGGACATGTTGAGCATGGTCTGCGACCTCTCCCGCAGGTCGCCCAGCGCGCCAATGCGTTCCAGGACCTCGACGCCGCGCGGCTGCAGGCCTAGAGCGCGAGAGGTGGTGGCTGGGCCCGGGGCGCCGTCGATGACGCGAACCGGGATGTGGTGGAGCGTCAGGTGGATGGCCAGGGCCAGCCCTGTGGGGCCGGCGCCGGCGACGAGTACGTTGTCGGTCACTTAGTAAACGATACGGTACCGATTACTAAGTCGCATAGTGACCTCCGTCACAACACGTGAGTGACTACTTTCGCTTCAGGGAGTCGATGGTGACGTCGCTGTTGGAACGCTCGGCTCGGGCCGAGAGGTCCGCGTTGCGGCAGGTGGATGAGCTGCGAACGCGGCCGACTGAGGCCGAGGAGCAGGTCCGGCGATAGGCCATCACCCAGGAGACCCTGACGTTGTTCGCCGATCACGACGGTGAGGACGTCGAAAAGCTGCCCCGCCTCGACCCTCGTGATCCAGAGGATGCGCCATCGCCGTTGCCTGTCTTGCGCGGCCGGCGGGAGCAGGCGGTGGCGCTGCCGGCCACGGCGGAGCGACCAATGCGGGCGAGAGATCGTGCAGGCGCAGGGCAAGCCGGACACCCGTTCCCAGGTGGAAGGAATGCGGTCCCGCCTGCAGCGGCTGGGGACCGACGGGTGGAAGGCGGCCCTTGCCGTATCCACCCCTTGATCACCTCGTTCGCCGCCGTCCCACCGCGGAGCGGCAGCGGGCCGGGGACAGAGACACAAGCCCGGCCTCATCGTCTGCACGAACTCACCTACCTCAGGGACCGGACTTGCATCGGCGGAGCCGGTCTGCTGGGTTTGCCTGGGGCGATGGCGGGCGAGGTGATCAAGCCCAGCCACAGACCGAGCGGCATGCTCACGAGGAATCACCTCGGGGCCGGACTCCCCCGCCGGAGGCGCTTCCCATTGGCTCCCGCTGCTGTACCGAACTGCTGTACAGGCACGAAAAAGGCCGCCTCTGATCTTCAGAAGCGGCCTTTGACCTGGGTGGAGATGAGGGGATTCGAACCCCTGACCCCTTCGATGCGAACGAAGTGCGCTACCGGACTGCGCTACATCCCCTAGGACTCGATTAGATTAGCAAACTTCCAGGGGTACTCGCGCCATCCACCGCCGTCTCAGTCCCCCACCGCGCGGCGGGGCGGGTCGGCGTACTGGTCGAACAGCACGTCCGGCGTGCGGAACTCGATGATCTCGGCCTCGGCCTCCTCAGCGGCCAGGTTCGCGGCGCGCTGCCGTTCGCGCTGGCGGCGCAGGCGGGCCGCGCGGACCTCGGCGGCGCGCATGCGGCGCTCGCGGTCGACGCGGGTGGCGATGCGCAGCACGGTGAGGTAGGCCGCGAGGAGCACGCCGGAGGGCGCCACCCCCCACCAGGGGATCACCTGGACCGCGGCGGTGATCACGGATGCGAGGGTCAGCAGGATCGAGAAGAACAGCATCCTCCTGCGGCGCGCTACGATGATCGCTCTACGGCGCGCGCGAAGGTGACGCAGGTCCACGGGCGGATGCGTGAGGTCGCTGATCGTGTCGTACGGCTCGACGGGCTCGGAGTCCTGCGACTCCACAGGGGAGGAGGCGGCCATGGTCGGAACCGGTCCGGTGATCTCGGCCGCGTAGAACTCCTCGAGCTCGGCCAGGTTGTTACGGTCCCTGCGGAGCCACATCGGCACCAGGACGCACAACCACATCACCACGATGGCGAGGTACAGCAAGACGCTGCTCACGGCCACCTCCGAGCGCCAAGAAGAGCCGCACGAAGGGCCCAGGAAACCCCAGGAACGGTCCTGAGGGCAGCCCGAAGACGCATGGGTGCTCTTGGCGTCTTCGATGTGCTCACGTCACGCACCGTAAGACCGCGTGTCACTAATTGACGAGTATTCGGTGCGGTGTGTCGCGAGATCGTCAAACCTCTTCATGTGATGAGCCTGCGCGCCGCCACTGTACGAGCAGCCCGCGAGGCACGTCCTCGACGGTCAGCGCGTAGCAGATGTGGTCACGCCAGGCCCCATCAATGTGGAGCTGACGCCGTCGAATGCCTTCTTCCCTGAACCCGAGCTTCTCAACCACTCTGCGGCTGGCGTGATTTTCGGGACGGATGTTCGCCTCGAGTCTGTGGAGGCCCGTGGTGACGAAGCAGTGGTCGACGGCCATGGCGAGCGCTGTGGGTGTGATGCCGCGTCCGGCGAGCGCGCCGTCGATCCAGTAGCCGACCTGGGCGGAGCGAGCCGAGCCCCAGACGATGGCGCCGACGGTGAGCTGCCCCGCGAACCTGCCCTCGTGTGTGACGACCCACGGCATGGAGAGCCCCTGACGCGCCTCTCTGCGCAGGGTGGCGACCATCGACAGGTACGGCCCGAGACCCGTCCTGAACAGGGGGGTTTCGGGGTTGCTCGGCTCCCACGGTCGCAGCCAGTCGGCGTTGCGCAGGCGGGTGTCGCGCCACACGCGGACGTCCCCCAGGCGGAGGGGGCGCAGTCCCACGGGTCCCTCGTTCAGGGTCGCCGGCCAACCACGAAGTCGATCCACATCACTCATCATCCCCCGGAATCCGGCGAAGCCGCCATGGATCCCCCTGGAGCCACCCTCCTCGGGTACCGGTGGCCCGGACGCCGGACGCGAGCTGGGGTTCTTCCAGGCGGCGGAAGGAGGTGCGCCCGAGATCCGGGGGGACGGCCGGCGTCTCTCTGCCGGGCAGGGCGCGGGTCGGGGCTCTCGGGGGGCGCCGCACGAGGAGGGCGCGCGGAAGGCGTGCGCTCCAGGAACGCGGGACCGCTGAGGCGCATGGGAGGCGGCAGGACGCCGCGGTGGTGCTTGAGACACCTGTGGAAGCCGGGTGAGGCGGCGTGACGAAATGGCTCCAGGACGCGCGAGAGCGAGCCCTGGAAGCCGCAAGTGAGAAGCCTCAGCGCGGGTGGTCGCCGCCGTGGATCTGGTCCACCGCGTGCCGCAGGATCGGCCCCAGGACGGCGACGCCGTCCCGGACTCCGCCCGACGACCCCGGCAGGTTCACGATCAACGTGGAGCCCGCCTGTCCCGCCAGCCCTCGCGACAGGACCGACGTCGGAACCCGCTCCCTGTTCGCCTGCCGTATTGCCTCGGCGATGCCAGGAATTTCGCGAGAAATGACCTTGGCCGTCATCTCCGGCGTCAGATCCTGGGGCGTCAACCCGGTCCCTCCCGTGGTGACGATGACCGCGTATCCCTCGGCCACCCCCGCTCGCAACGCCTCCTCCACCGGAGGGCCGTCAGGGACCACCACGGGCCCGGACACCTCGCACCCCTCCGCCGTCAGCAACGACGCCAGCAAGGGGCCCGACTTGTCCTCGTAAACCCCTGCGGACGCCCTGTTCGACACGGTGATCACCAGCGCACGGATCAAGGACGTCTCCATACCCCGGTCTTCCCGCCCGTCTTCTCCTCCACCCGCACATCGGTGATCACCGCCGCGGGGTCCACGGCCTTGACCATGTCGATGAGGGCGAGCCCCGCGACGGTCACCGCGGTCAGCGCCTCCATCTCGACCCCTGTGCGGTCGGCGGTCTTCACCACGCAGGTGATGTCCACCCCCTGGTCGACCACGTCGAGCGTGACCGACACCCCGTGGAGCGCGATCGGGTGGCACAGCGGGATCAGGTCGGGTGTCCGCTTCGCCCCCATGATCCCCGCGATGCGCGCCACGCCGAGCGCGTCGCCCTTGGGCACCTCACCGGAGCGCAGCAGCGTGACGACCTCGCCGGAGAGCACCACCCTGCCGGTGGCGGTGGCCGTACGGACGGAGACGTCCTTGCCCGCGACGTCGACCATGCGGGCCGCGCCCGTGGAGTCGAGGTGTGTGAACTCGCTCATATCCGAATCACCTGTACAGCGGCTCCCGAGGGCACCTCGGTCACCTGTTCGGGCACCACGATCAGGCAGTTCGCCGAGGCGAGGGCCGCCAGCTGGTGCGATCCCTGCCCGTGGACGGGCGTCACGACCGTGCCGTCGTCGGCCAGCACGCCCCGCAGGAACGACCGCTTGCCCTCGGGCGACCTGAGCGCGGACAGCACCTGGGCGGTGTGGAGCGGCGGCGGGCCCGCGGGCAGCCCGCTCATCTTCCGCAGCGCGGGCCTGACGAAGAGCATGAACGACACGTAGGACGAGACAGGGTTGCCGGGCAGCGTGAAGATCGGGACCTGGTCGTCGCCGACCACGCCGAAGCCCTGCGGCATGCCGGGCTGCATCGCGACCCGCTCGAACCGGACCGTCCCGAGCGGGGTGAGCGCCTCCTTGACCGGCTCGTAGGCCCCCATGGACACGCCGCCGCTGGTGATGACCACGTCGGCGCGCACGAGCTGGGCGTCGAGCTGGTCGAGGAAGACCGCGGGGTCGTCGGTCACCGTGCCCGCGCGGAAGCCGTCGCCGCCCGCCTCGCGGACGGCGGCCGTGAGGGTGAAGCTGTTGGAATCCCAGATTTGGCCCGCGCCGAGCGGCGCGCCCGGCTCGACCAGTTCGGCGCCGGTCGACAGCACCACGACCCGCGGGCGGGGGCGCACCCACACCCTGCGGCGCCCCGTGCCCGCGATGATGCCGAGCTGCGCGGCACCGATGCGGGTGCCGGGCTTCAGCACGACCTCGCCCGCCTGCACGTCCTCGCCCGCCCGCCGTACGGCATTGCCCTCGGCGACGGGGCGGTCGACGCGCACGGTCGCGGTGCCCGCGTCGGTCCACTCCACGGGCACGACCGCGTCGGCCCCCGCGGGCAGCGGCGCGCCCGTCATGATGCGGACGGCATGCCCGGGGCCGATCGCCCTCAGCTCGCCCGAGCCCGCCGGGATGTCGTCGATGACGGGGAGCGTCACGGGCGCGGCCGCGACGTCGGCGGACCTGACGGCGTAGCCGTCCATCGCCGAGTTGTCGAACGGCGGCAGCGGCACCGGCGAGGAGACCTCCTCGGCCAGCGTCGTGCCGAGCGCCCGCTCGAGTTCCAGCTCGAGCGGGGCCAGCGTGCGCACCGTGGCGAGGATGTCGGCCAGGTGCGCGTCAACCGATTTCATCGAGGAACTCACGCAGCCACGGTACAAACTCCGGGGCGAGATCCTCACGATCGGCCGCGAACTTCACGACGGTACGCAGGTAGTCGAGCTTGTCGCCCGTGTCGTAGCGGCGGCCGCGGAACAGCACGCCGTGAACCTGGCCGCCCTCCGAGGTGCTCATGCCCGCCAGGGTGCGCAGGGCGTCGGTGAGCTGGATCTCGCCGCCGCGGCCCGGAGGGGTGTTCTCCAGCACCTCGAAGACGGCAGGATCGATCACGTAGCGTCCGATGACCGCCCAGTTGGACGGCGCCTCCTCCGCCGGTGGCTTCTCCACCAGGTCGGTGACGCGCACGACGTCGTCCTCGCCGGTGGGCGAGATGGTGGCGACGCCGTACAGGGAGACCTGCTCCTTCGGCACCTCCATCAACGCGACGACGCTGCCTCCGTAGGTGTCGCGCACCTCGATCATGCGCTTGAGCAGCTGGTCGCGATAGTCGATCAGGTCGTCGCCGAGCAGGCAGGCGAAGGCGTGGTCGCCGACGTGCTGCTTGGCGCAGAGCACCGCGTGCCCGAGTCCCTTGGGCTCGCCCTGCCGTACATAGTGCAGGGTCGCCAGCGACGCCGGCTCCAGGACCTGGGAGAGCCGTTCCTCGTCGCCCTTGGCCTCAAGGGCCCCTTCCAGCTCGAACGCGCGGTCGAAGTGGTCCTCGATGGAGCGCTTGTTCTTGCCGGTCACCATCAGCACGTCGAGGAGCCCGGCGGAGGCGGCCTCTTCGACGACATACTGGATCGCGGGCTTGTCGACGATCGGCAGCATCTCCTTGGGAGTTGCCTTGGTCGCCGGGAGGAACCGGGTGCCCAGACCCGCGGCGGGCACGACGGCTTTCGTCACAGGGTCGAAGTCAGCCATACAGCGACCCTACTGGAGGTATCTGTGGACAAGCTGAAGCTGCGCCGCGAGCTGATCGAACAGCGTGGCGCCATTCCCGCGGCGAAGAGGAGGGAGAACGCGCGGGCGATCCGCGAGACCCTGCTCGACCAGCCGTGGGTCCAGATGGCCGGCCTGGTGGCGTGCTACTGGTCGATCGGCGACGAGCCGGAGACGCACGGGCTGGTGTTCGCCCTGTGGAAGCACGGCGCGACGGTCATGCTGCCGGTGCTGCGCCAGGACAACGACCTCGACTGGGCGGTCTACGACGGCCCCGACACGCTCGCGCCGGGCCGGTTCGGCATCATGGAACCGGTCGACACGCGCAGGGGCGTCGACGCGGTCCGCACCGCCGCGTTGCTCATCGTGCCCGCGCTCGCCGTCGACAGGGACTCGGGCGTACGGCTCGGCCGCGGCGGCGGCTCCTACGACCGCGCGCTCGCCAGGGTGGGACCGAACGTGCCGACCGTCGCCCTCCTCCACGACGGCGAGCTGATCAGCGGCATACCCGTCGAGCCGCACGATCAGCCGGTCAAATGGGTGGCGCAACCGGGCGGCCTGACCAACGTCAGTACAGCAGGTCCGTGTCGTTGATCCCGCCGCTCTCTTCCACGTAGCGGGCGATGGCGTCCTGGCGGACGGCCTCGAACAACCTGTCCGCCTGCGCCTTGTCGATCTTCACCACGCTCGCCCCCTTGACCATGGCCGAGCCGGTGTTGGGCGTGGTGAGCGCGGTGAGGTCCTCGACGCCGCGCAGCTCGATGGCCAGGTCACGCAGCAGGGAGACGCTCACGCCCGGGTCCACGCTGAGCGACTTGGTGGCCTCCTGCAGGAACGCGTCGATCTCGAACACGCTGCTGTCGCGCAGCTTCTTGCCCATGGCCTTGATCACGGCCTGCTGGCGCCTGATCCTGTCGAAGTCGCCGCCGGGCAGGTTGTAGCGCTGGCGGACGAACAGGAGGGTCTGCTCGCCCTCCAGATGGACGGTGCCTTGCCGCCAGGTGACCTTGTTCATCGGATCGTGGGTGGTACGGCTCACGTAGACGTCGATCCCGCCGATCGCCTTCGTCATGGCGACGAACCCTGCGAAGTCCACAGCGGCGAAGTGGTCGATCCGGACACCAGTGAATCGTTCCACGGTCGAGATGAGCAGCTTGGGCCCGCCGTACGCGTAGCTGGCGTTGATCTTGTCGTTCCCGTGGCCCTTAATCGGGACGTAGGCGTCGCGAGGGATGCCGATGACGTAGATCCGCGCCCTGTCCGCGGGCAGGTGGAGGATCATGATGGTGTCCGCGCGCTGCGCGCCCGCTTCGCCGGGCCTCCGGTCCGAGCCGATCAGCAGCCAGTTCTGTGCCTCACCCACCGGTTTGGGTGGCCGTTCGGATTCCACGGGGAACGGCTCGGCGATCCGTCGAATGTTGCCGTCATACGTTGACTGTCGTTGCATCAACAGGGCGAATCCGCCCGCCAGTACCATCGCCACCAGCAATCCGGCGATGATCAGAAAACGGCGTAACATCGCGCGAGCATAGCGCTACGTTGCAGGGCGGACTAGCCCGGCGAGTACGCGACAATATCCCTCAGGACAGGAGAGGGGGCCGGATGAAACTCGACGTCTGGCTTCTTCTCGGAGCAGCCGTCGTCATCGCGGCCATCGCCTCGGTCCGGGTCGCTCACCGCAGCGGACTGCCCAGCCTCCTGCTGTTCCTCGGGTTCGGATTCCTGCTCGGCGAGAGCGGTTTCGGCATCCCTTTCGACGACCCGATGCTCGCCCAGCAGATCGGGCTGGGCGCCCTGGCGTTGATCCTGGCCGAAGGTGGTCTCACCACCACCTGGAGCCATGTCAGGCGGTCGATACCCACCGCGCTCGCGCTGGCCACCGTCGGGGTGGCGGTCAGCATCGTGGTCGTGGCGCTGGCCGTACAGGGGCTGCTGGGCGCCGACTGGCGCACCGCGCTGATCCTCGGCGGCGTGCTGGCCTCCACCGACGCGGCCGCGGTCTTCTCCGTGCTGCGCAGGCTCCCGCTGCCCACCCGGCTCGCGGGCATCCTGGAGGCGGAGTCGGGCTTCAACGACGCCCCCACGGTCATCGTGGTCGTGCTGCTCAGCCAGGCCACGGGCCCGGTACCGAACCTGGGCGAGTTCGTCCTGGAAGCGGTCATGGAGCTGGCCATCGGCGCGGGGGTGGCCTGCCTGCTCGGTCCCGCGGGCGCCTACGCGCTGCGCCGCGTCGCGCTGCCCGCCTCAGGCCTCTACCCGCTCGCCGTGCTCGCGCTGACCTTCGTCGCGTACGGCGGCGCCGTCCTGCTCCACGGCTCGGGCTTCCTGGCCGTCTACCTGACGGCACTGATCCTCGGCAACGCCAGGCTGCCGCACAGGGCCGCCACCCGCGGATTCGCCGAGGGCGCGGCATGGCTGGCGCAGATCGGCCTGTTCGTCATGCTCGGCCTGCTGGCCAGCCCCCACGAGATGCCCATCGACATCGTGCCCGGCCTCATCGCGGGAACGGTCCTCGTGCTGCTGGCCAGGCCGCTGTCGGTGATCGTCTGCGCGTGGCTGGTGCGGATCCTCCGCCTGGACCGCATCAACTGGCGGGAGCAGGCCTTCCTGTCGTGGGCGGGGCTGCGCGGCGCGGTGCCGATCGTCCTGGCCACGATCCCGTGGGCGGCGGGCGTCGGCGAGGCCGAGCGCCTGTTCAACCAGGTCTTCGTCATCGTCATCGTGACCACGCTCCTGCAGGGGCCGACCCTGCCGTACGTCGCCAAGCTCCTCGGCGTCGCCACCGAGGGCGAGGCCCGCGACCTCGACGTGGAGTCGGCGCCGCTGGAGGAGCTGAACGCCGACCTGCTCCAGATCAAGGTGCCCCAGGGCTCGCTGCTGCACGGCGTGGAGATCTTCGAGCTGCGCCTGCCCACCGACGCGGCGGTCACGCTGATCGTCCGCGAGGGCCACACCTTCGTCCCCACGGGCACCACCAGGATCAGATCCGACGACCAGCTCCTCGTGGTCACCACCGCCGCCTGCCGCGACCGCGTCGAGCGCCGCATGCGCGCCGTCAGCCGCCGAGGCAAGCTGGCCGGGTGGTACGGCGAGAGCGGTATGGAATGAGTCGCCCTCAAGGAGTGTTTATGATTGGCAGTCGCGTAGGTCGAGTGCCAACCTGAGGAGGAGCGCGTGCCCACGTACCAGTACGTCTGCAATGACTGTGGCGAGCCACTCGAGGTCGTCCAGAAGTTCTCGGACGACGCCCTGACCGTGTGCCCCAACTGCGAGGGGCAGCTCCGCAAGGTGTTCTCGGCCGTCGGCATCGTCTTCAAGGGCTCCGGCTTCTACCGCACCGACAACCGCTCGTCGTCCTCGACGACCACGTCGACGACGACCCCCGCGAAGTCCACGGAGAGCACGAGCACCAGCTCCAGCGCCCCCGCTTCGACGCCCGCGCCCGCGCCGGCTCCCGCGGCCTCCAGCTAACGAGGCCGGTCGGCGTCCGCGCCGAGCAGTTGCGGGCACAACGTGTCCAGCAGCCGGTGCAACTCGGGATGTGCGCCCCAGTCGGCGACCAACTCCCTGAGCCCGTCCCTGGCGCGTGCGAGCAGGACCGCCGCGACCTTGTCGCCCTCGGCCGTGAGCCGCAGCGACTCGCCGTCCGCTGAACGCCTGACCAGTCCGGCGGCCACCAACTGGTCGGCGTACGGCTTGCCCTCCGCCCGCGTGACCTTCCCGCGGTCGGCCAGGTCCTGGCCGCGCACCCATCCCTCGCCGTCGAGCCTGGTGATGATCCAGACGCCTGCCGGAGGGATGCCGTCGAGCCCGGCCAGCAGGCCGAGCCTGGCGTAGTAGTTCCTGCGCAGGTCGGCGTCCGCCAGCCGTACCAGACCGCGCTCCACCTCGGCCAGGGAGGAGCGCTCCGCCGAGGTCGCGCCCAGGCCCTCGCCGATGTCGACGGCTCCCACCGTCTTCCTGAGCGGCTGTTCCGGGATGAACCACGACAGCAGGAACGCCATCAGCATGATCGGCGTGGCCGCCGTGAACACGGTGGAGATGGCGTCGGCGTAGACGTGCAGGAAGTCGGCCGCGAGCGCGGGCGGCAGCCGCTTGATGATCGTCGGGTCGGCCTGCACCTGCGCGGGGTCGAACCCCGCGGGCAGCCGCACACCCGCGATGAGCTGCCGCAGGTCCTCGTCGAGCGTCGCGGTGAAGATCGACCCGAGGACGGCGACGCCGAACGAGCCGCCGATCGAGCGGAAGAACGTGGCGCCGGAGGTGGCCACGCCCAGGTCCTCGTAGCCGACCGCGTTCTGGACGACGATGACGAGCACCTGCATGGTCATGCCGAGCCCCACGCCGAGCACGAGCAGGTCGACGCTCATGGTGAGCGTGGAGCTGTTCTCGGTCAGGCGCGAGAGCAGGAACATCCCGATCGTGGCCACGGCCGTGCCGACGATCGGGAAGAACCTGTAGCGGCCGTAGCGTGAGATGGCCTGGCCGCTGATGATCGACATAGTGAGCATGCCGGCCATCATCGGGAGCAGGTGGATTCCCGACAGGGTGGCGCTCACGCCGTACACGACCTGCATGAACAGCGGCAGGTACGTCAGCGCGCCGAACATGCCGAACCCGACGACGAAGCCGACCACGGACGACATCGTGAACGTGCGCGAGGCGAACAGGCGCGGCGGCATCACCGGCTCGGCGGCCCGCCTCTCCACGAACCACCAGCCCGCCAGCATCGCCACCGCCGCCAGCCCGAGACCCCAGATGACCGGGTCGGACCACGGGAAGGTCGTGCCGCCCCACGTCGCCAGCAGGACCAGGCAGGACGTCGCGCCGCCCAGCAGGACGATGCCCGCGTAGTCGATCGTGTGGCGGGTGCGCGTGGTACCGCCGGGCAGGACGGCGACGATCACCGCGAGGGCGACGGCGGCCACCGGCAGGTTGACGTAGAAGACCCAGTGCCAGGACAGGTTGTCGACGAAGAAGCCGCCGAGCAGCGGGCCGACGATGCTCGACACGGCGAAGACGGCGCCGAAGAAGCCCTGGTACTTGCCACGCTCACGCGGCGGGACGACGTCGCCGACGATCGCCTGCGCGAGCACCATCAGCCCGCCGCCGCCGAGGCCCTGCAGCGAGCGGAAGGCGATGAGCTGCCCCATGGACTGGCTGAGACCGCAGAGGGCGGAGCCGATGAGGAAGATGACGATCGCGGTGATGAAGAGGCCCTTGCGGCCGTACTGGTCGCCCAGCTTGCCCCAGAGCGGGGTGGAGACGGTGGAGGCGAGCAGGTAGCCGGTGACGACCCAGGAGAGCTGCTCGAGACCGCCCAGGTCGCTGACGATGGTGGGCAGGGCGGTGGAGACGATGGTCTGGTCGAGGGCGGCCAGAAGCATGCCGAGCATGAGCGCGACGATGATCAGGCCTAGGCCTTTGCAACGCTCTGGCATGGTTTCTTCTCCTTGAGGCGCTCGTACGGCCGAGCATACTCTTTGCGATCATTTGTTCACTCACCGGAGTAACCGCACGCCGTAGCCTCGCCACCGCCGGTGGATCCGCACGCGTCGCCTCGCCGGCGCCGGAGCATTCGCACGCCGTAGCCTCGCCACCGCCCGTCGATCCGCACGCGTCGCCTCGCCGGCGCCGGAGCATTCGCACGCCGTAGCCTCGCCACCGCCGCCGGTGGACCGCCGGCTGGGCGTCGGTCAGCGGCCTGGGTCGCCCGGGTAGGGGAGCTCGGGGATGTGGCGCCGCCACTCGTCCGCCGAGATCGGGCCACCTGCGCGGGCGCGGACGGCCGCGGCCGCCCTGCCCCGCTCGATCGGGAACGCCCGGAGCGAACCGTCGCCACCGGCGATGTACAGGACGCCGTCGCCGAAGGCCAGCGCCGCTACGCCCTCCGGGTAGCCGGTGATCGGAAGGCCCATGGCCCTGCGGCCGTTCAGGTCCCACAGGCGCACCACGGAGCCGTCGCTCACGGCGAGAACGCCCTCCGGCGAGATGCTCACGTGCTCGCCCGCGAGCTCCTGCCCGGCGAAGGCGTAGCCGACGCGCCGCCACGTCCGGGTGTCGAGCAGCACGAGCCTGCCGCGGACCAGCGCGTCGCTCACCGCCAGCGTGCGCCCGTCCGGACTGAAGGCGGCGCCCGACACGACCATGTGCCCCTGGATCCCGACCCTCCTGCCGGACCTCACGTCGAACACCTGGAGCCCGCCCCCCTCGGGGTCCTTGGACGCGAGCACGCCGCCGTCACGGCTGAGGGCGGGGCCGGTTCCCGCGGGCAGCCGGCCCGTCCGCCTGCGGGCGGCCACGTCGTACACGTCGACGGAGGAGCCGGCCACCACCGCCATGACGCGGCCGTCCGGGCTGAACGCGGCGTGCGATCCGGGGAACGAGCCGAGCTTGGACCCGGACTCGACGTCCCACAGGACCACGGCCGAGGCGGTGGGGACGGCCACCGTCCGGCCGTCCGGGCTGAGGGCGGGCGCCCCGACGTCGTCGCCCACGCCGGGGACCTTGGCGATCCGCCGCCGCGTCGCGGTCTCCCACACGGTGACCCACGCCTTGTGGGCGAGGGCCAGCCGCTTCCCGTCAGCGCTGAAGCCCGCGCCCGCGAGAGCGGAGAACAGCCGGAACCGCGGGCCGGGGAGTCCTGGAAGCACGGCCGGCGCGGTAAAGGCCGAGATGTCCACCGTGACGACAGTGGCCTCCGTCAGGAGGCGCACGGTCCGCCCAGCCGTCCGGATCGCACCGGCGCCCCCGCCGATCTGCACGACGTGGGACATCACCGGTTCGAGGTCGTCGATCCGCCACAGCCTGAGCGTCCCCTCGTCGCCCAGCGCCGCCACGAACCCGCTGTCGGGAGTGAAGGCCACCTGACCCTTGTACGGCAGGTCGAGGTCGTCGTTGCTCCGCCACGCGCCCTTGGCGACGTCCCAGAGCCGGAACGACGACTCCCCCGTCCGCAGAGCGAGGACGCCGCCGTCGGGGCTCCAGGCCATGGCCTCGGCGGGCAGTCCCGACAGGATGCGCCGCCGCTGGAGGTCCCACACCTTCCAGGTTCCGTCGTCCAGCCCGAACGCGGCCAGCCTGTCCCCCGGGCCGACGACCATGGCGGACGCCGCGGGAAGCCCGGTGATCCACCGGCGCCCTGCGACGTCCCAGAGCGACGGCCGAGAGGTCGCGGCGTCGCTCGCCACGAGCATCCGTCCCGTCGGGCTGAAGGTCGCCGTGCCCGCAGGGAGCGCGGCCCCGACCGGCCTGCCCGAGGCCACGTCCCACAGCCTGACCTTCTCGCCCGCGGCCAGCGCCAGCGTGCGGCCATCGGGGCTGATCTCCACGGCCGAGACCCCCGCACCCACCCCCTCGAACGAGGTGACCTCCCCCGTACGCCGGTAGAGCCGCACCCTTCCCCCGGCCACCGACACGAGGGTGTCGCCGTTCGCGCTCAACGTCCGCACCGCGCCCGGCGGGGACTCGGGGTCGGTGAACGTGGCCACCTCCGGCTGGGCGAGCGAGCCGTACAGGGCGGCGCGGGCCTCCATCACAGGGGCGAGATCGGCGGCCGCGACGCTGAGCCGCATCGCGGTCACCGGCTCAGGCCCTCGCAACTCCTCCGCCCGCGCCGCGACGACCCTGGCCATGGACTCCAGGTGCTGTTCTGCCATGACCCGCCGCTGCCGGTCGGCGACGACGGTGGCCACGATCGCGACCACCAGCAGGACAGACAGTGCGGTGATCACCAGCCCTCGCCGTCTGGAGGCACGTCGCGCCAGGGCCGTACCCGCCTCGAGGAACGCGGCCTCACGCCGGGTCAGTGTCAGATGCCGCCTGCCGGTCGCCGCCCAGCGGAGCGCCTCCTCCAGCGCCGCGCCGCGGTAGACGTCGCCGCCGGTCTCCCAGCGGCGGGCGGCGTCGCTCAACGCGCGATGGATGGGCAGGCCGTCCCGCTCCTCCTCGATCCAGCCCCTGAGCCTGGGCCAGGCCCGGTGCAGCGCCGGATGGACGATCGCGACCGAGTCGTCGAGCAGCCCGGCGGAGCGGTAGGCGCGCAGAACCTCCGCCGCCTCCTCCGGCAGCTCTCCCGGCGGAACGGTGCGGGTCATCTGGTCGTCGGTCAGCCGCAGGAACACCTGAGGGGCCATGGCCTGGTCTGATGAGCCGAGCCCCTCGTAGACCGCCTCGGCGACCTCACCCAGCGACGGGTCCTCGTACGGGGTGTCCAGGGCCACCGCCGCCGGAGAGACCATCGCATCGAAGCCTGTCACCGGGATGCCAGCCGTTTGGACGCCCGCCTGGAAGTCCTTCGGGGAGCTCGCCGCCTGGGAACCCGCCGCATGGCCACCCGTCGCCTCGGAGTCCATCGGGGAGATCGCCGCCTGGTGACCCGCCGCGTGGAAGTCCTTCGGGGAGCTCGCCGCCTGGGAACCTGTGGCCGGGGAGCCTGTTGCCTGAGAACCCGCCGCATGGCCGCCCGCCGCCTCGGAGTCCATCGGGGAGATCGCCGCCTGGGAACCCGTCATCGTGGAGGCCGTCGTCTGGGAAGTCACGGGGCGGCCGCTGCCGAGCAGCCCCAGCAGCAGCGCTCTGGCACCAGGCCGGTCCTCCGGCCGTTTACGCAGCGCCGCCGACACCAGTGAGCGAAGTGGCTCGTCCAGCACGCTCACGTCGGGATCCATCGTGAGAACGCGGTGCATCACCCCGCCCAGGCTCTCGTCCTTGAACGGGTCGGAGCCGGTGGCCGCGTAGAGGATCACCCCGCCCCACGCGAAGACGTCCGCGGGCGTCCCCGCCCGCTGCCCGGTGAACACCTCGGGCGGCATGTACGTCGGCGTCCCCGCGACGAACCCCGTCGAGGTCAGCGACATCTCCGGAGTGCGCGCCACCCCGAAGTCGATCACCCTGGGCCCGTCGGGGCCGAGCATCACGTTGTCCGGCTTGAGATCCCGGTGGATCACCCCCGCCTCGTGGATCGCGGCCAGCGCCGTCGCGACCGCCGTCGCCAGCCGGTACAGCCGGTCCCCCGCCAGCGGGCCCGCCCCCTCCACGGCCTCCCGCAGGCTCGGCCCCGCCACGTACTCACTGACGATGTACGGCTCCGCCGCGTCCAGATCGACGGCGAGGATCTTGGCCGTGCAGAAGGAGGCGACCCGGCGGGCCGCGGTGACCTCCTTCGCGAAACGGACCTTGTCGGAGGTGCGAAGCACCTTGATCGCGACCCTGGCGCCGGAGTCGTCGTACGCCTGGTAGACCACTCCCTGCCCGCCCGCGCCGAGCCGCCCGGCCAGCCAGTAGCCGCCCAGCCGCTGAGGGTCTCCGGGGAGAAGAGCCTCCAGGTTCATCCCACGACCTCCCAGGGGTTTCATGCGTCGGAGGTTTGACGTCGTCGATCCCCCACAAGTTGTCGGCGCGGGGATTCCACCCCTTGTGACCAGCGCAAGTATCGCGCGACGAGGGAAGCCCCGGCCAACCACTGCCCGCCCCCACAGGCTGCCCGCCCATCGATCGACACGACGCGCAGGACGCCCAGTAGGCGCCACCCCAGCCCCGCAATGACACCCGCAGCCACCATCACTCCAACCGGCACCACACGCAACCAGGCGTCATCATCCAGCCAGCACCACACCCCGCGCGCACCACCACCCCAGCCCGCGATCACACCCCCGCAGGCCTATCACCACACGCGCGCAGACATCATCACCCAGCCGACACCACATCCCGCGAGCACCGTCACCCCAGCGTTCGACCACACCCCCGCAGGCCCAGCGGCCCAGCCAAACCACGCGCGACCAGACGTCATCACCCAGATACACACCCCGCGGGCATCATCACCCCAGCCTGCGACCACACCCCGCCGGCCGTCACCACACCGCGGCAGACCCATCACGGTCACGTCCAGCACCACACCCGCACAGAACCATCACCCCAGCCAGCACCACGCGCGCAGTGCACCATCACCCCAGCCAGCACCACACCCGCACAGAACCATCACCCCAGCCAGCACCATGCGCGCAGTGCACCATCACCCCAGCCAGCACGCAGACCACCGTCACCCGCGCTACACCATCCGGCACCATGTCCCCCACGGCATCGTCCACGAAGCCCGCTCCAGCACCCCGTCTGCCCCACCGCACCACTGCCTTGTCCGCGCCCGCCCACCTCGCAAGGCGGACCGAACGCCCAGCAACCGTCAAGCGGACCCGCTCCCACCGCCGCCAACCCCACCGGCTGCCTAGCCACCGCCGACGCCGACGCACGTCTGGCGACACCGCCATGGGAGGCCGACCGACCGCACATCTGGCGGCATCGCCTTGAGAGACGGCCTCGCCAGTGGACGGCGCCGACGCGGTCACCACGCCTCGGACCCGTCGCCTCACCCCAGGCCCCGAGCCATCGAAGAGACCCACCCCGCCGAGTTATCCACAACCCCCACCCGTTATCCACAGAACCCGGCTCCACTTGCCCTCCCACCCACCCCTTCCCGCTAATCTCTCGCCCATGGTCACTCGCGCAGACATCGGCGTCATCGGCGGATCGGGGTTCTACTCCCTGCTCGACGACGCCCAGGAAGTCGAGCTCACAACGCCCTACGGTCCGCCGAGCGACGTGGTAACGGTCGGGCGCATCGGCACGCGCTCCGTGGCCTTCATCCCGCGGCACGGCCGCGACCACCGCTACCCGCCGCACCGCATCCCCTACCGCGCCAACCTCTGGGCGCTCCGCTCGCTCGGCGTCCGCCAGGTCCTGGCCCCCAACGCCGTCGGCTCCCTCCAGCTCGAGCACGGCCCCGGCGCCATCGTGGTGCCCGACCAGCTCATCGACCGGACCTCCGGCCGCATTCAGACCTACTACGACGCCGGCGGCGCCGTCCACGTCTCCTTCTCCGACCCCTACTGTCCCGACGGCCGCGCGGTCGCCGTCTCCGCGGCCCGCTCCGGCGGCTGGAACACCGTCGACGGCGGCACCCTCGTCGTCATCGAGGGTCCCCGCTTCTCCACCCGCGCCGAGTCGCAGTGGTTCGCACGCAACGGCTGGACGATCGTCGGCATGACCGGCTTCCCCGAAGCCATCCTGGCCAGGGAACTCGCCCTCTGCTACACGTCGCTGTCCCTCGTCACCGACCATGACGCGGGCGTGGAGGCGGGCGAAGGAGTCACCCACGACGAGGTGCTCCGCTTCTTCGCCACGAACGTGACCAAGATGCGCACGCTCGTCTCCGACGCCGTGCAGGCCCTCCCCGAGGAGCGCACCTGCTCCTGCGGCTCCGCCCTGGACGGCATCAAGCTCCCCTTCGACCTGCCCTGACCCTGCGCCGGGACCGCAACCCACAAGATCCCGGGGTGCCCAGAGTTCCCGCCCATTCCTCCGCACGCTCCGTGCCCACGGAGCCCTCCCCACGGCGCAGACGGCCGAGCGCGGCATCCCGCTCGGCTGCAGGGTGGTAGTCCGTCGGGAGGGCAGCGGACCCTCAGCCGCGAACCCGCCAGGCCGCCCCGTACAAAGCGCCTCCTGACCGAGCCCGCACGTCATCGCGAATCACCTCCTGACCGAGCCCGCACGTCATCGCACGTCACCTCCTGAGCAAGCCCGCCTGCCACCACAAACCGCCATCTCGCCGGCGGGCCCGCCATCTCCCCGGCCAGCGCGCCCGCCTCCCCCGGCCAGCACACCTTCCATTACCAACCCCCCGGTCAACGGCCGCCATCACGCTCCGCCTCTCAGCCACGAGCGTCTTCCCTCGCGCCCTGTGGTCGCCGCGCAGCGCCTTGGACCCCGGCCGCCCCACCCCGTCATCAGATCCCCACTCCACCGATCCTCTGGAGTCACCCATGCGCGCCTGGATCCGCGCCTTCGGGCGGCGACGCCGGCTGATCGCGGCCGCGCTCGCCGCCCTCTCTCTCGCATGCGCGCTCACGGTCCTCCGCCCAGGCCCAGGCCCGACCACCACCGTCCTCGTCGCCGCCAAAGACCTCAAACCTGGCGTCCTCCACGAAGGCGACCTCCACAAGGCCCGGCTCCCCGCGGAGGCCGTACCAGACGGCGCCCTGACCACCGGTGCCGTCGGTCGCACCCTCGCCGCCCCCATGCGCCGCGGCGAGCCCCTCACCGACGTACGCCTGCTCAACCCCGCCCTTCTGGCCACCCTCCCGCCGGGTACGGTCGCCATGCCGGTCCGGATCGCCGACGCCGACGCCGTACGCCTGCTCTCCCCTGGCGACGCCATCGGCGTGCTCGCGGCATGGGACACCGGCCAGCCCGCCCAAACCGTGGCAGACCGGGTCCCGGTCATCACCATCCCCGCAGGAGAGACCGACGGCGGCGCGCTCATCGTGCTCGCGGCCAGCCCCGACCAGGCCAGAATGCTCGCCGCCGCCCAAGCCGGCGGACGCCTCTCAGTGACGATCAATCCGCACTTACAGTGATGAAGCCGATACGATTTGTGACTATGAGCGGATTCAAGAAGTTCCTCGTCCAGGGCAACGTCATCGATCTGGCCGTCGCGGTGGTCATCGGCGCGGCGTTCGGCGCCATCGTCACGTCCTTCGTCGCGGACCTGCTGACTCCCCTGATCTCGGCGTTCGGCGGCCTACCCGACTTCAGCTCCCTGACGCTCAAGGTGGGCGAGGCTCAGTTCAGGTACGGCAACTTCCTGAACACGCTGGTGTCCTTCGTCGTCATCGCCGCGGTCGTCTACTTCCTGGTCGTCAGGCCGTACTCCCGCTACAAGGAGCGCGCCGCAGGACGCGAAGAGGTCGCACACCGCGAATGCCCCGAATGCCTGTCCGAGATCCCCAGGGCCGCCTCCCGCTGCTCGCAGTGCTGCGCCGAAGTCGCCCCCGTCTAGTGCAACGCCGCGTTGATCCTGCGAGGGTCCTGCGTCGCTCGGGAGGGCCGGTCAGTTCTTGGTGAGGACTGTCGCGAGATGGGACAGCGCGTTGTTGGTGGCGACGAGGTCGAAGGCCGCGGGGTCGAACTGGTCGGCTGACTCCAGGCCCAGCCATTCCAGCCGCTCTTCATGTTCGTCATGGGCGGGGTCGGCAAGGACTTCCAGCAGATCGCCGTATCCCCAGATGCCGCCGCAGTCTTCGGGTGGGCAGGCACGTCGCCCCGCCAGACACCGAGGGTAGGCGATGCCCGGCTCGGCGGGGATGACAGCCTCGATCTGGAGGGTGTGCTCCCAGTCGTCGCCGAAATCGTAGGTGTAGCCCAGGCGGTCCCCAGGTGCAGGGGTGACATGATCAAGGCGCTTGGTGGCTGCGTTGGCGATGCGCAACTCGCGGTCGGCGACTCCATAACGGCCCATGGCGTTCTCGAAGACCCACATGTGGTAGTCCTCCCAGCCGAACGCGGTCTGCAGGACACGGTGCAGGCTCGCCAGCGTGATAGCGGAAGGCACTTCCAGCCGCCGCCAGATGGGCGGCCGGGATCCGGCCAGCGTGACCTTGATTCGATGAGCGGCTGGCGTGCTTGGGGTGCCGGGGCTGCGCTGGGAGGCCATGGACGGCATCTTGCCGCACCACGGTCACGGACATGCCGGACGGCTCGAAATGATCACAATGGTTGACCGAGACATTCCAAGCCCGCCGCGCCCCGACGCGCAGTCCGTTCACCGTGACCTGGCCGGAGCACACGACGCTGGTCCAGATAGCCCGGTCGCGGACTGAGGCCGCTGCGGCGCGTTCAACAGCCCAAGGCCGCCGCCGCAGAGAACTCCACGCCGCCATCACGCGTGAGCTGGGCCTGCATATCGCCAAGAGCACCGACTCCGGGCCCGCCCGTCAGGGCAATGAGTCGATCTTCGGGTCGTACTCCCAGTGCCAGGGCTCGTAAGGGTTGCTGTAGGCCCAGTCCGGATGGAACCAGCCATACCGCTTCGAGTTGGCCTCCATCCACCTGAACTGCGCCGTGCCCGCGCTCTGCACCCCACCACACAGGTCCACGGCCATACCGAGCCCGTGGTTGCTCCGCCCCGGCACCGCCGCGAACCCAGGCCTGCGGTAGTAGACCGACTGCTGCTCGGCCAGCGTCCGGTACGCGTCGGTGACGCACATCTGCTGCCCGAACTGCCTCTTGTACGCCTCGTTGAGCGACACGAAGGCGATGGCCGCGTCCGCCCGCAGCAGGTGCCCCCGCTGCTGGATCGGACACAGGATGCTCTTCGGGATGAGCCCGTTGGGATAGTCGGTGGTCGCGTCGATGCGCAGCGGATTGCACGCGAACGCCGCACGACCCACCTTGTCGATCTTGATGCCCATCTTGACCAAGGCCTTCGTCAGCGACTGCACGACCTTGTCCGACCGCTTCGTCAGCGTGGCGACCTCCGCCTCCACCTGAGCAGCGGCCAACAGGTTCGTGGCCCGCATCTCCTGCGCCTCGGCGGCCAGCCGCTGCTTGTCCGCGTAGGCCTTCGAGATCTCGTCCACCTGCAGCTGCCTGGCCTGCGCGAGCACGCTCGCGTCGCTCTGCGAGCGCATCAGCGCCATGCTCGCGTCCCCGTCCCCGGACAGGAACGGCGCGATGCCGTCCGCCACAGGCTGCTGGTACACCAGCTCCACCAGGTCCGCGATCGGCCGCCGCATCTGCGTCAGCGTCGCCTGCGCCGCCGACAGGTCCTTGAGCTTCTTGTTGAGCTGGTCGTTGGCCGCCTTCAGATCACTGGTCCGCTTGTCGAGCACCTTCTGCGCCGCCGCCAGCTCGTTGGCGGCCTTCTCGGCTTCCTTGCGCAGCGCCGTCAGGTCAGGGGCGGCCGCCAAGGAGTCGGCCACCGCGCCGTCTCCGACAGCACCCTCCACCACGCCGCCCCCCACCACCGCCTCGACAACGGCGTCGGGCAGGGGGTCGCCAGCATGGGCAGGCCCAGCCGGAATCCCCACAAGCACCGAAGAGATCGCCGTGACGACCGCGATCAGACCCACTGATCGAGGGGCTGACACGTTCGATTCCTCCGTTTGCGAACTCGTTACCTGGGTCAGGCACGCACGTTACTACAGCCGTCTCAGTGTCCGGACCGAACTCCCGACAGCCGTTATGCTCCGAACGCGCCATTTACGTATCTTCCAAGCCCGGATTCCTACGCCTGCCTCCGCTGATACTCCTGACAGAGCTCCCACAACCAGGTCTCGGCCCACTCGTCAGGACAGCCGCTCCGTACCGGCTGCTGCCTCGAACGCCGCTCCCGCTCCGGCCGCGGCCGCGCCTCCACCGGCCTCTCAACGACCTCCTCAGGCCTGGGTACGGCAGCAGCCCCCCGCTCCCGCCGTTCCACCCTCAACGGCAACGGCACCAACTCGCGGTACCTCCGGTCAGCGTGCGGCGGCGCGGGCGCGAGCATCGGCGCGAACGCCACCCGCCCGCCACGCCGCTCCGCCACCACCCGACCACCGCCCTGCCGTTCACTCATCCCGGCGGCACCGACGGCCGCGTCGTACCCCACGAGCTCCCCCGCCAGCAGCCCCCCGGCCAGAATCGCCGGCGCGAGCAACGCCGCGAACAGCGCCACAGGCCGCCCCGCGCCCCGCCTACTTCGTCGCTTGCTGGTCACGAGCGCGACGTTAGCCACGCGGCGTGTCTGATCACGGGACCGCTTGTCATGCCTTTACCGCAGATCAGAGCACCCATGACTGATCCGTCGAAACTTACCTGGGCCTGATGTCACACGCACTGCTCGTCTTTCGCTAGGCTTGGGTGCGTCCGCCTCCGTAGCTCAGGGGATAGAGCACCGCTCTCCTAAAGCGGGTGTCGCATGTTCGAATCATGCCGGGGGCACACAGTTGATCAGCCATTTCGGCACCTGACCTGCGGCTTCTCAGTCGCAGGTCTTTTGCTTGCTAGGCCGCTGAGAGCAGCGGAATGCAGCCGTAGGCCAGTGATCGCGAACCATATGCGAACCGATCTTGAGAGGCTTGGCCCAGGTCAACGGCCTTTCTACGTCGGCGCATCGCCAGGCCGTAACGATCGCTGGCGGTGGCTGAGCACCGCACGGGGCTGGGGCGATCGCCGCCGCAGGGCCTCCTTCGTCGGCCCCACGGCATCGGTGACCGTGGCTGATGTCGTGCTCCGGCCCTCGCTGCCCGCGATCCTGGCCGCTCAAGGTCGTACGTCCTCGCTGCACTCTGGGCGCTCTCCACGGCGTGACTCATCATGGTTAGCGTGACCGAGGAACCTCTCACCGGTGGCAACAACGCCCTGGAAGTCGTCCGGGTTGGCGACCCGCGTTCTCTCTCGTCCCCTCGGACACGCGCCCATCAGCCGACGGAAGGATCAGGCCAAATGGAGTGCCCGCAGGCGAAGCTGGGGACGAATGAGCACTCCAGTCGGTGGGAACCGCCCGCTGAAACGCTCGGTCATCACAATTGATCGCTACTCGGCGCCGTTAATTGGCTTCTAGAACGAAGAACAGGAAGCTCAGGAACCTCGGGCCGGTGATCTCGCGGAGCTCCTCGGGGAACAGTTCGCGGGCTTCCGGCACAAACGGCGGTTCGCTGATGACGCTGATGCGAAAGCCCGCCGCGGTGAAGGCTTCGGTCATCGCGTGCAGCGGCCGGTCCCAGAACCTCATCTGGACGGTCTGCCCGCCCCTGGTCCATTCGTCGGTCCGGCTGCAGGTCTCGAAGTACTTGAACTTTTCCCCGGCCATGTGCTGAAAGAGAGTGATGCCGAAAGGATGGTGGACCGAGATGAGGAGTCGGCCGCCAGGCTTCAGCACGCGTCGCAGCTCGGCTAGTGTCGGTCCCCAGTCTTCCAGGTAGTGCAGCACCAGGGACGCGATGACGTCGTCGAATGCGCCGTCGGGGAAGGGCAGCGGGCTGGCCAGGTCGACGACCCGCAGATCTGCGTCGGCGCCCAGCCGCCGTCGGGCCATCTCCAGCATCCCGGCGCTCGCGTCGACGCCGGTCACGATGGCGCCTCGATCGCGCAACGCGGAGAACAGCGGACCCGAGCCGCAGCCGGCGTCGAGGATGCGCCTTCCGGTCACGTCCCCGGCGAGCTCCAGCATTGCGGGCCGCTCGTAGTACGCGTTCAGGAGGCTGGTCTCGTTCTCGGCCGCGTACCCCTCGGCGAGACGGTCATAGTCGTTAAAGGCGGGGGGACCTGCGGCCTCGACGTGATCTTCAGGGATGGTAGGCATGCGTGCCATTTTGACCCAGTTAGTCTCTATGACGCAGGCATATGGATCGCTTGTCGGACCAAGCGCTTCAATCTGGGAACTAATCACCCGTTTGGATGCTGCAAGCAGAAGGCCCCGGCGGTGAGGGCCGGGGCCGAGGTGGGCGAGGGTCAGCTATTCAAGAGCATCGTTGATCTTTCCGTTGATGTGGTCCTGCTGGCCGTCGATGCACTTGGCGTAGACGCGTAGCAGGACGTCCACGCTGTGACCGGCGCGCTTGGCGACCTCAGGGGCCGGGACGCCCGCGTTCAGCCAGAGCGAGACGGCAGCGTGCCGCAGGTCGTACGGCCGGGCGCCCAGGGATGAAGCGACCTGAGTGGGCGTGAAGGCCAGTCTGCGGGCTTCCTGCCAGACGTAGGAGTAGGCGGAGCTTGAGTAGGAGCCGCCGGTTTCGGTGCGGAAGACCCTGCCGTCCTCAGCGACGTCGTACGCCTCGATGTGCTCACGGAGGATGGCCACCAGGACCGGCGGGATCGGGATCTCCCGGGTCTCCTTGTCCGCCCGGTGCTTGAGCCGACGCGACTCGTGGGTCTGACCGTTGTCAGTCCAGCGCTTGGTTGCCTGGGGTCGCGCCCGCTCCAGGATGAGCAGCCCCCATCCCGACTCTGGCAGCGTGCAGTTCTTCTGCCTCAGGTCTGCCGCTTCCTCCGGGCGGAGCGCGGCGTAGTAGACGCAGGCAAACAACGCCTTGAGCCGGGCACCGCGCTTGCGCCCGACCTTGGGCACGGCGTCGAGGAGTTGCCGAGCTTGGGCCGGGCTCACGACCGTTCGAGGGTCAACGACGGTCACGGCCTTGGGCGGGGTCCACTTGATCTCATCGAGCGGGTTCGTCGTGAACAGCTTCTGTTCTACGGCTTGCTCCAGAAGGTGATGGAGGACTCCGCGCTTGCGCCGTACGGTGTTGGCCCCAGCGGTCTTGCCCCCGAAGGTGACCGCGATGGCGTCGAGGGCCAGGCGCAGCGTGCCAGCCTCGCCGAGGGCCGACATGGGCAGCGACGCCTTCTCCAGCCAGGCGAGAGCCGCGGCTTGCTCGCGGGGCAACTCTGTCCGCCTGTCTTCGGGCAGCAGCGCGTGAGAGCGGAGTGCCTGCCGTACCTCCTCTGCATCGGGACGGCCCGGAACGTCGGCCACCAGAGCGGGTACCAGCGTGAGCAGCGCGTAAGCGTCCGTCTCACGGGTGCGTGCCGCTGAGGTGCGCCAGCGGCGCAGGACATAGGACTGTGCGAACGCCAGGAACGACGGGCCGGAGGGCTCAGACTCCAGCATCGAGAGCGGGAGGCCCGTGGCCAGGTCGAAGGCTTCCCCCCGCTTCGCGGCCTGGCGGAGGTCGGACAGGAATGAATCGGCCAGGCCCTTCGTGCGGAAGGTCTTGCTCTTGGGCTTGCGCGCCACCGTCCAGCGAACAAGGAACGCCGAGGTCTTCCGGTCAGTACGGCGCTGGATCTCCCAGAACTTCACGTCGTAGCTGGTGTTCATGCGATCCCCCGGCGAGAGTCGAGCCACGACACGAGGTCACTGCGCCAAATGCGCAGCTCATGGTTCGGGAGCTGCACGCAGACCGGCGCGGTCCCGAGTTCACGCCAGCGGTAGAAGGTGCGGCGGGAAACCCCGCCCAGCTCGTCGAGGACCTGAACGACGGTGAGTAGCTCGTCACGGCGACTCATCGGGCACCACCGCCCATGTCCGGGAGGCGGGCGCCGGTCAGCGCGGCGACGAGGAGTTGATCCCCTGCGGAGTGGCCTTTGCCTGCGTACTCCCATTCGCTGATCACGAGGACGGTGTCCTCGTCGACGAGCGGGAGGCGGCCGGTGGTGATCTCGTGGTCGCGGGCGTGGTCTTCGCGGGCGGCGCGGAGTGCGCCGAGGGTGGTGGAGTAGCGGCGGGATCGGGTGGAGAAGTGCCCCTTGAAGCCGAGCATGTGCGCCCACTGGGTGAGCCGGAGGTCGGCCAGGTCCTCGATGGCACCCAGGCGCAGGCATTCGGCGATCAGGCGTTTGGCGTGATCGCGGAGGTTGAAGGCGTCAAGGTTGTCGAGGGGGTTGATGCGACGATCGAGAGTGCCGACGCATTCGGCGGCCTTGGTGGCGTACTTGGCGATGTAGCCCGCGACGGCTTGTTCGGTGAGTTCGCCGTCCAGGGTGATGGGGCGGATGTCGAGTTGAGCGCCCCACTTGAACAGGCGGGCCGGTTGGTCGTCGACGGCCGGGACTAGGGCGCTGACGACGCGGGCAGCGTGCCGTACTGCTTGCTCCAAGGCGTCGGCAGTGGCCCAGGCCGGAGGTGGCGTGGTGGGGCCGTCGGGTCCGTCGAGGCGGATGACGGCGTGGAAGTGGACGACGCCGCGCCGCTGGTATTCGGCGACTTTGGCGAAGGAGACGGTGAGGTGGTCGCGGAGTTCGCGCAGGGCCAGGCCACCGAGCTTGGCCAGGTGCCGGCGGAGGGAGTCGGCCAGGCGCTTCCAGAGGAGAGGGGCGAGGGCGTTGAAAAGGACCGAGCCGGTGTAGTCGTAGCAGTCGGGGCAGAGCGGTTCGCCGAGGCGAGGGTCGTCGGGTCGATGTTTGGCTGTGCAGGACATGACGGTGCCGTGCGGGCAGGTGGGCGCGTTGCGGCGGGCGTGGCACGGGCCGGTGTCTCTGCGGGTGTGAACCGCGCCGAAGGACGGGGCGGTGAGCGTGACGAACAGGGTCGGGTGGTCGGTCACCGTCTCGGGGACGCCCTTGCCGCCGATCAGGCCCGCGCGGATGAGGTGGTAGGTGTCTGCGCGGTAGATCTCGGCGCACGCTGGGCAGCGGGAGGCGCTGCGGGTCTTGCACGGCAGGCGCAGGACGCCGTCGGGTTCGTGGCGGGTGGTGTAGCGGTGCAGGAGTTGGCCGGTGACGGCGTCCCAGTGCTCGACCTTGCCGCGCAGGTGGATCGGTTGGCGGCAGCCGCCGGTGGCGCGGATCTGGGCGGCCCACCGGTCGTAGTCAGGGGCGTTGAGGCGGGTGATCAAGCCATTGATGAGATGCGCGTTGGTGCGGTTTGTGGGCAAGATGGAGACCTCCTTTCACTCGTTCGGGTGACGGGATGGCCCCCGACCTGGCAGGCGTCTTGGCGGATGTACGGCCAGGCCGGGGGCGCTGCACGTTATGCGCCGTGGTTGTCGATGCCGGTGCCGTGGCAGTCGGCGCAGGCCTCGCTGTCGGTGTCGAGGCCGGTTCCGTTGCAGGTGCAGCAGCGGTAGCGCGCCATTGAGGTCACCTCCCTTCGCGGGGTGTGGTGTTGACGTAGACCCGCCAGTGACGCGGCTTGGCACGGTCGGGGTAGGCGCGGGAGACGCCGGAGACAGTGAAGTTCAAACGCAGCCGGAACAGGGCGTCGATGATCTCGGCGCGGGTGCCGTCGAGGCGGATTCGCATGATCGTTGTCCTGTCAGGTGAGCGCGATGTTGTCGCGGTAGCTGTTGGCGGCCTCGTGGCGGGCGCGGGCGTCGGCGAGGATGGCGAGCGCCTCGTAGCGGACGGGGCCGAAGCTGAGCCCTGTCTTGTAGTGGCCGAACTGGAGGTCGTTGGGGTCGATCTCGCTGCCGAGGAGCGCGGCGACGTGGTCGATGTCGGCGCGCATCTCCTCGTCGTCGGCCTTGGGTGGGAAGTACAGGGCGGTGATGCCCTGCAGGGGCAGCGGGACGTTCGGGTTGGCCTCGAAGTAGGTGGCGAGGTCACGCAGCCCGGTGATGAAAGCGGTTCGGCGGTCGGTCATCGGTGTTCTCCCTTCGGTCAGGCGGTTCGCAGGGTGTGGAGCAGATCGGAGGCGAGTTGGTTGGAGACGCCCAGGCGGGCGCGCAGAGCGTCGCGGGTGATGGGTCTGCCGTGCTTGGCGTGGTGTTCGTCGGCGACGCGGCGGGCGTAGTCGAGCAGGGCGGGCGCGGGGCCGTCCTCCGGCTCGTCCTGCCTCTCGACATCGAGCTCCAGGACGGGCGTGAGTTCGGGGACGGCGGCCGGGGACGGCTCAGGACGGGCGGCCGTGCGGCGTTCGAGCATGGAGACGGCGATGAGGAAGGCGGCGGCCGGGGTGGCGGCGGTGATCCAGCCCCAGACACTCGGGCCGGCCTGGGCGAGGTTGGCGGCCAGGGATAGGACGATGCCGCCGGACAGGACGAGGACGGGCCAGGTGATCCGGCTCTGCCGTGCTCTGCCCGTGGTCTTGTCGCGTTGCCGTTCGCGGGCGGCCATGACGCAGGTGAGGTCGATGCAGACGGCCACCGCCCAGGACATCCAGCCGGTCTGTCCGTGGTCGGCGGCGGTGTCGCGGATGTGGGTGAACGATCCGGCACCCGCGATGACGGCCAGGACGACGACCGGGCCGGTGTCGAGCAGTCGGCAGGCGAAGCGTCGCATCGCCGCACCTCCTTTCCTGGGTTCAGGCGTTGACGGCGTGCGGAAGGTGGGCGGTGATCTCGTCCCAGGGCGGGGTGAGGTGGGCGTGAGTGCGGGCGGCGTGTTCGGCGGTCTGCTCGCTGACGTGGAAGGAGCGGGCGCGGTACCACTGGCCGTCCTGGGAGGCGACGATGGCGACGCCGGGTGTCTCGGCGGCGATGGCGCGGGCGGAGACGAGGGCGGCGGGGTCGAGGTCGCCGAGGGTCATGTTCGCGGTTTCGGGGTCGTTGACCCGGTGGCAAATGCGGCCTGAGCATTGGGCGCGCAGGGCGGTGACGCCGGGGCCGAGGTCGGAGCCGATGCGTTGGCCGCAGCAGAACAGGTAGATGCCGAAGGCGCGGCCGAGCTGAGCGACCCGCAGCAGCGCGGTTGAGGTGCGGGCGATCTCGTCTTTCTCGCTCTTGTCGGCCATCAGGTAGAGCTCCGCGAGCTCGTCGACCAGGACCACCACGGGAACGGGTCGAAGGGCGGGCGGGAGTTGCCAGATGTTGCGGGCGGCGGCTTGGCGGCACAGGCCCATCCGGTCGACCATGAGTGCGACCAGGTCGTCCAGGAGTGTGAGCGACTCGGTGCGGGAGGTGGCCAGGGCCGAGAGCCGCGGGCTGTAGGGGGTGAACTCGACGCCGCCCTTGAGGTCGAAGCCGACTAGGGCCTGTACGAGGTTGAGATCATGAGCCTTGAGAGGGTTCGCCTGCGCGATGGGCTC
>NZ_JBHUFV010000105.1:160691-261918 GCF_042681425.1 Nonomuraea mangrovi | reverse complement strand
CAAATTGACTCTTTTCGCGAAACCTGCCGAGAATTTCCGACCGCCCCTTTCGGGACAACCCCTCTACTCTACCAGCCGATCCGGACAGATGCGAACCAACCGGACAAGCGATCAAGAAGTGGGATTCGTCGCGCCACACTCCTGCGGAGCGGGGCGACAGCAGAAACTCTAGCAGGACTCCGGAGGCACTTCACGCCACTCAGGCAACCTGGAGGTCATTCCCACCCCAGCTGCTCCCCAAACCTCGGGCTCTCGCAACCAGTTGGCAAGCCATCCGCAATCGCCCCCCGGTACGAAGTAGGCACGCGCTCACTGCGCCTGTGGAGGTGCCCGCCATGACCCGCTCGGAGTTCGACGACATCCGCGCCGCCATCGCCGACGAGAGTAATCGCGTCGGCGACCTGCTCCGGATCGCCAGCACGTTGCTGGACGACCTGGAGCACGTGCGCATGCGGGAGGCCGCCCTGCGCAACTACTACCTGCGCCTGGTGACCGCGGCCCGCGCCACTGTCGCGGCCGAGTCCGCAGGTGAGCCCGACCCGCTGGTCTTCCTCAAGCACGAGCTCGACGAGCGCGGCCAGTTGCCTGCCGGCGACGAGACCGTCCAGCGCATCCTGGCCGACGCGCGCACCGCCGCCGCTCTGCTCGCGGCCCTCGACCAGCCCGTCGCTCCCAAGCGGACCGGGCTGCGCCTGCGCCGGTGCGTGGGCACCAGCCGTACGCTTCCGCGATGACGACCGGACGCATACCCGATCTTGGCTGACCGCCTGCCAGACTGCCCGCATGTGGCGGACGGCAACGGACTGGGCCGCGCTGGCCCTGGTCACGGGCTTCGCGGTGCTGTGGACGGGTGTGGTGGTCTTCGCGGCCGACACCACTCCAGCGTGGATTCGCGCCGCTCAGGTGCTCTTCGGTGTCCTGCTCGCGGGCTGGTCCGTGCACAAGGCCCGGTCACTCCGCGCCCGACATGTCCGATAGATCGCCGCAAAGTGAGTATTCTATAGCTATGAGTGATCAACCTTACGAAATCTCCCAGGACATGGGCGATGACGTTCAGGAATCCTCGATCGCCATGTACAAGGACAGCTATCCCGAGCGGCACCACATCAACGAAATCGACGACGAGTGCACGCGAGGGATCTTCCACTGGATGAACGAGGAAGATCGGCGCGTCACCGACGCCCACCCCGATCCTCTGGAGGAGCCGAGATCCTTTAACGAGGATCTCTAGGGCTGGAAGCGATATCCCATTCCCGGCTCGGTGAGCAGGTGGACAGGGCGCGCGGGGTCGCGCTCGAGCTTCCGCCTGAGCTGGGCCATGTACTGGCGCAGGTAGTGCGTCTCCTTCAGGTACGCGCTGCCCCACACCTCCGTGAGCACCTGCCGCTGGCTGATGAGCTTGCCGGGATTGCGTAGCAGGAGCTCCAGGAAGTGCCATTCGGTGGGGGTGAGCCGTACTCCACCCGAGATGGTCTTGGTGGCCAGGTCGATCTCGTGGTCGCCGATCCGTACGGCGGCCGGGTCGTCGGGCGACGCCTGCGTTCTGCGGGTGACCGCGCGGATGCGCGCGAGGAGCTCGTCGATGCCGAAGGGTTTGGTCACGTAGTCGTCGGCGCCGGCGTCGAGGGCGTCGACCTTGTCGTCGCTGCCCGTCCTGCCCGACAGGACGATGATGGGCACGCTCGTCCAGCCGCGCAGGCCGTGGATGACGTCGACGCCGTCGAGGTCGGGCAGTCCCAGATCGAGGATGACCAGGTCAGGATGCCAGTCGGCGGCCTGGCGCAGCGCCGAGGTGCCGTCCTCGGCCACGGCGACCTCGTACTCCCTGGCCGCCAGGTTGATCCGCAGCGCGCGAAGCAGCTGCGGCTCGTCATCGACCACCAGGACCCGCGTCATGTGGCGATCTCCAGAGAGATGATCATGGTGAGTCCTCCTCCTGGTGTCTCCTCCGGCACGAGGGTGCCGCCCATCGCTTCGGTCAGCCCGCGCGACAGCGCGAGCCCGAGCCCGACGCCCGTGTGGTTGTCGCGGTCCCCCAGTCGCTGGAACGGCAGGAACACCCGCTCGTGCGCCTCCGGCGGGATGCCGGGACCGCGGTCGATGATCCTGATCTCGACGGACGAGCCGTGCGCGCTGGCGGTGACGAGCACGGGGCTGTAGCGGGCACCGTTGCCCATGAGGTTGACCAGGACCCGTTCCAGCAGGACGGGGTCGGCCATCACCTCGGGCAGGTCGGCGGGGAGGTCGACCTTCACCATGTCGCCCACGTCGGCCGCCGCCCTGGGGACGATCTCCTCCAGGGCCACGTGCTGCAGCGAGAGCCCGAGCACGCCCGCCTGCAGGCGGCTCATGTCGAGGAGGTTCTCCACCAGCCGATGCAGTTTCACCAGCGACTCGTCGGCGGTGGCCAGCAGTTCCCGCCGGTCGGCGGAGCTCCAGTCGATCTCGGTGCTGCGCAGGCTCTCCACCGCCGCCTTCGCCGACGCGAGGGGCGTGCGCAGGTCGTGGCTGACCGCCGCGAGCAGCGCGGTGCGCATCTTGTCGGCCTCGGCCAGCGGACGCGCCGCCTCGGCCTCCTCCGTCAGCCGCTGATGGCGCAGCGCCACCGCGGCCTCCGCCGCGAACGCCTCCAGCACGCGACGGTCGGCGGCGTCCAGGAGCTTGCCCCGCACGGCCAGCACCAGGTCCTCGTCGATCACCACGTCCGTGTCACCCGCTCCTGGGTCGGTGCAGGGCGGACCGCCCGCCATGGACACGATCCGCCAGCTCTCCCCCGCCCGTTCCAGGAGCGTGACCGAGGTCAGCCCGTAGATCTCGCGCAGCCGTTCGAGCAGCGGCTCACCCCTGAGCACCTGCCCCGCCAGCGTCGAGAGGACCTCCGCCTCGGCGCTCGACCTGGCCGCCTCTCTGGTACGGCGGGCCGCCAGGTCGACCACCGTGCTCACCATCGCCGCGACGAGCACGAAGATGACCAGCGCCAGCAGGTTCTCCGGCGCGTGGATCGTCAGGGTGCGCAGAGGCGGCGTGAAGAACCAGTTGAGCAGCGCGAACCCGAAAACGGCCGCGGTCAGCGCGGGCCACATCCCGCCGACCAGCGCCACCCCCACCACCAGCAGCAGGAACAGCAGGATCTGGCTGGGCAGCGTCAGGTGGCCGTGGAAGGGCAGCATGCCGGCGGTCAGCAGCGGCATCGCCAGCAGCGCCATGGCCCAGCCTGCCGTCCTGCGCCTGCGCGTCAGCGCGGCACGCGAGGCCGGCGGCCTGCCGGGATAGTGGGTCGCCTCGTGCGTGACCAGGTGCACGTCGATCGAGCCGGACAGCGCCGTGGTCGTGAGACCCACCCCGCGGGCGAGAACCTGGGCGAGCCTGCTCCTGCGGGAGGCCCCGAGGACGAGCTGGGTGGCGTTGACGCCGGTGGCGAAGTCGAGCAGCGCGCGCGGGACATCGTCGCCGACCACCTGGTGGTAGGTGCCGCCGAGGCTCTCCACGAGGGCGCGCTGCTTGGTGAGGCTGGCGGGGTCGGCGCTGCTCGACAGGCCGTCGGCGCGCGTCACGTGGACGGCCAGCAGGTCGGCGCCCTTGCTCCTGGCGGCGATGCGGGCGGCCCGCCGTACGAGGGTCTCGCCTTCGGGGCCGCCGGTCAGGGCCACGACCACGCGCTCGCGCGCCTCCCACGTGCCGGAGATGCCGTGGTCGGCGCGGTAGCGGTCGAGTTGCTCGTCGACCTTGCCCGCGAGCCACAGCAGCGCCAGCTCGCGGAGGGCGGTCAGGTTGCCGACGCGGAAGTAGTTGGACAGGGCGGCGTCGACGTTCTCCGGCGCGTAGACGTTGCCGTGAGCCATCCGGCGTCTGAGCGCCTCGGGCGACATGTCGACCAGCTCTATCTGGTCGGCGCGCCGGACGACCTCGTCGGGCACGGTCTCGCGCTGCGGCACTCCGGTGATCTCCTCGACGACGTCGTTGAGGGATTCCAGGTGCTGGACGTTCACGGTCGAGATCACGTCGATGCCCGCGGCGAGGATCTCCTCGACGTCCTGCCAGCGCTTGGCGTTGCGGGAGCCCGGCACGTTGGTGTGGGCCAGCTCGTCGATCAGGGCGATCTTCGGCTCGCGGGCGATGACGGCCTCGACGTCGAGCTCGGTGAAGTCGGCGCCGCGGTGACGCAGGTGCTTGCGGGGAAGGATCTCCAGCCCGTCGAGCTGCTCGGCGGTCCGCCTGCGGCCGTGGGTCTCCACGAAACCCACGACCACGTCCCTGCCGCGCGCGAGGGCTCTGCCGCCCTCACCGAGCATCGCGTAGGTCTTGCCCACTCCGGGGGCCGCGCCCAGGTAGATCCGCAACCTCCCCCTGCCCATGGCTCCAGACTATGGCCTGTACGGTGGCCTGCTCCCCCAGTCCCACCTGGGCACGGGCTCCGGGCGTGGCGCCTGCGCCTTCGGTCCGGAGAAGTAGAGCGCCAGACGCGTGCCCCACTCGATGTAGCCGGCGAACGCCGCCCTGAACTCCGCGTCGCGGGGCAGGCCGACCTCGTCGGCCGCGTCCATGAGCAGGTTCACCCATCGGCGGCGTTGCGGCTCGGTGACGCCCTTGCCGAGATGCTTGGAGACCATGTGCGAGTGGCCTCCGCGCTCGCGCGAGTAGGTGTCGGGTCCGCCGAAGACCTCGCCCAGCCACATCGCCACGTACCGCGGGTGGCCCGGGTCCATGCCCGCGAACAGGGGTCCGACCAGGTCGTCCTTCTCGACCTTCGCGTAGAAGACCTCGGTGAGCCGTTCGAGCGCCGCGGCACCGCCGGCCCACTCGTAGAGTGTGGGCTCGGTCTTGGTGATGACCTGCTCGTAGTGCCGCATCTCTTCGATATTCGACACATAGGGCTTGATCTCTGCGAAAAACTCTGCGAAGTGGTCGCTCTTCCTGAAACCCTCCAGGTGGTCCTCAGCGGAGGTCCACTCGATGCGCAGGATGTAGCACTCCGGCTCGTCCACTGCTCGGGACAGCTCGTAGTTCAGGCACTGCGGCGACCTGCCCAGCGGCACGACCGCCCGCTGGTAGGCGGCCTCGAAGCCGTCCGCGTCCGGAACCCGGTAGCGAATGTACTCAACAATCACGTAATTATGTAATCATCCTGCGGACTTTGCCACAACCATGGAGTATCCAGATATATGCCGTCAAACTCGGTGTGTGGATCCCCTCCTTTCGTGGCTACTCAGCGCACTGCTCCAGTTCGTGATCGTGTATTTCGCGGTACGGCTGGCGCTCAGGCACGACCGGGACAGCCGAGGCAGCACCTGAGACAGGTCTCCACTGCCTCGGCACGAGCGGCGTGACCACCAGGCGATGGGCTCCCGCCCCTACGCCCTCGCAGTGACGTTCGCGCCCGGCGGCCTGCGGTAGCGAATCCACACGTCGCCGCTCTCGACGTGGCCCGTCATGCGCAGGACGACGCCGTCCTGCGCGAGAGGCGTGGGCGGCTTGTTGTGGACGTGCCCTGACCGGCCGGTCGTGACCTCCTCGGCGCGCACCAGCCATCCTCGCGGCACGACGATCCAGATGTCCGCGAACAGCGAGTCGCACCGCACGTCCACGGACACCTCGCGGTGCGGGCACGTCGCGCGCATGAAGTTGACCCGCACCGTGCCCCATCCGCACTCGAGCTCGATGCGCGGCGGCACCACCCAGTGGCCGACCTGCTTGACGCTCCTGGCCCAGCCGGTGGACAGCCGCAGCGCGGCGGGAATCTCCAGGTGGCCGCCCTGGTCGCCCAAGTCCGGGAGGTCGGCGACGACAGCGTCGAGCTCCCCGCACGTCCGCGCGGCGTAGGTGCGGTCGAGACGCTCGTCGAGTTCGTCGGTGCTGATGCGTCCATCGCCGACGGCGAGGCGGAGGATCTGCGCCACCCTGTCCCTGTCGCTGTCGCCGGCCCGGAGCTGTGCCCGGTCGGTCATACCGTTCACAGTAGAGATCGATCCCGCTCCGGGCCAGACCCGATGATCGGTTCCGGCCGGCGGATCCCGGCGACCCGTACCGCCGGTCGCGTGGCAGGCGCGCGCATGACGCCCGCTTACCAGCTCACCAGGCGCCTGGTCCTGCGGGCGGGTTCGGGGAGTCCTGCGCGGAGCACCGTGACGCCGAGCGGGACCAGGACCACGCAGAGGCCGCCGATCGCGACCAGGTCCTGCGCCTGGGCGGCCTTGAGCACACCGGCCCACAGCGTGCCGGCGAAGAGGAGCAGGGCCAGGCGGGCGGTGCCGAACGTGCCGGTCAGGTAGCCGCCGACGCACAGCAGGACCGTGCCCACGTACTGGCCGCAGGACAGGGCGACGGACAACAGCCAGGGCCCGTAGGAGACCTCCGTGTAGATCCCGAGCACGTGTTCCGTCGCCCTCTCCAGGCCCAGCGGGCCGATCAGCTGGAACGCCGTCTGCTCGACGCCCGTCCAGTACAGGCGGGAGAAAAGGGTGGCGATGAGCATCGCCCCACCCCAGACGGCGAGCCCGTGGCCCACGATCCGCGCGAGAGTGGCGAAGGCGAGGCAGAGCACGGCCGATCCGGCGGCGAAGAGCGCGAAGCCCGCGGTGACCAGGGCCGGGTTCTCGACGTAGGCGGCGAGCTGCCAGGTCGCGGCGAACGGCAGGCTGTCGAAGTGCCGCAGTTGCTCGGCGGTGAAGGGCAGCCGCAGGCTGAGATGGCGGACGAACAGTCCGGCCAGCCACAGGAGGGGGCCGAGGACGAGGGCGATCCCGCCGAGGAAGCGGCCGGGGAACCAGGCAGTGCGATCCATGCCGCCGATCCTGAACGGAACGCAACGCCGCCACACCTCCCGATCGTCGGGGCACCGCCCCGACTTTCGTCAGGGAACGACCGGCCGGACCTCACCCGCCACAGGGCGGCGATCACCAGGCCCACCACCACGACCAATTGGTCCTACTCCGCGAGCGTTCCGCAGGTGAAGCCCTTCTTACGGTCGGGAGACCACATCTGGACCTCGGTCAGGATCGTGCTCTCGGAGAACTTGCGGAACGTCTGCCCCTTGTCGCAGTCATAGATCGCGTACCCGCCCTCGTGCTCGCCGAGGATCATCATCCAGCGGCTGTCGTAGAGGGGCTTGCCGCCGCTGTCCTGGAGCTTCGCCCACTGCGTCTGGAAGCCGACGGCGTCCAGCAGCGCGGTCGACTCCCCCTTCTCCAGCACCGCGATCGCACCGTAGATCATCTGAATCATGAGGATGTAGCCGAGCCCGATCCCGGTCAGCGCCCCGACCAGCACCTTCAGCCCCGCCCTGCCGATCGGCCTGCGCCGCAGCAGCCGGAAGGGCACGACATAGGCCACCACACCCACCCCAGCCGCGATGAGCACGTCACCGGCCTCGACCGTCACTTTCGCGGTGGGATCGGCGGCGTCCAGAGCGGTCATGAAGTACATCCAGCCCAGATAGGACGCACCTGCCCATGCCGCCGCGACCACGGCGACGATCCACGGCTGCTCCCTGATCCGCTGAGCCACCCGACCCACCCAGCCACGCGTGATCACGTTCAGCAGCCAGCCCAGGCTGATGAGGAGCCCGGTGACGATCGCACCGAGGATCAGCAGGGGGAGCAGCGTTCCCAGCAGCCGGCCTAACAACACCGACTGGTCGATTCCGGCCTGCTCGGGGGTGATGCCGAAGACGGCGTACATCCCCTGGTAGCCCATGTAGAGCAGCGCGTACAACGTCACGCCGAGCGGGACGACGACTGATCCGATCTTCTCGAGCAGGTCGAGAACGCCCGCCTTGTCCTCGTCCTCCTGCTGCGGTCTCTCTTCCTGCGACCGCGCCGCTGCCGGCGCTGGTGGTTCGTCCATCTCTTGACCCGGAGAGTCTGGCGCATAGGGCCGATACGTCATGAGCGGGAGCATAGGGTGATCGAGCCGGCAGATGTTCGTCCCCTGCGCCGATCGGATCTGGGCACGCCCGTGGTGACCGATCGCCTATGCCAGGATGGGCCGCATGTCTGCCGCGATCGAGAACTCCGCCGGGCCCGCCGACCAGACCGTGGCCAACGACTACGACGGCTTCGCCGAGGCGTACGCGGCCGAAACCGAGTCCAACCTCATCAACGGCTACTACACGCGGCCTGCGATCCTGGACCTGGCCGGAGACGTGGCCGGGCGGCGGATCCTCGATGTCGGCTGCGGTGCGGGTCCTCTGCTCGCGGAACTGCGTGAGCGGGGCGCCATCGTGACCGGCGTCGACCCCAGCGCCAAGATGCTGGACCTGGCCCGGCAGCGGCTCGGCGAGGGCGCGGCCCTGCATCAGGCCGGTCTGGGCGGCGGTCCTCTGTCGTTCCCTGACGGCGCGTTCGACGATGTCATCGTGTGCCTGGTCCTGCACTACCTGGAGGACTGGAAGGCACCGCTCGCCGACCTGCGGCGCCTGCTGGTGCCCGGCGGCCGACTCATCGTGGCGGTCAATCACCCCTTGATCTACCCGTTGGCCTATCCCGGTGGCGGCTACTTCGCGACCCGCGAGTACTCCGAGGATTTCACCTTCAGCGGCCAGGATGCTGTGCTCACGTTTTGGCACCGGCCGCTGCACGCGATGACCGACGCCTTCACCGCGGCCGGCTTCCGGATCGCCGTCATCAGCGAACCGCGCCCGGCGCCAGGCGCCCACGAACTGTTCCCCGACGAACTCAAAAAAGCCAGACTCGACCTTCCTGTGCTTCCTGTTCTTCGTCCTGGAAGCCGTTTGACCTCACCGATCGGGCACCGAACGCCAAGCCGCCCAGCCGAGCAAGCCCGACCGGGCGAACATGGCCTGAGGCGGCTGGTTGGCGGAGGCGACCGACCGCTTTGGTCACCGCGAGCGGGAACAGGACTGGTCCGCAGAGTTGACGAGGCTGAACCATTGGGGAGACCTACTCGGTTGGCTCTGCGAACCTTCGCCGCGCAACGTCGTCAACTCCATGATGTAGCGGCAGCGGCCCGCTACATCATTCGGCGGCCAAACACGCTTCCAGGAATGACTTCGGCCCCTCCGGGAACCGCAGGGGTTCGCCCATCGACTCCAATGGCAGTGCCAGAGGTCTGTCCTCATCCACGATCCAGCCGGCGATGTGCCCGCATAGCTTCTTCCGCTCCCGCGACTGGGGCGCACCGGCATCACGTTCGAGATTGAAATGAGCCTTGGAGATCGAGGCGAGGTGCTCGGCCACCTCGCTCCGTCGGATCTCCTGACCCGATGACCGCACGACGACGACCGGATCAGTGCCCCGCATGACGACCACGACGCCGACGGCGACAGCGACGAGCACCAGGACGCCGAGGGCGATCCCAGCGGGGAGCAGCCACTTCCGCGCCCTGACAGGTGGGGCTGACGTGCCGCCCTGGGCGGCCGTCCGCTCGGTCCACCGTTGGCCGTCCCACTCGCGCAGGAACGGCTGCCCACCAGGGTCCGGGTAGAAGCCGGGGGCAGGCGGGCTCGGCTGATGTGGTGCGTCCACTGGGTGTCCTGCCTTCCAGCGCGATGAGGATCGAACTCTGGACGATCTAGAACCTGCCGCAGGCTAGCAGCAGTCGCGAGGGCTCGTCTAACAAGATCCGCCAGATGCGCAGTGCCACGCTGCTGCCGCTCGTCGCCCTGATCACCCCAGTGTTTCAGCCTGGATGGCGATGTCCTGATGTCTTGTCGATCCGTCTTCACGACGTACGGCACACCCATGGACGCCGAAGATCCTCAGCGACCGCATCGGCCACGCCAGCATGTCCTACACGTTCGCGATCTACACACACCGCTCGACAGGCAAGGGCTGGGCCAAGCAGATCTTCGGTGAGGAGAACCGGCAGGTCCCGTAGGCCGCCGGAACCCCGTTGGAGGCTCGATGGTTACGCAGGCATGGAAAAGGCCCTCAGGGAGGATTTCCCTGAGGGCCTTTTCGTTGGTAGCGGGGGCAGGATTTGAACCTGCGACCTCTGGGTTATGAGCCCAGCGAGCTACCGAACTGCTCCACCCCGCGTCGGTGTGTGTCTAGAGACTATCCGCGACGCGGGGCTTGTGCAAATCAAGAACTCGGCGTAGGCGACGGTGTCGGCGAACCCGTCGGGGTCCCGCTCGGCGCGGGAGTCGGGCTCGTGGTGGGCGTGGGCTGGATGGAGGAGTTACGGCCGAGGGCGTTGAGCGCGTCCTGCAGACGCTTCTGCGCCTCGCCGTACTTGACCCAGTCGGGCGGCGAGCTGGCCAGCGCCTTGTTGGCGTCGTCGTACGCCTTCTGGGCATCGGCGATCAGCTTGGCCGTGACGGTGACGTTGGCGGGCTGGCCCGTCTGCTGGTCCTGCCCGGTGTTCTGCTCGGCGGCCTTGCCACTGAAGACCTGGGCCAGGGCATCCTTCAGCGTGTCACCCGAGCCGACCGTGCTGCCGTACGCCACCAGAACCCGCTTCAGGATCGGGAACGGCTCCTGACCGGCGGCGGCCGCGGTCTGGACGTAGACAGGCTCGATGTAGACGAGGCCGTCGGCGAAGGGCAGTGTCAGCAGGTTGCCGTAGCGGACCGTGGCGTTGCCCAGGCCGAGCAGGTTGAGCTCACCGGAGAACTTGTTCTGGAAGTTGTTCTGCGCCTGTCCGGGACCGGGGATCGAGGTGTTGGACGGCATGCGCAGGATGCGCAGCTTCCCGTAGTCGGGTCCGTCGGTCGCGTCCACCGCCATGAAGGCCGCCAGGTTGGGTCCCTGGCGCGGGACGAAGGTCGTCGTCAGCGAGAAGGACGGCGACTGGTTCGGCATCGTGGTGGTCAGGTAGTACGGCGGCTGCTTGACGTCCCTGTCGCCCTGCGAGGGGTCGAAGGGGACGTTCCAGAAGTCCTGGCCGCTGTAGAAGGCGTTGGCGTCCTCGATGTGGTACTGCGACAGGATGTCGCGCTGCACCTTGAACAGGTCCTCGGGGTAGCGGATGTGATCCTTGAGGCCCTGGCTCATCTTGCTGGCGGGCTGGATGACGCCGGGGAAGGCCTTGCTCCACGTCTGCAGCATCGGGTCCTTGGGGTCCCACGCGTAGAGCGTGACCGTGCCGTCGTAGGCGTCGACGGTCGCCTTGACCGAGTTGCGGATGTAGTTGATCTGGTCGCGGGGCTGCTGGGCGACCACGCCTCGAAGGGTCGTGGTGTCCTCGGTCATCGAGGCCAGCGACTTGCTCTGCGAGTAGGGGTAGTCGTTGGACAGCGTGTAGCCGTCGACGATCCAGGTGATGCGCCCGTCGACGATCGCCGGGTAGGGGTTGCCGTCCAGCGTGAGGAACGGGGCCACCTTGGCGACGCGGTCACGCGGGTTGCGCTCGTAAAGGATCTTGGAGTCGTCGTTGATGTCGCCCGACAGCAGGATGTTCTTCTCGCCGTACTTGGCCGCGTAGACCAGGCGGTTGAAGAACGAGCCGACGGGCACGCCGCCCTGACCTGTGTAGGTGGTGTTGGACTGCCCCGTGCCGCCGCTCTCGGGGTAGTTGAGCTCCTGGCCCTGACCCGCCTTGGCGTCGGGGCCGCCCGCGATGACGTACTCGGTGGCGACCTGCTCGCCGAAGTAGACCCGCGGCTCCTTGATGGTCTGGCCGAGGGAGCCGATGACCGGCATGTCCTTGGCGTCGAAGTTGGGCAGACCCTCGGAGTCGACCTCGTTGCCCGGCGCGGCGACGAAGCCGTAGCCGTGGGTGTAGACGAGGTGCTTGTTGATCCAGTTGTTCTGCTGGGCCGGCGGGCCCGTCAGCTCGCGGACCGCGACGACGTGGTCACGAGGTACGGGTCCCGTGCCCTTGTAGCGGTCGACGTCGAGCTGGGTCGGGAAGTCGTAGAAGCCGCGGATGCGCTGCTTCTGCTGGAAGGTCTTGGCCACCAGGTTGGGGTCGAGCAACCGGACGCCCGACACGGAGACGTCGCCGTCGGCGGTCACCTTGCTCGGGTCCGACTGCGCGGAGTAGGGGATGACCTCGCTGCCCGCCACACCGTAGGCGTCACGGGTGGCCTCGATGTTGCGGCCGATGTAGACGGCCTCACGCTGCTGCTGGTTGGGCTTGACCTGGAACTGCTCGACGAGCGCGGGATAGACGCCGCCGATCAGGATGGCCGACAGGACCAGCAGGCCGAAGGAGACGCCGGGGAGCATGCCGCCAGGCCGTACGACGCCCGCGAAGAAGAGCGCGGCGCAGATCAGCGCGATGATCGCGAGGATCGTCTTGGCGGGCAGGACGGCGCTGACATCGGTGTAGGAGGCGCCGTGGACGAAGCCGCGGTCGGAGAAGACCAGGCCGTAGCGGTCGACCCAGTAGGCGACCGCCTTGAGCAGTACGAAGAGGCCCAGCAGCACCGACAGGTGCACGCGGGCCGCGCGGGAGGCGTGGACGCCCGGCGACTGCAGCCGGAACCCGCCGTACAGGTAGTGCGTGATCGCCGCCATGATGATCGCGATGATCACCGCGGTGAACAGGAAGTTCAGCACCATCCTGATGAACGGGTAGTCGAACATGAAGAACGAGATGTCCAGCTTGAACAGCGTGTCGGTCTTGTTGAACCGCGTGCCGTTGACGTACTGGAGCCACGTCTTCCACTGCCCGGCGAACGACGAGCCCGCGAACAGCGCGAGCACGGCCATGCCGATGATGAAGATCAGCTTGCGGTGGGGGTCGAGCGCCAACCGGTAGCGGTCGGCGCCGCTGCCCCCGCCGAACATGGCGGGACCGAACATCGGGCGCATCCTGAAGGCCAGCAGCATGTTGCCGCCGACGATGCCCGCCATCAGGAGCGCACCCACCACGAACAGCCCGATCTCGGTCAGCAGCACGCCCGAGAAGACGGAGGTGGCCTTGACCGAGTCGAACCAGAGGTAGTCGGTGTAGATGCCGGAGAACAAGAAGAAGAATGCCACGATCGCCACCAGAGCGATGGCGACGGGAAGAAGCAGTCGCGGTCGACGGGGCAAACGCATCCCCCGACCGGGTCCTGGGGTCCGGAATGCCAAGGCCAACCCCTCGTCGTGATGAGCAAACGGTCCGTGATTGGCAACCTACACCGGCTCGAGAGAGCTGACGAAGGATGCCGTACGGCTAACGCTCGAGGGGCCCGGAAAGTTCACCCCGCCGAGCAGGAAGGCACGACGCCCTTGCCCGACCTGATCGCGTCGAGCGCCTGGACGGCGCCGTGGAGCGTCTCCGCCTTGACGAGCCTGAGCCCGTCGGGAGCCGCCTTGACGGCTTCGGCGCAGTTGTCGGCGGGGGTGAGGAAGATCGTGGCCCCGGAGTCCTTGGCGCCGACCATCTTCTGCGCGATGCCCCCGATGCCGCCCACCTTGCCGTCGGGGGTGATGGTGCCCGTGCCCGCGACCGACTTGCCGCCGGTCAGCGCGCCGGGGGTGAGCTTGTCGATGATGCCGAGGGCGAACATCATTCCCGCGCTCGGCCCGCCGACGTCGCCGACGCTGATGCTCACCTTGAACGGGAACTTGTACTTGGCGTGCATGACGATGCCGACCATCGCGGTGCCCTGCTTGGAGGCGATGCTCTTGACCGTGACGTCCAGCTGACGGCCGTCCCTGGTGACGCCGAAGACGATCTCGTCGCCCGGCTTGCGCGCCTTGACCCCTGCGGAGACCTGGTCGACCGAGGTGATGGGCTTACCGTCGACGGTGCGGATCTCGTCGGACGGCTTGAGCACACCGGCCGCGGGCGCCGTCTTCTCCACCGACAGGACGGCCGGCACCATGGAGTAGTCGATCTTCAGCTCGGTCAGGGCCGCGGCGGTCGCGTTGTCCTGGGAGCTGGTCATCTCCGCCGTGTTCTCCTGCTCGACCTCCTCCGCCGTCTGCGTGCGCGGGAAGATCGACTCTTCGGGCACGACCGCCGAGGTGGGGTCGACCCAGCCGCGCAGCGCGGTCAGCAGGTCGGGCCTGGCTCGCGGGCCGCCCTGGTAGGAGACCGTGACCAGGCTCAGCGCGCCGGTCGTCGGGTAGGTCTGCCTGTCCTGGATGGAGATGACGGGCTTCTTGTCGACCTCGCCGATCGTGTTCTCGGTCGGCCCCGGGCTCAGCACGACGTACGGCACGTCCAGCCAGGCGCCCGCGATGCCGAGCGCCAGGACCAGGAAGCCGGCCACCAACAAGGTGATTGCACGTCGTGACATGGGCATGAGCTTATTCGCAGGCGCCGACCCACTCGGTCGACCCGTCGGCGAACACCTGATGTTTCCAGATCGGAACCTCTGCCTTGAGGTCGTCGATCAGCCTGCGGGAGGCCTCGAAGGCCTCTCCCCTGTGCGGGCACGCCACGGCGACGATCACCGCGATGTCGCCGAGCTCGAGGTCGCCCACCCTGTGAACGGCGGCGAGGGCCGTCACGGGATAGTCGGTGGCGACCTTCTCCGCCACCCGCCTCAGTTCCTCGACCGCGCTGGGATGCGCGGAGTACGACAGCCTCGTCACGGCCTTGCCGTGATCCTGCTCACGAACCGTGCCCACGAACAGCGCGGTGCCTCCGGCCGCGTGGGATCCCACGGCCGCGAACACCTCTTCGACCGACAGTGGGGTGTCGCGAATGTCCAGCAACCGAATCACGCTCAGAGCTTACGCTTCCTTCGTACCTGCCTGACGATGGCGGCCGTGCCGATGACCGCGACCGTGGCGCCGGCGGCGGTGAGCGTGGCCTCCTTGACCGGCAGTCGCCTGCCGACCACGGTGGTCCTGTTCTCGCGCAGCTCGAGCAGCTGCTCCAGGGCGGCCTCGTTGGTCCACGCGGGCTTCCATCCCGCCTCGCGCAGGCCGGCGCAGTCGACGACCCATGGGTAGACGACGTAGTGGAGGTCCGTGGCGGGGGCGGGGGTGATGCCGAGGCGGTGCAGGCGCTGTGCCGTACCGAAGGTGAGGCCGGCGGGCAGCTCGAAGCCGCGGATCCCGGACAGCTCCTCCACCTGCTCGTGTTCGAGCCAGCCGTCGGAGCCGACCGCGACCACGCCCGTGACCACGCCGCGGGCGGCCAGTTCCAAGGCCGAGACCAGGTCGTCGATGTGGCAGAACTGCCAGCGCGGCGAGCAGCCCTTGACCTTCAGCAGCCTGGGCGACTCGAAGTGCCTGGTGATGACGGTGTCGATGCCGGGGCCCACGACGGCCGCGGGACGCAGCACCGTCACCTCGAGGCCGGGGTGGCTGCGCGAGGCCCTGCGGACCAGCGCCTCGATCTCCAGGTAGTCGCCGACCACGCCGGTGTCCGGCTCGGCGGCGACCGCGGCGCCCTCGGCCAGCGGCACCTCGTTGTCGGGAGCCGCGCCGTACACCATGGCGCTGGTGACCAGGACCGCGCGGCGGACGCGCGCGGCCGCGCTGGCGGTCAGCACCGTCTGGGCCGCGCGCAGGTTGTAGGCGCGCCGCTCGGCCGGGTCGGAGTCGAGGGCGTAGTCGCCCGCCAGGTGGACCAGCACGTCGATGTCGGAGATCCGGTTCGCCAAGAGCGGATCTCGCACGTCGATCACTCGCCAGGTGACGTCCTGGACGTCGCCGCGCTGCTCGTCGATGGCCACCACCCTGCGGAAATCCGCGTTGGTGGCGAGCTTCGCGATGAGCTCGCGGCCGATGCCTGAGGACGCGCCGGTGACGGCGACGACTGGTTGGCGCGGGCGTTTCGAGGTAGGCACCAGGTCCTCACTTTGCACTGATCCGCCGTAGGACGACTAACGTGGCGGATGTGGACTCCTCCATCCTGCACGAGGTAGAGCGGTGACTGACCTGCCAGGTCGCGAAAACGACCCCAACGAGAATCCCTTCGGGATGTTCGGCAACCCTGAGCAGATGGCTCAGGCGATGCGCCAGTTCGCCGACATGCTGTCGGCGCCGCAGGGCTCGGGCCCTGTCAACTGGGACATGGCGAAGAACATCGCCCGCCACGCGGTGGTCGCCGAGGGCGATCCCAGCGTGATGGAGGGCGAACGCCGCCAGATCGTCGACGCTCTTCAGCTCGCCGACCTGTGGCTCAACGAGGCGACCGCGCTGCCCAGCGGGGTGTCCAACCCTCAGGCGTGGAGCCGTTCCGAGTGGATCGAGAACACGGTCCCCGTCTGGCGCAAGTTGTGCGAGCCGATCGCCGAGCGCATGGTCGAGACCATGAGCGGCATGATCGGCGGCGCCGAGCTGCCGCCCGAGGCTCAGCAGATGGCCGCCCAGCTCGGCCCCCTCATGGGCATGATGAAGCAGATGGGCGGGATGATGGTCGGCCAGCAGATCGGCCAGGCCCTCGGCTCGCTCGCCCGCGAGGTGATCGGCACGACGGACATCGGCCTGCCGCTGTCCGACACCGCCGCGCTGCTGCCGGGCGGCATCGCCTCCTTCAGCAACGGCCTCGAACTGCCCGCCGACGAGATCAGGCTCTACCTGGCTCTGCGCGAGGCGGCGCACCACCGGCTGTTCCAGCACGTGCCGTGGCTGCGCGCGAACCTGCTCGGCGCGGTCGAGGAGTACGCCAGGGGCATCACGGTCGACACCTCCGCCCTGGAGGAGCAGATCCGCGGCCTCGACATCAACAACCCCGAGGCGCTCCAGGAGGCGCTGAGCGGCGGCGCGCTGCTCAAGCCCGCGGAGACCGAACGGCAGAAGGCCGCCGTGGCCCGCCTCGAGACCATGCTCGCGCTGGTCGAGGGCTGGGTCGCCACCGTGGTCGACGCCGCGGCCGACGGCAAGCTGCCGTCCGCGAACGCCCTCGCCGAGACGGTACGGCGACGCCGCGCGACCGGCGGTCCCGCGGAGACGACGTTCGGCACGCTGGTCGGCCTGGAGCTGCGGCCCAGGCGACTGCGCGAGGCCGCGGCCCTCTGGCAGGCGGTGCTCGCCGACAGGGGGATCGACGGACGCGACGCGATCTGGGGCCACCCCGACCTGATGCCGACGGCCGACGACCTCGACGCCCCCGACACGTTCGTCAAGGGCGAGACGGCCTGGGACATCTCCAAGCTCGAGGACGGCGAGGCTTGACCCTTCACCGCGACGCGGTAGCCGTACTCGGTGGATGGTCCGCGCCCACCGCGGCCGAGGAGGAGCTCAGGCGCGAGTTCCTCGAGCACCTGCGGCGGCATCCCGACGCCATGACCCGCGCGTGCGCGCCGGGGCACCTCACGGCGACCACCGCCGTGCTCTCGCACGACGGCGCCAGCGTGCTGCTCACGCTGCACCCCAAGGCGGGCATGTGGCTGCCGATGGGCGGCCACTGCGAGTCGTACGACGGCTCGCTCGCCGGCGTCGCGCTGCGCGAGGCCACGGAGGAGTCGGGGATCGAGGGCCTGCGGCTGCTTCCGGGGCCGCTCGCGCTCGACAGGCACAAGGTGTGGTGCCACCCGCCCCACAGCTGGCATCTGGACGTGGAGTACGCGGCGGTCGCCCCCGAGGGCGCCGAGGCGGTGATGAGCGACGAGTCGCTCGACCTGCGCTGGTTCCCCGTGGACGAGATCCCCGAGCTGTCCGACGAGGCCACCAGGCTGCTGGCCCGGCGCGGCCGGCAGGTTCTTACGGCGGGTTCACACTCGCTTGGTTAGAGTCCCCGTGCAGGGGGTTATGTGGACATGGTCGGTGGCACGATCGTGACGCCCGCGCGTCGCCGATTCCCTTTCAAGGCGCTCGCGTGGGTGGCGGTGTCCCCCTTCGCGGTCTGGGCCGCCGCCAGGGTCGGCGGGCTCGAAAGCGGCTCCCTCACCACGCAGCTCATGACGGCCACGCCGTACGCGGCGGCGGGTTCCCTGGTGCCGCTCCTGCTCGCGCTCGCCTCGCGCAACCGCGCGGTCGCGGCGGTGGCCGTGATCACGACCGCGGCCCTCGGTTTCAGCGTCCTGCCCCGGGCCCTCGGTACGGCCGACGCCACCGCGGGCAGGCCGCTCAGGGTGCTCACTCTCAACATGTTCTTCGGCGAGGCGGACGCCGCGTCGGTCATCGAGCTGGTGCGGCGCTTCGACCCTGACGTGCTGTCGACACAGGAACTCACGCACGACGGGGTCGAGCGGCTCGACTCGGCGGGGTTGAAGGACCTGATGCCGTACCGGGTGCTGGAGGACGAGGACGGCCCTGGCGGCAGCGGCCTGTACGCGAAGTTTCCACTGACCCAGCTGCCGGGGCTGATCCCGCCGACAGGCAACAACACGCCGGCGGCGACGCTGGCGCTGCCCGGCGGCAAGCCCGTCCAGGTCGTGGCCGTGCATCCCTATCCGCCGCTCGGCCCGCAGGTCCAGGACTGGCACGCCGCACTGCGGGCACTGCCGGCCGCCTCGGGCGAGGCCGTGCGGGTGCTGGCGGGCGACTTCAACGCGAGCCTCGACCACGCGGCGATGCGCGAGGTGCTCGGGCGGGGCTACAAGGACGCGGCCGACGAGGTCGGGCAGGGCCTGGTGCCGACGTGGCCGGCGAACAAGCGGATCCCGCCGATCATCACGATCGACCACGTGCTGGCCGACTCGCGGGTGGGGGTGCGGGAGGTCAGCGTGCACACGGTGCCGGGCACCGATCACCGGGCGGTCTTCGCCGTCCTCACCGTGCCGTGACCGCCCTGGTGTTGTCCCAGCCCTCCAGGCCAGGGTCGAGACGGTCGAGGTCGGCTCTGGTGCGCAGGCGGTGCCAGCCGGGGGTGGTGGCGACCATGCGGCGGCCGGGGGCCTGGGCGCGCAGCTCCTTCACCGGGTCGACGGCGTCGAGATCGGGACCGGCCCAGTCGGGGAAGGGGAGGTTCGCCGCGATGGCGACCGCGCCGCCCTGCTCGGCGGGGCAGACGGTCAGCTCGGCTCTGCCGAGTTCGCGGAACAGCTTGCCGATGAGGAGGGGTGGTAGGTCGGGGGCGTCCCCACTGACAATCGCCGCTTGATCAGCATTTATCGCCTTGAAGATGTCCTTAAGCGGTGTGTCCTCATTTATCGGGATAATGTCCGTGCCGGGCCACAAGAGATGATCCAAGTCGGGAACGCTCGTGACGAGGACGGGCGTGACGAGTTCGAGGCCCGCGACCATCTCGTAGGTGTCCTCGACTATGGCTTCCAGGAACTTCCTTGGATCGCCGGGGGCGGCATTCGTCATGCTTTGCCGTGCCAGAACCGCGACAACCCGGGTCAACACTCCTCCGGAGGGTTGACGGCCGCCGCGGAGAATCCTTCAAGGAAGCCGCGCGCCCGCTCCGCCTTGGGATACTGTTCGACCAGTGCCCAGAAATCGGGCCCGTGGCTCGGCACCAGCAGGTGCACGAGTTCGTGAATGATGACGTAGTTGATGACCCACTCGGGCAGCCCCTTGAGCCGGGTCGAGATCCTGATCGTGCCGCTGTCAGGGGTGCACGAGCCCCATCTGTGCTGCTGGTTGTCGACCCATCGAACGCTGATCGGCTGGGGCTTGCCGTCGAGATATCGCGATGAGAGCTCGACGGCCCTTTCGAGCAGGCCTTCGTCCGTGGGACGCCTGCGCTGCTCCTTGGCCGCCAGCCGATCGAGCATCCGGCTCACCCATTCGTCAGCGTCCTCGCCACTCAGCCAGGCGGGCAGGAGCACGATCGTCTTGTCGCCGTCGCGGTAGGCGGAGACCGTACGCCGGCGACGAGAACTTCGACGGACCTCGACTCTCTCGGGGGACACATATGCACGTTAGCCGACACTGACGAAATTCCACAGGGGGTGAGCCTCTGTTTTCGCTGGTCAGCATGATTAAGAGCCGGTGAATTTGGGCACCCGCCTTTCCCGATGCGCGGTGAGGCCCTCAAGCATGTCGTTCGAGGTCATCGTCACAGGCTGGGCCAGCGACTCCCATTTGAGCGCCTCATCAAGGTCATTGTGTGCGGTCTTGAGGGCGATTTTGGTCAGCCGGGTGGCGATCGGAGCGTTGGCCGCGACGCTTCTCGCGATCTCCAGAGTTTTCGGAAGAAGGTCGGCTTTCGGGAACGAGCGGTTGATGAGCCCTTCACGCGCGGCCTCCTGCCCGCTGATGGTCCTGCCGGTGAGGAGGAGCTCGCGCGCGAGGTTGATCCCGCCTCTGCTCGGGAGCAGGTAGGTGGCGGCCATACCGGGGTGCAGGCCGAGCGAGGTGAAGGGAGCCAGGAGCTTGGCCTCGTCGGCGGCGTAGACGAGGTCGCACGCCAGGGCGACGCACAGACCCGCGCCGACGGCCGGACCGTTGACCGCGGCGATCGTGGGGATCTCCAGGTCGGCGATCGACAGCCAGGTGCGGTAGAAGGCGAGCATGCGGTCGCGGAGCGCGGGCACCGTCTCGTCACCCCGCTCCGCCAGCCACGACAGGTCTCCGCCGGAGGAGAAGGCGCTGCCCTCGCCGGTGACCACCAGGCACCGGGCCTCCCTGTCGGAGGCCAGCGCGCCGATCGTCTCGGCCCACGCGGCGGTCATGCCGTCGGTCATGGAGTTGCGGCGGTCGGGGCGGTTGAGGGTGAGCAGGACGACCCCGTCGTCGTGCCGATCGATCAAGAGCTCGTTCATTGGGAGAGCGTATCCACAGCCCCTCGCGAGGGCGGCACAGGTTATCCACAGGGCAGGCGAAACGGCCCCGCGATCATGATTCGCGGTGGGAATCTTGCGCGCCATGAGGCCACGTGTGAAACCCGTGCTGCGCAGGATCCTCCGTGACGAGCACACCCTGCAGTTCGGTGTACATCCGCGCAGGGCGGTCCTGCTGAGCGATCTGGCGCCGTCGGTGAAGCAGTGGATCGACCGGCTCGACGGCACGAGAGAGATCGGGCAGGTGATGAAGGAGGCGTCCAAGGCCGGGCTGTCGGAGGAAGGCGCCCAGACGTTGCTCGACACGCTCACGGCCAGGGGCGTGCTCGACGACGCGGCCGTGCTGCCTGTTCCCCTCGCGCGGCTCACGCTGGCCGAGCGGGACAGGTTGCGGCCCGATCTCGACGCGCTCGACCTGGCGTCGACGACGCCTGGAGGCGCGCTCGTGACGATGCGCCGGCGACGGGAGGCGCGGGTGCGGGTCTACGGCGCGGGGCGGGTGGGCGCGCAGATCGTCGCGCTGCTGGCCGCCTCGGGGGTGGGCCAGGTGCGGGTGATCGACCCCGAGCCTGCCAGGCCGGAGGACCTCGTGCCGGGCGGGCTGGGCTGGGAGGAGCTCGGGCTGCCGCGCGAACAGGGCGCGGTGGCGGTGGCCAGACGCATCACCGCGGGGTCCGCCTGCTCGCCCGCCCCGGGCTCGCCGAACTCGCAGGCACCGGACTCTGCCGGCGCGGACTCCCGGAGGGAGAACCCCCGGGACACCGACCTCCCGGACACCGGCCCTCAGGACACCAGCCCTCGGGGTACGAAGGCTCCCGGGGCGGACGCCCGTGGGGCGGGCTCCCGGGGTGCGGGCGCTCGGGGTGCGAACGCTCCCAGGGCGGACGCCCGTAGGGCGGGCTCCTGTGGGGCGGGCGCTCGGGGTACGAACGCTCCGGGGGCGGACGCCCGTGGTGCGGGCGCTCAGAGTGCGGACGCCCGTGGTGCGGGCGCTCCGGGTGCGGAGTTCGAGGGGTCGGTGGACGCGCGGGCCGGGGGGCCGCAGCTCGGGGACGGTGTCGAGCGGCCCAACCTCGTCGTGCTCGCGCCCGTCGGCCCGCTCGACGCCGTCCTGGTGTCCGAACTGGTCGCGATGAAGATCCCCCACCTGCTCGTGGCCGCCTTCGAGGGGCACGGCTCCGTCGGCCCCCTGGTACGGCCGGGCGAGACCGCATGCCTGCACTGCCTCGATCTCGCACGGCGCGATCGTGACCCTGCGTGGCCGATCGTCACCGCGAGACTCGGCGGCTTCCCCGCCGGCGAGATCGCCTGCGGGTCGGCGCTGTCCTCGCTGGTCGCGGCCACCGCAGCCGGACATGCGCTTGCTCATATCGACGGCCAGGACAGCGCTGTGACAAACGGCACAATGGATGTTTTGCCTGATTGGCGCTGGAAGCGCCGATCCTGGAGGGTGCATCCACAATGTCGTTGCTGGCGAAACGACCTAGGTGCGCTAACAATGGTCGAGCCGGGTTCCTGCTGCTGACGGGCCAGCCGCAGGACCGTGGGCCCCGTCAGGTCCGGACCACGAAGGGGGGAAGCGGCATGTCGACGAGAGATGTCGCGCGTCATGGTGAGTGATCTTCCGCGCCGCGCCGTCACGCGCTCCGCCAAGCTGGCGACCCTTCCGCTGGGGTTCGCCGGCCGTACCGTCATGGGGATCGGCAAGCGGATCGGCGGCAAGTCGGCCGAGCTGGTCACCCAGGAGATCCAGCAGCGCACCGCCGAGCAGATCTTCAAGGTGCTCGGCGAGCTGAAGGGCGGAGCGATGAAGCTCGGCCAGGCGCTGTCCATCTTCGAGGCGGCGCTGCCTCCCGAGATCGCGGGCCCCTACCGGGCGACACTCACCAAACTGCAGGACTCCGCTCCCCCGCTGCCCGCGGCCACCGTCCACAAAGTGCTGGCCGAGCAGCTGGGCGACGACTGGCGCGACCACTTCCAGTCCTTCGACGACCGGCCGACCGCCGCCGCGTCCATCGGACAGGTCCACAAGGCGGTATGGCACGACGGCAGGACGGTCGCCGTCAAGATCCAGTACCCGGGGGCGGGCAAGGCCCTGCTCGGCGACTTCGCCCAGCTGGCGCGCCTCGGCAAGCTCTTCGGGGTGCTCCTGCCCGGCCTCGACATCAGGGCGGTCCTGGCCGAACTACGCGAGCGGATCGCCGAGGAGCTCGACTACCTCCACGAGGCCGAGGCGCAGCACGCCTTCGCGCAGGAGTTCGGCGACGATCCCGACTTCTTCGTGCCCGACGTCATCGCGGCCAACGAGGAGGTGCTGGTCACCGAGTGGATGGACGGCACGCCGCTGTCGCGCATCATCACCGACGGCACCAAGGACGAGCGCGACAGAGCAGGGCTGCTGTTCGTGCGGTTCCTGTTCTCCTCACCGGCCCGCGTGGCGATGCTCCACGCCGACCCGCATCCGGGCAACTTCCGCATGCTGCCCGACGGCCGGCTCGGCGTGCTCGACTTCGGAGCGGTCAACCGGCTGCCCGACGGATACCCGAAGGCGTTCGGCCAGCTGACCCGCATCTTCAACCAGGGCGACATGGACACGGTCGTGGCCGGGCTGCGTGACGAGGGCTTCATCCAGGAGCACATCGACATCGACCCGGAGGCGTTGCGCGGCTTCCTGGCGCCTTATGTGGAGCCGACGGCGGTCGAGGAGTTCACGTTCAGCAGGGAATGGCTGCAGGCACAGGCGGCCAGCGCGACCGACCTGCGACCCACGAACGTGGTCAGGCAACTCAACCTGCCCGTCTCGTACGTGCTGATCCACCGCGTCCATGCGGCGGGGGTCGGGGTGCTGTGCCAGCTCGGGACCACGGCCCGTTTTCGCGACGAGGTGATCCGGTGGGTTCCGGGGTTCGCCGACGAGGCCGTCGGCTGACGCCTGCTCCGGCGGTCTCCTGGTCCCCTTCGATCGAGTCCCTTCATCTCATCCCTCCTCACGCCCTCACGCTCCTTCGGCTATACGCCTCACCCCTTCGGTTACACGCCGCGTGCCTGGGTCGGTCCGTTCGAGCTCCTCTACCTGGTCCTGCCCTCTCGCTCGCCGAGCGGGCCTCTGTCCTCGGCCTTGCTACCTTCTCGGACTCAAGGAGTCCCCGTACCCGGCCCTGCCGCACTTCAGGCCAGCCGCCGGTCCTGCCGTCGCCCACCCGAGAGCCGTCGTCCCTCACCACCCCGGACCAGCACCGGTTTGCGTCCTCGACCCTGTCGCCCCAAGGCCAGCCGCCGACCGTGACCTCAGCCACCCGAAAGCCGTCGACCCTCACCCCCGGTTCGTGCGCCCTCGGCTCCCCCCTCGACCTTGTCGCCCTCAGACCAGCCGCCGACCCTGACGTCGCCACCCGAGAGCCACCGCCCCTCACCACCCCGGACCAGCACCGGCTTCCGTCCTCGACCCTGTCGCCCCAAGGCCAGCCGCCGACCGTGACCTCAGCCACCCGAAAGCCGTCGACCCTCACCCCCGGTTCGTGCGCCCTCAGCTCCCCCCTCGACCTTGTCGCCCCTCAGACCAGCCGTCGAACCTGACATCGCCCGCCCGAGTCCAGGGGCTCCTCACCCTCGATTCACGTGCCTCGACTTCCGCCTGCCGCCCCTCAGACCAGCCGCCGGTCCTGCCGTCGTCCACCCGGGTTCGGGGCCCTCGCCCTGGTTGGGGTTCAGGGCTTGGCTGCCCGTCAGCGCATCCGTGTTCGGGTCAGCTTGGAGGACTGTCGGGCTCGATGATGGGAGTGGTTTGCGGTGGTTTGTCTGGATTGTGATGAGGTCATGGTGGGGTGGTGATCACGTCTCTGGGGCTGCGGTTCGCTGATCGGAAGACTCTGAGGTGCAGCAAGACGAACCACCCGAACGGAAGAGACGAAACCCCATGCGCGCCCTCACGAAACTGTCCGCCCTCGCCACCGCAGCCGCCCTCACCGTCGCCGTCGCACCGGCCGCCTCGGCCGGCGCGATGGCCGCCCCCGTCGCCACGCCCGTCTGGGGAGGATGCGCGGGAGGGGCGGGCGTCGATCCGCGGCAGGAGTGCACGACCCTGCGGGTGCCCTTGGACTACCGGGCGCCGGGCGGGCAAACGATCTCGCTGGCCGTCTCCAGGATCAGGACCGCCAAGCCGGAGCTCAGGCGAGGCGTCCTGCTGCTGATCCCCGGCGGTCCAGGGAGTCCGGGGCTGAACAGGCCGAGCGCGCAGGTGAAGCGGCTCCCGCAGGAGGTGCTCGACCGTTTCGACCTGGTCGGGTTCGACCCGCGCGGGGTGGGGGCGAGTTCGCCGGTCTCGTGCGGGTTGAGCAAGGCCGATCTGGCCTTCACCAGGATCAAGCCGTGGCCCGCCGCGAACGGGGACATCACCGAGAACGCGGCATGGTCGCGGCGGATCGCGGCGGCGTGCGCGCGGAACGGGGGTGAGGTGTTGCGGCACGTCAGCACCCGCAACGAGGCCAGGGACATCGACAGCATCAGGCGGGCGCTGGGCGAGGAGAAGCTGTCGTACTGGGGGGTGTCGTACGGCACGTACGCGGGCGCGGTCTACGCGGAACTGTTCCCCGAGCGGACGGATCGGGTGGTGCTGGACAGCAACGACGACCCCGACCCGCGGCGGGTGGCGCGGGCCTGGCTGGCGAACTACTCGGTCGGGGTCGAGGACCGGTTCCCGGACTTCGCCGCCTGGGCCGCGGCGCGTGACGGCGAGTACGGCTTCGGCCGGGACCAGGCGGCGGTCCGCCGTACGTTCCTGCGGCTCGCGGAGCGGCTGGACCGGCAGCCGGTGCCGTGGCCCGGCGCCAACCCGGAGGAGCTGAACGGCAACGTGCTGCGCGACACCGTGCTCACCGCGCTCTACAGCGACGCGGGCTTCCCGATGCTGGCGGGTCTGATGCGGGCGGCGATGGCGGGCGGCCCGCTGCCCGCGCCGAACACCCCGCCGGAGAGCGCGCTGCAGAACATCGCGGCGTCGGCGGCCGCGACGCTGTGCAACGACGTGGAGTGGCCGAGTTCGGTGGACTGGCACCGTCGGCAGGTGGCGCGGGACAGGGCGCGCTACCCGTTGACGGCGGGGATGCCGGTCAACATGGGGCCGTGCGCGTACTGGCCCTACCCGGTGGCGGAGGCGCCGGTGCGGATCACGTCGCGTGGGCCGTCCAATGTGCTGCTCATCCAGAACCTGCGTGACCCGTCGACGCCGTACAGCGGGGCGAAGAAGATGCGGCGGGCGTTCGGCGAGCGGGCGCGCATGGTGGTCGTGGACTCGGGCGGGCACGGTGTCTACCTCGCGAACGGCAACGCGTGCGGCGACCGTACGGTGACCGCGTTCCTGACCGAAGGGGTACGGCCGGAGCGGGACCTGCTGTGCGAGGCGGCGGCGAAGTAGGGCCGTAGGAGTACCGAAGACAGCCGAAAGGCCGGGTGCGTGGAGCGCACCCGGCCTTTCTACGTGAGGTCAGACCGTGAGATCCTCCGCCGGCGGCAGGATCTCACCACCTATCCATGGGGAAGAAGAGCCCTGCGGAGCCGGTCGTTGGCCCGCTGGACGTCACGCCGCGCGCGCTGGACGCGCTTCAGGCGGGACACCATCCGGTACTCCTCGGCCTCCCGGTGGAGGGTTTGTATTCGGTCATTGACCAGTTCTTGATACATATACGGCATTTCGAAGCTCCTACCAGGAATGATGCTCATCGGATGTCTCGGCTTTCTGTGGTGCGGTGGGTGGGGTTCAGGCAGCGACCGGGTGCTTGCGCGGACGCCCGCGAGGCCGCTTGCGGGGGACGACGGTCCCCCTGAGGATCAGCTCGCCGCCCCAGACGCCCCAAGGCTCCTCACGCTCGAGCGCGCGGGCCAGGCAGGCCTTCTGGATCGGGCAGCCGCCGCAGAGCGTCTTCGCGAACTCGACGTCCTCGGGCGACTCGGCGAACCACAGGTCGGGGTCGGTACGACAGGGGATTCCGGCTTCGTCGATCAGGTCCATGATCGTCTTGGCCCCCATCTGTGTCTCCTTCTGGTTGTTCTTGGTCAGGTACCTCGTGGGTGTCTGGGGGATCACGGACAAACAAGAAGGCCGCGGATCCTGTCTGCGGATCCGCGGCCTGGAGGCTGAAAGTGCCGGTCAGGTTATGACCGGTTCATCCCTCCAGGGATGCGGACCGCGCAGTCCACCCTTGGTGATCTGCTGGGTCGGCACGTCGGCGCCCGCGACGTAGACGGGGGCGCCCTGGGCAGCGGCTGCGCCGTAGCCTGCGTGGATCGCGAGCTGGCTGCGGGCAGACTTGTCCTGTCGGAGCTTGGCCAGGCCACTGGCGAGCCTGACCCCGTCACGGCATGCGGAAGCGAGCCACTGCGTGGCAGACATCTCAGTCATGTTCGTCACCGGGGCTCACCTCCACTCTGGGATCGTCGGACAGGAGTGTCCGACTCGCTTGACCATGACCCTAAACCGGGAAGCCCGGAAGGGGCAACATATTTTCTACCTGCAGTTTTATGGCTTCGCCACGCGGATCATGCACTCCTGAACCACGGACACGGCCAGGTCTCCCGACGGGGTGAACATCTCGCCCCGCGCCAGACCCCGCGCACCCCCTGACCAGGGGGACTCCTGAGCATAGAGCACCCAGTCGTCGGCCCTGAAGGGGCGGTGGAACCACATGGCGTGGTCGAGCGAGGCCCCGATGACGTTCGACGCCCCCCACGCCAGGCCATGGGCGAGGAGCACGGTGTCGACGAGCGTGTAGTCGGAGGCGTAGGCGGCCAGCACGACGTGCAGCAGGCGGTCGTCGGGCAGCTCGGCGTCGTAGCGGAACCACACGTTGTTCTCCGCCGACCGCAACGAAGGGTCCTTGTAGGCCTCCCAGGTCAGCGGGGAGACGTAGCGGGCGTCGACGGGGCGGGGGCGGGCCAGCCACTCCTTCCACTGGGAGTCGTCACCCACCAGCTCCAGCATGCGCGACTGGAACGTCGGCAGTTCCTCGGGACCCACGACCTGCGGCATGACCGCCGCCTGGTGGTGGACGCCCTCCTCGAAGATGTGGAAGGAGGCGGACATCGTGAAAATCGCCTTGCCGTGCTGGACGGCGACGACCCTGCGGGTGGTGAAGGACCTGCCGTCCCTGACCCGCTCCACGTTGTAGACGATCGGGATGGAGGGGTCGCCCGGGCGGATGAAGTAGGCGTGCAGGGAGTGCACGTCGCGGTCATCGGGCACGGTACGGCCGGCCGCGACGAGCGCCTGGGCCGCGACCTGGCCGCCGAAGACCCGCTGGATGCGCTCTTCGGGGCTACGCCCGCGGAAGATGTCGAGCTCGATCTGCTCCAGGTCGAGGAGGTCGAGCAGCTCCTTGAGCGCTTCGTTCACGGGGGTCCCCTTCTACGGCGGAAAGCCATCCAAACCTAGTGTGACGGGACCGATGCCTTGACCTCCCCCCGGGGCGTTGGGAGCGGACCGCTCGAAGCCGGGGGGCGGGGTGCTTTCGGGCGAGGAACGAACGGGAGAGCCCAGGCCCGGCAGGTCCCCTGTGACGAAGATCTCCCGCAGGTCGCAGGCGCTACCCGAGAGTGCGCGGCCCGATGGAGCCCGGTGTACGGCCTGGGCCGGTTGGGCTCGCCGGCATCCGGTGGTGAGGGTCTGCCGGGTGGCCGGGTCAGGTGTGGGTGCGGCAGATGTCGAGGACGGCGGCGCCGTACCGGTCGAGTTTGACCTTTCCGATGCCCGCGATCGACACCAGTTCCTGCTCGCTCCGCGGTGCGCGTTCGGCGATCGCCTGGAGGGTGACGTCCGTGAAGACCACGTACGGCGGGACCTTGGCCTCCTTCGCCGTGGACGTGCGCCAGGCCTTGAGCGCCTCCAGCAGCGCCTCGTCGTACTCGGACGGGCACGTCGAACACCGGCCCAGCTTCTGCTCGGCCGCCGCCACCAGGGTCTTCCCGCACACCCTGCAGTGGACGGGCGCGGCGACCGGGCGGCGGGGGGCGGCGGCCGTACCCGCGGAAGAGGACGACCGCATGGGACGTCCTGTGAGCCCGTCGAGGAACCGGGAGGGCCGGCGGCCCTTGCGCCCGCCGGGGGCGCGGGCGAGCGCCCACGACAGGCCGAGGTGGACGCGCGCGCGGGTGATGCCGACGTAGAGGAGCCGGCGTTCCTCCTCGATCTGTTCGGGCGTCTCGGCGTAGATGATCGGCATCATGCCGTCGGTGAGCCCGACGAGGAACACCGCGTCCCACTCCAGGCCCTTGGCCGCGTGGAGGGAGGCGAGGGTGACTCCTTCGACGGGAGGGGCGTGCTGCTCGGCGGCACGGCGCTCGAGCTCGGCGACGAAGGCGGGCAGGTCGGCGCCTTCGGCGGCCAGGTCCTCGGCCAGGTCGGCGAGGGCGCGCAGCGACTCCCACTCCTCGCGCGCCTTGCCACCGCCGGGCGGGATGGGGGTGAGGCCGATGCCGCCGAGGATGCCGTGGACCTCCTGCGCCAGGGGTTCGCCCGAGGCCGATCGGGCGGCGCCGCGCAGCAGGACGACGGCCCGCCGTACCTCTGGACGTTCGAAGAAGCGGTCGGCGCCGCGCACCAGGTAGGGGATCTCCGCCTTGGCGAGCGCCTCCTCGTAGGCCTCCGACTGGGCGTTCACGCGGAACAGCACGGCGATCTCGCGGGGCGAGACGCCCTTGTCGATCAGTTTCCTGATCGCGCGGGCCACACCGGCGGCCTCGGCCGGCTCGTCGTCGTGCTCGGAGAACGTGGGCGCGGGGCCCTCGGGCCGCTGGGCGACGAGTTCGAGGCGGTGCGGGCTCTTGCCCTTGGCTATCACGAGGTTGGCGAGGCCGACGACCTCAGGCGTGGAGCGGTAGTCGCGGACCAGCTTGATCAGTGAGGCGTTCGGGTACTCGACGGAGAACCCGGTGAGGTAGCGGGGGGTCGCGCCGGTGAAGGAGTAGATCGTCTGGTTGGGGTCGCCGACCACGCACAGGTCGTCGCGGCCGCCGAGCCAGGTGTCGAGCAGGAGCTTCTGCAGCGGGTTGACGTCCTGGTACTCGTCGACGACGAAGTAGCGGTACTGCTGGCGGATCTGGTTGGCGACGTCGGGATGCTCGGTCATCACCGCGGCGGTCAGCTCGAGGATCGTCTCGAAGTCGACCAGGTGGCGCTCGCGGCGCAGCCGTTCGTAGGCCTCGTAGAGCCGGGCGATCTCCTCCGGAGGGGCGGGAGGCGAACGGTGGGCCTTGGCCGCGGCGGCGACGTAGTCCTCGTGGCCGATCTGGGTGACCTTGGCCCACTCGATCTCCGAGGCGATGTCGCGCAGCTCCGACCTGTCGGGGCTGCGGCGGATCAGTCTGGACGCCTCGACGAGCAGCGGCAGCTTCGACTCGATCACCGAGGGCGCGGACCCGCCGATCACCTTCGGCCAGAAGTAGGTGAGCTGGCGCAGCGCGGCGGCGTGGAAGGTACGCGCCTGCACGCCGGGTGCGCCGAGTTGCCGCAGCCGCTGCCGCAGCTCCCCCGCCGCACGAGTGGTGAAGGTCACGGCGAGCACGCCCTGCGCGTCGACGACGCCCGACTGCACGGCGTGCGCGATGCGATGGGTGATCGCCCTGGTCTTGCCCGTGCCGGCACCGGCGAGCACGCAGACCGGGCCGCGCACGGCCTCGGCCACCGCGCGCTGCTCAGGGTCGAGCCCGGTCAGAACGTCGTCGCCTGTCATCACATCAACATCCTCGCAGCAGGTGGCGGGGGGCTGCTCCATTCTGGCAACATGCCGCCGTCACCTGTTTCTTCGTCGCTGAGATGCGAAAAGTAGGTCATTTCCCCCACAATGGGGCCCGACCGAATCATGGGGGAAAGGAAGGCCCGTGCGAGCTGCGGTGTTCGCGAGTGTTCTCGCTGCCGTCGCGTTGGTCCCCGGAGTGGCGCACGCGTCGAAGGATCCGACCCCCTCGTACAGCGACCCGCTGGGCGGCACGACGTTCGAGACCGTGTCGTACGGCCCCGGCCGCCACCAGGCCATGGACGTCTGGTGGATGCCCGACTACACCAAGCATCCCGCCGTCTTCCTCATCCACGGCGGCTGGTGGTCGGGCGGCGACAAGAAGTACATGACCGAGATCACCCGCAGCTACGTCGAGCTCGGCTACACGGTCTTCAACCTCAACTACCGCCTGTCCACCGAGGCGCCGTGGCCCGCGCAGCGCACCGACGCGTTCGACGCCATCGCGACCGCCCGCAGGCACGCCGACCGCTGGAACTTCGACCCGAACAACTACGTGGTCGTCGGCTTCTCCGCGGGCGGCCACATCGCCGCCGCCGTGGGCACGTACGGCGACGGCGCGCTCCAGGGGCTCAAGGGCGTCGTCGGCGTCTCCCCCGTGATCTCGCCGCTGCGGGCCTACACCGACGGCGCCGACTCGACCGACCCCAACCGTGTCAAGCTGCGTGACGCCGCGATCAAGCTGGCGGGCGGATGCGAACCCAAGGGCAAGTGCTCGCGGGTGTGGGCGTCGATGGAGGTGCCGTGGCACGCCAGCAAGAAGGACGCGCCGATGCTGACCGTCCACTCCGATGACGAGTTCGTGCCCGCGGCGCAGAGCCTGCTGCTGAAGCAAATGCTCGGCCAGGTCGGGGTGAAGATGACGGTCTTCACCGAGCCAGGCATCTCGCACAGCGCGCCGCTCTACAGGGAGCCAGGCGTGGCCGAGCGCGTGCAGAAGTGGATCGAGGAACGGCTGTCGTCCTGACCCTGGGATTACGAAGGCCCTGCCGATTGTTGCGCTCTTTGGCCTTCGTTTGAACCCGGAAGGATTGTCTTATGGCGCTCACCGTCTACTCCACTACCTGGTGCGGTCCCTGCAAGCGGCTCAAGAGCCAGCTCAGCCGTGAGGGCATCGCCTACGAAGAGGTCGACATCGAGCGGAACCCCGCGGCGGCGGAGTTCGTGATGAGCGTCAACAACGGCAACCAGACGGTGCCAACTGTTGTTGTAGATTCCCCTAACGGTCGGACGGTGTTGACCAACCCGCCCGTCGCCCAGATCAAGCGCCTGCTTGAGGGCGCAGCGTCCCTGGGGTAGAGCAGAGCTGCCCCGGCTTGGCGTGTTCTCGAGCCGGGGCTTTTACCTCGCCCGGGCCAACGGCTGTTGCCAGCACGGGTGCCGATCCTCCGGATGCCGGATCGCATGATGAGGCGCTTCGGTTTGATGAACGCCTTCCCTGGCTCGGTTACGGCCAGGGCTAATCAACTGGGGGGCTCGACCAACCGGGCGAGCAGTCCCGATCTTGAAATGTCCACGTTCGGCTGGCTCAAGAACCAGGACCGGATTGCCCGTGAGTGACTGCGCCTCCTTCGAAAGGTCGGTCCCCGTGAGGTAAATGAGTGGGTCCTTGAGCCCCCTCCCGGGGCTGGTGTCCTTGAATAGGACTCTCAGGCCCGCATCGCGTAGTGACATCGGGCCGCCGAGGCGTTCCTGACCTCCGCCCGGAACCCGAACACCCAGCGAGCTGGGACAGCGGCACCGCCCACTTGCTACCCCGTCTGCCGCGGCTACCGGATGACAGCTCCCGCGCCCACGGGCCGCTCTTCCTCGCCCAACGTCGACCCGTGCCCGCCTGCCGGTCTGCTGCCGCTGACGTCTGCCCGCACACCGGCCGCCGCCTCGGCTACGATCGCGCCCGCGTCCTGCTCAACACCTACGCCGGGCTCGATCTCCACCAGCCCCGCCACTCCGCCCGACCAATCGGCGTGAATGTGCGCCAGGTGAGCGCGTATCAGTACCTCGGGTTGCTGGGTGGGCGGTCGAGGATGAGGTCGCCGGCGCGGGCGATGACCTGCGCGCGGGTGCGGCCGGGATGGTCGGCGGCGATCAAGTGGCTGCCGATGGCCGCGCAGAAGGCGAGCAGAGCGCGGGCCTCGACCTCGTCGGGGTCGGGGCAGAACGTGCTGATCGCGTCGCGTGACAGCTGCATGCGCCGGTTGTCCACGCGACGTAGGCGTTCGGCGACGGCCTGGTCGCGGCGGGCCCATTCGCGGATGGCCAAGTCGATGGGGAGCAGGCGGTCGCTGGAGAAGGTGAGCTGCCCGGCCAGCCGGACCTTGTCCAGCACGTCGCCGCCCTCCCGCTCGACCCGGTCGAGGACGTCGTCGACGCTCTCGCGCTCCCAGGTGTCCAGCATCTCTGTCAGCAGCGCGTCGCGGTCGGCGAAGTAGCCGTAGAAACCGCCCTTGGTCACGCCGAGCGCCTTGGCCAGGGCCTCGACACGCACCGCGTCCACGCCACCCTCGGCCAGTGCCCGCAGCCCCTCCTCGATCCAGATTTCACGCGGTGTGCGCAGCGCACCCATCGTATGACCCACCTCACTCTTTCCATCCGTTGTACGGAGCCGTATAACCGGTCTAGCCTCAAGTTATACGCAGCCGTATAACAATAGAGGGGACAGTAGTCGTGTCATTCGGTTTCGTCGCCTTCCCATCCCCGGCTCCCGAGCACGCCGAGGAGTTCGCGGGCCGATACCCCCAGGTCATCGACGCGGGGCGCACGCGGCCGGGCCTCCTGCGCGCCGAGAACTGGGGCGCTCCCGGCACGGACGCCGTCGTCATCACCGGTGCGCTCGAGTCCGAGGATGCCTGCCGGGCGTCAGCCGAGACCGTCCACGAGCTGGGCGCGGCGCCGACGGCTTCAGCGACCGGGAGGTCAAGCCCCGCCAGGCCCACCGCTTCCTATCGTGGTGACGGGGAGGCCGGCCATGTCTAGGAGACTTCCCGACACCGAGCACACCAGCCGCCCGTGGCGGATCCACGAGATCACGCCCGACTTCCGGGTGGAGGACGTGTGGGCGTTCCGCACACCCGACGCCGGACCGGACGACTTCCCCGCCATGCTCGCCGCGCTGCGAGCGACCGGCGGACCCGCCGGGCAGCCCTTGCCGACCCGGTTCCTGTTCGCCGTGCGCTGGAAGCTGGGTGCCCTGTTCGGCTGGGATGATCCCCGGCAGGGCGTCGGCGGGCGGGTGTGGTCACTGCGCGAGCGCCTGCCGCCCGACCTGCGCCTGGCGCCGCTCAGCCCGAACCTCGACGGCACCCCGTTCACCAACCTCTACGAACTCGGCGACGAGTTCGCCATGGAACTGGCGAACAAAACCGTTCACACCGTCTGCCACCTCGGGTGGGTCCCCACCGACAACGGCGACCACGAGCTGCGGATGGCGGCCCTGGTCAAACCCAACGGCCTGTTCGGACGCCTCTACATGGCCGCCATCGCCCCGTTCCGCTACCTGGTCGTCTACCCGGCACTCACCCGACGATGGGAACGCGCGTGGCGGGACCACGCCCACCCCACGGCCACGAACGCCTAAACCGAGCAGAGACGCAAAGCCGCCTCGCTCCACCACGAGAATGGAACCTCAAATGATCAAATGGGCCGGCTGGCTCATCACGCTATTCGGAGCCGCGCACACGCTCGGCGCCCTGACGGTGGAAAAGGCCGCGCGCCACACCGGGACGTGGTTCAGCGGGAGGCTGTGGGGGGACGACCTCGCCGCGATGAGCCCGGCGAACAGCGCGTACTGGCTGAGTTTGGCCAGCTTCGGCGTACCGCTCATCGTGGTCGGCCTCATCGTGCTGTGGCTGGACCGGCGCGGCATCGCGCCACCGCCGTTCATCGCCTGGACGCTGGGGATCTGGACCGTGGTCGGCGCGGTGGTCCTCCTGTTCACGCCCTGGCCGATCCTCCTGCTCGCGAACGTCCTGCTGCTGATCGGAGCCCGCCGCGCCGCCCGCCACGACAACCCCGCGCCCCACGCCGACATAACGCGGACCCCGTAGGAGACCGCGTTATGTCCGGGCATCCCCAGCCCACCCCGCTGCCGGTCCGGTCAGGCGACCTGCGTCGCGGCGCCTTCGCTGAGCCTGCCGTCGCTCATGCTGAGCACGGTGTCGACCATCGCCAGGGTGGCGAGATCGTGCGTGACCATCACGGTGGCAAGGTCGTTCTTCTGGGTGAGATCGGCCAGGAGGGAGACGATCTGCTCGCCCCGGCGGTGGTCGAGCGCGCTCGTCGGCTCATCGACGAGCAGGACCGCGGGAGAGTTCATCAGCGCACGGGCGATGTTGACGCGCTGCCGCTCGCCTCCCGACAGCTGGTGCGGGCGCTTGTGTTCCTTTCCGCCCAGATCGACAGCGAGCAGTAGCTCCCGGGCGCGGCTGCTGGCCGTACGCGGAGATTCGCCGGCCAGGTGCGCCATCACCAGGAGCTGGTCGAGCGCGGTGAGGGAGGGCAGCAGGTTGGCCTGCTGGAACACGATGCCGATGTGGTCGCGGCGGACCCGCGTGCGGGCCGCCTGGCCGGCTCGTGAGACATCCTGCCCGGCGACGCTCACGGTGCCCTCGCTGGGCGTGATGAGGGTGGCGGCGACGGCGAGCAGGCTGGACTTGCCCGAGCCGGACGGGCCGACCACCGCGGCGAACTCGCCTGGAGCGACGGTCAGGCTGACGTGGTCGAGCGCCGTCAGGGTGCGGTCCCCGTCGGGGTAGGTCAGCACGACGTCGGTGAGGGCGAGGGTCATCGGGAGGCTCCCAGGGCGATCAGCGGGTCGACAGAGGTGATCTTGCGGATGGCCAGGGTGGCGCCCGCGGCTCCGAGGAGGATCATCACGGCCACTGGAACGACGGTGGTGGTCACCGACAGCACGAAGGGGACGGTGCCCTCGGCGAGCGCGCCGAGGCCCGCGCCGAGCAGGCCGCCTGCGCTCGCGCCGGCGAGCAGCACGATGACCGCCTGGGCGAGCGCGTCCTGCAGGAGGTAGCCGGAGCTCGCGCCGAGCGCCTTGAGCACGGCGACGTCGGCACGCCGCTGGATCGTCCAGACGGTGAAGAAGGCGCCGATGACCAGCGCCGAGATCGCGAACAGGAAGCCGCGCATGAGCTGGAGTGAGCCGTTCTCGGAGGAGAAGGAGCCGATCGCGGCGGGCGAATCGGACAGCGTGAGCGTCGTCGTGCCGAGTCGGGCGTCGGTGGCGGCCAGGTCGGGTGCACCGGCGGTGCGTAGAGCCAGGACGGTCGCCACGGTATCGGCGTCGCCCTGGCGGCCCGTCCGCTCCCAGTCGCCGATGCTGATCCAGGCGACCGGGGTGTGGCTGTAGGACGCTTCGCCGCCGATGCCTGCGACGGTGAAGTCCTTGCCGGAGATCTGCACCGTGTCGCCGGTCTTCACCGCGGTGTCGGCCGCGAGCGCGGCGGACAGGACGACGTTGCCTGTGTCGACCGGCTCTCCCTGGGCGAGGTCGCCGCCGGGCTGGATGCCGAAGAGGGCTACGCCCGCGCTTTGGTCGTCGCCGTAGGCGAGCCTCGACATGGAGACGCCGAGCCGCTCGGCGGTGACGCCCGCCACCTGCTGCCAGTCCTTCCAGGTCTGGTTGCCGATACGGCTGTCGGCGAAGGCGGCCTTCTCGCCGCTGTCGAAGACGATGTGGTCGGCGGGCAGGTTCTCCACTGCCGAGATGTTCTCCCGCGCCAGCCCTGCGGTCAGTCCGGAGAGCATGGTCACCAGGAGGGTGATGAGGAAGACGACGGTGCCCATGAGAGCGAACCGTCCCTTCGCGAAGCGCAGGTCTCTGAGCGCCACGAACACGGCGCGTCCCCCGTTGCGGTCGAATCGAACGTTGACTCCGTCAGCGTCCTCGTGCCGGGCACGCGCGCACATCGTGCATGCGGTCGCCCGGAATACTCCTTTTGAACGATGCAGGAGATGAACGATCTCGCATACTCTGTGTGAGAAATGGCTGACTATCCGTTCCCGCCCGCGTTGCGGCTGCTCCGGTGGACCGTCCACGGCACGTTCGCGATCCTCCTGGTGATCGCGTTGGCCGGCGTCATCAGGCAGGGACAGCCGCTGCTGGTCCTGGGTGGGACGCTCCTCGGGGTTCTCTATGCGGCAGGCCTCCTGATCGAGGGACGGCTGCCGCACTTCGGGGGAGCGACGCACCTGCGCCTGGGCCGGGTCTGGCTGGTGATGATCACGGTCGGGTGGGCTTGGCTCGCCCTGGCAGCGCACCAGTTCGTCTGGCTGGCGTTCCCCCTGTTCTTCGCCTACCTCCACCTGTTGCCCCTGGCCGTCGCGCTGCCGGGCGTGGCGGTGCTGACCGTCGCGGCCGTCCTCGCCGCCGCCTGGCACGAGGGCCGCCTGACCGCCGCTCAGGTCATCGGGCCGACGATCGGTGCCGCGGTGGCCACTCTGATGGCGATGGTCTACAAGGCGCTCTACGCGGAGAGCGAGGAGCGCCGCCTGCTGATCGACGATCTGGTCCGCACGCGCGGGAAGCTGATCGAAGCGGAGAGCGACGCCGTACGGCTGGCCGAGCGCGAGCGGCTGGCGAGGGAGATCCACGACACGCTGGCGCAAGGCATGTCCAGCATCATCCTGCTGCTGCGCGCCGCCCGGCGGGATCTCGCGCAGGACCCGTCCGCGGCCGAGCGCCGCATCACCGAGGCGGAGGACGCGGCCAAGGAGAACCTGGAAGAGGCGCGCAACTTCGTCAGGGCCCTGGCTCCGCCGGCGCTGCAGCACTCGTCCCTGGTCGCGGCGCTGCGCAGGATCAGCGACTCCGCGGTGGCCGGCACGCCCATCCAGGCGCGCTTCGAGGTCTCGGGCGCCCCGGTGCTGTTGCCCGCGGACTACGATGCGACGCTGCTGCGTATCGCCCAGGGCGCGTTGGGCAACATCAGTCGCCATTCCGGTGCCGGGCACGCCGGTGTGACACTCACGTACCTGGACGACGCGGTCATGCTGGACGTGTACGACGATGGCCGGGGGTTCGACCCCGCCAGTACCGCCGGGTTCGGCCTGCGCGCGATGCGCGAGCGGGTGGGAGCCCTGGGCGGCAGCATCGCCGTGGAGTCGGCCCCCGGCGAGGGCACGGCAGTCGTGGCCACCCTGCCGCTGCCGCCCCAGGAGGCGCCGTGATCCGGATCGTCCTGGTGGATGACCATCCCGTGGTTCGCTCCGGTCTGCGGGCCATGCTCAGCGGGCAGCCGGATTTCGACCTGGTCGGCGAGGCCGCCACCGCCGAGGAGGGCGTGGAGCTCGCCGGAACGCTCGCTCCCGACGTCGTGCTGATGGATCTCCAGCTCGGGCCTGGCATGCACGGCAGCGAGGCCACTCGGCGCGTCGTGGCCCTGGGCGGGCCCCGGGTCCTCGTGCTGACCACGTTCGACACCGACGCCGACATCGTCGCCGCCATCGAGGCGGGCGCCACCGGTTACCTGCTCAAGGACGCTCCGTCGGACGACCTGCACGCCGCCATCCGATCGGCCGCCGCGGGAGCCAGCGCTCTGGCGCCCAGCGTCGCCTCGCGCCTGCTGGGCCGGGTGCGCACGCCCGACACCACGCTCAGCCCGCGCGAGCTGGAGGTCCTCGGCCACGTCGCCGCGGGCCTGTCGAACCGGCACATCAGCAAGGCCATGTTCCTCAGCGAGACCACGGTCAAGACTCACCTGGCACACATCTACACCAAGCTGGGCGTCGACTCGCGAACCGCGGCTGTCGCCGTGGCCTCGAAGAAGGGCCTCATCCGTCCCCCGTGAGCCGAGCCAGGCAAGGACGACGTCGAGTCGGGAGCCCGCCGCGGACCTCCAGGCGGTGATCTCGTCGTGACACGGCGGGCGGGGCCCCTTGTGGTCTTACGGCCGGGTGAGGGGTGGCGGGTAGCCTCCTGCCTGGCCGGACAGCAGCCATGGCTCGTGGATGTGCGTCGCGGGCACGTCGGCCAGCTCAGGGACGTACCGCCGGACGTACTCGCCGTCGGGGTCGAACCGCCTGGCCTGCCGCAGCGGGTTGAACGTCCTGTTGGGCCGCGTGTCGTTGCCCGTGCCCGCGACCCACTGCCAGTTGCCCGCGTTGTCGGCCACGTCCCCGTCGAGCAGCAGGTCGAAGAAGTGGTCGTAGCCCACCCGCCAGTCGATCCTCAGGTGCTTGACGAGGTAGGCGGCGGTGATCAGGCGGGCGCGGTTGTGCATCCATCCCTCGGCGAGCAGCTGGCGCATGCCGGCGTCGACGATCGGCACTCCTGTCATGCCCTCGCGCCAGGCCTGCTCGGCGTCCTTGTCCGAGCGCCACGTCGTGCCTCGCGGCCGGTAGTCGCGCCGGTTCAGGTCGGGGAAGGCGAAGGCGACCTGGTGGTGGAAGTCGCGCCAGCACAGCTGCCTCACGAAGGCCTCGTTCCCGCAGGCGGCCAGCTCCAGCGGCGACAGGCAGCCGAACCTCAGGTAGGGGCTGAGCCTGGAGGTCCCGTCGCCCGCCAGGTCGTCGCGCAGGTCCTCGTAGCCGTCCAGGCGGTCGCGCGTCCAGGCGCGCATCCTCTTCCTGGCCGCCCCCTCGCCACCCTCGATCCCTCCGTACGGCAGGCCGCGCGGAATGGCGCCGGCCCGCAGCCCCTTGGGCGTCGGGACGGCTTCGGGCGCCCCGACGATCGATCGCCGCGGCGCGCCGGACCACGCGCGCCAGTACGGGGTGAAGACCCGGTAGTGGTCGCCCCCGCCCGAGGGGCGCAGCAGGTCGGGCGGCACGACGGTCACGCCGGGGAAGCGCCGGAACTCGATCGGCTCCTCCGCGAACCTCCGCTGCCTGCGCCTGGCGAGCGAGCTGACGTCGGCGCTGGTGAAGACGGCCGTCGCCGACGTCTCACCGGCCAGCCGCATCGTCTCGGCGACCGTGTCGCCCTGCCGTACGAGGAGGTCTCCGCCGCGGGCGCGCAGCGAGTCGCGCAGGTCCCGCAGGCAGTCGTACAGGAACGGGCGGCGGCGCCCCGAGGGGATGGCAGGGTCGAGCACGAACAGCGGCACCACCCGCCTGGCCTGGGCGCAGGCGGCGGCAAGCGCCGGGTGGTCGTGGACCCTGAGGTCCCTGTTGAAGAGCACTATCACGGTGTCCATCACTTCGGGCATTCGACGGCCGGCGCCGGGCGGTTGCGGTCAGGGACCGGCCGATCCGACACAATGTCGGGATCGGTGCGCATGAGCGGGGCGACGAGCCTCACGAGGAAGGGCCCGGGTACGGCATCGGCGCCGTGTCCAGGCGGCTCGGCGTGCCCGCGCCCACGCTGCGGACGTGGAACCTGCGGTACGGCATCGGCCCGTCCAGGCGCAGTCCCGGTGGCCACCGCCGCTATGACGCGGGGGACCTGCGGCGCCTGGAGGAGATGAACCGGCTGATCCACGCGGGCGTCCCGCCCGCCGACGCCGCCCGCGAGGCCCTTCGCCTCAGCATCACGCCCGACGACGCCCGGGAGGCGCCTGCCGTACCGCGGGCCGAGGAGGAGCGGGGGCAGGTGCCGACGGCGGCGTCGGTGGCCAGGGCGGCGTGCGCGCTCGACGGGCGCGCGGTCGCCGACGGCCTCGCCGCCGCGCTGGCGGGGCGCGGGGTCGTGTGGACGTGGGAGCGGCTGGTCCGCCCCGTCTTCAGGACGATCTGCCTCAGGCAGACGGAGACGGGGGCAGGCGTCGACGTCGAGCACCTGTTCTCCGACCGGTTGCTGGCCGCGCTGTTCCCGCTGATCGAGCGGCCCGCCCGCCCCGTGAACACGCGGCCGGTGCTGCTGGCGTGCGCGGAGGAGGAGCAGCACAGCCTGCCCGTCTACGCGCTGGCCGCCGCGCTGAGCGTGGACAGGCTCGTGGAGACGCGGGTGCTGGGCGCCCGCACGCCGTACTCCGCGCTGGGGGACGCGATGCGCCGCCTGGGTCCTTCCGTCGTCTTCGTCTGGTCGCAGCAGCCCTCGACCGGCGACCCTGCCCCGCTGAGCGCGTTGCCGTCGCCGCGCCCTCCCGGCCGGGTGGTCGTCGGCGGCCCGGGATGGGCGGAGCCGCTGCCCGCCAGGGTCACCCGGGTGGCCTCGCTGGACGAGGCCGTCACCGTGGTCTCCGCCGCCGTCGACTGATCTCCCTCGACTTGGTTGCACGGCTTCCCACCGGCGGGGTTGAATGAGTTTTGAATAAGTTATCTCGCGAGGGAGGCGACATGGAGGCACTCGCCGAGTGCTACCGCACCCACGCCTCGCTGGTCCGCTCCTATCTGCGCCGCCTCGTGCCGGCGCAGGACATCGACGACGTCACCCAGGTGGTGTTCACCGAGATCTGGCGGTCCAGACACAGGTACGACCCGGCCAGGAGCCTGGAGACGTGGGTCCTGGGCATCGCCCACAAGAGGGCCGTCGACCACCTGCGCGGCCGCCGACCACCCACCGTCCCGCTGGAAGCCGTCGGCGACCCCCAGGGGCCCGACGGCAGGGCGGTCGGCGACGACCTCGCCGACCGCGACCTCGTCCGCCGCGCGCTCGCCGAACTGCCCGCGCCGCAGCGCCAGGCCATCGAGCTGGCCTACTACGGCGAGCTCAGCCAGCGGGAGATCGCCGAACGGCTGCGGGTCCCGCTCGGCACCGTCAAGGCCCGTACGGCACGCGGCCTGCACCGCCTCTCGACGCTGCTGGCGGCGGCATGACGGCCAGGCCGAGGATCGCGGTCTCCAGCTGCCTGCTGGGCGAGCTCGTCAGGTTCAACGGCGGGCACAGCCGTGACAGGTTCCTGTCCGGAGCCCTCGACCCGTTCGTGGACTGGGTGCGGATCTGCCCCGAGATGGAGCTCGGGCTCGGCACCCCGCGCGAGACGCTCAGGCTGGAGCGCTCACCCGACGGGCCGAGGCTGATGACCCGCACGACGGGCGTCGACCTGACCGGCCGCATGACCGCTCTGGCGCGCGCCCGCAGCGCCGCGCTCGACGTGGACGGGTATGTGTTCAAGTCCAGGAGCCCCAGCTGCGGCCTCCACGGCATCCCGCTCCACCCCGAGGGGGGCGGCAGGCCCGTCGGCAAGCGCAACAGGGGCGCGTTCGCCTCGGTCGTGACGGACGCGCACCCCCTGCTCCCCGTCGAGGACGAGGGCAGGCTCAACGACGCGCTGCTCAGGGAGAGCTTCGTGGAGCGGGTCTTCGCCCATGCCAGGCTGCGCGAGCTGCTGGACGGCGAATGGCGGCCAGCCGACCTGGTCGCCTTCCACGCCAGGCACAAGATGCAGATCCTCGCCCATGACCCCGTCCACTACAGGGAGGCGGGCCGCGTGGTGGCGAGGGCGGGCGTGCGGCCCAGGCAGGAGCTGGGCGCCGACTACGCCAGGGCGTTCCGCTCGGCGCTGGCGACCAAGGCCACCGTGGGCAGGAACGTCAACGTGCTGCAGCACTGCATGGGAATGATCACGCTCGACCCGGCGAGACGGGCGGACCTGGTGGAGGTCATCGAGTCGTACCAGGCGGGCCGGGTGCCGCTCAGCGTCCCCACGACCCTGCTTCGGCATCACGCCCGCGGCCAGCCCGCCGCCTACGTACGCGACCAGACCTACTTCCTGCCCTTCCCCGAGGCGTTGCGCCTGCGCAACCACGTGCCGGCGTGACCGTTCGGACGGGCGGGGCCCCGCCGGGTCACCAGTCGCCGGACAGGTGGCCGCCGTACCAGGTCTCGATCAGGCGGCGGGCGATGGAGACGGGCGGCGGGAGCCGTACCTCGCCGCTCTCCAGTGCGGCCAGCAGCTCCGCACGCGTGAACCAGCGGGCCTCGGCGATCTCGTCGGCGTCGCAGACGAGCTCGGTGGTCGTGGCGTGGGCGAAGAAGCCCAGCATGAGGCTGCGCGGAAAGGGCCACGGCTGGCTGCCCAGGTAGCGGGGGTTGACGACGGTGACGCCCACCTCCTCGGCCACTTCGCGGATGACCGCGTGCTCCAGCGACTCCCCCGGCTCCACGAACCCGGCCAGGATCGACAGCCTGCCTTCGGGCCACTGGGGCCCGCGGGCCAGCAGGCAGCGGTCGAGCTCGTCGCGGACCAGCATGATGACCGCGGGGTCCACCCTGGGGAAGTGCTGGCTGCGGTCCTCGGGGCAGACGCGGATGTGCCCGCCCGCCTCGACTCTCGTACGGCTGCCGCACCGCGGGCAGAACTCGTGGGTGGTGTGCCAGGCCTCCAGGGCGACGGCGTAGACGAGCAGGCCCGCGTCGCGGTCGCCCAGGAGCGCTCCACCCTGGCGCAGGCCGGCGGGGAACGGCTCACCCTCAGGGGTCTCGTTCAGGTTCAGCGGCGCGACGACGCGGCCGTTGGTGTCGGCCGTGGCGAACCCGGGCAGCGGCGCGGCGACCGCGAAGTAGGCGACGTCGTTCTCGACGCCGAGCAGGTAGCGCTCCCCCTCGGGAGCCTCCTCCGTGGTGTACAGGACGGCCTCGACGTGGTCGCCCGTGCGCCTGACCAGTGTGTGGCCGTCGCTGACGATCAGCACCCTGCTCGCGGGGTCCGCCCACGCCCTGGCGATCCAGTCCGGGTCGCCGCGCAGGAGCGCCGACCTGTCGATCGTGCCACGCGCGAGTAGCAAGGGCCCCAGCAACTGCTCTTCGGCCGTCGTCTCCACGCGCCACTTCCTCCCCGAAGGTCAGATGTCATCTTATGACGGTCCTTTGACCGCAGCAGGACGCAGGGCCCCGGACGGTGAACGTCAGGGGCCCGCTGTCAGGCAGCGTAGACCACCAGGTTGTCGCGGTAGCCGTGTCTGCGCTCATCGACGCCGCCGCCACAGGTGATCAGCCGGAGTTCGGGCGGCCTGTCGGGCCGTACATCTATATGGCGGCGCAGGCCGCAGAAGACGGCCGGGCATGAGAGGACTCTCATATCGGGTGATTACGCTGTCCGTGCCGCAGGATGATCTCCACCGCGCTAGGATTCTGCCGAGTTAGGTTAGCCTTACCTGAGCCCCGGGGGTGTCACGCGTTGCGGCTGTACGTGATCGCTGCCAAACCGACCGACTCGGTGACCGGCGGTTTCCTGCCCGCGGCCCGCGCCATGGGCTGCGACGTCACGATCCTCACCGACCGGCCGCGACAGCACCCCGACGCGATCGCGTGCGACGTGTGGGATCCGCGTGCGGTGATCGACACCATCGCTCACCACCACCGGCCTGACGTGATCTTCTCCAACTCCGACCACCTGCAGGTGGAGACGGCGCTGGCGGCGGAGTACTTCGGCCTGCCCGGCAAGGACTGGCGGGCCTGCCTGGCGGCCAAGAACAAGTCGCTCACCCGCAGGCGGCTGGCCGAGGCCGGGGTGGAGCGGGTCTGGTCCGTACGGCTGGCCCCCGGCGACCCCGTGCCGGGCCGCGTGCCGTACCCGGTGGTGGTGAAGCCGCGTGAAGGGGTGGCCAGCGAGGACGTCATGCTGGTCGAGCGCGACCTGGAGAAGGCGATCGCCGGGCTGCGGGACCGGCCGCTGGTCGTGGAGGAGTACCTGGAGGGGCCGCTGCGCACGCTGGAGACGCTCGGCGACGGCGCCACGACACGGGTGCTGGGCGGATTCGAGACCACGCTGGGACCGCTGCCGTACTTCGTCGAGGAGCGGCTGGACTGGGCGCCCGACCCCGAACCGCACGTGCTGCGAGCGCTGACCGCGCTGGGCGTCGGCTTCGGGGCCTGCCACACCGAGTACGTGGTCACCGGCAAGGGGCCCAGAATCGTCGAGGTGAACTACCGCGTCATCGGCGATCACTGCGACTTCCTCCTGGCCGACCTCCTCGGCGTGCCGCTGTTCGAGTGGATCCTGCGGGTGCACATGGGCGAGCCGGCTCCTGAGGTTCCCTCCGCCACCGGACACGGGTGCGCGGTGAGTGTGGTGGCCGACAGATCGGGCGTGGTCGTGGAGGCGCCGCCCGCGTACGAAGGGGACGGGTTGTGGCACAGGCCGCTCAGAAGCGTGGGCGACAGGGTGGAGCTCACCCACACCAACCGCGACTACCTGGGCGTGATCAGAGCGGTCGGGCCCTCGGCGGAGAGGGTCGAGCAGGCCGTCGGATCGTTCATGAGACGGCACCCGTGGGTGATCGCGTGAGACCGCGCGAGCCGTACCTGGCCAGGAGGGTTCTCGACGCGCTGCTGCGGGAGGACTACGGCGACCTGGCCAAGCGCGTCACCAGGAGCAAGGAGGGCGTGGCGCTGCTGCTGGCCGACGGCAGGCGCGTACGACTGGCTCCCGGCCTGCTCTTCCAGGACTTCGTCGTCGCCGACGACGAGCTGCTCGGCCTCGAACAGGTACTGAACACGCTGCAGGAGATCGCCGCCCCGGAGGACGCGGAGGGGGTGGCCGCCTTCTTCGAGGAGTGCGTGGAGGCCCTGCACGCGCTCGAACTGCACGACGAGCACCGGCCCCGCATCACGGGCAGGCAGCTGGCCGACTACGAGTCGCTCGCCGCCTTCGTCGACCACCCCGTCTACCCGACGGCGCGGGCGCGGGCCGGACTGTCGGACGACGAGCTGCTCGCCTACGCCCCCGAGTTCGCGCCCTCGTTCGACCTGCGGTGGGCGTGGGTGCCGCGCGAGCACGTGACGGGCGAGGCCACGCACTGGGCGCGGGAGCAGGACGGCGCGGTGCTGCTGCCCGTCCACCCGCTGACCGTGGGCGCGCTGCCGCCGCAGGCCCGCGTCACCGACGACGGGCCGCCGATCACGGTCAGGCCCACGCTGTCCATGCGGACGGTCCAGCTCGACGCCCGCACGCAGCTGAAGCTGCCGCTGCCCACCAGCACGCTCGGCCGCCGCAACCGCCGCTCGATCAAACCGTCGACGCTCGCCGACGGCGCCGCGGCCGAACGGCTGCTGCGCGGGCTGGCGGACCCCGGCATCCTGCTCGCCGACGAGCAGACCTACGCCCACGCGGGGCACGAGTACCTCGGCTGGATGCTGCGCCGCCTGCCCGAGGGCAGGATCATCCCCGTCGCCGCGCTGAACGTCCCCGAGGTGCGCGACGAGCTCGGCGACGTGGAGTCCCTGCTCACCCGCTACCTCACGACGCTGCTGGGCTGGAACGTGCGGCTGTTCGTCCGGTACGGCGTGGCCCTCGAGGCCCATCAGCAGAACCTCGCGATCGTGCTGACGGGCGGCGATCTCAAGCTGCTCGTCAAGGACAACGACGGCCTGCTCGCCTCCCCTGCCCGGCTGGCCGCCGCGGGCGTGGCACCACCGTCCTTCGCCGACGAACGGATGCTCACCGACGACCCGCACGCGCTCGCCGACGTGTTCGTGACCATCACCCTGCATCTGGCCGCCGCCTCCATCGCCTTCGGCGCGCTGCCGGCCGACCGCGCTGCCGCGCTGGTGCGCTCGTGTCTGGAGGAGGCGCTGGCCGAGCACGGCGACGACCCCATGGCCAGGCTGCTGCGCGCCCGCACCCTCGACGCGGTCAGGCTGACCGGCAAGTCGATGATCACCGCGGGGACACTGGTGGCCAAGGAGCGTTCGGGCGCGCGCGACGTCAACAAGTTCTACGGCACCAGCGGGCCCAACTACCTGCGGGTCCTTTCCCTGCTGAGGAGCGCTTGATCATGGAGAGCCTGGTCCTCGACCCGCCCGCGGCGATCGCCGAGGAGGCCACGCTGTCGGCGCTGCTGCGCTGCTGCGTGCGGGAGGTGGCGGGACCGCGAGGGCACGTGTGGCACGCTTCGCCGTACCTGCTGCTGACGGTGGCCGACACCCTCATCAGGGCGCGCACGGCCGGCGGCGCCGCGCTGCGGTTCGAGGGGCAGGTGGAGCGCCTGGAGTTCGGCGCGTGGGTGCCGCTGACGGCCGACGCGCTGGTCAAGCTGGCCGAGGCCGAGCTCGACGGGCACAACCCCGAGTTCGCGGAGCAGGTGGCGGCCAGCAGGGACGCGCTGGCGGCGATGCTGCGGGCCCGCTCCTGCGCGCTGCCGCCGAACGATCCGTGGCTCGCCTCGGAACAGGCGCTCGTCCTCGGCCACCCGTTCCACCCCTCGCCCAAGGCGCGCGGCGGAGACGACTGGCTGCGCTACGCGCCCGAGGCCCACGCCTCCTTCCCGCTGCGGCTGCTGGGCGTGCGCGAGGACGTGCTGGCGCAGGAGGGCGACGCCTCCGCCCTCGACCTGGCGGGGATCGCGCCGCCCGGCTACGCGCTGCTGCCCGCCCACCCGTGGCAGCTCGACCTGATCAGGCCCGCCTTCGACGACCGGCTGATCGACCTGGGCCCGGGCCCGCTCGTCGCTCCCACCTCCTCGGTGCGAACGGTCTACGACCCGGTGAGCGGGAACTGCCTGAAGTTCAGCCTCGACGTGCGGATCACCAACTGCGTGCGGAAGAACGCCTGGTACGAGCTGTCGGGCGCGGTCGCGCTGACCGAGCGGCTCACGCCGGTCTTCGACCAGCTCGCCCTGAGGTTCCCCGGCACGCGCTGGCTGCCGGAGCCCGGCTACCGGTCGGCGGCGCTGGACACCAGACTGCTGGAGGGACTGGGCGTGATCGTGCGGGCCGGCCCGTGGTCGGTGTGCTCGCCCGGTCTGACGCCCGTGCTGGCGGGCGCGCTGGCCTGCGCGGCCCCGCCCGCCGACCCGCTCTCCTGGTGGGCCGGCTACGTGAGGGCGGTCGCGCTGCCGGTCCTCGACGCGTTCTTCACCCACGGCGTCGTCCTCGAACCCCACCTGCAGAACGTCCTGGTCTGCCTCGACCAGGAGGGCCGCCCCGTCGAAGCGATCTTCAGGGACCTGGAGGGCACCAAGCTCGTCGGCCACGACCTGTCGGGGCTGCACCCGAGGGTCGCGGAGGCGCTCACCTACGACGCCTCCAGGGGCTGGGCTCGCGTCGTCTACTGCCTGATGGTCAACCACCTCACCGAGATCGCCGCCACACTGGCCCTGTCCGAGGCGGCGCTGCGCGAGCTGTGGGCGGTGGCCAGGGACATCCTCGCCGAGTACGGCGACGCCTCGGGCCGGCCGCTCCCGCTGTCGAACCTGCTGGCCGGCGCCCCGCTGCCCGCCAAGGCCAACCTGACCGTCAGGTGGGCCAGGGGCAACGACAGGAGCGCGGGGTACGTGCCGATCGCGAACCCGTTCGCATGATCTTCGAGGTCGCTCCGGCGCTGGAGGCCCCCGCCTTCGTCTACGACCTGGCGGGGCTCGACGCGCACGCCGCCGCCGTACGGGCCGCCCTTCCCGGCATCGAGCTCTACTACGCGGTCAAGGCCAATCCCGACCCCGCGCTGCTGCGGGTCCTCGACGCCCACGTGGACGGCTTCGAGGTCTCGTCTGCGGGCGAGCACGCGCACGTCAGCGCCGTCCTGCCGAAGGCGCGGCTGGCGGTCGGCGGGCCCGGCAAGACGGACGCCGAGCTGCGGCTGCCCGCGCACCGCGTGCACGTCGAGTCGCCGTTCGAGCTGCGGAGGCTGATCGGTTCGGGGGTATCGGCGGACGTGCTGCTCAGGCTGAACCTGCGCCTGGAGACCACGGGGGCGGCGCTGACCATGAGCGGCCCGTTCGGCATGGACGCCGACGGCCTGGCCGCGTGCCTGCCGCTGTTCACCGACACGGTACGGCTGCGCGGCGTCCACGCCCACCTGGCCAGCGGGCTGGACGCGCCCGCGCTGCTGGAGCTGGCCTCGGTCGTCATGGCGCAGCACGACGAGGAGGTCAACGTGGGCGGCGGCATGGCCGTCTCCTACACCTCGCCTGGCTCCCGCTTCGACTGGGCGGCCTACGGGGCGGGGCTGGACGCGCTGCGCCGCCCTGGCCAGGTGGTCAGGATCGAGCCGGGGCGGGCGCTGACCGTGTACTGCGGGTCGTACGTGACCAGGGTGATCGACGTACGGCGGGTGCACGGGGAGGCGTTCGCGATCGTGCACGGCGGCACCCACCACCTGCGGACCCCCGCGACGAAGGGCCACTCCCAGCCGTTCACCGTCCTGCCGACGGGGACGGGGCCCGGTGTGGAGGACACGCCCGTGACGGTCGTGGGTCAGCTGTGCACGCCCAAGGACGTGCTGGCCTGCGGCGTGCGGACGTCGATCAGGGTGGGTGACACGGTGGTGTTCGGGATGGCGGGGGCCTACGCGTGGAACATCTCCCACCACGACTTCCTGATGCACCCGAAACCGGGGTTCCACTACCTCACCTGAGGGCTCGCGGGAGTGGATCAGCGGCGGGTGGGAATCGCCTCGATCAGGGCGACCAGGCCGTCGGCGTCCAGCAGGTCGACGGGGCGGACGGTCCTGTTGAACCGGACGTAGTGGAAGGCCGCGCCCACCCGCTCCAGCGGCACGCCCGCCAGGTGCGACCAGGCCAGCCGGTAGGCGGCCAGCTGCACGGCCGCGCCACGGGCCGCCTTCCCCGACGGCGGGCGGCCGGTCTTCCAGTCGACCACCTCGTAGGAGCCGTCCTCCCGCTCGAAGACGGCGTCCATCCTGCCGCGCACCAGCCGGTCGGCGATCATCGTCTCGAACGGGACCTCCAGGTCGAGCGGCTCCCTGCCCGCCCACTCGCTCTCCTCGAAGCGCTCCTGGAGCTCCGCCAGCCGCGTGTCGGGCTCCTCCGGCTCGTCGTACGCGCCGGGCAGCTCGAAGTCGTCGATGAGCCGCTGCTGTCCCCAGCGGGACTCCAGCCACTTGTGGAAGGAGGTGCCCCTGCGGGCCAGCGGCGCCGGCTGGGTGGGGACGGGGCGACGGATCCTGCGGGCCAGGGCGCGGGGGTCGGTGGCGAGCGTGACCAGGGAGGACACGGTCAGCTTGGTGGGCAGCTCGACGGTCCGCGAACGGCGTCCGCTGGTGGCGCGTTCGCGCAGCAGCAGGTCGGTGTCGCGCTCCCAGGCCCGCATCCGCTCCTCGTCGCTCTCGCTGAACTCCTCCGCCGCGCCGTCCTCGTCGTCGACCGACTCCATCAGCGCCTGAAGGACCAGGTCGGCGCCCTCCTCGACGGCCCGCTGGCGGACCCCTCCGGGAGTGAGCGGCCAGACGGCCTCGGCGGGCTCGGCGAGCAGCGGGTTGGTGGCGCCCTCCTGCGGTTCCGGCGCCCAGAAGGCGACCCTGCCGCAGGTGTCCCTGATCTCCAGCAGGAAGTCGGACGGCTGCAGCGGCTTGGACGCGCTCCCCCACCGGTAGCCGGAGGCGATCAGGTGGTAGTGCGCGCGCGTGACGGCCACGTACGCCAGGCGGCGCTCCTCCATGAGGTCCCGCTCGCGGCAGCGCTCGTCGAAGGCGTCCAGCTCGTCCTTGGTCAGCCCGGTCAGCCTGGGCAGGTCGGCGGCGTCGCCGCGCAACGGATAGGGCAGCTTGCGCGGGTTCTCCGTCCACCGGCTGTTCGTGACGGGCGTGGAGGGGAAGATGCTGCCCTTCGTGATGCCGTTCCTGCTCGTCAGCTGCGACAGACCCGGCACGACGACGATCGGCCACTCCAGGCCCTTGGAGGCGTGCACGGTCATGAGCTTCACGCTGTTGCTCTCGCCGACCCTGCCCGCCTCCAGACCGAACTCCTCGCTCTCGGCCGCCTCCAGGTAGGCGAGGAACGCGCCGAGCGTCGGATCCTCGGAGTCGCCGGCGAAACGGGAGGCGGCGTCGAGGAAGGCGTCCAGGTCGGCCCGGGCCGCGACGGCGCCTGCCGTACCGGATCGGGCGGCGACCTCGATGTCGAGGCCCATGCGGCGCTCCGCCTCGGTGATCAGGTCGGGCAGCGGCTGGTGCGTGTGGGCTCGCAGATGGCGCAGCTCCTGGGCGAGCGCGACCATCCTCGTCCTGGCCAGCGGCGAGAACGCGTCGAGCCACTCCTCCCTGTCCGGCAGCTCGTCCAGCGCGTCGACCAGGCTGCCGCGCTCCTCGGCCAGGTCGGCGACCGCCTGGTCAAGCGGGTCGGCGACGCGTTCGGCGCCCACGCGCAGCTCCCGGTTCAGCTCCCTGGCGAACTCGCCGAGCTGCCGCAGGTCGGCGGGGCCGATCCGCCAGCGCGGGCCCGCCAGCAGCCGGGCGAGCGCGTCGCCCGCGCTCGCGTCGTACAGGACCCTGAGCGTGGCCACGAGGTCGCTGACCTCCGGCACGGTCAGCAGCCCGCCGAGACCGACCACCTCGACGGGGATGTCGCGCTCTTCGAGCGCCCGCCGCAGCGCGGGGAACTGCGACCGCTTCCGGGCGAGCACCGCGATGTCCTGAGGCTGGATGCGCGACTGAGCGGCCTGTGACGTCGCGGCCGGTGCCTTCTTGCGCTCGCCCGCGCCCCACGGCAGCCCGTCGGGGGCGCCCTCGTGGTCGAGCGCCTGCCTCACCTGCCCGGCCACCCATCGCGCCTCGTCCTCGGCGGTCTCGTGGAAGGCGCACGTCACCCGGCCCCTGTCCACGCGGTTGGGGCCCGGCACGAGCACGGGCACCTCACGGGCCTCCATGCGCAGCGGGAGCTGGACGCGGGCGGCCACGTCGAGGACGCGGTCGCCGTTGCGGAAGCTGACACTGAGCTGCCTGACGGGCGCGGGGTCGCCCTTGGCCGTGGGGAAGTCGGCGACGAAGCGCCGCAGGTTGCCCGACGAGGCGCCGCGCCAGCCGTAGATGGACTGGCAGGGGTCGCCGACGGCGGTGACGGGATGGCCGTTGCCGTACAGGCTCCTGAGCAGAACGAGCTGGGCGTGACTGGTGTCCTGGTACTCGTCGAGCAGCACCACCGAGTAACGGGAACGCTCGATGCGGCCCACGTCCGGATGGTTGGCGGCGATACGCGCCGCCAGCGACATCTGGTCGCCGTAGTCGATGACCTCACGGCCGCGCTTGAGCCGCTCGTAGGCCTCGACCAGGGGAAGGAGCTGCTCGCGGGCGTCGTGCACGCTGATCGGCTTGCGCTGGCGCACGGTGGAGGCGTCGGCCCGCCTCTCGCGCAGCCACTCCCCCATCCGCCTGACGTCCCCGCCCGAGCGGAGATGCTCCGACATCTCGCCCGCCAGCTCCAGCACGGCGGCGGTCACCGAGGGAGGACCCAGCTCGATCTTGTCCATCGGCCCGTCGTACATGGCGACCACCCGGGAGGCGAGCTGCCACGAGACGGCCGGGGTGACCAGGCGCATGGTCGGTTCGAGCGCCTCCCGCACGGCGTGATCGGTCACCAGGCGGGCGGCGTACGCGTGATAGGTCGAGACCGTCGGCTCGTTGTCCAGCAACTGGACGGGCATCAGCCCCGCCTCGGCCAGGCCGTTCAGCCGTTCCCTCACGCGGTGGGCCAGCTCGGCGGCCGCCTTGCGGGTGAAGGTGAGCCCGAGCACGCGCTCGGGTTTGACCAGGCCGTTGGCCACCAGCCAGACGACGCGGCCCGCCATGGTCTCGCTCTTGCCCGAGCCCGCGCCCGCCATGACGACCATCGGCTCCAGCGGCGCCTCGATGACCGTGGCCTGCTCGGACGTCGGCGGCAGGATGCCCAGCTTGTCCGCCAGCTCGACGGGGCTCAGCACACCTGCCCCCCGTTGTCGTTGACGGGACAGCTTCCCTTCGCCGCGCACGTGCGGCAGCCGTCGTTGACCTTCGCCTGGAAGAACGGTCCCGACATGCCGAGAGCCACGGTGTCGACCATGTCCCTGGCCCAGTTGTCGTTCCTGTCGAGCGGCGCCTGCGCCTGCTCCTTGGCGTCCTTGCCCGCCGCCTTGCCGACCTGGACCAGCGCGGCGCCGCCCGGCTCGGCCAGCCCGTGCCGCTTGAAGGCGTCGAGCAGCACCGCCAGCTGGTAGACGCCGAGCTGCGGATGCCTGTCGAGCTCCTCGGGCTTCGGCTTGGAACTGCCCGTCTTGAGGTCGATGATGAACGCCCTGCCCTCCTCGTCCATCTCCACCCTGTCGACCCTGCCCTTGATCTGCACACCGTCCGAGACCATCGCCACGAACGACTCCTCGGTCGCGACGACGGTCCTGCCGTTGCGCCGTTGCCACTCCATGAACCTGGCGATCATCTGCTCGGCGGTCCTGCGCTGCTTGCGGTTGAACCAGACCCCGCCGAAGTCGAGCTCGGTCCAGATGTCGTCGAGCCGTTTGCCCAGCAGCTCCTCGCTGGCCAGATCCTCGGTGGCGAGAACGGCCAGCGCGTGGACGACGGTGCCGAGACCCTGCGCCGAACTGGTGCCCGCCGCGCCCACCGCCGTCTCCAGCAGCCAGCGCAGCCCGCACTTGGTGAAGCTCTCCACCGCCGAAGGCGAGATCCGCACGATGCCGTCCGGCCAGCTCAACGGGCGGTCGTCGGAGATGGGCGTGAGCGCGTACCACTCGCTGGGATGCGCGCCCTGCACGCCCTGCCTGGCCAGCCGGGCCAGATGCCCTGCCGCCTTCCTGCGCATGCTCTCAGGCCGCGAGGCGTCCGTCACCACGCTGCGCAGGTCGGCGACGAGGGCCGCGAGATTCAGCCACCTGGCGTGGTCGTCGACCGTCGCCTCCTCCACCGCGCCCGGCATCAGCTCCGACAGGAACCGCGAAGGACGCTCATCGGCGTCCTCCCCACCCACCGCGGTGACCACCAGCTTCCGCCTCGCCCTGGTCGCGGCCACGTAGAACAGGCGCCGCTCCTCGGCCAGCTGCTTGGCGGCCAGCGCCGCGGCCGTCGCGTCCGTCGAGTCGAGCGGCGCGCCCTCGGCCAGCTCCACCAGCTCGTCGATCCCCAGCAGCGAGCCCTTCAGCCGGATGTCGGGCCACACGCCCTCCTGGACGCCCGCGACGATGACGAGATCCCACTCCAGGCCCTTAGACCTGTGGGCGGTGAGGACCCTGACCGCGTCGCCGTCCGGCGCCCGCTCGGCGAGCGTGTCGCCCGGGATCTCCTGCGACGACAGGTCCTCCAGGAACACCTCGGGGCCCGCCTTCGGCATCCTGTCCACGAACCTGGCGGCGTAGTCGAAGAGGGCGACCACCGCGTCGAGATCCCTGTCGGCCTGCGCACCCCTGGCGCCGCCCGCGAGGCTGACGTCCGTCCACCGCTCGGCCAGACCGCTGGCCTGCCACACCGCCCAGATCACGTCCTCCGCCGTCCCACCGGCCTGTACGGCTTCGCGGGCGGTCCGGATGAGCTTGGCGACGCGCTCGGCGGGGACGGCGATGTGCGGCTCGATCCTCACCAGCTCTCTGGCGTCCTTGAGCGCGGCGATGAGGATCTCCCCCGACGAACGCGGCAGCGCGGGGCCGACGGCGGTCGCCTCGCCGAGGGGGTCACCGAGGGCGGCCGTGGAAGCGCGATCGACGGGATCGTCCGGTCCGCGCTCCTCGGCGGGGTCGTCCGGTACGGCGAGCTGCGCGGGGTCGTTCACCTCGGTGGACTCGTCAGCCTCGGCCGGGTGAGCCGGATCGGCCACCTTGGTGGACTCGTCGGCCTCGGCCGGGTGAGCCGGATCGCTCACATCCGTGGCGAGTTGGGCGACCTCGTTCTCGGCGATCTTGAGGGCGCGCCTGAGCCTGCGGACCCCCAGCATGTCCGTGCCGCCGAACGGCCCCGTCAGCAGCTCCTCCGCCACCGCCTCGTCGAGCGCCCGCGGGTCGAGGGCGACGCGGAGGGTGGTGAGGATGGGCCGGACGCCCGGCTCCTGGGCCAGCGGCACCTCGTCCCCCGCCACCATGGTCGGAACCCCTGCGCTCACCAGCGCCCGCCTGAGCAGCGGCACCTGCCGTGTGGCCGAGCGCACCAGGACCGCCATCCGATGCCACGGGAGGCCGTCGATGAGATGGGCCCTGCGCAGGGTGTCGGCGACCACGGCGGCCTCCTGGCTGACGCTGTCGGCCAGGAGCACCCGGACCTGCCCGGGGTCGGCGTCCTCGGGGGCGACGAGATCGCGGTGCCCGCGCGCCTGACGCCGGTCCGGCATCTCCCACGCCTTCGTCCCCTCCCCCTGCCGAACGGCCGCCGCGTCGGGGGGGGTGGACCACGGGTCGGCGGCGGGGACGGGGGCGGCGGGGAGGCGGGCGGCGACGCGGCGGGAAGCGGTCAGCAGGTCGCGGCCGCTGCGGCGGGAGACATGGAGGGCCACGACACGCGCAGGACGCCCGGCGCGGTCGCGGAAGCGTTCGGGGAAGCGGAGGATGCCCTGCACGTCGGCCCCGCGGAAGCCGTAGATCGACTGGTCGGGGTCGCCGACGGCGACGAGGTCGCGCCCGTCGCCCGCGAGGTGCCGCAGGAGGTGTTCCTGCGCGGGATCGGTGTCCTGGTACTCGTCGACGAACACCACGTCGTAGGCCGACCGTTCGCGATGCCGCACCGAAGGGTCGGCCAGCAGCGCGGCCGCCGCCCTGATCAGTTCGGCGTAGTCGAGCGACAGCTCGGGGTCGAGGTCGAACCGTTCCTGGTAGCGCTGGGAGAAGCGTCCGGCGGCGGCCCAGTCCGCCCTGCCGTACTGCCTGCCCAGCTCGACCAGGCGTGCCGCGTCGAGGCCGCGCTCGCCCGCGCGGGCCAGGAAGTCGCGCAGTTCCTCGGCGAAGCCGCGGGTCTTCAGCGCCTCGCGCAACGATTCGGGCCAGAGGGGTGCGCCGTCCTCCAGCTCGCCGTGGAGCAGGCGGCGGATCTCCAGGAGTTGCTCGGGTCCGGTGAGCAGGCGCGGCGGCTCCCTGCCTTCGAGGACGGCCTCGCGGCGCAGCAGCGCGTAGGCGTAGCTGTGGAAGGTGAGGGCGAGCGGCGTGCGGGTGGTGCGCCGCATGCGGGCGGTCACCCGCTGGCGCAGCTCCTCGGCGGCCTTGCGGCTGAAGGTGAGGATGAGGACGCGTTCGGGATCGACCCCGCGCCGCTCGACGCGATCGACGACGGCCTCGACGATCGTGGTGGTCTTGCCGGTGCCGGGGCCCGCGAGAACGAGCAGCGGACCGCCTGGATGCTCGACCACGGCCCGCTGGTCACGGTCGAGCGCAGGGGCCGCAACAGGCCCACCGCCCCCTCGTCGCACCAACCGCCAGGTCTGAGAACTCACAGCACTAGATTCCACCAGACCACAGGGGTAGATCGTGCCGACTTGACCGGTCTCCCCACGCGATCCGCCCACCGTACCGGGGGAAATCGCCTCACCTGTTTTCCGACACGCCTACTTTCGTGATCATTTCGCGGGAAAAGGGCGGGTTTTGCCGGGAACGGCCGCGCCCCGTGTCACCGCTCCCGGCGCCCACCGGCACCCCTGAGGACAGCCGCGCGACCCGTCATGAGGTGGTGTGGGCGCTGTTCGCGCGCCCGCTCAGGGGATGCCGAGCCGCGTGGTCGACGGGGGCCGTACCGCTAGAGCTCGCTCAGGGCGGCGCGGAGGTTGCCCAGGCCGATCGGGCCGAGGTCGAGCGCGGCCGTGTGCCAGGCCTTCAGGTCGAAGCCCGGCTTGCGCGCGGCCTCGGCGCGGGCCTCCAGCCAGGCGCGCTCGCCCAGCTTGTAGGAGATCGCCTGCGCGGGCCAGCCGAAGTACCTGACGATCTCGGGGTGCACGGTGTGCGCCACCGCGCGGCCACGCTCGCGCAGCACCTCGCACGCCTTCTCGAAGCTCCACGCGGACCCGTCGGGCAGCGGCAGGTCGAGGTGGACGCCGATGTCGATCACGACGCGCGCGGCCCGCAGCGCCGAGTCGGCCAGCATGCCCATGCGGGTGCCGGGCTCGGTGTGCCAGCCGAGCTCGTCGGCCAGCCGCTCGGCGTACAGCGCCCAGCCTTCGCCGTGCCCGCTCACCCAGGAGAACTTCGCGAACCGCGACAGCTTGTCGCCTGCCACCGCGACCGCGCCGAGCTGCAGGTGGTGTCCGGGGACGCCCTCGTGGAAGACCGTCGACAGCTCGCTCCAGGTCGCGAACCGCTCGCGGCCTCCGACGGGCCACCAGGTACGGCCGGGGCGCGTCAGGTCCTCGCTGGGCGCCGTGTAGTAGGCCGAGCCCGAGGTCGAGCCGGGCGCCAGCGTCACGTCGACCGTGTGCAGCGGCTGGGCGATGTCGAAGTGCGTGCCGTGCAGCGCCGCGATGGCGCCGTCGTGCTTGGCCTTGAGCCAGGCGAGGAACGCCTCGGAGCCGACGACGTACTGCGTCGCGTTGAGGTGGGCGATCGCCTCGTCGACGCTCGCGCCCGGCAGGATGGCGTGCGCCTCCTCCACCATCTCCGCTTCGATCCTGCGCAGCTCCCCCCAGCCCCACTCGTAGGCGTCGACCAGGTCGATGTCGGCGCCGAGGTTCTGCCTGGCGGCGACGGCGTACCGTTCGGGGCCGACGCCGTCGCGTTCGGCGGCGCGCGGCGCGTACTTCTCGAGGAGGTAGCGGGCCGCGTCCACGTAGCCCTGGTGGGCCTGGGCGGCCGCCTTGGCCAGTTCTCCGGCGAGCGGCCCTTCGCCGTAGGAGGCGATCAGCTCGTCGTGGGTGCCCGCGTACTTCTCCGCCTGACCCGCGCCTTCGACGGCCTGCCGCCGTGCCGCCACCAGGCCTCTGCTCAGGCCCTCGTCGAGTGAGGCCTGCCAGCTCGCCAGCATCTCAGGCACCGCCGCGAGCTGCGCCGCCACCCTGCGCCACTGGTCGTCGTCGCCGGTGGGCAGCAGGTCGACGCTGTCCCTCACCGTGGACAGCAGGCCGAAGGGGCTGCTCAGGTCGCGGTACTGCTCGCCCGTCTCGAACCACGCGGCCTGGGCCTGGAGGCGTTCGCGCAGGTGGTCGGCGGCACGGCGGTCGTCCTGCGACGTGGGTTCGAGGGTGTCGAGCTCGGCGAGCGTGGACTTGATCAGGTCGTGCCTGGCGGCGTGGCCTTCGGGGCCGTAGTCGGTCGACACGCCGAAGTCGCCCGAGATGCCCATGTACACGGCGTCAACGGGGTCGAGCTCGGCTGACCTGGTGATGTGCTCGTCGCACAGGCGGAAGATCGGTGTCATGTCGGCAACCGTACAGAGCGTCCCGTACTGGGGCATTTCTTTTTGCAGGCGGTACTTCAGGCCTTCGCTTCGGCCACCGCGAGCTTGCCGGTGGTTCTTCAGGCCCTCGCCTCGGCCACCGCCGGCCGCCGCCTGGAGCCAGGGGCGAGAGGGACGGCCAGGAGCGGTGCCAGGGCGGCGAGGGCCCAGACGACCGTCCACGACGACGTGGCGACCAGCACGACCGGGATGAGCACGGGGGTGAGGAACCCCGCGGCGAACAATGTGGTGCCCTCAAGGCCGAGCGCCGCGCCCTCGCGTCCCGGTCCGGCCATGACGGCGATCTCGGTGTAGGCCAGACCGTGCCACGCGTTGGCGAGCAGGCCGCCCAGCGCGAGCGCCGCGACCGTCAGCGGTGTGGGCGCGTGGGTGAGGACCGCGGCGCCCGCCATGACCACCGCGATGAGTACGCCGATGCCCTTGATCCAGGTACGGCGGTCGCCGCCCCTGTCGCTGAGCCGTCCGGTCCACACCCGCGCCGCGCCTCCTCCGAGCTGCGCGATCAGCACGATCAGACTGGCCAGAGCGACGCCCTCGCCCTTGACGTCGTGCAGGAAGATCGATGAGAACGACAGCACGGCGAACTGCGGGACGGTCAGCAACGCGGTGGCAAGCGCGAGCCGCCACACGTCCCACCGGCGAAGGGGGGAGCCGGCCCGCTCCCTGATGACGGCGCCGGCCTCGGTGGCGGGCAGCCAACGCCAGGTGGCGGCGGCGGTGAGGAGGCAGAACCCGGCCAGCACGCCGTAGACGAGCGCGAAGCCGTAGGCGCCGGCCAGCCAGGGCAGCAGGGCGACGCCGAGCGCGCCGCCGACGGGGATCGCGGTCTGCCTGACGCTCATGGCGAATCCACGCCGGCCGTCGGCGAACCATGTCATGACCGCCCGGCCCGAGGAGCCGTTGACGCTGCCGCCGAGCGCGCCCGCGGCCAGCATGCAGGCGGCCAGCGCGGCCATCGAACGGACGGGAACCAGGGCCATCAGCGCCATCAGCGTCCCCGTGGAGATCAGGCCGGTGAGCAGGATCCTGCGGTCGCCGTACTTGTCGGTCAGCAGGCCCCACGCGATCTCGGAGATCGCCACACCGAGCCCCAGACAGCCCAGGACCAGGCCGAGCTGGGCGGTCGAGAGGTGGTAGTCGGCGCGCATCGTGATCCCGGTGACGGGGAGGCCGGAGAACATCGCCGAGAAGCTCGCCTGCGCGGCGACGCCCAGGGACAGCACGATCCATCGATGGTTGGGCCCGTACACGATCAGCTCCCCAAAAGTAACCGGTAAACGCGGTTATCTGACCGTCGCAGGCCTCGAACTAACCTGTCAAGTCGGTTACTATGGCTGTCGTGGAGTTCACCTTCGTCAGCGGAAACCTGGGCCTCGACCTGGCGGGCACGGTCGGACACCGGCGCAACTCGCGCATCGACATGCTGGGAACGCCTGCCGACCTGGCGCGCTGGACGGTGGCCGCGGGGCTGCTCGACACCCCGCCCGTCGTGGGCGAGAAGGACCTCGCGCAGGCCAAGGCGTTGCGGGAGGCGATCTACCGGCTGGCCTCCGCCGTACGGCTGGGCGCCGCGCTCGATGCGGACGACTGCGACCTGATCAACCAGGCCGCGGCCCACCGGCCCGCGGGGGTGCGGCTGCGCCCGTCCGGCGGTCTCGACCGCGAGGGAGCCCTGGCCGCGGCGCTCGCCACCGCCGCCAGAGCGGCGGTCGAACTCCTCGGAGGGGCGCAGGCGACGAGCATCAGGGAGTGCGAGGCCGCGCCCTGCACCCGGCTGTACGTGGACACCTCGCACCGTGGCACCCGGCGGTGGTGCGACATGCGCGGATGCGGCAACCGCGCCAAGGCGGCCGCGTTCCGCGCACGGGCATCCCGGTGACCCACCCGCCGGGTGTTGCGCGGGGCGACGGCGGGCGGCTAGGGTCCGTGCAGCGAAAGATCGAAGGAGGTGAGGAGCCAGATGTTCCCCGTAACGATCACGCGCTCCCCCTTCGGACAGGCGTCCGCCTGAGGGGAGCGCTCCTGCCACTGGAGATCCCTTGACCGACCTGGTCTTCCGCGCTCTCGCGGACGAGCGCGAATTCCCCCTTTTCGACCGCATCACCACCCTTCCCACCTCGGGCGTCGGCGAGCGCAGCCGTACCTTCGCGGACCTCGCCGCCGACGGCGACTACCGGCCCGCGTGGGTCTGGATCGCCCTGCGCGGCGACGAGATCGTCGGCAGGGCCTCGTTCTGGGGCCCGCCCGACGCCGAACACCCGTGGGCCCTCGACTTCTTCGACTTCGACACCGTCGAGACGGGGGCCGCCCTGCTCGAAGCCGCCTACGCCGCCCTCGTCACGCCCGGCTACCACTCGCCGATCGGCAGGCGGCCCGAGTACAACCTGTTCCTGCCCGCCGACTGGCGCGAGCGTCCCGACGCCAAGGCCGACGCCGACGCCCGCATCAAGGCGGCGGAGACGGCGGGACTCGACTTCCACGTGGAGCGGCTCAACCTCCGGTGGGAGCGCGAGTACGGCCTGCCGCCGCGCTCGACCAGGCTCACGTTCAGCCCTGTCACGGATGACCAGATCCTGCTCGGGCTCCTGGCCGAGATCGTGACCGGCAGCCTCGACGCATGGGACAGGCGCGAGCTGCACACCAGGACGCCGCGTGACGTGGCGGCCGAGACGGTGGCCATGGTCGCGGACATGCCGGGCGGACGCCACAGATGGCGGCTGGGGCACGACGCGTCCGGTGAGCTGGTCGGCGTGGTGATGCCGACGCGCAACCCCCGCTCGGCGACGATCGGGTACATCGGCGTCGACCGGCGCCATCGCGGCCACGGGTACGCCTACGACCTGCTGGCCGAGGCGATGCACATCTTCGCCGAGGAGGGCGAGCCGTCCATCAGCGACAGCACCGACGTGGGCAACGCGCCCATGGCGGCCGTCTTCGACCGGATCGGATACCGGGTCGTCGGCCGCCGCATGCTGTTCACCTGAGCGGCGGCCCCTCCGAGCCGCCTCTCGGGGCCCCAGCCACCCGCTCTCCTGAGCGGTGCTCCGGGGCCAGCCACCCGCTCCCCTGATCGGCGGCTCTCCGGGACGAACCTCCCGAGTCGTCCTGCCGGGGCCGCCGCTCGGTCACCCGCCCCGGGCCGAAGGGCAGGCCGCGATCACCAGACGGGCTCCCCCATGTGCGACGTCGTGGACGTCACCTCACAGCCCATGCGACGAACGGCGTCGACAAGCGTGACACGTACGCGCTCGTCGTCCCCGGGCGGGAAGGCGACCCGGATCTGGTGACCGTAGGCGGTCTCGTAGGTGAGCAGCCAGTCGAGGCCCGTGGCGGCGAAGTGATCCTGCCGCGCGCCCTCGCCGTCGTCGAAAGCGCCACGGTCGGCCGTGGGGGCGAGCACGTCGCGCAGGATCCGCAGTCGTTCCAGGTACGGCAGCTCGCCCTCGGACAGGTGGATGTAGACGTGATCCCGTTCGCGAAACGGCTCGAACCATGGGCTCCTCTCGTCCGCGTCGCCGAACACCGTGGTGCTCACCCGTCCGCTCAGCCAGCCGTGGAGGAATGCCACCGCGCCCATGTCGTGTGCGTCGTAGGTCCAGCCTCGCGGATTCCAGACGACGATCGGCCATCCGTCCGGCTCGCCCGTGGTCGACCAGCAGAGCCTGTCACCGTTGTCGGTGCCCGCCCACGGCAGCAGCCCGCCGGGTTCGGGATAGAACGGGTAGGGGCACTTGTCGGGGTTGCTCTCACGGAATGAGCGCTCGCCGTCCAGCAGGTGCCGCGCGTGTCGGACCAGCAGCTCGTTGTCGCCGAAGGGCGTCAGCGGCATGAGGAAGTCGACGAACCGGCCACGGCCGTAGCGTTCGATGAGCAGTTTGAAGTCCGTGGGCAGCACGAGCCCCAGCGCGGCCTCGACCTCCCGCCAGTCGCCGTTCGCGTCGACCGGAACCGCAGGCGGCGGGACCAACCTGACCAGATCCTCCATTACCGTCATGCCCACGAGTGTAGGGATCAAGGTCGCTTCGCCAGGCCGCCGGTGGCTCCCGAGCCGGGCCCGCCGCGGCCTGGACACGCCCGGCGGCTCGCTCAGTCCAGCAGGCCGGAGAGGGTCCTGTGCAGACGGGCCGCCCGCCCGGCGGGGGTCCTGGCCTTGAGCAGCGGCAGGATCAGCAGGTAGCGGCCGGTCCTGTCGAGCGCCTCGAAGCGGGCGGCGGCCTCGGGGTGGGCCGCCAGCGCCTCGGCCAGGTCGGACGGGACGGTGGCGTCGCGCTGGGCGGCGTAGGCCGCCTCCCAGCGGCCGTCCGCCTGCGCGGCGGCGACCTCCGCCAGGCCGGGCGGCCTCATGCGTCCGGCGGCGGTCAGGCTCTCCACATGCTCGACGTTCACCCGCGACCAGGCGCTGCCCTTGCGGCGGCGCGAGTACCGCTGCAGGTAGAAGTGCTCGTCGAAGGACCTGCGGTGGCTGTCGATCCAGCCGTAGCACAGCGCGACCTGCAACGCCTGCGCGATCCTGAGCGAGGCGAAGGGCGCCCCCTTCTTGGCGATCTTCAGCCACACCCCTTCCCCCTCGTGGTGCTCGGCCAGCCATGCCTCCCACTGGGCGGCGTCCGCAAAAAGCATCGCCTGCTCGTCCTGCTCAACGGTGATCGGTCCTCGCGACATCTGCGGCTCCTTCGTCCGGTCGGCGGCAGTCACCATCCTCCACGGCAAAGTGCTCACCGAATGAGCACTTTGTTGGCCGAAGTGTCCGCGGCCTAGGTTGAGTGCCGGGGACCGGGCGCCGGCCCTCCGGCAGCGAACGAGTCGAAAGGGGGACCTGGATGTCCGACGAGGTTCCGATCACCGATGACCGCGAACCGGGGCTCGTCGTGACGGCGATGATCGACCACGTTGACGCGGTCGGCGATCTTTCGCCGACCGCGCCGGGTCGCTGCTGGCCCGCGAGCCGTCCCTGCCGGGTCGCCGCTAGCCCGCGGTCCCGCGCCTACCGCAGGGTCGCCGCTGGCCCGCGGTCCCGGCCCTACCGCCGGGCTGCGAGCCGTCCCCTACGAGAAGAGGTGGTCGACGACGCGGGCGGTGGCCTTGCCGTCGTCGCGGGGCGCGTACGTGGCCCTGAAGGCCTCGTACCGGTCGGCGTGAGCCGCCGCCACCGTGTCGATCGACCTGAGCGCCTCCACGACCTCGGCCGACGTCGACAGCAACGGCCCTGGTGCCTGCGCGGCGAGGTCCAGGTACAGCCCCCGCTTCGACGAGTACTTCTCGAGATCGTGGGCGAGGAACACGATCGGCCGCCCGGTCACCGTGAAGTCGAACATCGACGAGGAGTAGTCCGTGACCAGCACGTCGGCGACCAGCAGCAGATCGGCCATGTCGGGATAGGTGGTGACGTCGTGGGCGACGTCGGCGGGCACCACCGGCATCGCCTGCATCGGGTGCGCCCTGACCAGGAGTTCGTGGTCGGCCCCCAGTTCGGCCCTGGCCAGCGACAGGTCGAGCTTGATCGTGCTGTTCTTCCTGTCGTAGTCGCGCCAGGTGGGCGCGTACAGCACGACCTTCTTGCCCTCGATCAGGCCGAGGCGGCGCCGTACGGCCGCCGCGAGGACCTCCCTGTCAGGTGAGGTGAGGACGTCGTTGCGGGGCAGCCCGCTCTCCAGCACCTCACCCTTGTATCCGAAGGCCTCGCGCAGGATGGGCGTGGCCCACGGCGACTGCGACAGCAGCACATCCCAGCCGCGCACCTCGGCGGCCTGCCGGTGCCAGACCGGCGGGCGCGGGTCGCGCGACATGTGGGGCAGGTCGTTGCCGATGCGCTTGGCCGGCGTGCCGTGCCAGGTCTGCAGGACGACCTGGTCCTCGCGCGCCCTGAACCAGGCGGGCAGGAAGGAGTTGGTCACGATGTGCCGGGAACGTGCCAGCGCAGCGTGATGCTCCCTGCTGCCCGCGCGGACCACGGTGGCGGGGCCCGGCGGGACGAAGGCGCCGTCCTTGACGATCCAGATGTGCTCGCGGTCGTCGCCGCGGCGCAGCCGCTCCTCGTAGATGGCGCGCACGCTGTCGGCGTAGTGACGGCCGTCGTTGACGACGTAGACCGTCGACTCCTGGATCGGCTCGGCACGCTGGGCCGGGTAGAAGACGCGGCGCAGCACGTGCGTGCCCGCGACGCCCTTCTCGTCGGCGGGGCGCGATTCCTCGGCCATCAGCACGGGCACGTCGAAGCGGGTCGACACCAGCCGGTAGCCGCGTCCTGAGAAGGAGTGCTGGGACTCGTCGAGCGTGGGCAGCGCGGCGTGCGACACGCGCACGGGGACGATCTCGCCCGTCGGGTGGCGGACGGACAGGTTCCAGGTGCCCGACGGCATCGGGGTCCGCTCGCCGAAGCGCTCCATCTCCGACGGCGCCAGCCGTACCGTGAACTCGTCCCCGGAACGGATCATGTCCGCGTGGAACATCAGCCCCGAGCGGTGCCGCAGCGACAGGCGGCGGGCGCCCTCGGCGTCCGGGTAGTCGCCGCGCAGTTCGAGGACAGGGCCTTCCCATCGGGCCGAGGTGATGACGGGCCTGATCCGGTGCGCGGAGACGACGACGCGGTCGCGCCTGTCGCCCAGCACGGTGATCTCCCTGTCGCCGACGGCGGCCCTGGTCTCCTCCAGCGCGTCGCCGAGCATGACCGAAGCCGCGGGGTCGCCCTTGGGCTCCACCCACAGCCGCCGCCCGTCCTTCTCCTGCAGCAGAGCGGGTACGGCGAGCGCCACGGTGACGTTCGTGCCGCCCTCGACGGGGTGGAACTCGGCCGCCATGCGGTGGCCGCCCAGCCTGGCGTGGCCCTTGGTGCAGGTACGGCCGGGCAGGAAGACGGTCAGCTCGAGCCGCTCGCCGTCCAACTGGACGCCGGTCAGTTCGGCCCTGTTCGGCTGGAGCACGACCTGGAGCGCCCGGTCGGAGGTCCACACGGGACGAACCCACCAGCGCGGCTTCACGCGCAGCCCCGCGGGCCGCTCGGTCCTGCCCAGCGAGGCCCCGCGCAGCAGGCCGGTCGCCCGCGCGCCACGGGACCAGAAGACGATCTCGGCGCGCCACGTGGTGGTGTCCTGGACGGCGGGCCGGTGCCGCATCGTGCGGCGCACCGCCGACACGACGGCGCGCAGCGACGAGCGCCAGCGCAGCGGCCACGGGCTCAGCGTCGCGGTGAAACCCGACCAGTCGTAGTTGCATCCGGGCTCACGCGCGCCGTGGGTGGCCTCGGGCGCGAGCGTACGGCGGGTCCGCATCCGCACGGGCGGCAGCCATCGGGGGCCGCGCAGCACGACGGTGGCCCTGTTGAAGCGGCGGCTGCGCACCGACAGGCCTGCGAGGTAGGCGAAGCCGTCGACGCGGAGCCTGCCGTTCTCCCAGACGATGTCGTCGATCTGGGTGACGGGCACCAGGTCGGAGCGGCGAAGGCGGTAGAGGTCGTGCGGCAGCTCGTCTGCGAACGGCAGGTCGGCGTACCAGCGCAGGCCCTTGCGGATGCGCTTGGACGGCTCGGCGGCGGCCGTGATGACCTTGGTGAGGGTGTCGCCGTCGATCAGCTCGTCGTCGGGCCTGTGCTCGAGCAGGTGGTAGGCGAGCCTGCGCTCCACGGGCAGGTCGTGTTTGACGCCCGGGTCGACCTCGGCCAGGTAGGGCCTGAACAGGTTGACCAGCTCGCGCCTGCGGGCGGCGCCGCGCTTGGCGGCCTGGTCGAAGCGCAGGCCCAGCGAGCCGCTGAGCACGGCGGCGTCGAACGCGCGCCTTTCGGCAGGTGGCAGTCCCCCTGACCGGACGGTCCGCATGATCGCGTCGAGCGGTTCCCCCCGGTCACAGAGGTCCTGGACAACCTTCAGGCGCTCGGCGACGACATCGCCGGTTGGGGTGGCCATGAAGGGCACCGCCTTTCGGACCCGGGAACGGTGGGCAGTCCCTCGCTATGGTAATGCGCGTCACATACCGCAAATCCGCAAATATCGTGTCATGCCAGGTCAGTTGGTTCCTGAAAGTCCCCTGAAGGCAACCATCGGGCACGTCGCATGTCCACGCGCTCGCCGCGCAGCGGCGTGCCCTCCTCCCGCCAGTGCGGCAGCGCCCTGTCGACCAGGCCGGGAGCGGCGGTCCCGTCGGCGTGCACGACCCGCCACCACGGTACGGCGCCGCCCCACGTGGACATGACCGTGCCCACCTGCCTCGGCCCGCCCTCCTCGAGGTACTCGGCGACGTCGCCATAGGACATGACCTGCCCTGGAGGGATGCGTTCGACGAGGTCGAGCACCCGCTCACCGTACGGTGTCACCACGCCGAGGGCCCTTCCCGCAGGATCTCGTCGATCTTGCCGATGGCGTCGCCGTCGACCTCGATGACGCCGTCGCGCAGGTAGTAGTGCTCGCCGTCCTCACCGCGCAGGCGTCCGCCGACGGCCGCGGCCAGCCGGACGAGCTGGGCCACGTCCCAGTCCGACGCGGGCGTGCCGACGACACGGTCGCGCCAGTGCGCGACGGGGCGGCGCTCCTCGCCTGCCAGGATCTCGCCGGGCTCGCGCAGCGAGAACCCGGCCGGCGCCATCGCTCTGGCGAGCTCGGCGAAGGCGAGCGGAGACTCACGCTCCACGTGCAGCTCGTAGCTCATGAGGCGGGAGCATACTCATGATCACCGCAGGTCCAGGTACCTGTTGTGAAATCTGTGGCAGAAAAGCACGTTTCAGCCGCCTTTGTTGCGCTGGCTCAGAAGAGTCACCGCCGCGCCGAAGGCCACCAGGCCGATCAGCACACCGCCGCCGAACAGCCACATCCGCCACGGGCTCGGCCCAGGAGGCGAGGGCAGCGGCGCCTTCTCGCCCGCCCCGAAGTGCTTGTTCTCGGGCACGGCCACGCCCCGCTGCTGCCCGGCCAGTTCCCCCGCCCTGTCGAGAGCAGCCGCCGCGTCGACCACCCCGAAGCCGATCTTGTCGTCGTATCCCGCGGACGGCCTCGCGCGGGCGCTGCCGGTGATGGCCAGCGCCACCTTGTCGGGCGCCAGGTTCGGGTACTTCGACTTGATCAGCGCGGTGACCCCCGCCACCAGCGCCGTCGCCACGCTGGTGCCCTTGCTGGAGCCGAGCGCGCCGCTCATCTTCACCACCGGCACGTCCACGCCGGGCGCCGCGACCATGACGGAGAGGTTGTCGCTGCTGAAGGCCGCCCGCCTGCCCTGCCGGTCGACCGCGGCCACGCCGATCACGCCCGGATATCCGGCGGGAAAGCTCCAGTAGGAGGTGCTGTTGGCCTTGGTGTAGGCGGTCTGCCCGTCGTTGCCGACGGCGGCGACGAGCACGACACCCCTGTCGAGGGCGTAGGCGACGGCCTCGCGTTCGGACTTCTGCACGCCGTACGTGCCGATCGACATGCTGACGACCTTGGCCCCGTTGTTGACCGAGTAGCGGATCGCCCTGGCCAGCGGGCTCTCCCTGCTCGACAGCAGGTCCTCCTGCGGCGGGATCGCGCCGCCGGTCAGCGTCTCGTCCACGGTGATGGGCACCGACAGGATGCGGGCCTGGGGGGCGACGCCGATGAAGCCGCCCTTGTCGCCGGAGGCCGCGATCAGCCCCGCCATCGCCGTGCCGTGCTCGCCGGGGACGGCGCCGGCGCGGTCGAACGTCGTGGAGGTCATGTCGGGAGCCACCGTGACCCTGCCCTCGAGCCCGGGCGTCCGGGGGGCCACGGCGCTGTCGATCACCGCGACGGTGACGCCCGCGCCCTTGCTCGCCGTCCACGCCTGCTCGGCGTTGATCGCGGTCAGCACCCAGCGCTGCTGCTCCCGCTCGGGCGGAGCGGCCGTGCCGTACAGGACAAGGGCGGCCGCGAGGAGCGACCGCGCGACGCTCAGCACGCGTTCCCCTGCGTGCAGCGCGGGGCCTTGGGCGGCTCGGCGAGGAAGAAGGCGATCTGGCCGCTGACGGATCTGGCTGCCGACCACAGTTCGCTGTGCAGGATCTCCTCCACGGGGATGGCGGCCCTGGTGCGGCCGTCGGTGTAGCCGGCGGTGGAGAAGACGATGTAGGGCCCCGCGCCCACCCAGCCGTTGCGCTGCCGTTGGTCGAGCCCGAAACGCTCGGACACCGTGCCGGGGAAGGCGACGGGAAGCACGCCCACGCGGTCGTCGATCGTCAGTTCCTCGGTGGCCGCCACTCTCGACTCCTCGTCCTTCAGCACCGCGACGCCGACGGTGAAGACGAACATCGCGCTCTGGTCGACGTAGGTGGCGCGCAGCATGGTCACGCAGCCGTGCCCGTCGAGGACCCTGGCCACGGCCCTGTCGGTGGCGGCGGCGCAGGTGACCTCGGGGGCGATGCCGACCCTCCGAGCGTACTGCTGAGCCTGGTCGAACCCCTGATAGGAGACCTCTTCGGGGAAGACGCCCGTGGCGGGCCACGCCTGCCAGCGCCTGGCGATCTCCTCCTGCTTGTAGCGGGTCTGCTCGGCGACGGTCAGCGGGCGGGACCTGCTCTCGGCGAGCATGCCGGTGGCGCCGAGCAGGACCACCACGGCCGACAGCGTCACGATCGCGCCCAGGATGCCGATGAACATCGTGCGGTACCTGACGCCCTGCGCCAGCGCCTCGCGCTCGGCTCTCTCCTTCGCCGCCTGCCCGTCCCTGCGGCCGGTGGCCGCGGGCCACGAGCGCACGCGGGAGCGTCGGGTCACAGGGGCGCCGAGCGGCGATCCGCCTCTCGCCGCCTGCCCCGATCGAGGCAGACCGGACACCGGCCGCCTGCGTGCCCTCCCTGACGTGTCCCCCACCGCTCCTCACTCATTTTGGTTCTCACCTGGGAGAAACGTGGGCTCTTCACGGTGGCGAAGGACCCTTTTGCGCGTTTCTCATAGGTAATTCGTCCCCCTAAGGGCGCGGATCATGCGTCCTGGGGATTGTCTGCCCTTCGCGTCCGCTTGACCAGCGCTGTCAGCACCAGGACCGCTGTGAACGCCGCCAGCGCCGCGGCGGCCGCTATGGAGCCGTAGACGATGATCCTGCGCTGGTCACGGTGGATCACCTGGACGGGGGCGGCCGCCTCGCCGAGCGGCCGGTCAGGATCGTGGGCGTCCTTCCCGCGTGCCGTGTGCGTGTGCCCTGCCAGCCTGGCCGCCTCGGCGAGCGCTCCCGCCGCGTCGACCACGCCGAAGCCCGTACCGGTGTCGTAGCCTCCCGAGGGCCGCCTGGACGCGCTCAGCGTCATGGCCTGTGCCACGAGTGCGGGCGACATGCGCGGATGCCTGGCCTTGATGAGCGCGGCCACGCCCGAGACGAGGGCGCTGGCCTGCGAGGTGCCCTTGCCCACCCAGTACTCGTTGCCGGGTCCCGCTCCCAGGATGTCGACGCCGGGCGCGGCCAGCAGCACCGAGGGGTTCCAGTTGGAGAACGAGGCGCGGCGCAGCCCCCGGTCGGTCGCCGCCACGGACACCACGCCCGGGAAGGCCGCGGGGTAGGAGTAGGGCGCGTAGCCGCTGGCCTCGGGCTTGCGCGCGCCCTCGTTGCCCGCCGCCGCCACCAGCACGACGCCCTTGGAGATCGCGTACCTGATGGCCTCGCGCTCGCGGGCCGTGGCCAGTTCCTTGGAGATGGACATGTTGACGACCTGCGCACCCTGGTCGACGGCGTAACGGATGCCCTTGGCCACCACGTCCTCGTAGCGCCTGGCGGTGTTGAACTCCCCGAATCCCGGCTCCTCGTCCTCCAGGATCACCCTGACGGACAGGATCCTGGCGCGGGGGGCGACACCGATGATGCCGTCGCCGTTTCCCTGCCCGTGGCCGTGGCCCGCGATGAGGGAGGCCATATAGGTGCCGTGCAGCCGCGTCGGCGCCACGCCAGGAGGGTTGGCGCCCTTGGTGAAGTCGGCGCCGACCGTCACCGAGCCCGACAGGTCGCGATGGAGCGGGTCGACGCCCGAGTCGAGGACGGCGACGATCACCCCGGCGCCCTTGCTGGTCTGCCACGCCTTGGACAGCCGCAGCGTGTCGATGACCTCCCGCTGGCTGTCGCGCACGTTGTCGGCGTGCGCGACGGGCGTCACCAGCAGCACCAGCGCCATGGCGAGGCTCACCCGCCTCAGCATCGCCACGCCTTGGAGCCGCAGTCGGGCATGCGCGGCGTGCTCAGCTCGACCAGGACACGTTCACCCAGGTCGGCGGCGAAGGCGAAAACGGCGGGGCGCTGGCCGCCGACGGCCCGCGCGGGCCTGCCGTCCACCTGGCCGGCGGTGGTCAGCACCACGTAGGGACCGGCCTGCCGTACCGAGGCCGTCTGGCGTCCCTGCGGGGTGAACCGCTCGGTGACCGTCCCCTGGAACGCCACCGGGCGCAGTCCCGGCACCGGCCTGCCCGAGATGGGGAAGGCCTTCTTGGCCCGTACGGCACGCAGTTCGTCGGGCAGGGCGAGCACGCCCACGGTCACCACCACGCCCTGCAGCTCGTCGAGGTAGGTCGCCCGCAGCACGGCCTCGCACCCCGCCCTGCGCAGCGTGGCGGCCGCCTTCCTGTCCACCGCGCTCACGCAGTCGGTCGAGGCGGAGATGCCGACGCGGTGGGCCTTCTCCTTGCCGCCCTGCTCGGCGACGTAGGTGATGGTCGCGGGGAAGATCTTGCCGGCCGGCCAGCTCCGCCACCGGTCGGCGACCTCGCGTTTGGCGGCGGCCTCCAGCTCGGCCTGCGTGGGCCCTCTGGTGAGCTCCGCGCCGGACGCGCTGGCCGCCACGCCCGCGGTGATTGCGCAGATCAGCGCCAACGCGGACGTCACGACCACAGACGGCCATGCTCGTCGGTTGCTCACAACTCGACCTTAATGCGGAGCGCCCAACGGCATCCCCCCAACCGCGTCGGAAGTACGTGACGCCAGTGGAGTCTCATCGTGCCGCCAGGGAAGACGAGATCGGGGACACCGCGGCGCGGTGTCCCCGATCTCGCTCTGCCGTCAGTACGTGGGGAGGCTGGGGTCGACGGTCTTGATCCAGCTCAGCACGCCGCCTCCGACGTGCACCGCGTCGGAGAACCCGGCGTTCTTCACGACGGCCAGCGCCTCGGCCGAGCGCGCCCCCGACTTGCAGTGGAGGACGATGCGCTTGTCCTGGGGCAGCTTCTCCAACGCCGAGCCGTTCAGGAACTCGCCCTTGGGGATCAGCGTGGCACCGGGGATCGAGACGATCTCGTACTCGTTGGGCTCGCGGACGTCGATGAGGAAGATGTTCTCGCCGCCGTCCTGCATCGCCTTGAGCTCCTGCGCGGTGATCGTCGAGCCGGAGGCCGCCTCGGCCGCCTCGTCGGAGATCGTGCCGCAGAACGCCTCGTAGTCCTCGAGCAGCTCGGTGACCGTCGGGTTCTTGCCGCACAGCACGCACTCGGGGTCCTTGCGGACCTTGACGTCGCGGTACTTCATCTCGAGGGCGTCGTAGATCATCAGTCGCCCGACGAGCGGGTCGCCGATGCCGGTGAGCACCTTGATGGCCTCGTTGACCTGGATGGAGCCGATCGACGCGCACAGCACGCCGAGCACGCCGCCCTCGGCGCACGAGGGCACCATGCCGGGAGGCGGGGGCTCGGGGTAGAGGCAGCGGTAGCAGGGGCCGTGCTCGGCCCAGAACACGCTCGCCTGGCCGTCGAAGCGGTAGATCGAGCCCCAGACGTACGGCTTGCCCAGCAGCACGGCCGCGTCGTTGACCATGTACCGCGTGGCGAAGTTGTCGGTGCCGTCGACGATGAGGTCATAGCCGGAGAAGATCTCCATCACGTTCTCGGTCGACAGCGCCGTGTTGTGGATGACGACCTCGACCAGCGGGTTGATCTCACGGACCGTCGCCGCAGCGCTCTCGGCCTTGGGCCTGCCCACGTCGGACTGGCCGTGGATGATCTGGCGCTGGAGGTTGGACTCGTCGACGACGTCGAAGTCGATGATGCCCAGCGTGCCGACGCCCGCGGCCGCGAGGTACATCAGCGCCGGCGAGCCGAGGCCTCCCGCGCCCACACACAGCACCTTGGCGTTCTTCAGCCGCTTCTGCCCGGCCATGCCCACGTCGGGAATGATCAGGTGGCGCGAGTAGCGGCGCACTTCATCGACGGTCAGCTCGGCGGCCGGCTCGACCAGAGGTGGCAACGACACAGTTCTACGCTCCCGATTAGGGGTCCTATCTCCACTGAAACCTAGCTCGGGAGTGGGGCATTCCCCAATCGTGTCTCAAGGATCAGACGGCGAGCCTCCGCGGCGACCGCCTGAGGCACCTCCATCTGGGCGACATGTCCGGCATTTCGCAGCAGAACGATCCTGACCTGGGGGAAAGCCCTGAGCGCTCTGCGCGCGGTGGCCGGCCGCACGATCCTGTCCCTGCGGCCGTGGATGATCAGCGTCGGCGCGGTCACCCTGCCCGCCTGGCACCACAGGTTCTGCTCGCCGCGCCTGAAGTACTCCGCGACGATGCCGCGCGCCGAGCCGATCAACGCCCGCCCCGCGTACGGCAGGCCGTCGCGCCTGCGCAGCTCCTCGACCGCGTCCCTGACCCTGGCCGGGTGCACGAGGGACGCGTCGGCGTAGCACATGGCCAGGGTGGCGTTGATCCGCTGCTCGGCCGACAGGAAACGGAGCCTGTCCGCCACCCACTCCCCCAGCCTGGGGGTGGCGGAGGCGGCCACGCGGGCCGGGCCGTACCTGGGGACGAGGTCGGGCAGCGCGGGCGAGACGAGCGTGAGCGAGCGCACCAGGTCGGGGCGGGCGGCGGCGACGGTGACGCAGACCGCCCCGCCGAGCGAGTTGCCGAACAGATGGGCGGGGCCGGTCCGCTCCAGGAGGCCGATCACCGCCCTCGCGTGCGCGGAGACGCTGTAGTCGCCGTCGGCGGGCGCGGGCGAGTAGCCGGCGCCGGGCAGATCGACGGCGTGACCCGTGACCAGATCGCTCAGCTCGCCCATGAGGTCGGTCCAGTTCGTGGCCGAGCCTGCCAGGCCGTGCACGAAGACCGCCTGTTCGGCGCCGCCCTCCGGCGTGGAGCGCACGTACACGTCACCGACCATCGTGCCCGGCCAGTGTGCGATGGGATCCGTCACCGCTCGTCCCCCTTCCGTTTCCTCGACGATAACCCGCTCGTAGCGGGGTCACCGCAAGGCGGACAGCGGTGCCGGCCTCCCTAGGCGGTCTTGCGAGCCTTCTTCTTCGGCTCCTTCTTCGCCGAGGCGCCGCGCTCCTTCTTCGCCGCCTCCACGCTGGCCCGCAGCGCGGCCATGAGGTCGACGGCCGGGCCCGCCTCCTCCTCGCCCTCAGGAGCGGGGACGACCTCCTTGCCGGCCACCTTCGCCTCGATCACCTGCTGCAACGCCTCACGGTAGGCGTCGTGGTACTCGGCGGGGTCGAAGTCGGCCACCATCGTGGTGATCAGCGACTCGGCCATCTTCAGCTCCTGCGGCCTGACCTCCACGTCCTCCTCGAGGAAGCCGAAGTCGGGCGTGCGGATCTCGTCGGGCCACAGCATCGTCTCCAGGACGAACACCCCGTCGCGCACCCGCAGCGTGGCCAGCGACTCCCGCTGCCGCAACGCCACCTTGACCACCGCCACCTGCCCCGAGCTCTCCAGCGCGTTCCGCAGCAGCACGTACGGCTTGGCGCCCTGCGCGTCGGGCTCCAGGTAGTAGGACTTGGCGAAGTAGATCGGGTCGATCTGGTCGGCGGGGGTGAACTGCAGCACGTCGATCCGCCGCGAGGTGCTCAGCGGCAGATCCTCGAAGTCCTCGTCGGTGAGCACGACGATCTCCCCTGTGGCCAGCTCGTAGCCCTTGGCGATGTCGGAGTAGGGCACCTCCTCGCCGTCGATCGTGCACACGCGCTTGTAGCGGATCCTGCCGCCGTCCTCGCGGTGCACCTGGTGGAAGGTGACGTCCTTCTGCTCTGTCGCCGAGTAGAGCTTGACCGGGATCGTGACCAGCCCGAAGGAGATCGCACCCTTCCAGATGCTGCGCATGGGCACTCCAAAAGAAATAGCGGGCTCACCTCATGGGCACATACCCGTCATGGGCGATCCGATGCCATATCCGATCGAACCGATGCTCGCCGTACCCGGGCGCCTGCCGGCCGATCGGGAGCAGTACGGGCTGGAGGTGAAGTGGGACGGCATCAGGGCGCTCGTCCACCTGGAGGCGGGCGGGTGCAGGGTGTCCGGCAGGCACGGAGCCGACTACACGCGCAGGTATCCCGAGGTGTGCGAGACCGCGTCGGGCTTCGGGCTCGACCACGCGATCATCGACGGCGAGGTCGTGGCGCTCGGCGCCGACGGACGGCCCTGGTTCTCCCGATTACAGCGGCGGATGCACCTCAGCGATCCGAGCCCTTCGCTCGTGCACAGGGTGCCGATCACCTACTTACCCTTCGACCTGCTCTACCTGGGCGGCCGGCCGCTGTTCGACCTGCCGTACAGGGACAGGCGGGCGCTACTCGACGAGCTGGACATCGGCGCGCCGCCGTTCTTCCCCGGCGACTCCGACCTGATGGCCGCCACCCTGGAGCAGGGACTCGAAGGCGTGATCGCCAAGAGGCTCGACTCGCCGTACAGGACGGGGGTGCGCTCGCCGTGGTGGATCAAGGTGAAGCACCAGGCCACCACGGAGGTCGTGATCGGCGGGTGGAAGCCCGGCAAGGGGCGGCGCGCGGGCGGCATCGGCTCGCTGCTGCTCGGGATGTTCACCGGCGAGGGGTTCACCTACGTCGGGCACGTGGGCACCGGGTTCACCGACGCGGCGCTCGCGCACCTGCTGGCGCTGCTCGAACCGCTCGAGGTGCCCCGCAGCCCGTTCTCGGACGAGGTGAAGGGGCGCAACCGATGGGTTAGACCCGAGATGGTCGGGGAGGTGGCCTACACGATGTGGACCGACGACGGCAGGCTACGACATCCCGTGTGGCGCGGTCTCAGGGGCGACAAGGTACCGGCAGAGGTGACGCTGTGAAGGTTCCCGTCAAGGTGGACGGACGCCAGTTGACGCTCAGCAACCTGGACAAGGTGCTCTACTCCGAGATCGGCTTCACCAAGGCCGAGGTCATCGACTACTACAGCAGGATCGCCCCCGTCCTCCTGCCGCACCTGCGGGACAGGCCGCTGACCGTCAAGCGCTACCCCGACGGCGTCGACGGCGCCTTCTTCTTCGAGAAGAACGCGCCCCAGCACGCGCCCTCGTGGCTGCGCAGGGCGACGCTCCCGGTGCCGGGCAGCACCAAGAACCGCGAGACCATCGACTTCGCCGTCGTCGACGACCTGCCTTCGCTCGTCTACTACGCCAACCTGGCCGCGCTCGAGCTGCACGTCCCGCAGTGGAAGGTGAGCAAGGACGGCGAGGCGCTGCCGCCCGACCTGCTGGTGCTCGACCTCGACCCGGGCCCGCCCGCCACCATCGTCGAGTGCTGCAGGGTCGCCACGCTCATCCGCGAGGTGCTGGCCGAGGACGGCCTCGTCGCGTGGCCGAAGACGAGCGGCAACAAGGGCATGCAGCTCTACAGCCCATGGGACGACAGGGTCGAACCGTCCGACTACGCCCGCCGGCTCGCCCAGCGCCTGGCGAAGGAGCACCCCGACGAGGTCGTCAGCGTGATGGCCAAGAAGCTCCGGCCGGGCAAGGTCTTCATCGACTGGAGCCAGAACAACCCCGCCAAGACCACCGTCGCCCCCTACTCGCTGCGCGCCAGGTCCCACCCGACGGTCTCGACCCCGCTGCTCTGGGAAGAGGTCGAGAGCTGCGGGAGCCCCGAGGAACTCGTGTTCACCGCGGCCGATGTGCTGGCCAGGGTGGAGGATCACGGCGATCTGTTCGGCCAGGCGTAAGGTGGAACCCGTCCGGCTACGACAGGGGGACGGGATGTCGCAGAACGAGGCCGAGCTGTCCATCGAGGTGCCCGAGGCCGATGCGGCCGAACAGCTCAGGCTGCGTGAGGGAGACACCACCCGCGTGGAACTCCCGATCGAGGTGGATCCGGCCGACGCGGCCGAACAGCTCAGGGCGCTCCGCGAAGGAGACGCCATCCGCCACGAGCTCCCGATCGACGTGGACCCCGCCGACGCCTTCGAGCAGGACCGCACGGTCGGCGACGATGATGACGATGACTACCGCTGACCTGGTTACCCGCGCGTAGGATGTGCGGGCAAACAGCACTCGCCCCCTAGGAGACCCGCGTGACAGCAACCCCGGACGCCAAGCCCCGGGGCACCCGGCTGCCCCGACTCGCCCGCAGGCGCCAGCTGCTGAACGCCGCGCAGGAAGTGTTCGTGGAGAACGGCTACCACGCGGCGGCCATGGACGAGATCGCCGACCGCGCCGGGGTCAGCAAGCCCGTGCTCTACCAGCACTTCCCCGGCAAGCTCGAGCTCTACCTCGCCCTGCTCGACCTCCACGTCGACGACATGGTCAGCAGGGTCCGCGACGCGCTGGCCTCCACCCACGAGAACAAGCTCCGCGTCCAGGCCACCTTCCGCGCCTTCTTCGACTTCGTCTCCAGCCAGGGTGAGGCCTTCCGGCTGGTCTTCGAGTCCGACCTGCGCAACGTCGCCCCCGTACGGCAGCGCGTCGAGCGCTCGCTGCGCGAGTGCGCCGAGATGGTGAGCCAGGTGATCCAGGAGGACACCGGCTGCTCCAGCGAGGAGGCGCACCTGCTCGGTGTCGGCCTGGTCGGCATGGCCGAGGTCAGCGCCCGCTATTGGATCACCCAGCACGGCTCCATCCCCAAGGACGCCGCGGAGCAGCTCATGGCCAGGCTCGCCTGGCGTGGCATCAGCGGTTTTCCGCGTACGGCATAACAGCGTTCGCTCGGCGCGATCAATGCCCCCTTCTTACCCGAGACGAGTGACGATGGGATGAGCCAGCCCCGTCTCAAGAGGGAGCACGATGGAAATCAAGATCGGCGTACGGTCCGTACACCGCGAGCTCGTTGTGGAGAGCGACCTGACGGCCGACCAGATCGAGGAGGAGATCCGGCAGGCGCTCGCCGCTGACAAGGGCGTCTTCGCCATCAGCGACGTCAAGGGCAGGCGCGTCGTCGTGCCCGTGGCCTCGATCGGATTCATCGAGATCGGCGAGGACGAGAACCGGCCCGTCGGCTTCGGCGGCACCATGTAGGACGGGTTCCAGCTCCAGGGGCACGGCGGCGCTCGCCGTCCCCCTGGTTCGGCCGCCGTCAGTGGCAGGGACTGCCAGGGCCGATCAGGCATCGTCCAGGACGACGGTGCCGGGGCACGTGCTCGCGCCTCGGCTCTCCGGAGGGACAGCGCGCGCTCTCCCTCCGCAGCACGGCGCGCGAGACCCAGCGATTCGGCCCACATCTGGTCAAGGAACTGCTGTAGCGGCGCGAGGCCCTCATACCGGCACGGTACAACCGTCCGCGCGTTCGCGCCGCTCGATGCGCAGACCGAGTAAAGCCGGGCGGTCAGATGCCGAGAGCCGCCATCCGCTTGCCGTGCTCCTCGGTCAGCCTCGCGAACAGCCTGGAGATCTCCGCCTGGTCGTCCGGCACCGCCTCCACCAGCAGCTGGGCCAGCTCGGGCCGGGCGGCCGCGACCCGCTGGCCCTGGCTGAGCGCCTCGCCGACCAGGCGCCGCGCCCACAGCGCCAGCCGCCCGGCCAGCGCGGGGTCGGCCTCGACCGCCGCCCGCACCCGCTCCACCGCGAACGCCGAACGGCCCTGGTCGACCAGCACCTCGTCGACGAGATCGGCGATGGACGGGTCGAGGTGCCTGGCCGCCTCGCGATAGAAGTCGAGCGCGATCCCCGTGCCCACGTAGGCCTTGACCAGCGCCTCCAGCCAGTCGCCCGGCGCGGTGTTGGTGTGCCACTCGTCCAGCGCCTCCACGAACGGCGACATCGCCTTGTCGGGGTCGGCCCCGAGCGAGACGAGCTTGTCGCGAAGGAGCTGGAAGTGGGCGTACTCGGCCACCGCCAGTTCGCCGAGCACCGCCCTGTCTGTCAGAGTGGGGGCCAACTGGCCCGCATCCTCGGCCAGCCGGAGGAAGGCGGTGAGCTCGGCGTATGCCAGCACGCCGAGGAGATCGACGACACCCGGGGAATCTGTCATGAAGGCAGCGTACTTCGGGAACATAATGAAACTCGGTCCGCGTTGTGGTATCGAGTACACTGCTCTGTGAAAGTGCGACCGCACTGTGTTAATCCGGGAGATTCGCTCCCGCTAACCCCCACTTCCGGGCCTGCGGTCGCTGATGACGCGAGAGGGCTGGCTCTACCGCGAGGACCCAGGCACGGGGATGAATTCCGCCCGATGGTCCCGGCAGGCCCGCCTTCATTTGAGACTGAGGCAGGCCACGCTGACGACTTTCCGAGACCTCGGAGTCACACCAGAGATCGCCGATGCCCTCGAGACCGAGGGCATCACCACGCCGTTCCCCATCCAGGAGATGGCGCTCCCACTCGCCCTCGCCGGGCAGGACCTCATCGGTCAGGCACGCACCGGCACGGGAAAGACCTACGCGTTCGGCATCGCGATGCTGCAGAGCATCGGAAAGCCACGCAAGAACCGCAAGAAGCCGCGCGGCCTGGTCGTCGTGCCCACCCGTGAGCTGGCCGTCCAGGTCTCCGAGGACCTGGTCACCGCAGCGGGCAAGCTCGGCTCCCGCGTGCTCACCGTGTACGGCGGGCGCGCGTACGAGCCGCAGGTCGAAGCGCTGAAGGCGGGCGTCGACGTCATCGTCGGCACCCCCGGCCGCCTGCTCGACCTGGTCAAGCAGAAGCACCTCGACCTTTCCCAGGTCACCATGCTCGTCCTCGACGAGGCCGACCGCATGCTCGACCTCGGCTTCCTGCCCGACATCGAGCGGATCTTCAAGCTCATCCCCGCCGAGCGGCAGACGATGCTGTTCTCCGCCACCATGCCGGGCGAGATCGTCGCGCTGTCGCGCAAGTACCTCAACCGCCCCACCCACGTGCGCGCCGAGATGGAGAGCGGCGAGGGCGAGGCCACGCCGCAGGTGCGCCAGCTCGTCTGGCGCGTCCACAGGATGGACAAGATCGAGATCCTGTCCCGCCTGCTGCAGGCCGACGGCCGCGGTCTGACCATGGTGTTCTGCGAGACCAAGCGCGCCTGCGACATGGTCGCCGAGCAGCTCGACACCCGCGGCTTCGCGGTGGCGGCCGTCCACGGCGACCTCGGGCAGGGCCAGCGCGAGCAGGCGCTGCGCGCCTTCCGCAACGGCAAGATCGACGTGCTGGTCGCCACCGACGTGGCGGCGCGCGGCATCGACATCGACGACGTCACGCACGTGGTCAACTACGACGCCCCCACCGACGACAAGACCTACGTGCACCGCATCGGCCGTACGGGCAGGGCGGGGCGCACCGGCATCGCGGTCACCTTCGTCGAGTGGGAAGAGCTGACCCGCTGGAAGATGATCAACAACATGCTCGGCCTCGACTTCGCCGAGCCCGAGGAGACCTACTCCACCTCGCCGCACGTCTACACCGAGCTGGGCATCCCCGAGGGGACCAAGGGCGTGCTGCCGCGCGCGGCCCGCTCCAGGGCGGGGCTGGCGGCGGAGGAGCTGGAGGACCTCGGCGAGACCGGACGGTCGCGCTCGCGTGGCCGTAAGGACAGGGAGGAGCGCGAGCCGCGCCCCGCCCGCACGCCGCGCCAGCGCCGCCGCACCCGGGGCGGCCGCGCCGCCGAGGCCGGCTCCGACGAGCTGGTCTCGACGGGACCCGTGACGGGCGAACCCGCCTCGAACGGGCCCGCCTCCAACGGATCGGCCGCCAACGGGTCCGCCTCGGACGAGGCGGCTTCGGAGAAGGTCGCCTCCGCGGCGGCCATCGCCTCGGCCGACCCGCTCGGCAGCACTCTGACCGAGGACGCCGAGAGCACCGCATCGACGATCGCGCCAGAGGAGAAGCCCATGCGCAGGCGCTCCCGCAGGAACGACGACACGCCCGCCATCATCTCCGCCGAAGAGGTCGAGGCCGCGGCCGACCAGCCCTCCAGGCGGACTCGGGCCCGTAGGGGCGCCTCCTCGGAGGCGCTGGAAGGAGCTCTCGCCTCGGTGGCCGAGCCGCAGCCCGCACCGCACCCCGTCGAGGAGCCGAGCTTCATGACCACCCCGCCGCCCCCTGTCCGCAGGGAGCCCGAGCGGATCGTGCCGCCGAACGCGTTCACGGTCATCTTCCAGTCGCCTGACCTGGCGACCGACGATGACGAGATCGCGCCCTCCGCCGCGACCGAACGCCAGCAGCAGCGGCGTCGCCCGCGCGGCAGCGGCGGCGCTTCCGGCGGGCCTCGCCGCCGCTGACGTCCCAACGGGCTGGGGGGCTCCCGCGCGCCCCGGCCCCTCGACGCCTCTGTGGGGGCGCTCCCGGCCCTCGGAAGCGCCCCCACGCCCCCAGCGAGCCCCATCCCGGGAGAACCCCGGTCGTCCTCCGGAGGAGACCCCACACCCCTGGTCCGCGTCCCGGTGAGTCCCTGCCGGGGACCCGTTCGCGCCTCTCACCTGCATACGGGCCGGCCCTCGGTGTGTCGCCTGTTCGCCGCCCCTCGGCGGCCCCTGGCGGGGTCGAGTCTGACCGGGTCATGACGGCCCCTCGCCGCTCCCACGAGAATCGGCACAGAGCGCCTTTGAGCACGTCAAGCTGGGTAAGTGGAACGATTCGCGGTGTTCCCACCCTGTGCTCTGGGTATTGTTGCCTTACGTGAGTACGCCGCGCTTCCTGTCCCTGCCGCCCGGGGTGTCCCCCGTGCAGATCGACACGCCCCACGGCCAGTTCGCCGCCCTGGAGGCCACCCCGATGAGCGGCGTGATCGAGCGGCTACCCGCGCTGCTGGTACCCGGCCTCACCGGCAGCAAGGAAGACTTCATCGCCATCCTGCAGACCCTCGCCACCGCCAACCGCAAGGTCGTCGCGATCGACATGCGAGGGCAGTACGAGACACCTGGCCCCGACGACGCCGCCGCCTACACCTGCCCCGCGCTCGGCAACGACGTCGACGCGATCGCGATGGCCGTCGGCGACGGCGGCCCCGTCCACCTCGTCGGCCACTCCTTCGGCGGGCTGGTCACCAGGGAGGCGGTGATCGACGGGCGCACCAAGTTCGCCTCTTTCACGCTGATGAGCTCGGGCCCTTCAGGCATCATCGGACCCCGCGAGCGGGCCGGCAGGGCGATCATGCGCGAGCTGCCCGAGCTGGGCCTCGAACACGTGTGGACCACCCGCTACGAGCCCGAGGCGCTCGGCGGCGGCGTGCCCGACGAGATCATCGCGTTCCTGCGCAAGCGGCTGTTCGCCAACAACCCCACGGCGCTGGCGACGATGGCGGCGCAGGTGCTCGACCAGCCCGACCGCACCGAGGAGCTCACCCAGATCGAGGTGCCGACCCTGGTCCTGTTCGGCGAGCACGACGACGGCTGGCCGCCCGGCGTGCAGGCCGAGATGGCGGCCAGGCTCGGATCCGAGATCGTGGTGGTGCCCGGCGCCGTCCACTCGCCCGCCGTCGAGGCGCCGGAGACGACCGCGGCCGCGCTGACGAGATTCTGGAACTCGGCGGAGGCCATTCGCCGCCCAGCCGTGTAATCATCTACTTACTATGACGAGCATCGAAGAGATCGTCGTCCAGCCGCCGCAGGCTGTGACGTGGCTGGTGCACCTCGACCGCTCGATGTGGGTGGGCGGCGTGCGCGGCCTCATGCTCCAGGCGCTCCACCCGCTGGCGATGCGCGGCGTCTGGCAGAACTCCAACTTCCAGGACGACCCGTTCGGACGGCTGCGCCGTACCGCCGACTTCGTGGGAAGGGTCACCTTCGGCAGTCCTGAGGAGGCCGACGAGATCGGGCGCAGGGTGCGGCGCATCCACCGGGGGCTGCGCATCAGCGACGGCGGCAGGACGCACCGTGTCGACGACCCCGAGCTGCTGCGGTGGGTGCACTGCGCGGAGGTGTCGTCCTACCTGGAGGTGGCCAGGCGCGGCGGCCTCGGGCTGACCGACCGGCAGGCCGACCGCTACCTCTACGAACAGCGCAAGAGCGCCACCTACGTCGGCCTGCACCTGGACGACGTGCCCGGCTCGCAGGCCGAGATGGCCGCGTACTTCGAGGAGATGCGGCCCAGGCTGCGGGTCATCGACGAGTCGGCGGCCACCGTGCGGTTCCTGCTGTGGCCGCGGTTGCCGCAGGAGCTGCGCAGGCTCTCCCCCGGCAAGCCGGTCTACTTCCCGTTCGGCGCGCTGTGCTACTACTCGCTGCCCGGCTGGGCCAGGGAGATGTACGGCACGCTGCCCGAGGTGCCGCGCGCGACCGTGACGGCGGCGCTGAAGGCGTTCAGGCTCGGGGCCAACTCGTTGCCCGAGCACGTCCACGACCTGGCCTTCGCCGAGCCGACCAGGCAGATGCTCGCCGCCTCCCGCGAACGGCTGGCGAAGGCGGGCTACGACGTGAGCAAGGGACTCAAAGGCCTCACCGACCCACGCCGCTGGCCGGCCGGCCTGGCGGCCTGACCCGCTCCGTCCTCGGCGACCGCGGCCAACGCCTCGGGCGAGGCGAGCACCGCCGGACCCGGTGGTCTCGGGCGGGCCTGGGCGGGTTCAGGCGAGAGCGTCCCAGGGGAGCTTGTCAGGTGCCGCCGTGCGGCCCTCGGGGCAGTGGCGGCGGAAGTCGCACCACGAGCACATCGGGCCTGGACTCGGCGGGAACGGGTCGTTCTTCTCGCCGGCCCTGTAGCGCTCGTCGGCCTCACCGGCCTCCAGCGCGACCTCCTCGGCCCTGCGCAGGTGGCGGCCGAGCGACTCCTCGGTGTGCTGCCACTCGACGATCTCGCCGGTCGGCAGGTGGTGCAGCTCGACGGTGGTGCACGGGGTGCGCAGCACGCGCGAGGCCGCGATCGCGTAGATCGCCAGGGCGAGCGAGCCGCGGGCGTCGTCCTCGGTCAGTGGCCGCCTGCCCGTCTTGTAGTCGACGACCACCAGCTCGTCGCCGCGCCGGTCGAGCCTGTCGATGCGCCCGGAGACCGCGATGGCCTTCGTCCGCGTGGCCACCGTACGCTCGACGCCGACGGGCTCGTCGGAGGGATCGAGCGTCTCGACGTACCCCGACACCATGCCGCGGGCGTGATCACGATACTGCGTGGACTGCTCGGCGTCCCTGAACCCCTCGGAGATCCACCCGTTGGTCAGCAGGATCGCCGCCATGGCGGAGGTCCTGCGCTCGTACGGCTGCCGCCACCACGCCGCGAGCGCGTTGTGCACGCTCGCGCCCATGCTGTTGTGGGCCCACGCGGGGCCCTTGGGCGGCTGGGGCCGGTCGAGATAGGAGAACCTGTAGCGCCTGCGGCAGTCGAGCCATGAGTTGAGCCGCGACGGCGTGCATGAATAGAGCCGCCGCGGCATGCCCTCAAGAGGGAGCTGCTCCAGCACCTACTGGTCGCCCAGGTTCAGCTGGATCCCGGCGGCGCCCGTGCCGTCGGTCAGCGGGCCGTCCGAAGGCTTCTCGCGGGTCAGCGACCCCGACACCCAGTCGTCGAAGTGCGGCTCCAGGTCGCCGATCCGGCTCTCCTCGCCCTGGTTGGGCAGGACCCTGGTCGCGCCCGGCAGCGTGAACAGCCTCCCGCCGATCGAGGTCAGCTGGTCGGCCAGGGCGGGGTACTCCCCGCCGAGCTTGCCAGGACCGTCGGCCTGCAGCGACTTGCCGGTGAAGACGGCCTCCAGCTCCTCGGAGTAGAGGGAGACACCGCCCATCGTGACGCCGGGGGTCTCCAGCACCTCGAGACGGACGTCGCCGACGCCGAACACGCCCTCGTCCTCCATCTCGATGTCAGGCCAGGTCTCCGACCAGGTCTCACGCCAGATCGGCTTGTCCTTGGGGTGCAGGGCGATCACCGACTCGTCCCTGCTGGCCACCTCGATGGCGGCGCCGACGTGGTCGGGAAGGCCGTGCGTGCAGATGACGGCGAGCACCTCCCGCTCGCCGATCTGGTCCAGGATCTTCTCGGCGTCACGCGCCGGGTCGATGACGATGACCTCCTCGTCGTCGCCCACGATCCAGGTGTTGTTCTCGACCTTATGCTCGGTGCCGTCGATCTCGACGACGCCCTCGGTCACGACTCGCTCGATACGCGCTCCCACGTTGCCACCCTATCGTCAACCGGGGCTCGGATCCCGCCTTGCACGCGGATGGTGGGACGCCGTTCGAGGTCAGGCCGTGAGGGAACGGATGGCGGTGATGATGAGCTGGACGGCCAGCGCGGCCAGCAGCAGGCCGGCGATCCTGGTGACCAGCTCCACCCCGTTCTCCTTGATCACCCGGATGATGCTCACCGAGAACCGCATGAACAACCACAGCACCACGTGCACCGCCGCGATGGCCAGCCCCAGCGCCAGGATGCCGCCCTTCACCGCCCCTGCCTGCTGGGCGAACACGATCGTGGCCACGATGGCTCCTGGGCCCGCCAGCAGAGGGGTCCCGAGGGGCACCAGCGCCACGTTGACGTTCGACTTCACGGTGCCCGCCCGCGGCTCCGTCGTCCCCCGCAACAGTTCCAGGGCGACCAGCAGCAGGAGCAGCCCGCCCGCGATCTGCATGGCGGGCACCTCCACGTGCAGGTACCCCAGGATGACCTGGCCGAAGACCGCGAACACCACGATCAGGCAGAACGCCGTGATCGCCGCCTGCGCCGCGATGCGCCTGCGTTCGGCGGGAGTACGGCCGCCGGTGTAGGCGAGGAAGAGCGGAATGACGCCGGGCGGGTCCATGATGACGAACATCGTGACGAACGCCTCGACGAAGAACCTGACGTCGAACACCGCGCCCCCCTGCCGGTGAGGGGGGAACAGAGCACGATCCTAACTCTCGAGCCTCGGAGAGAAGGCGCCGAAGGGCAGGTCGAAGTCCTGGTCGTGCGCGCGCAGGTCACGCAGGGTCAGCTGGTCCAGGACGATGAAGCAACCGGCCTCGGCCGGCCACACGACGGTCCAGAGCCAGTTGCCGAGCGCCTCGCCCGCGTAGACGGCCCTGTCGTCGGGCGCCCTGACGCACCACAGCGCGGTCGGGTGCCCGAGCACGTCGATCTTGGCGTTCGGCGGCCCTTCGCCGAAGCCTCCGCCTGGATCGGGGCCGTCGAGGCCGGCGAAGCTCGCGCCGAGGCCGACGCCGGGCTCTTCGGCGATGACAACCATGTCGGCGGGGCCATGCGTGACCGAAGGACCCGTCAGCGCTACCAGGCTCGCCCGTGCACCTGTGCGCTCGTCGCCCGCCAGGCCGAACCCCGTCACCAGCCAGCCTGGCGGAAGCGGCCACGGCAGCCACACGGGAACCACCGAGCTCTGCCGTACGGAATCGCAGGCCGAACCGGATGGCTGCAGCGGCTGGAAGGGCAGGACGTCGCCATGCGCGCCGCAGCGCCATGCGCTCGACCACGCGCTCGGTGCATGAAGCGGTCCAAAACATCGTGGACAGGTTGGTGCCGCTCTCACAGCTACTCACGGTGCGTCCCCGAGCACCGATCCGTCAAGGGCGGAGCTCGTTATGCCGCCGTAATCTTGGCCATGTGCGCGTAAATTGTGTGGGCGCGATCATGGTCGCGGATTCGGGCGAACTGCTGCTGATCAAGCGTGGGCGGCCGCCTGGCGAGGGGCTGTGGTCGATCCCCGGCGGCAGGGTCGAGGCGGGAGAGAGCGACGAGGACGCGGTCCGCAGGGAGGTCGCGGAGGAGACGGGCCTGGTGGTGACGGTGGGCGCGCTGGCGGGCGCCGTCGAGCGCCCTGGGCCTGGAGGGGTGGTCTACGTGATCCGCGACTACCTGGCCACCGCGGTCTCGGGGGCGCTCGCGCCGGGCGACGACGCGGCGGCCGTGCGCTGGTGCTCGCGGGCCGAGCTGGACCGCATGCCGCTGACCGACGGGCTGCTCGCCGCCCTGGCGGCGTGGAACGTCCTGCCCGGCTGACCCCTGCCCCGCACGGACATCACGCCGCGCCCGGTCCCGCACGGCAGGCCGGGCCGAGCCCACCGCGGGCACGTGGTGGGCGCCCGTCTCACGCCGCTCCGGCGGGACTTCGTCCTGCCGCCGTCACGTCGCCAGGTCAGCGATCCGACGAGAGCGTGGACGTCCAGAGGATGAGGTGGTCGGAGTTGTAGGTCGTGGAGCGGCCCAGCGCGACCACGTCGGCGGCGGAGACCGTGACGGCGCCGAGCCACTGCGTGCCCTCGCCGCCCAGCTTGTCCCTCGTCAGGTCCTGGCGGTTCCACGCCAGCCCGTCCTCGGAGGTCCAGGCCGCGCTGTCCCCGCTGCCGGGAGCGCCGTGCCAGCCCACCGCCACCAGCCCCTGGGGCGCGGAGGCCAGGTCGTGGACGGCGGCGGCCTGCTCGGCGGGGAGCCAGGAGTAGCTCCAGCTCACGCCTTCGTCGTCGGACACGGCGGCGAACGCCTTGCGGGACCCCGACACCTGCGCGGTGCCCATGGCGACGATCCGCTCGCCGTACCGGACGACCTGGCGCAGGCCCGCCGAGGTGGCGTGGGGAGGGAGGAGCCGCTCGCGCGCCTTCCACGTGAGACCGTCCGCGGAGATCCACACGACGCCGCTCTCGCGCTCGGCGCCGCCCGAGCCGCCGACGGCGACGTAGGCGCCCTGGCCCGCGGCGACGTCGTGGATGCGGACGCCCGCGCCGTCCCGCGGCAGCTTCGCCACGCGGCTGAACGTGCGCAGGTCGGTCGTGTACCAGAGCGCGGCGGCGGCCGTACCGGAGGCCGACCTGTCCTCGCCCGCGATCACGTAGCCGCCCTCGCCCGCGGCCACCGACCGCATCGACAGGTACGGCTGGCCGTCGGCGCGGCCCGGCGCGTCGATCCTCTTCCAGGAGCGGCCGTCCGCCGATCCGACGAGTAGCGGCTCGGTGGAGGAGGCGTCCGGCATGGTGGTGCCGACGGCCAGCCAGCCCTTGCGGCCGTGCGCGAGGTCGGTGAGCTCCTGCTGCCGAGGGGCGCCGAGCGTGACGGACTTCCAGTCGACGGCGTTCGTGCTCGTCCAGATGCCCGCGTCGCCCGAGGCCGAGCCGACGGCGACGAACCGGCCGTCGGCGGCGGCGACCCTGGCCGTCTGCCGGGCGACCCTGGTCAGGCCCCTGATGTCGGCCAGCGGGACCTTCGCGGCCTGGCCGCCGTCCTTGGCGGTCATCAGCACGAGCTGGTTGTCGACGTCGGCGGCGGCCTGGTCGCCGCCCACGACCAGCGTGCCCGAGTCGGCCAGCGTCAGCCCGCGCACGGTCGCGCCCGGCATGCTGCCGAGGTCGGCGCGCTTGGTCCACTTCGCCGCGTCGGCGCTGGTGTAGACGGTGTAGCTGTCGAGGCCCGACTGGCTGACGGCGGCCAGCCCTCCGGCGTGGGTGACGACCGCGTTGACGCCCGTACTCTGCGCGTCGAGCCCGCCGATCGCGCCGCATCTGTTCCACTCCGCGCCGGTGGGCGAGCAGTAGACCTGCACGTCGCCCCTGGGCTCGCGGTGCCTGGTCGGGATCAGCACGAAGCGCTGCGGCAGCACGGCGAGCGCGCCCTGCCTGGGCGCGATGTCAGGCAGTCGTGTCGCGGTGCGGACCCAGGTGCGCCCGCCGTCCGTCGACCGCATGACGACCGAACCGCCGCCCTGGGCGGGCTGGGCCAGGACGACGACCTGATCCTCCCTGGCCACGACGGTCTTGAACTCGCCGACCTTGTCGGGCGTGCCGATGTCGCGGCTGTCGACCCGCGTCCACGCCCGGCCGTCGGCCGAGTGCCACGCGACGGGCCCCGCGGTGCCGTCCTGCAGCACCGTACGGCCCACGGCGACGAACCCCGACGCGGTCCTGGCGACGTCGCGGATCAGGTCGCCCTTCCTGAACGCCTGCAGGCCGCTCTGCTCGACGGCCGCCCACGTCGATCCGTCCGTGCTCGTCCACAGGCCCCGCTCGTCGCCCACGCCGTCCTGGCCGAAGGCGAGCCAGGCCCCGTTCGCTCCGACGACCCGCTGGACGGTGGTGGTCGTGGAGCCGGTGACGTTGGCGAGCTGCCAGGTGGCGCCGCTGTCAGGAGAGTAGAGGAACAGCGGTCGCGGGACGGGGCTGGTGGTGTCGCTGCCCACGGCGACCACGGCCCTGCCCACGGCGGCCAGGTCGTTGAGCTTCTGGTTGGAGCCGTCGCCCGCCGCGGGGACCACGAACAGCTCGTCGCCTGACCGGCTGGAGCCCGCGGCCAGGCGCAGTCCTTCCTGACCCGCGTTCCACAGCTGCCAGAGGATCACGCCGGCGGCCACGGTCAGGGCGAGGGTGATCACGACCAGATAGGGGCCGACGGGGTGGCGCCGCCTGACCGGGCTCGACCTGCGCATCGCGGAGGGCGCCGGCCCACGGTGATGCCTGCCCGCCGCGCCGCCCGGCGGGGTCGGACCGGAGGCGACGAGCAGGTCGGGACGGGTCGGGCGACCCCCCGGCGGCCGCCCGACCCTGCGGACCGGCTCTCCTGCGCCCTGCTCCTCTGGGGGGACGCGCCCCGCGTCGGCGGATCCTGCACGAAGGCGTTCGGATTCCGTGGGGCGGTGATCGGGTTCCCACGGGAGGTCGTCGGATCCGCCGGGGACGCTCTCCGACGCCTCGTGAGGACGGTCTGATCTCCCGTGGACGTGGCCGGAATCCCCGGGAAGGCGTTCGGGGTCCGCGGGGAACTCGGAGGCGACGCGTTCGGGCTCGGCGGGGATCTCGGAGCGCACGGGGATGGGCGGCGCTTCGGCCCCTTCCCCGGTCCGCCCGCCGTGGTGGACCTCCTGCGGATCCCCCTGCGCCTCGGACCGCGCGGGCTCCGGTCGCGGCGCCGGCGTCCTGTACGGCTCGACGCGGGTCTTCGGCGGGCCCGTCCTGATCCCTGGCGGGCGGGGGTGCGGCGCGGTGGGCCTGTCCCGCTCCGTCCGGTCGGCGCCGTACGCGGCCGGATCCTCCCGCTCCTCGGCAGGCGTCTCCGGCTCGGCACCCGGGGCCTGGGTGCCCGATCGGGTGCCCTGAGCCTGGGTATCCGGAGCTGGTACCTCGGAAGCCTGAGACCCCGGATCCTGGTCGCTCGGAGTCCGGTCGCTCGGAGTCCGGTCGCTCGGTTCCTGGTCGCTCGCTGGTGGAGTGCTCGATGGCGGGGTGGTCGGGGGTTGGGCTCCTGGTGGAGTACGGGGTGGTCGGGGGCGGGGCGGGCCCGAGGCCACCAGTTTGTCCGGGTGCACGGCCCTGCGCGGGCGGCGCGGCTCGGCTTCCTGCGGCCTCGTCTCGTGCGCGGCCGGCGAGCTGTACGGCCTGCGACCCTTCGGCCACGCCGCGGCGTCGCCCTCGGCCTGGTCGTCCTCAGGTGTGGGCGAGGCGAACGGCGGCATCCCCCACGGCGAGGCGACCGGAACGCCGCGGGCGTGGTCGTCCCTCGGTCCGGGGGGCGCGTGCCTGATCCTCGGCTCCTCCGGCGTACCCGATCCGCCGGGGGGACGCGGCTCCCCCTCCCTGTGCGCCGCGTCCTCGGGTGTACGAGGCTCGGGAGCGCGCGGACCGTCGTCCGGCGGTTGCCGTGGTGAGCGCGGATCGCTGGGGCCCGAGGCCACGCGACGCACCTCCTAGTCGGAAATGTCCGGACCGTTCCAGTTATGTACGCCTATTTCGGGAGACGCACGCCGGTACTTCTACCCCATCCGCCGAGATGATCACCTGCGCGCACCTCCACAGAATCCAGAGCAACACGCCCGCGCCGCGATGGCGAGACCTCTCTAGCGAGATTCGTGGAACCCTCGCGTGCTTTATGGAGAAACGGTGCTGATCGCCCGCTTTCTCGCCCACCACAGCACCCCGCCGGCGAACACGGACAGTTGCACCACGGTCCCCACCAGCGACTGCCACGGCACCGCCCCCTGCTGCATGGCGTCCTCGAGATTGCCCGCCGCCGCGCTCAGCCCGAAGGCCAGCGTGTTGTTCACCACATGCATGGCGATCGCCGCCTCCAGCCCGCCCGTCTTCACCGCCAGCCAGCCCATGAGGACACCGAAACTGAACACGTCGAGGATGCCCCAGTCGGTGTAGGCGTGCAGCGCCGCGAAACCGGCGGAACCGACCACGATGCCGGGCCACGGCGACCGGATGTAGGCGCCGAACGCCTGCAGGAGCCAGCCGCGGAAGACGTACTCCTCCGCCGCCGCCTGGAACGGCACCAGCAGCACGATCACCACCAGCGCGGGAAGGAACGTCGCCCACCCCTTCCACCCGAGCAGCTCCGAGGTGTCCTCCCCCGTGGCCACGTAGGCCAGCCAGAGCGCACCCTGCCCGAGCAGCAACGCCACCAGGCCGATGGCCGCGCACTGCGCCATCCACCCCCACCGGAGGCGTCCCACGACCGACGACAGCGTGCCCGGTGGCCTGCGCTGGAACAGCGCCACCGCCCCGTACACGATCGGCAGCACCGCGGCGATCGACAGCAGCGTCACCGCCAGGCCGAACACGGGATCGCCGAACAGCTGCTGCCCTCCCGTCGTCGGCATCGGCATGCCGAGGATCCACGCCACGACCAGCCCGGCCAGCATCACGAAGAAGGCCATCCCGAAGAAGCCCAGCGCCACGACCAGCGTGCCGACGACCTGCCGCCACCAGGCGTTCAGCGGGTTCCTCGCCAGATGGTCGTACCTGCTCCCCTTGGACGCGGGCAGGAACCACGGCGGCTTCGGCGGCTGCATGCCGTACTGGCCCTGCGGGTAAGGCCCTGGTTGGTACTGCGCGGCGTGCGGCGGCTGCGAGCCGTACGTCACCGGTGGCTGGTTGTCGTGCATCTCTTCATTCTGTCCGGGCGGATGCGCATAAGTTCACAGACAAGGCGCCAGATAAGACGGATTCTCGGGGGAGACATCCGAACGTGGGGAGCACTCATGTCAAGGCTGGGGCCGTTCATCACCCTGGCGGCGGGCGCCGCGCTCGCCGCCGGACTGGGTGTGGCCAGTACCACCGCGGCGCCAGGAGACCAGACCGTCGCCGCCACCGCCGCACCGGGCGCCGAGGCGACCTCCACAGCGACCGCGTCCGCCGCCCCCTCACCCAAGCAGCCCGAACGGCGGGCGGCCGTGAAGGCCGACTACGCCGGACGGGTGCAGGGCAACGGCGGGCTCGTCGCCGTCTCCATCAGGAACGGCAAGGCCGTCGGCTACTTCTGCGACGGCGTGACCGAGGCCTGGTTCGCCGGAAAGGCGACCGACGGCCGGATCGCGCTGAAAGGCTTCGGCGACGCCAGCCTCACCGCCGTCCTGGGCGGCGGCAAGGCGAAGGGCGAGCTTGCCCTCAGCGGCAAGGTGTGGGACTTCAGCGCGCCCACGGTCAAGAAGCCCTCAGGCCTCTACCGGGCGACCACCCAGGTGCGCGGCGCGCGCTACCGGGCCGGATGGATCGTCCTGCCCCGCCCGGACGGCAACGGATTCGTCCAGGTCGGCGCCATGGTCAAGAACGGCGAGCCGGTGCCCGTGCCCACCATCACACCGGGTTCGCCCGTGAACATCGACGGCGACACCGTCACCCCCAAGGACGTCGACGCGTTCATCCAGGAGATGCCATGACCATCGCGGTGGACAAGCGCACAGCCGTCGGCCTGCTGGTGCCGCTCCTGGTGGGCGCCCTGGTGATGGTCGGGCTCGGCGTGTACGGGCGTCTGCACACGCCCACCGGCTTCGCCGTCGGACCCGCCGGGTTCTCGGGGGCCCTGGCGATGAAGGCCTGGCTGACGACAGGCGCGTTCCTGCTCGCCATCGTGCAGGTGGTCTCGGCGCTGTCCATGTGGGGCAAGCTCGGCGTCACCATCCCCGCGTGGGTGCACAGGTGGTCAGGGCGGGTGGCCTTCCTGCTCACCGTGCCGGTCGCCTTCCACTGCCTGTACGCGCTCGGGCTCCAGTACGACGTGCCCAGGGTGCTGGTGCACTCGTTCCTCGGATGCTTCTTCTACGGGGTGTTCGCCGCCAAGATGCTGGCGCTGCCACGCAAGGGGCTGCCAGGGTGGAGCCTGCCGCTGCTGGGAGGCGCGGTGTTCGTGGCGCTGGTCGGGCTGTGGCTGACCTCGTCGTTCTGGTTCTTCACCACGATCGGCGTGCAGTTCTGATCCCCTCCGACGCGTGCCGCTCTCCCGGGCCCGGCCGTGGTACGGCCGGCCCTCTGGACCCAGCCGCGGTACGGCCGCCCCGAGGTGAACGGCTCACCCCACCCCTGACCCCGGCCGACCGCCCGGGGTCAGGGACGCGTCGAACGAGAGGAACGCCACCTACGGGGATTCGGCTGGTGACGCGGGTCTCAGGACGAGCGGGTCTCACGAGCAGAGGTGCCGTCCGCAGCGCCGGGGCGGTGGCCTCGAGGCCGGAGGGTCGAAACTCCCAGAGGGCCAAGGTCCAGGGAACCGCCGGCCCCGGAGCCTGAGGTCTTGGCAGCCCGAGGTGTGGGCACCCCGAGGTGTGGCCAGCGAGGTGTGGGCAGCCTGAGGTGTGGGCAGCCCGAGGTCTCAAGAGCCAGAGATCTCGGAATCCCCCGGTCCCGGAAGCTGGGGTCCCCATGAGCCATAAGCCTGGAGAACCGGAAGCCCACGGACCTGGGAGCCGGAGATCCCGAGTCGCCCGAGGTTCCGGGAGCCCGACCTTCCGGGAGCCCGACCTTCCGGGAGCCCGACCTTCCGGGAGCCGGAGGCCCCGGAGACGCGACGCCCGGAACCCCAAGGTCCCGGAAGCCCAGGGTTCCCAGGAGCCGTAAGCCCGGGGAACCGGAGGTCCTGGAAGTCCACGGACCGGAGATCCCGGTGTCGGGGATGGAGGCCTCGGGTGGAGGTGCCGAGGGCTGGAGGTGTCAGGTGTTCGGGGTGAAGGTGGTGGTGCGCCGGAGGCCGACGGCGCGGCCTTTGGCGGCCACCACCAGCGCCATCTTACGTGACGCCTCGTCGATCATCTCGTCGCCGAGCATCACCGCGCCCCGCCGCTCGACCGTCGTGTAGTACTCGTACGCCTCAAGGATCAGCTCGGCGTGGTCGTAGTCCTCCTGTGCCGGCGAGAAGACCTCGTTGGCCGCCTCCACCTGGAGCGGATGCAGCACCCACTTCCCGTCGAACCCCAGCGCCGCCGCCCTGCGCGCCACCCGCCGGTACCCCTCGACGTCCTTGATCTGCAGGTACGGCCCGTCGATCACCTGGAGGTCGTGCATGCGTGCCGCCATCAGCAGCCGCATCAGGATGTAGTGGTAGGCGTCGCCCTCGGTGTAGCCGGGCGGCTGCTCCCCCACGACCAGCGTGCGCATGTTGATCGAGGCCATGAAGTCGGCGGGCCCGAACACCAGCGTCTCCAGACGCGGCGAGGACCCTGCGATGGCGTCGGCGTTCACCAGGCCGCGCGCGTTCTCGATCTGCGCCTCGATGCCGATGCGGCCCACCTCGAAGCCCATCGTCCGCTCGATCTGGGTGAGCAGCGTGTCGAGCCACACCACCTGGGTGGGGTCCTGCACCTTCGGCAGCATCACGCAGTCGAGGAACTCCCCCGCGCCCTCCACGACCTCGATCACGTCGCGGTAGGTCCACTGGGTGGTGAGGTCGTTCACCCTGACGACGCGCACCTTGCCGCCCCAGTCGCCCTCGCGCAGGGCGGCCACGATGTTCTTGCGCGCCTCCTCCTTGGCCAGGGGAGCCACCGAGTCTTCGAGATCGAGGAAGACCTCGTCGGCGGGCAGGGTCTGGGCCTTCTCGAGGAAGCGCGGGTTGGATCCCGGGACCGCGAGGCAGGAACGGCGTGAGCGCATGCCCAAACGCTAGCGCCGCCCCTGGCCGAAGGGCAGCCTGGGCCCTTCTATCGCGCCCATGCATCCAGCCCCCGCGAACGACGCCCTCGGCACCGAGGGACAGGAGTAAGGCGTGCGGTCGAGAGCCCAGGGAGGCGGGGACGAGGGCCGGGGCGCTCTTGCAAGGGACCGGGGAGCGGTCGACCGCGAAGGCGGACGAAGCGCGGCCGACCTCAGGGATCGCAGGACGAGGGCGCTCACGCATGAGGGTGCACGGGATCGGGATGGGCGTCAGGAGGACCGGGTCAGGGGCGGCGGGCCGCGAAGGAGCGGAGTGCGCGCAGGAAGTCGATGTGCCGGAACCCGGGCCAGTACACCTCGCAGAAGTGCAGCCGCGCCGCCGCGGCCTGCCAGATCAGGAAGCCTGACAGCCGCTGCTCCCCGCTCGTCCTGATGATGAGGTCAGGGTCGGGACGGCCGGCGGTGTACAGGTGGGCGGCGATGTCGTCGGAGGTGATCGTGCGGGCGAGTTCGCCGAGCGGCACGCCCGCGTCGGCCTGGTCGGTCAGCAGGGACCGCACGGCGTCGACCACCTCCTGCCGCCCGTCGTACCCGATGGCGACGGTCAGGTGGTGGTCCGCCCTGTCGCGGGTACGGTCGACGGCCAGTTTGAGCGCGTGGGCCGTGGAGTCGGGCAGTTCGTCGAGTCGTCCCGCCACGTGGAGCCGCCAGCGGGTGGCCGAGTCGATCAGCCGTCCCGCGATGATCTCCTCGATCAGCCGCATGTAGGCGGCGACCTGGCCGGACTCGCGCTTGCGCACGTTGTCGACGGAGGCGACGTAGATGGTGACGTGTCTGATGTCGAGGTCGGCGCACCAGCCGAGGACGGTCTCGATGTGCTCGACGCCGTGGCGGTGCCCCTGGCTCGGGTCGTCCAGGCCCATCTCTCGGGCCCATCGCCGGTTGCCGTCCATCACCATGGCGATGTGGGCGGGCAGTGGGCCCTTCAGCAGCCGGGAACGAAGGTGCCGGGCATAGAGGGCATAGAGCACATCCAGCACCATAGTCCGTTGCACGGGCGACGTTGCGGACGCCCGCCACGTCCTGCTGGAGTGGCGTGGAGGACGGGCGCCGGCCCCGGGACCGCGGTGGGCTCGGCGGGGCTTGCCGTACGGGCAGGTAGGACGAGCGCACGGGCGCGCAGAGAAGCGCGCGCGGAGAAGAGGAGGAGAGCGCGTGGGAGCGATCGAGGAGGGCGCGAAGAAGTCCGGAGTGTTGTGGGTGCACCTGGATCGGCCACGACTGGCGTGGCATATCTGGCACGATGGGGCGATCTATCTGGTTACCGGCGGCGGGGAACAAAATCTGCCGGAACTGGATCAAAAGAACAGCGTGCGGGTGACGCTGAGAAGCAAGGACAACGGGGCGGAGCTGGTGGTGTTCGACGCGGCTGTCGAAGTGGTGGATCAGGCGCAGGCGGCCGAGGCCGTGGCCGCGCTGGCCAAGGAGCGGCTCAACGCGCCCGACGCGGCCGGGTTGACCGACCGTTGGGCTGATACCTCCACCGTTGTACGACTTACCCCATAAGGTGCATTCAGTGCAGAATCTACAGCCGCTCCTGGCCCATGAGGCCACTCGTGTGGGCGACTACGAGCTGCTCGGCCGGTTGGGCGAAGGCGGCCAGGGGGTCGTCTACCTGGCCAGGTCATCCTCAGGCGAGCGCGTGGCCGTCAAGATGCTGCACGCCAGGTTCTCCGGCGACCCCGCCGCGCGTGACCGCTTCCTGAGGGAGGTGGCCGCGGCCAGGAGGGTCGCCGAGTTCTCCACCGCCCGCGTGCTCGACGCCTCCACGGACGGCGACAGACCGTTCATCGTGAGCGAGTACGTGGAGGGCGTCTCCCTCGACGAACTGGTCAGGGAGAGCGGCCCGCGCGCCGCCGGAGCCCTCGAACGGCTCGCGGTGGGCACGATGGCGGCCCTGGCCGCCATCCACAGGGCCGGAGTCGTCCACCGCGACTTCAAACCGAGCAACGTGCTCCTGGGCCTCGACGGCGCCAGGGTCATCGACTTCGGCATCGCCAAGGCCCTGGACGCGACGACGGCCAGCGCGAGCGGCCTCATCGGCACTCCCGCCTACATGTCACCCGAGCAGATCTCCGGGGAGGCCGTGGGCCCCTCCTCCGACCTGTTCGCCTGGGCGGTGACGATGGTGTTCGCGGCGACGGGACGTCCCGCGTTCGGCGGCGACAGCGTACCCGCGATCTTCCACCGGATCCTCACCAAGGAGCCCGAGCTGCCCGGGCTGGCCGAGCCGCTCGGCTCGTTGGTCGAGGCCTGCCTGGCGAAGGAACCGTCGGCGCGCCCCACCGCTCAGGAGGCGCTGCTGCGCCTCGTCGGACACCAGCCCGACGTACGGCCCGCGCCCGCCGGGCAGAGGCCGCCCCGGGCGCCCGCCACTCCTGCCCCCCTCCAGGAGTCAGGCCCCGGCCTACCGGCGACACTCCAGGAGCCCGGCACCCCTGCGACACTCCAGGAACCGGGCACACCAGCCACGCTCCAAGAGCCCGGCACACCAGCCACGCTCCAGGAACCGGGCACACGAGCCACGCTCCGCGAGCCCGGCGCACCAGCGACACTCCAGGAACCGGGCACACCAGCGACACTCCAGGAGCCCGGCACACCAGCCACGCTCCGCGAGCCCGGCGCACCAGCGACGCCTCCCGCGATTCCGGCGACGGGGTCCGCGATGCCGCCGACCCTCTTGGAAACAGGGCAGCCCGCGGACGCCCAGCCGCCCAAGGAGCCGGCACACCCGAGGGACGGGGCATCCCCGGGACACGAGACCCCGCCACGCGGCCACACCGCGTCACCTGGAAACGGCTCGCCATCTGGAGCTGCCGCGCCGCCCGGAGACGCCGCTGCGCTCGAAAGCGCCGCAGCACTCGGAAGCGCCGCGTCTCCTACGGGCGCCAGGCCCCCGGGAGACTCCAGGCAGCCGAGAGACGCTTCGGCGTCTCACGAGGCGCGCCGGCCGCAGGCGGCGGGGATCATCGACAAGGCCAGGGAGGCGACGGCGGCCATCCAGGCTCTGGACGACGCCGCCACCGACCCGGGCACTCCCTCTCGCGACGCCAAGCCGGCCAGGCGCAGGACGCGCCGCCAGCAGGACACCGCGCCGGTCGAGCCGATCCCGACCGCGCTCCTGCCCGAGCTGGGCGACGGCCAGGCACCGCGCGCCAAGCCGCGGAAGCGCAGGCGGCTGCGCCCCGCTCTTCTGCTGGCCACCGCGGCCATAGCGGCGGCGTTCTCCGCGGTGGTGATCGTCCCTTCCCTCATGTCGAACACGGGGGGCGGCGGCGGCGCTCCGTATCAGCAGCAGAACGTCGGCCAGAACCCGGTCTACGAGGACGGCGGCGGGGACCCGCCTCCCTCTCAGCCGACCAGGTCCAAGACGAAGGCGAGCGTGTCCCTTCCGGCTCTGGAGGGCTGGCACGTGGACGACGCCGTGGCGCAGCTGGACAAGCTCGGTCTGGTGGCCAAGCTGAAGAGCGTTCCCGACGACGGGGTGGCCGCGGACTATGTGATCTCGACCTCGCCCGCCTCGGGCCGCGTGGCCAAGGGCAGCACCGTGGTGGTCGTCGTCTCCACGGGCCCTGAAGGGGAGCAGTCCCCCGAGCCGTCCGAGGAGGCCACCGCCGACCCCGGCGACCAGTCGGAGCCGACGGACGACACGACGGCCGAACCGCAGCAGCCGACGCCGACGCAGACGACCGCCGAGGAGAGTCCGACCCCCGAGCCCGAGCTGACCGAACTCAAGGGCGGCTGAGCCCCCGCCCCGGCCGGCCCGGGGCCAAGCACCCTGCCAGGGGCCGGCGTCACCCAAACGGGGGGCCGGCCGGACCGGGGCCGAGTTCCCCTGCCGGCTGGACCGGGGCCGTGGGCCGTGCTGGTCAGACGGGGGTGAGCTCCCGTGCGGGCTCGACCGCGGGCTTGACGACGGTCGCGGTCTGCGCCAGGAGCGCGCCGCTGATCACGATCAGGCCGCCGATGACCTGGAAGAATCCGAGAGACTCACCGATCAGCGCCCATGCCACCACCGCGCCGCCGATCACCTCGAGCGAGGCGACGGTGGCGCCCACGGCGGCCGACAGCCTGCGCACCGCGTTGACGCCGAGGATGTAGGCGATGACGGTCGCCACGACGACCATCCACAGGTAAGCGCCGAGCACCGGCAGGGTGTGCCCGCCCAGCGTGGCCTGCTTCGTGAACGCCTCCCACGGGATGTTCCACGGCCGCGAGAACGGCAGCAGCACGACGGCCGCGCCGATCATGCCCCAGGCGATCAGCCCGAGCGGGTCGACGTCATCCCCGAAGCTATCGTTCATCAGGAAATATCCGGCGCAGCACGCGCCCGCCGCAAGCCCGAGCAGCAGACCGATCGCGTCGATCCGCATCCCCTGCCACGCCTCGACCACGATGCCGAGCCCCACGACCGCGACCACCGCGCCGACGAAGGCGGCGCGCGGCAGCCGTACCCTCCTGACGAAGCGCACCCACACCACGACCATCACCGGCGCCATGAACTCCAGCAGCAGCGCGATACCCACAGGCAACCTCGTGATGGCCACGAAATAGAGGGCCTGCACCCCGGCGACCGCCATCACCGCGTACGCGCCGAAGAACGGCAACCGCGACCGTGGGATGCGCAGCGCCCTCGGCTTCACCACCGCCAGCACGGCCATCAACAGCAACCCAGCGCCCGCCATGCGGGCCCACACGGCTTCGAGCGGGGCCAGCCCCGCCGCGCCGAGAAACTTCGCCATCGGTCCTGAGAAGGCGAAACACCACGACGACACGAAGGCGATCGCCAATCCTGCGTACTTCATATGTCACCACCAATTAGAGGTTTTGATACTTACATGCCAGTCGCAGCGGAGGCAATGCCTCCGCCCCGGTTACGCTGCTGAAGTGAGGATCTTCGTTGCCCGTCTGGCGGGCACCGCGGTCTTCGATCCGGCCGGCGACCAGATCGGCCGCATCAGGGACGTCGTCGCGGGCATGCGGCCCGGGCAGCCGCCACGCGTCCACGGCATGGTGGTCGAGGTCCAGCCCCGGCGCAGAGTGTTCCTGCCCATCACCAGGGTCCGCGGCATCGAGGCGGGCTCGGTCATCTTCACCGGCCGGCTGAACGTGCGCAGGTTCGAGCAGCGCGCCTCCGAGATCCTCGTCATCGGCCAGATGCTCGACCTGACGGTCGAGGTGGGCGGCGAGCCGATGACCGTCTACGACCTGGCCATGGAGGAGGTACGGCCGGCCACCTGGGAGATCACCAAGGTCGCGGTCGTCAGGAGGAAGCGGCGCGAGACGAGGACCGTCGACTGGAACGAGGTCTCGGGCTTCGACACCCTTCAGAAGGATCAGGGCGCCGCGGGGCTCATCGCCGCCTTCGAGTCGATGCGCGCCGCCGACCTGGCCAACGCCCTGCACGCGCTGCCCGGTAAGCGGAGGATCGAGGTCGCGGCCGCGCTCGACGACGAGCGGCTGGCCGACGTCCTGGAGGAGCTGCCGTTGCGCGACCAGATGGGGATCCTCGGGACTCTGGCGCCCGAGCGAGCCGCGGACGTCCTCGAGGAAATGGATCCCGACGACGCCGCCGACCTCCTGCAGGACCTGCCGGAGGACCAGGCGGCTCGCCTGCTGGCGCTGATGGAGCCGAGAGACGCGGCGCCGGTCCGCAGGCTGCTCAGCTACGACGAGAACACCGCGGGCGGCATGATGACCACCGAACCCGTGATCCTGCCGCCCAGCGCCACGATCGCCGAGGCGCTGGCCCAGATCAGGCAGAAGGACCTGCCTCCCGCGGTGGCCGCCCAGGTCTTCGTCACGCGCGCGCCGAACGAGACGCCCACCGGCACCTATCTCGGAGTCACGCACTTCCAACGGCTGCTGCGGGACCCGCCGTCCACATTGCTCGGCGCGGTCATCGACGCCTCACTCGACCCGATCAGGCCGGAGCTGCCGCTGACCGAGGTCACCTCCTACCTCGCCACCTACAACCTCGTGGCGGCTCCCGTCGTCGACGAGCTGGGCCAGCTCGTGGGCGCGGTGACCGTCGACGACGTCCTCGACCACCTGCTTCCCGAGGGCTGGCGCGATGCCGAGGACTGGCGCAATGGCGATTGACCGGCTCGACCAGCCGAGAGAGCTGAGGCGCAGCTTCCGGCCCCACTACGACCCCGAGGCGTTCGGGAAGCTGTCGGAGGAGATCGCCCGCTTCCTGGGCACCGCCCGCTTCATCGTCTACATGACGGTCTTCGTCGCGCTCTGGATCGGCTGGAACGCCCTCGCGCCCGCCAACCTGACCTTCGACCCGTATCCGTTCATCTTCCTGACGCTGATGCTCTCGCTCCAGGCTTCGTACGCGGCGCCGCTGATCCTGCTGGCCCAGAACCGCCAGGACGACCGCGACCGCGTGCAGTACGAGCAGGACCGGCTGGCCAGCGAACGCAACCAGGCCGACATCGAGTACCTGACCCGCGAGGTCGCGGGGCTGCGCCTGGCCATCGGCGAGCTGGCGACCCGCGACTTCCTCCGCTCGGAGCTGCAGCGCTTCAGCGAGGAGCGACCAGAATCTTCGTGAGCATCGCCGTGCACTGGGCGAGCTCCTCGGGCTCCAGCACGTCGAGGAACTCGGCGCGGATGCCGCGCAGGTAGGTGGGCGTGGCCTCGGCCAGCCGTACGGCTCCGAGGTCGGTGAGCACGGCGAACAGGCCGCGGGCGTCGTCGGCGCACGCCTCGCGCTGGACCAGCCCGTCGCGCTGCAGGCGGTCGATGAGCCTGGTCAGCCCGCTGCGCGAGAGCAGGACCCGGTCGGCCAGGTCGTTCATCCGCAACCGCCACTCCGTCGCCTCGGACAGCTGGAGCAGCACGTCATAGGAGGCCAGCGCCAGGTCGTGAGCGTCGAGCAGCTCGCTCTCCAGGCGGCGGGTGATGCGCACCTGGGCCCGCTGCATCATGCGCCAGACGGTCGACTCCTCGGGCGAGATCCCCACCATGGCGGCATCCTACTGAGAAGAACGGCCACATTCAGGCAGCCAGATCGGCCCCTACGTTCGGCATACCCAGTCTGGGTTCATACCATGGACTCATGGCACCTTCCCCGGAACAGGTGACAGCCGCACTCGCCACGGTCAACGACCCCGAGATCCGCCGGCCGATCACCGACCTTGACATGGTCAAGAGCATCGACATCTCTCCCTCGGGTGAGGTCGTCGTCGGCATCTACCTGACGGTGGCGGGGTGTCCGTTGAAAGACACGATCACCCGCGACGTCACCAATGCCGTCTCCAAACTCGACGGCGTCTCAGGCGTGCGCGTCGTCCTCGACGTGATGAGCCAGGAGCAGCGCAAGGACCTGCAGACCAAGCTGCGCGGCAACAGGGCTCCCGAGAAGGAGATCCCCTTCAACCAGCCGGGCTCGCTGACCCGCGTGTTCGCGGTGGCCAGCGGCAAGGGCGGCGTCGGCAAGTCGTCGGTGACCGTCAACCTGGCCGCGGCGATGGCCTCGCAGGGCCTCAAGGTGGGCATCGTCGACGCCGACATCTACGGCCACAGCGTCCCGCGCATGCTCGGCGCGTCGGATCGTCCCACCAAGGTCGAGGACATGATCATGCCGCCGGTGGCGCATGACATCAAGGTCATCTCGGTCGGGATGTTCAAGCCCGAGGGCAACTCGCCCGTGGTGTGGCGCGGGCCGATGCTCGACCGCGCGCTGCACCAGTTCCTCGCCGACGTCTACTGGGGCGACCTCGACATCCTGCTGCTCGACCTGCCGCCCGGCACCGGCGACATCGCGATCTCGGTCGCGCAGCGCCTGCCCGGCGCGGAGATCCTGGTCGTCACGACCCCGCAGATGGCCGCGGCCGAGGTGGCCGAGCGCGCGGGCAGCATCGCCGCCCAGACGCACCAGCAGATCGCCGGCGTCATCGAGAACATGGCGTGGCTGCCCTGCCCGCACTGCGACGAGAAGATCAACGTCTTCGGCGAGGGCGGCGGCCAGATCGTGGCCGACGCGCTGACCCGCACACTGGGCGCCAGGGTGCCGCTGCTCGGCCAGGTGCCGATCGACACGCGCCTGCGCGAGGGCGGCGACGAGGGCAAGCCACTCGTCCTGACCGACCCTGACTCGCCCGCGGCGGCCGAGCTCGGCCGGATCGCGACCGCGCTGTCGAAGCGCGGCTCCAGCATCAAGGGCATGCAGCTCGGCCTTTCGCCCGCCGGCCGCTGATCATCCGTTGAACGACGTCGCGGGCGTGCC
>NZ_JBHUFV010000105.1:0-160661 GCF_042681425.1 Nonomuraea mangrovi | reverse complement strand
ATGGCACGCCCGCGACGTCGTTCACGCTTGCCGCCCGCCCGCGGCACTGTTCACGCTTGCCGCCCGCCGTCGCGGCACTCCGGCGACGGCGGTCACAGCGGCGGGAAGGCCCTCAGGTGGCCTCGGAGTCGTAGGGGGGCAGCTCGCCGTACCCTAGCTCGGAATAGGGCTCAGAGGCGCCCACAGGCGCGGGCTCGAGCGCCGCGGGGGTGGAGTTCCAGGCCTCCTCCGCGTCCTCCAGCAGGTGCTTGCGGACGAAGTTCTTCGGGTTGAGGTCGGCAGGGTCGAAATCGGAGAACTCGGGGCCGAGGCCCGCTCTGAGGTCGTCGCGCGCGCTGGTCGCCATGCGTCGCAGATTGCGCAGCGTCTTGCCCGCCTGAGACGCCGCCTGCGGCAGCTTGTCAGGACCGAAGACCAGCAGCGCGATCACGACGAGCGCCCCGACCTCCATCCAACCGAGTCCGAACACCGCAAGCTCCTACACTGTGCAACCGGTTCCGGGGACAACCCCGGCCAGTTCCAGACTAAGGGCTCGCCCGGGCGATGAAGCACCCAGCCCGGGCGAGATCCAGATCATGACGGCTTCGGATTCGGCTCCTGCTCGGCGGTGACGACGAGAGTGGCCATGCGCTCCTCGCCGCCACGCTTGTACTTGATGGAGATCTTCGAGTTGGGGTTCTTGCTGCGGATCAGCGAGATGAGCTCGGTGCTGTCCTGGATACGCAGACCGTCGATCTCCAGGATGATGTCGCCGGCCTTCAGCCCCGCCTTGCCCGCGGGGCCGTCGGCCTCGACCGGCTGGCGGCCCTGCGCGGGCTGGGAGGCGATGCGCACGCCCTCGCCGCGGTAGCCGGAGTCGACCATGATGCCGATCTTGACGCGCTTGGCCGAGCCGGTGGTGACGATCTCCTGGGCGACGCGCCTGGCCTGGTTGATCGGGATCGCGAAGCCCAGGCCGATGCTGCCGCTCTGGCTGGAGACCGCCCTGCTGAGGGTGGCGATCGCGGAGTTGACGCCGACGACCTCGCCCTTGGTGTTGACCAGCGGCCCGCCCGAGTTTCCTGGGTTGATGGCCGCGTCGGTCTGGATGGCGCTGATGTAGGCGGGATCGGGGTCGTTGTCCTCGCCCGCCACGACGGGCCTGTTGAGCGAGCTGACGATGCCGGTGGTGACGGTGCCGGTGAGGCCGAGCGGCGAGCCGATCGCGATCACGGGGTCGCCGACGACGACCTGGTCGGAGTTGCCGAGCGTGATCTCAGGCGTGCCGAACGTCTGGTCGGGCTTGACCACGGCCAGGTCGGAGCCAGGGTCGCGGCCGACGATCCGCCCGCTGGTGGACTTGCGGTTGTTGAAGACGATCTTGATGGCGCCGCCCTGGGCGGCGAGCGCGACGACGTGGTTGTTGGTGACCACGTAGCCGCCCTTGATCAGGAAGCCGGAACCGGTGCCCGCGTCGGCGTTGCCCTCGACCTCCAGGGAGACCACGCTCGGCAGCACCCTCGAGGCCACGCCCGCGATCGTGCCCGGCGCCCTGCTGGTGTCGGCGGACGGCGCGGGGCCGAGCGAGTAGGAGGGGTCGGTGCCCGAACTGCCCTGTCTGGTGAGCAGGTAGGTGCCGACGCTGCCCATCACCGAGGCGAGCAGCGCGATCACCACGGCCAGCGCGACCAGCACGCCCGTGCTCGGCCCGCGGCGCGAGGGGGCGTACCCGCCGTCGGCGGGGATGGGCGGCGGCCCCCATCCGTGACCCATGCCGACCGCCTGCGTGGGCGGCGGAGGTGGCAGCGGGGGGCCCTGCTCGGGCGCGCCGAACACGGCCGTGTCGTTGGCGGCCGACCGCCCCGAGGGGTCGCCCCAGCCGGTGCCGTACGGCTGGGCAGGCGGGACCTGCTCACCGCGATCCCAGCCGAGCTGCTCGGTCCGGGCGCTCTCCCACCCGTCGTGGGCGGGCAGGAACTCAGGCCGTCCCTGGGGCTCAGCGAGGTCCGACGGCGTGCGTCCGTCTGTAGGGCGCGTCTCGTCGGTCATCTAGTCTCACCACTCCTTGGTCGGACACCGCGATTTTCTCGCGTGCGGCGTTCGAGAGTTGTAAAGCGAGCGTCAAGCGAACGGGTTGACCCAGGAAAGCACACGATCGGCGCCGCGAGCGAACCGCTGCCAGAAGCCAGGCTCCGCCTCGTGCGGCAGCCCACCGATCGCGGCCTCGGCCACGTCCGAGGGCGCGTCCGCGACCACGGTGTAGACATGGCCTCCACTCGCCCAGATCATCTCCAGTCCTGCAGCGTCCCGGATCCAGATCGTATTCCCGTCGCGAGGCTGACTACGCCAACCTGCCAGACGCTCCTCGTCCAGAGTGCCCCGCTGAACAAACACCGACACAACGGACACTCCATCCGAGTATCCCAGCTTCAGATAACCGGCGCCCTCGGAGGCACCGGCCAGCTCGAACCCGCCCGGCAGCACGCTGGGGAAGCTCCACCCCTGCGCTCTCAGGCTCGCGGCCGTCGGCGGGCCCTGCGCCGCCCTCACCGCCGCGATGGGGTGCGCCAGCGGAACCGGTGTGGGAATCGTCACCTCGACGAACGCCTCGGCCTGCGCCACCCTGCCGTGGCCGTCGAGCACCTCGCGGCGCAGCAGGATCCCGCTCGCCGTGTCGATCCAGTAGCGGGCGGCCGGGCGCCCGTCGTGCCGTACCGCCTCGACCAGGCGCGCGGCCCTGCCGCAGACGTTGCCGTCGCGCCCCTCGACCACCCGGTAGTTGGCGCCGAGGGTGCGCAGCATCCCGTCGGAGGGGGCCAGCAGGCCGCCGGCCGGTGTCCCCGGGTCGGTGGCGCGCGCGTCGACCGTCATGCCCGTGCCGGGCGTGTTGCGTACGGCGAGCACCGCGCCTGCGGTGGTGAACAGCGTGCCCGCGTACGGCCGGTCCCTCGCGGCCATCGCCGACTGTCTGAGCAGGGGCAGCCCCGTGTCCTCGTTCTCGGAGTCGTCGGGCACGGCGTAGGCCGCGCCCGACAGGCCGAGCGCCATCGGAAGCGCCAGCGTGAGGACGGCGGGCAGCCGCCTCACGGCGTGGCGGAGGGCGGGTTGCCGTAGGGCGCCGTGGTCTTGTGGACCTGCTTGAACACCTCGACCGGAGGGGAGACGGAGGGGCCCTGGTCCTGCCCCGCGACCACGAACAGCGTGCCGAGGGCGACCGCCGCCGAGACGACGCCTACGGCCACATAGGCCGGACGCCTGCGGGACCGTCCGGGCCGCGACGTGGCACCTGAGGTACCCCGAGGCCTGTTGTCCGGCGGTGCGATGCTGCGCGGGCCTGGAAGCGGAACGCCGCCGAAGGTCGGAAAGGGGCGCTCCCTGGGCGGCATCGGGTCACCTGGCTCACCCATCCGCAGCAGCGACATGGTCAGGTCGGCCGGCATCGGGGGGCCTTCGAGCGACCGCAGGCGCGACTTCAGCGCCCGCATCGACTCGACCTCCCTCCTGCAGTCGGCGCAGAAGGCCAGGTGGGCAAGGGCGCGCTCACGCTCGGCGTGGCGCAGCTCGCCGTCCACGAGCGCGGATGCGCGCTCTCCAAGGTGCGACATATCAGACTTCCTCCCCACGGGTCACGGTCGGGGGGAGTTCAGCACTACGGGGCGCCCGGTGCTCCAGCGCCTCCCGTAGCTGTGCCCGGCCACGGTGAATCCTGCTTCTGACCGTGCCAAGCTTCACGCCGAGCGTGGCCGCGATCTCCTCGTACGACAGGCCTTCGATGTCACACAGCACGACCGCCGCCCTGAACTCGGGGGCGAGGGAGTCGAGCGCGGCCTGGATGTCAGGCTCCATGTGCGCGTCGTCCCATGCCTGGGCGGGCGAGGGCTCGCGACCCTGCAGCCGCTCGGCCGCGTCGTCACCGAGACCCTCGAAGCGGATCCGCTGCCTCCTGCGCGCCATGTCGAGGAACAGGTTCGTGGTGATCCTGTGCAGCCAGCCCTCGAAAGTGCCGGGTGTGTAGCTCGACAGCGACCTGAAGACCCGGACGAAGACCTCCTGGGTGAGGTCTTCCGCATCGTGCACGTTGCCGGTCAACCTGTACGCAAGCCGATACACGCGTGCGGAGTGCGTCCGCACCACTTCCTCCCAGGTGGGAGGAGTCCATTCAGACACATCTGACACGTGAGGATCAGCCTGGTGGTCGCTTCCGTCCACCAGCACTCCTCTCTCTGGGACCACCGCCGCTACCGCCATAGTGCCTGGTTTCGTCCCTTCGTGCGCACTGCCTGCCTTCAGGACCGGCAAAGCCCGTTTAAACCTGCAACGCGTTGGGCGCGACCAGAGTTCCCGTCGTGGCGTGTCTCCCCTAGGCTGCGATCGGTGACCAATTGCACGGAAGTGGGGAGGAGAGGCCGATGACCAGCCCGGTAGAGGCCACTCTGGCCTATGCGGAGCAGTTCCATCAGGAAGATGAGATCCTGCACGCGGCGCGACAGCGCGGCCACGAGATGGGCGCGCCGCCCATCCTTCCCGGAGGCGGTGCCGCGCTGTGCTTCCTAGCCACCGCGCTCAACGCGCGCGCCGTGGTGGAGATCGGCACGGGGTGCGGGGTGTCGGGGCTGTGGCTGCTGCGCGGCATGCGCGCCGACGGCACGCTCACGAGCGTCGACGTCGAGCCCGAGCACCAGCGTCTGGCCCGGCAGAGCTTCGCGGACGCGGGCTTCTCCGGCGGACGGATCAGGTTGATCATCGGGCGCGCCCTCGACGTGCTGCCCCGGCTGTCGGACGGCGGCTACGACCTCGTGTTCGCCGACGCGGCCAAGCAGGAGTACGCCGACTACCTGGCCGAGGCGGTGCGGCTGCTGCGCGTGGGCGGGATCGTGGCCTTCGACAACGCCTTGTGGCACAACAGGGTGGCCGACCCCTCCCAGCGTGACCCCGACACGGTCGCGGTCCGGGAGCTGGGCAAGCTCGTCCAGGAGGACGACAGGTTGCGGCCGCTGATGATGCCGCTCGGCGACGGTCTGCTGGCCGCCGTCAAGATCTCCGACTGAACGGCGGCGCCAGGCGTTCCCCTGCGGGACCCCGGTGGATGGACGGTCCCACCCACCGGGCCAGGCCAGGGGAATCCGGGGCGGCGGCTCAGGAGCGGGTGAGCCACTCGATGAGGACGCGGACGCCGAAACCCGTGGCGCCCTTGGTCACCGTGCCCTCGTCGACCGTGCTCCGCCCCACGCCGGCGATGTCCAGATGCGCCCAGGGACGCTTGCCGGTGAACTCCCGCAGGAACAGCGCCGCGGTGATCGAGCCCGCGCCGTAACGCCCGCCGAGGTCGGCGTTCTGCATGTCGGCGATGGGAGAGTCGAGCGCGGGACGGTAGTCGTCGATCAGCGGCATCCGCCACAGCCGGTCGTCGGTCTCGGCGCCCGCCGCGATGAGCGCGTCGGCCAGCTCGTCGTCGGAGGAGTAGACGGCGCCGATGTTGCGCCCGAGCGCGACGCTGATCGCCCCTGTCAGGGTGGCGACGTCGACCATCGCGTCGGGGTCGAGGACCGCGTCGGCGTAGGCGAGCGCGTCGGCGAGCACCAGGCGCCCCTCGGCGTCGGTGTTGGTCACCTCGACCGTCGTGCCGCCGTAGTGCGTGATGACGTCGCTGGGCCGCTGGGCGGTGCCCGACGGCATGTTCTCGGCCGCGGCGACCAGGCCGGTGACCCGCACGCGGGAGCCCAGGGCGGCCAGCGCGCCCATGACCGCGATCACGACCGCGCCGCCCGCCATGTCGGTCTTCTGGGTCTTCATGTTGTCGGTCGGCTTGAGCGACAGGCCGCCGGAGTCGAACGTGATGCCCTTGCCGACCAGCACGATGTGCCTGTCGGCGCCCTCGGGCGCGTAGGAGAGCTGGATCAGCCGGGGCGGGTGGACCGAGCCCTGCCCGACGGCCAGGATGCCGCCGAACCCGTCCGCGCGCAGCTCCTCCTCTTCCCAGATCTTGACCTCGAGGTCCGTGCCCGTCGCCTGGTCGGCCAGCCACGCCGGGGTCTTGGTGGAGGAGGGGGTGTTGGTCAGGTCGCGGGCCAGCGCGACGGCCTGGGCGACGGTCTCGCCCCGCCGTACGGCCTCCTCGTCGGCGCCGACCAGCGTGAGCGCTCCCACGGGGGTCGTGCCCTGGGCGCCGATCTTGAAGGTGTAGGCCGCCAGCAGCGCGGCCTCGGCGAACACCGCGGCGTCGCAGGAAGGGAGCACGACGGTCAGGGACGGCTTGCCCTTGGCCCTGCGGGTCAGGGTGGCGGCGGCTTTGCGGAGCGCGCGCGGCGAACCGTCGCCGACGCCGTACAGCAGGACCCTGCCCACCGCGTCTCCGCGGGTGACGGGAATCTCGACGATCTCACCCGCCTCGCCTTTGGCCTCGTAGTGGGCCAGCAGCGCGGCCACCGGCACGGGCAGCTCGACCTGGGGGTTCAGGCCCGAGTCGTACGGCACGGCCAGCAGTGCGGAGTCCGCGGGCGCTTGGGGGAGCACGGACACCGTCGTCTGGATGGGCACGGGATAATCTCCAAACATGATCGGCCCCGGCGGAGGTGCGCCAGGGCCGTTCGATCAGGTGGTTGAGCCGGCGGTCAGCCGACCACGTTCTTCAGCGCTTCGCCGAGCGCCTTCGCCTCGTCGGCCGAAATCTCCACGACGAGCCGGCCGCCACCCTCGAGCGGGACCCGCATGACAATGCCGCGCCCTTCCTTGGTGACCTCCAGCGGACCATCGCCGGTCCGCGGCTTCATCGCCGCCATGCGTGTATCCCTTCCTGCCATGGACTCCGCGGTTGCGATCAACGACCGCCCCGGTGGGTGGCCGACGCATTCACGTCTTCTGTGATGTCCTATTCTCCCGCATCGGAGTGCCAAATGGGTAACGATCTCCTCCCAGCATCCGTTGTCCAGCGTCGCGAAGCCGTCCAAACTGGTGCTCGTGAACGCACGCGCGGCGCTGTTCGATCTGTACGGGGACCACCTGCGTTCCCGCGGCGGGAAGGCCTCGGTCGCCGCCCTGGTCAGGCTGCTCGCGCCCCTGGAAATCGCGGCTCCCGCCGTCAGGACGGCGGTTTCGCGCATGGTCAGGCAGGGCTGGCTCGACAGGGTGCGGCTGCCGCAGGGCCCTGGATACGCCGTGACCGCCAAGGCCGTCAGACGCTTGGACGAGGCGGCGCTGAGAATTTACCGAGCGGGAACGATCAGCTGGCAGGGGCACTGGCACCTGGTCGTGCTGGAGCAGGTCAGGGACCGGGCCAAGAGGGAGCGGCTACGTGCCGACCTGGCCTTTCTCGGCTACGCGCCGCTGTCGGAGACGACCTGGGTCGGCCCTCGCCACTCCCCCGAGCTCGATCCGCTGCTGGCCAACGAGGACATCCGCGCCGACAGGTTCGACGCGGTGCTCGACGGTGATCCGCGCGAGCTGGTCGCCAGGGCGTGGGACCTGGCGGCGATCGGACACGCGTACGAGGAGTGGCTGGCCGAGGCGCAGAATCTGATCGCGGGGCTGAGCGATGGCGCGCCTGCCTCCCGGGTCTTCGCCACCAGGAGCAGACTGGTGCACGGCTGGCGCAACTTCCTGTTCCGCGACCCCGGGCTGCCCGCAGAGCTGCTGCCGCCCGGGTGGCAGGGCGAGAAGGCGCGGGCGTACTTCGAACAGGAGGCGGCCAGGCTGATGCCCGCCGCCGCCGCTTTCGTCGACAAGGAGCTGCTGTGATCCGTTACGACGTCGCCGACGCCGTCGCCACCGTCACGCTCGACCGTCCCGACGCGATGAACTCGCTGACGGTGGCGCTGAAGACCGCCCTGCTCGACGCGCTGCGCGAGGCGGCTGCGTCGGACGCCGTGCGGGCCGTACTGATCACCGGGGAGGGCAGGGCCTTCTGCGCGGGGCAGGACCTGCGCGAGCACGCCGAGAACCTGGAGGCGGGCAGGGGGCTGGCCGACACGGTGCGCGCGCACTACAACCCGCTGATCGAGCTGGTCACCGGCATGGACAAGCCGGTGGTCGCGGCCGTGAACGGCGTGGCGGCGGGCGCGGGCGCCTCCCTCGCCTACGCCTGCGACCTGCGCGTCGCCTCGGAGCGGGCGAAGTTCGCGATGGCCTTCACCGCGATCGGGCTCGCGCCGGACTCGGGCGCCTCGTGGACGCTCCAGCGCCTGGTCGGCGGTGGCCGCGCGGCCGAGCTGCTGCTGCTCGGCGAGCCGGTGGACGCGGCCCGCGCGCTGGAGCTCGGCCTGGTCTCGCGGGTCGTGCCGGAGGGCGAGCTGCTGAAGGCAGGCCACGAGCTGGCGGCGCGGCTGGCCGCGGGCCCGACGAAGGCGTTCGCCGCGACCAAGCGCGCGCTGGCGTTCGCGGCCACGCACTCGCTGGCAGAGTCCCTGGAGCTGGAGGCCGACCTGCAGGACGCGCTGGCGGCCACGGCGGACCACAGGGACGCCACCAGGGCGTTCCTGGCCAAGCAGCGCCCGACCTTCACCGGCCGCTAGTTCCCGCGCGCGGGCCCGCAGGGCTCAGAGAAAGAGCTCGATCACAGGGATCGCCACGTCGGGCCTGGTCACGGGCAGTTGCAGGGTGAGCGTGTCCTCAGGAACGCCGCTCAGGTAGGTGTGGCCAGGCTCGTTCGGATCGACCCTGAGCACCCGCACCTCCGACGCGTCGTGCAGGAACTGGGCGTACTTCACCTTCCCTGCGAGGCCCTGGAGATGGACGTGCCTCATCGGCCAGTTCAGCAGGTGCAGGTAGAGCCGGTCGCCGCGCTGGGTGTAGCGGCAGTCCTGCGGCGGGGTGAACTCCGACGCGCCCGCGCCGTAGATCGCCCTGCCGTGCAGCCTGGTCCACCTGCCGATCTCGCGCAGCCGCTCGACGGCGCGCGGCTCGAACTCGCCGCGCGCGTTCGGACCCACGTTCAGCAGCATGTTGCCGCCCTTGGAAACCGTGTCGACCAGCATGCTCAGCAGCAGCTCCGGCGACTTCCAGTCGAGGTTGTCACGGTCGTAGCCCCAGCTGCCGTTGAGCGTCTGGCACGCCTCCCACGGCACGTGGCCGGGCACCCCGCCCGGCGGCATGACCTGCTCGGGGGTGGTGAAGTCACCGCTCCCCAGATCGAGCCTGTTGTTGATCATGATGCCGGGCTGGAGCTCGCGGACCATCGCCTCCAGCTCCGCGGACCGCCACTCGTCCCTGCCCTTGGCGCCCATGCCGCGCCCCGGGTAGCTGAAGTCAAACCACATCGTGTCGATCCGCCCGTAGCCGGTGAGCAGCTCGCGGACCTGCCCGTGCAGGAAGTCGGCGTATTTGCGGACGTCCCTGGCGCCGTCCTCGCCCTGGTCGCGCTGCGGGTGGTAGAGGTCGATGGGGAACTCGGGGTGGTGCCAGTCGATCAGCGAGTGGTAGAGCCCGATCCGCATCCCCCTGGCCCTGAATGCCTCGAGCATCGGCCGCAGCAGATCCCTGCCGTACGGCGTCGCCGTCGCCTTGTAGTCGGTGAGCGCCGAGTCCCACAGGCAGAACCCGTCATGGTGCTTGGTCGTGATGACCAGGTAGCGCATGCCCGCGTTCCACGCGTCCTCCGCCCAGACCTTCGGGTCGTACAGGTCGGGGTCGAAATGGTCGAAGTAGCGCCGGTAGTGCGCGTCGTCCAGCTTCTCGTAGGACTTCACCCACTCGTGGCGGGCTGCGGCGGCGTAGATGCCCCAGTGGACGAAGAGGCCGAACCGCGCGTCGGTGAACCAGCTCATCTGCTCTCCAGGCGAGAAGGGGTACGGCCCGGCCGTACCCCTTCGGGTGCGTTGTTTACGGGTGGACCGATACTCCGGCGAGCCCGATCCTGCCAGTGCCCGTGCGCTGGACGCGCACGTAACGGGCATCGGCCGCGATCTCCACCAGCGACGGGCGGAGCGCCTTGCCCTGCAGGCTCACCCGTCTCGCGTCCGACAGGTCGGCGGTGGTGGCCACGATCACCTCGACGTCGCCGGTGGTCATCGAGGCGTCGTTCCAGAGCTCGACCGAGCCGATCCGCTGGACGGCGCCGAGGTCGACCTGCCACCAGGAGCCCTGCCGGCTGAGGGTCCTGGTGTCGGTCGTGGTGGAGCCGTCGACCGCGTTGGCGGCGCCGGCCGTACCGTCGGTGGAGGACTGGGTGGCCGACCCGCCGCGGGCCAGGTCGGGCGCGAGCTGCTCGACCGTGCCGCCGGGGGTCGCGCCCGCGGCCTCGGCCACCTGGATCGCGGTGTCAGGCAGCCGTACGAGGGCGGTGTGGTTGTCCGCCATCTGCGAGCCTCGCCCCGACAGGGCGGGGGCCGTGGTGTCCGTCCAGTTTCCCGTGGCGAGGTTCTCGATGCCGTACCCCGCCCAGTTGGAGACCCACTTGTAGCCCATGCGGGTCAGCACGTTGCCCTCGACGCGGATGTGGGAGCTCTGCTCGTCGAGGTAGACGCCGTTGCCGTCGCGTTCGGTGTTGCCGTAGGCGGAGCGGTTGACGTAGTTGCCGGAGACGACCGTGCCGGGCTGCGGTCCCTGGGTGTAGATCGCGCCGCCGTCATGCATGTCGAACTCGACCATCATGGCGTCGACGATCCGGTTGCCGGTGATCCTGTTGTCGCGCATGTCGGGCCGTTGCGCCTCCGGCTGGTTCCATCCCCAGCCGACGGAGATGCCGGAGTAGGGCAGCTTCTCCAGCGTGTTGTGGTCGACGGCCAGTTCGCTCTCGTACCCGGCCCAGATTCCCACCGCGTCGGTGAACTCCACGCCCGCGTGCGTGATCGTGTTGCGGGCGACCGTGTTGCGCTCGCCGCGCAGCTCCGCGGGCGGGTTGGGCTCGGTGTCGCCGACGTAGACCGCGCCTGAGGACAGGTCGGTGAAGCTCGAGCCGGTGACGGCCGAGTCCTTGGTCCCCCGCTCCAGGACGATTCCCGCGCCGCCGAGGCGGGTGAAGGCGCTGTTCTCCACCGTCACCTGGTGTCCGCCCCGCACGACGACCGCGGCGGCGGGCTTGGTGTAGTGGCGGCCCGCGTGGTCGACAGGTCCGGTGACCCCGGTCAGCGTCAGGCCCGCCTGCGTGCCCGCGTAGCCCTCGTCGGTGTCCGGCTGCAGGTAGGCGGCGTGCTCGAAGCCGAGACCCGAGATCGTCACCCTGCTCGCGCCCTCGATCCGCAGCAGCGTCTCGTGGGCGGGGGTGATCACGTCGCTGAGGTCCTCGCCCGGCTTGGGCAGGTAGGTGACGGTACGGCTGCCGCGGTCGTAGACGAACTCTCCTGGCCGGTCCAGCAGCTCGACGGCGTTCTCGAAGTAGGAGACCTTGGTGTAACGGCTGGAGTCGACGGTCGTGCTGTCCCATGCCGGGCCGGTGCGGTTCGTGCCGCCGGCGGAGTTGGTCCAGCACGGCTGGGCGAACGTGAGCAGGTCACCGTCGACCCTGTCGACCCTGCAGTGGTAGTTGCGCCAGCGGATCCTGATCACGGCTTCGGCGTTCGCGGGCTCCTTCCACGCGGCCACGCCGCTCTTCACGGCCCCGATCATGCCGGTCCTGGTGGCGTCGCAGACGCTCGCGGGACACGCCTCGCCGCGGGCGCGCACCGCCCTGACCCCGCCGACGAACAGCTGCCGGGGGATCACGCCCTCAGGCGCCCGCGCCACCCAGAGACCGCCTTCCTGCCGCCAGCCGGTGATCGGCACGCCGCCCGACAGCACAGGCCTGGCGCCCGGTACGGCGGTCCAGGTGACGGTGTGCCCGCCAGGGCCCGAATCGCGGCCGTCGAGGACGAGCGGCTCGTCCATGCGGTAGACGCCCCCGGTCAGCCGCACCTCGATGTCACGGTTCATGCCGCCCGCGATGGCCTCGCGGACCTTGTCCCTGGCCGTCTCCAGAGAGCAGGGGTTGACTTCGTTGCAGGCGCGGCCGGTGGCGCCGGGCGCGGCGTGGTAGACCTTGGGAGCGGGCGCCGGCCCCGTTCGCGTCCCAGCCGCCTCGGCGACGCCCGTCAGGCAGAGCGAGAGCACGGCGGTCAGGGCGAGCAGGCGTCTCATGAGAGCTCCAACGGAGGGTTCTTCTCGCCGAAGAGCCAGGCGCGCAGGAACGCGTCCAGGCCAGGACGGTGGGTCGTCTTCACGGCGTGCGCGATGAAGTCCTCGGTGGAGGCGTTGCCGTCCTTGTTGCGCTGGACCCAGCGGCGCATGACGCGGTCGAAGTCGCGGGCGCCGAGCTCCTTCTGCAGCGCGTACAGGACCAGCGCGCCGCCGTCGTAGATGTTGTAGCCGCCGAGGGCCTTGGGCCTGCCGGGAGGGCCGTCCTTGGCACGGACCTCGTCGAGCTTGCCGTACACGGTCCGCATCTTGTCGGCGAGCTTCTCGCCGCCCCGCTCCTCGGCCCACACGGCCGCGTAGTAGACGGCGGGGCCCTCGTTCAGCCAGGCGTCCTGCCAGGTGGCGGGAGTGACGGAGTCGCCGAACCACTGGTGGACCAGCTCGTGGACCATCGTGTTGGAGTACGTCGGCCTGCTGAACCAGCCGGTGCCGAACAAGGAGAGGGTCTGGTTCTCCAGCGCGTCGGTGTAGCCGGGGTAGATGTGCACGCCGTAGGTGGAGAAGGGGAACCGGCCGAACCTCGCCTCGGCCCACGCGATCTGGCCCGCGGTCTCGGCGGCTATCGGGCCGTAGGTGGCCTCCTGACCCTGCGGGACGACGTGGCGCAGCGGCAGGCCGTGCGGGCCTGTGCCGTACAGGTAGGTGCCCTTGACCACGGCGAGGCCGAGCAACTCGGGCGGCATCGGCTCGCGCTCCTCGAACCGCCAGACGTCGCCCTCCCTGCCGGCCTGCTCGCCGTTGGCGGTGGCGACGTAGCCGTCGGGAACCTTCACGCGGAAGGTCCACGTGGCCTTGTCGGACGGGTGGTCGTTGACGGGGAAGAACGTGTCGGCCCTGCTGGCCTGCGCGGCGGCGGCGAACCCGCCGTCGGGACCGAACCGCCAGCCGGTCAGGCCTGAGCGCGGGGCCTTGCCGTTGCCGTGAAGCGTCACCGTCGCGGTGAACGGGCGGTGGTCGCGCAGCGGCTCGGCCGGGGTGACGGTGAGCTCCTGACCCGTGCGGCCGGGGGCGAGCGCCCAGGTGGCGGGGCGGCCGTCGACGGTGACGGAGTCGATCGTGTGGCCGTCGGTGTCCAGGTTGAAGGACGACAGGTCCTGAACGGCCGTGGCCAGGATCGTCACCGTGGCGGTGAAGTCGTAGGTGACGGGGGTGAAGTCGAAGGAGACGTCGTAGTGGCGGACGTCGTAGCCGCCGTTGCCGAGGTCGGGAAAGAGCGGGTCGCCCAGGCCCGGCGCTCCCGGGGCGGGGGCGGCGTGGGCGGGCGGGGCGAGGGCTCCTGCCGCCATGGCGGCGAGGGCCAGAGCTGAGATCGTTCGTTTCATGGGGGGTGTCACACCTATCGTCGGGGGGTGGTTCAGCCGGTGCCGCCGGTCTTCTGGATGACGCTCTCGAACTCGGCGCGGATCTTGTCGCCGCCCTGTGCCTTCCAGTCCTTGACGAGCTGGTCGAGGTCGGACATGGGCGCCCGGCCCGCGATGATCGAGGTGAGCCTGTCGGTGCGCATGGTGGAGAGCGCCTCGAACCTGTTCTCGCTGGTCGGCGAGAACAGGCCCGTGGTGGGGTCCTCGACGCCGACCGCGATCATCTTGGACAGCGCGTCGTGGGTGAGCTTGACGGCCTCGCTCGATGAGGCGTCGAAGACCGGCTGGGTGGGGGCTCCGAGGTACTTCCACGGAACGGTCGTGTCCTTGGCGCCCTGCTCGGTGAGGATCGGGTTGCCCTTGTCGTCGCGGGTGTGGTCGGTGCCCTCGACGCCGTACTGGATGAGCGTGTACTCCTCGCTGCCGAAGGGGGCGGCGAAGAAGTCGGCGACGCGCAGGATCTCCTTGACCTTCGCCTCGTCGGCCTTCTTCACGAAGTTGGTGGCGAAGACGATGTTGTTGAGGAACGCCGCCGTCTTGCCGCCGACGGGCAGCATGGGGCGGGGGTCCGCCTTGGGGTCGATCTTCTTCTGGGTCTGCAGGTAGCCCGAGGGGCCGAGGAAGGCGGGCATGCCGTCGTAGGTCATCGCCGCGCGGCCGGCGTTGAACTCGTTCTTGCGCTTCAGCGAGTCGAAGCCCTCGGAGCCCGGGTAGATGACGCCCGCCTCGCGCAGCGCGCGGGTGTACTCGACGGCGGCCCTGTACTCCTCGGTCTCGAACGCGGCGACCAGCTTGCCGCCCGGCTCCAGGCGCCAGCCGTTGGGTGCGCCGAAGAGCTGGGCGAAGATCGACAGGCCGAACAGGCCGCCGGTGGCCGCGACCACGCCCCAGCGCTTCTCCTTGGGGTTGGTCACCGCCTTCAGCAGCTCGGCCAGCCGTTCGGTGTCGGTGATCTGCGCCAGGTCGGTGACGCCGGCGGCGGCGAACAGGTCGGCCCGGTAGAAGCCGAGCCCGCCGACCATGTTGCGCGGGATCGGCAGGCCGAAGAGCCTGCCCGCGACGATGCCCTGCTTCCAGAACACCTCGGGGATGGCGGCCAGGTTCGGGTACTCCTTGACCGCGTCGCCGCTCAGGAACGGCGTCAGGTCGCTGCACTGGCTGGACACGAAGGCGGGCAGGTTGTTGACGCCCTGCGTGGAGACGTAGGGGAACAGGTCGGGCAGGTTGCCGCCGGCGACCATGGTGTTGAACTTCGTCGGCCAGTCGGCCTCCGGCACGATCATCAGCTCGGCCCTGCCGCCGAGCCGCTTCTCGATCTCCTGCCACGCGGCGTTCTGCTCGCGGGGCGGGGGCGGCGGCAGGAAGGTCTTCGACGCCATCGTCACCGTGCCGCCCGACATCGGCGGCTTGGCGACCGCCTTGAACAGCTCCTTCGGATAGGTGAAGTAGCCCTCGGGCACCCCGGCGGGGGTGCCGGGCAGGTCGGGCCTGGCCGCGCCGGGCAGCGGCACGTACGTCGGCAGCTTGATGGTCAGCCCCTGCGCCTTGGTCGCGGGGGCCGCGCCGGAACCGCCGCCGCAGGCGGCCAGCAGCGGGGAGAGAGCGGCGCCCGCGGTGGCGGTCGCGCCGAGGCGGAGGAGTCCGCGCCTGGACAGGTTCATGGTCTTCCTTCGGGGTGGAGGGCGGGCTCAGCCCTTGATCGCGCCGGTGAGCACGCCCTTGGTGAAGTAGCGCTGCAGGAAGGGATAGACGAGGAGGATCGGGACGACGGCGACGACGAGCACGGCCATCTGGATCGCCTGCACGGGCGCGGGGGCCTCGGTGCCCACGGCGCTCTCCAGCGTCCGGCCCTGCAGGATGAAGGTGCGCAGGATGTTCGGCAGCGGGTGGCGGTCCGCGTCGTCGATGTAGAGCAGGGCGTTGAAGAAGTTGTTCCAGTAGGCGACCGCGTAGAACAGCGACACCACCGCGATCACCGCCTTCGACAGCGGGAGCACGATGCGGACGAGGATCCGCAGGTCGCCCGCGCCGTCCATGCGGGCGCTCTCCAGCAGCTCGCCCGGCAGGTTCATGAAGAAGGAGCGCAGCACGACCAGGTTGAACGCGCTGACCAGGCTGGGCAGGACGAGCGCGCCGGAGCTGTTGAGCAGGCCGAGCTGGTTGACCAGCAGGAAGTTGGCGATGATGCCGGGGTTGAAGAGCATGGTGAGCAGCGCGATCATCAGGATCCACTTCGAGCCCGTGACCTCGCGGCGGCTCAGGCCGTACGCCATGCCGATCGTGGCCGTGACGCTCGCCAGCGTGCCGAGCCCCGTGACCAGCACGCTGACGAGCAGGGCGCGGGTGACGGTGCCTCCGTCGAAGACCGCACGGTAGGCGTCGAGCTGCGGCGAGGTGGGCAGCAGGACGAAGCCGCCGCTTCTGGCGATCTCCGACTCCGAGGAGAGGCTGGTACCGAGGACGCCGACGAACGGATAGACCACCAGCAGCGTGATCGCGACGATGACGGCCGCCTTGAGGCCGGTGCCGAGCCTGGAGGGCCGCTCCATCCATGCCGGGCGGTCACTTGCCCGCATTGCGGTACACCCCCTCGTGGCCCAGCAGGTGCGCCACCTTGTTGGCACCGAGCACCAGGGCGGCGCCGACGACCGCCTTCACCAGGCCGACGGCCGCGGCGGGACCCCACTGGCCGTCCTGGACGCCGTTGAAATAGACGAACGTGTCGAGCACCTCGCCCGACTCGGGACCCACCGCGTCACGCTGGAGCAGGATCTGCTCGAATCCGACCGACAGGATGCTGCCGAGGTTGAGGATGAGCAGCAGGATGATGATCGGCGTGATGCCCGGCAGCGTGACGTGCCAGAGCCTGCGCCATCGGCCCGCGCCGTCCATCGCCGCCGCCTCGTACAGCTCGGAGGGGATGGACAGCAGCGCGGCCAGGAAGATGATCGTGCCCCACCCGCAGTCCTTCCAGATGACCTGCAGCGTCACCAGCAGAGGGAAGGCGTCGGGGTCGGTCATCATGTCGTAGCGCGGCAGGCCGATGCTCTCCAGGAAGTCGGGCAGCACGCCCGCCCCGCCGATGACCTGCTGGAAGATCGAGACGATGATCACCCAGCCGATGAAGTGCGGCAGGTAGACCACGCTCTGCACGAACCTGCGGGCCTTCTCGCTGACCACGCTGTTGAGCAGCAGAGCCAGCGCGATCGGGGCGGGGAAGAAGAGCACCAGCTGGGTGAGCGTGATGCGCAGCGTGTTGCCCACCGCGTCCCAGAACCGGGGGTCGCCCAGCATGGTCGCGAAGTTCTGCAGGCCGATCCACTGGCTGTCGAGGAAGCCGATGTACGGCTGGTAGTCCTGGAAGGCCGCCACGTAGCCGAAGAGCGGGACGTAGTGGAAGACCAGGAAGTACAGCAGGCCGGGCAGGGTGAGCATGAGCATGACCCGGTCCCGCCAGAGGCGTTTCCTGAGCGGCAGGCGCTTGGGCACGACCGCGGGGGTTTCGGTTCCGGTACGGCGGGCCGTACCGGAACCGACGGCTTCGAGGGGAGTCGTCATGCGTGGTCCTTCCAGTTGGCGTGACCGTAGTAAGCGCTTTCTTGATTCGTCAAGAGGGAGAGACGCCTTTTGTAGCCGAGCTTGACGCCTGATCTGGGGAGGGCCTAGCGTGCGGCGCACGTTCTCGATAGAACGCGCTTACTATGCTGACGAGTCCTGGGTTCGACGTTTCGGGGAGCGTGATGTGACGGTCATGGAGGTGCGGCTCAGACCGCGCACCGTCCTGGCGATGGCGCCGGGAGTGCGCGAGGAGGTCTTCGCCAGGGGCGCCCTCGACCGGCTCGCCGAGCTGGCCGACCTCCACGACGACGTCCTGCACAACCTCTCGGCGGCCGCCGCGTCGCGGGCGCTCGCCGCGGCCGAGGTGCTGGTCACGGGGTGGGGTTGCCCGCCGCTCGGGCCCGAGCTCCTGGAACGGGCGCCCGGACTGCGGTTCATCGCCCACGCGGCGGGGACGGTGAAGACGTTCCTCGACCCCGCGGTGCTGGAACGGGGCGTGCGCGTGTCGAGCGCCGCCGACGCCAACGCCGTACCGGTGGCCGAGTTCACCTACGCCGCCATCGTCTTCGGGGTGAAGCGCGCCTTCACCCTGGCCCACAGGTACCGGGAGCACGGCACGAAACGTGACTTCACCGGGGTCCCGTGGCTGGGCGCTCGGCGGATCATCATCGGCGTGGTGGGCCTGTCGCGGATCGGGCGGCGGGTCGTCGAGCTGCTTCGCGGGCTCGAGGCCGAGGTCCTGGTCTACGACCCCTACGCCGACCCCGTTGAGGTGGCCGGCATGGGTGCGACCCCTGTCGACCTCGACACGCTGGCCCGCCGCTCGCACGTGGTGACCCTGCACGCGCCGAGCACGCCCGAGACCTACCGCATGCTGGACCGCTCTCTGCTGGCCACGCTCATGGACGGCGCGGTCGTGGTCAACACCGCCAGGGGCACGCTCATCGACACCGAGGCCCTGCTGGAGGAGGTCGCGAGCGGCCGGCTGGACGCGATACTTGATGTCAGCGACCCCGAGCCGCTGCCCGCCGGGCATCCGCTGTTCGGGCTGCCGAACGTCTTCCTCACCCCGCATCTCGCGGGCGCGCAGGGCAACGAGCTCGGCAGGCTGGCGGACTCCACGGTCGAGGAGGTCGCCAGGTACTGCGCGGGGCTTCCGCTGCTGCACGAGATCCGGCTCGACGCGCTCGACCGAATGGCATGATCTTCACACGGGCAAGGAGGAGCCGGTGACCGACATGAGCTCGGCGACCATCGCCGACGTGGCCAGAAGAGCCGGCGTCTCCAGCGCGACCGTCTCCAGGGTGATCAACCGCAACTACCCTGTCGCGACGTCGACGAGGGAGCGGGTCGAGGCGGCCATCGCCGAGCTGGGCTACGTCGTCAACGCCCACGCCAGGGCGCTGGCCGGGGCGACCAACAGGACGGTCGGGATCATCATCAACGACGTGGTCGACCCGTTCTACGCCTACATCGCCAGGGGCGTCGAACGCGAGGCGACCAGGCACGGGCGGCTGTGCATGGTGTGCTGCACGCAGGGCAGCCACGAGCAGGAGCTCGCGCTCATCGACCTGCTGCACGAACAGCGCGCCGACGCGGTGATCCTGGTCGGCGGGGCGCACGAGGACCGCGCCTACGCCGCGGAGGTCGCCCGCAGGGCCCGCGCCCTGCACTCCGCCGGCTCGACGCTGGTGCTGTGCGGGCGGCCCTCGCTGGGCGACGACGTGCCGACCAGGGTCGTGGAGTACGACAACGAGGGCGGCGCCTTCGCCATCACCGACTACCTGATCACGCAGGGGCACCGCAGGATCCTGTTCCTGGGCGGGCCGTCCTCGCTGTCCACGACGATCGCCCGTCTGGCCGGGCATCGCAGGGCGCTGGAGATGCGCGGGCTGCCGCAGGCCAAGGAGCTGGTGCGCACCGGGTCGTTCAGCCGCAGGTTCGGCTACGACACGATCAGGGAGCTGCTGGCCGAGCGGCTGGACTTCACCGCGGTCTTCGCGGCCAACGACACCGTCGCGGCGGGCGTCATGCAGGCGCTGGAGCTGGCGGGCGTGTCCGTGCCCGAGCAGCTCTCCGTCGTCGGCTACGACGACGTGCCGGTGGCTCAGGAGCTGCGGCCGCAGCTGACGACCGTGCGGATCCCGCTGGAGGAGATGGGACGGCAGGCCGTACGGCTGGCGCTGGGCGTGGCAGAGGAGGGCGACTACCTCGCGCCCGTGCAGACCACCACGAGGGTGGGGACGACCGTCGTCGTGCGCGGATCGGTAGCAAGCGCTTACTAAGCCTCTGCCGCTGAGCTGCATAGAAAGACGTAGAAAGATTCACAAGCCCTTGACTCGCCCTAGAAAGCGCTTACATGCTGCCGTCATGACGACCACCCCCCTTTCGCGTCGCGGCTTCCTCGGCGCGGCCACCGTCGGCGCCGTCCTCCTCGGTTCCTCCCCTGCCTTCGGCTCCTCCGCCACCGGCGCGTTCGGACCCGCCGGCCGGACCGTGGTGCTGCGGGCCAGGCCCAGCGCCGAGAGCGAGCGGCTGAGGCTCCAGCAGGCACTCGGGACCACGAACTTCCGCCCCACCGGGCTCTATCTGCCCGCCGCCGCCGAGCTGACCGTCGAGGTCGACGCGAAGGACGGCCTGCTGCCCACCCTGCACGTCGGCGCCCCCGACACCCACGCCGACGTCACCTACAAGAACCCGCGCGCCTACCCCCTGACCTCGGGCGTCAACACCGTCACCGACCCCGGCGGCGGCATGGTCTACCTGTCGCTGATCGGCTCCTCGACCGAGGACCGCAGGAAGGCCAAGGTGAAGTTCGTCCAGGGCGGGACGCCGGCGCCGACGTTCGTGATGGGCGAGACGACCGAACAGGCCTTCCAGTCACAGCTCGACACGCTGACCGCCGCGCCCCAGGTCGAGCTGGTCTCGCCGTACGGGATCGTCACGGTGACAAGGGACGGCATGCTCGCCTGGCGCGACCAGGACCACCACGGGCTGCTGACCCTGCTCGAGACGATCGTCTCCTCGCACGCGGCGATCTCGGGGCTCGCCGAGCGGGAGCGGAGCCCGCTGCCGTTCCACCTGGTGGAGGCGCCGCGCATGCCCACGGGGGCGGGCGCGTACGCCACCCACGGCTGGACCGCCTACCCGCGCACCTACCTCGACCGGCTGCTCACCGTGGAAGGGCTGCGGACCAGAGGGTGGGGCGTGTACCACGAGCTCGGACACCAGCACCAGCAGATGGCCTACAAGCCGACCGACCTCACGGAGGTCACGGTCAACATCTACGCGCTGGCGGCGCAGCGGACCCTCGGACAGCCGTCGAACCTCACCAAGCCGGACGCGAAGACGGGGCTCACGCCGTACCAAAGCGCGCTGCCGAAGCTGCCGAGCTCCGGCTACGTGAAGGGGTTCGGCGCCTACGAGAAGTTGGTGCCGTTCCGGCAGCTGGAGCTCGCCTACGGGGACGACTTCTGGCCCCGCCTGCACCGGCTGGTCCGTTCCGAGCGACCTGCGTCGGAGTGGACGGAGACGGACAAGAGGTGGGGGTATCTGGCGCTTTACACCTCCCGCACGGCTGGACGGGATCTGAGCGGGTTCTGGACGCGATGGGGAGCGCCGGTGACGGCGGAGTACCTGGCACAGGTGGCCGCACTCGGCCTGCCCGCCCCCGACGTCGACCCGAGCACCCTGGCCGAGTAGGAGCCCGACCTCATGCGCCCCTCCCCGTCCTCCCCGTCGCCCGCCGCCTCCGCCGGCTCCTCGCCCCTGATCACCGCAGCCGCCGCCGAACCCGGGCCCGTGCGGCCATCACCGGCGGCCTCCCTGGTCGCCCCGATCTCCTCCGGCCCGGGCGCACCGCTTGGGAACGACCCCATCCGTGTCACCTCCAGCCGGCGAGGTTTTCTCGGGCTGGCCGGTGGCCTGGCCGCCTTCCTCCTCCCCTCGGGCCCGTTGTCCACAGCCCCCGGCGTCAACCCCGCGTTTTCCACAGAACCGGGCTCGGCAACCATCTTCCCCACCCCGACCAGCCAGACTTCCGGCGTGACCGAGTTCGCCGCCCTCCGCGCCAAGGCCACCGCCATGCTCACCGGCGCCCCCTTCGACCCCGCCGACCCCGCCTTCGCAGCGCCCATCGCCAGGCTCGACGCCTCGGCCACCGCCCTCCGCGACACCATCGACCTCTCGCCCGGCCGCACCTTCCTGTGGCCCGACCTCCCGCTCAAGGGCGCGTCAGGCGACATCTCCAGCAGCCACCAGCGCCTCCGCACCCTCGCCACCGCCTGGGCGACGCCGGGTTCGAAACTCCACGACGACGCCCGGCTCGCGACGGAGCTCCTCAACGCCCTCGACTTCCTCTACGCCCGCGCCTACAACGAGACCAAGAAGGAAGTGGGCAACTGGTGGCACTGGGAGATCGGCGCCTCCAGAGCCCTGATCGACACCTGCCTCCTGATGTACGACGTCATCGCCCCTGAGCAGCGCGCGGCCTGGATCCGAGCCGTCGACCGCTTCTGCCCCGATCCCGACCGCAGGACCAACCTCACCAACTTCTCCGAGACCGGCGCCAACAGGGCCGACAAGGCGCTGATCGTCGCCCTTCGTGGAATCGTCGGCGACGACGCGGCGAAGGTCGCCCTGGCCCGCGACGGGCTGTCCGACGTGCGGGACGGCGGGCGTAACACCCTGTTCGGCTACGTCACCTCCCGCGACGGCTTCTACGCCGACGGCTCCTTCGTCCAGCACGACACCGTCGCCTACACCGGCTCCTACGGCGTCGTCCTGCTCCAGTCGGTCAGCGCCGTCCTCGGCCTGCTCGGCGGATCGAGCTGGGAGGTCACCGACCCCAAGAGAGCGGTGATCCTCGACGCCGTCGAGCGGACGTTCGCGCCGTGGATCCACGACGGTCTCATGATGGACAGCGTCAGGGGCAGGGCCGTGTCGCGCGGCGGCTACCGCGACCACGACGCCGGACGTGACACCGTCGACGCGGTGCTCCAGCTCGCGAGCGGCGCGCCCGAGCCGTATGCGACCAGGTTCAGGTCGCTGGCCAAGGGCTGGGTGAGCAGGGGCAGGTTCGTGGAGCGCTCGGGCATCGCGGCGACGGCACGGGCCCGGGCCGTGCTCGACGACCCGGCGCTGGCCGCCGCGTCCAGGCCGGTCGGGCATCACGTGTTCGCCGACATGAACCGTGTCGTGCACCGCCGTACAGACTGGTCCTTCGCCCTCAGCCTCGACTCCAAGCGGATCGCGGCCTACGAGTGCGGCAACGGGGAGAACTACCGCGCCTGGTACCAAGGCGACGGCGTCACCTACCTGTACACCGACCTCGACCACTACAGCGCCGACTACTGGCCGACCGTCGACTCCTACCGGCTGCCGGGCACGACGGTCGACACGCGGCCGCGTGATCCCGCGGTCTCTGTGAGCGGCACCGGCACGTTCCGCCCGTCGAACGCGTGGGCGGGCGGCGCCGTCCTCGGCGGGTACGGCGTGGCGAGCCTCGAGCTCATGGCCATGGGCACCACCCTCACGGCCAGGAAGAGCTGGATATGCCTCGACGACGCGGTGGTCTGCCTGGGTGCGGGCATCACCAGCACCGACGGCAGGACGATCGAGACCATCGTCGACAACCGCGGCACCACAGGCGTCTTGGTCGTCGACGGCGTCCCCGCGCAGGGCGCCGAGGGTTCGTCCGTCTCCTCGTGGGCGCATCTCGAAGGGGTGGGCGGCTATGTGTTCCCTGGTGGCGCGCCGCTGCGCACGCTGCGTGAGGTGCGCACCGACACCTGGAGGGCGATCAACGACGGTGCCGACACGGGAGGCGCCGGCGGGCCGGTGTCGAGGGAGTACGTCACGCTCTGGTTCGACCACGGTGCCGACCCGACCGGTGCGAGCTACGCCTACCTTCTGCTCCCCCACGCGACCGCCGAGCAGACCGCCGCCCATGCGGGCGTCGAGATCCTCGCCAACTCCGCCGAGGTCCAGGCGGTCGCGGCCCAGCAGGGCAAGGACCGGCTGTTCGCCGCCACCTTCTGGTCCGCGGGCGAAGCGGGCGGGGTCACCGCCTCCGCTTCCTGCGCCGTCCTCGTACGGCGGGCCGGCGACCACGTCTCGCTGGCCGTCTCCGACCCCAGCAGGACCGTCGACACCGTCACACTCACCCTCGACCACCCCGCCCACGGCGTGGCCGGCGCCGACGACACGGTCACCGTCCGACCGGGTAGGAACCCCACGATCACCGTCGGACTGGCCGGATCGCGCGGCCACACCCACACGGCCGAGCTCACGGTCGGCCGCCACCGAGAAGGCTAGGCATGACCCCTCCCTACCTGTCCCTGCCGCCCACCGACCGACTGCTCTCACCACGTACCGGCTGGACGCGCGCCCATTGGGAGAAGCTGGCCGACCACCTGCTCGACTCGGTCGTGCCGTACGCGTCGCCGGGCTTCGCCCAATACCGGCTACCTGGGAGAGCCAGCTGGTCAGGGGTGGCGCTCGACGGTCTGGAGGGGTTCGCCCGCCCGTTCCTCGCCGCCGCGTTCCGCATCGCGGGCGCGCGCGGACAGGTACGCCCCGAGCTGATCGAAAGGTACGCCACCGGCCTGGCCAACGGCACCGATCCCGCGAGCGACGAAGCCTGGCCCGCGCTGACCGACTGCTCCCAGCAGATGGTCGAGGCCGCCTCCATCGCGGTGGGCCTCCACGAGTCGAAGCCGTGGCTGTGGGACCAGCTCCCGTCCGACGTGCAGGAACGGGTGGTCGCCTGGCTGAGCGGCTTCATCGGGAAGCGGACGTGGGACAACAACTGGATGCTGTTCCAGACCGTGAGCGAGGAGTTCGTGAAGTCGGTCGGCGGGCCGTACGAACAGGACGAGATCGACAGGGGCCTGGAACGGATCGAGGACTGGTACGTCGGCGACGGCTGGTACACCGACGGCGGCACCCGGAACTTCGACTACTACGGCGGCTGGGCGCTCCACCTGTATCCCCTGCTGTGGACCCGCATGTCGGGCGACACCGATCGGGCCAAGCTCTACCGCGACCGCCTGGCCGAGTTCCTCACCACCTACCAGCATTTCTTCGGCTCCGACGGCGCGCCCGTCCACCAGGGCCGCTCGCTCTGCTACCGCTTCGCCTCGCTCGCGCCCGTCTGGCTCGGCGCGCTCGCCGACGCCACCCCGCTCAGCCCGGGCCAGACCAGGAAACTCGCCTCGTCCGTCGCCCGCCACTTCGTCGAACGCGGCGTCCCCGACCGCCGCGGCCTGCTTCCCATGGGCTGGTACGACACCTTCCTGCCCACCACCCAGGCCTACTCAGGGCCCGCGTCTCCGTACTGGGCGTCCAAGGGTCTCCTCGGCCTGCTGCTGCCGCCCGAACATCCGGTGTGGACAGCTCGCGAACAGATGCTCCCCATCGACGAGCACGATCTCACCGTGGCCATCCCCACCACCGGCCTGCTTCTCCACGGCACCCGCCACGACGGCATCGTCCGCCTGATCAACCACGGCAGCGATCACGGCGCCCCGCCCGACGACCCTCACTACGCCAAGCTCGCCTACTCCACGCGCACCGCCCCCGAATCCGCCGAACACGCCTGGGCCAGAAACGTCGACAACCACCTGGCCCTGCTCTCCGCCGACGGCCTCCCCTCCCCCCGCGGCACGATCCATCCACTGACCTGCGGCGACCGTACCGCCTCGTCCTATACGGAAACTCCCGACGGCGCCCGCATCACCACAACCTCGATCGTCCGCGGCGCCTGGGAAGTCCGCATCCACACCATCGCCCCCACCCAGCCCACCTCCGCAGCCCCCACCCCCTCCACCGAACCGCCCACACCGGCACCCACCCCAACCGATGCCCCCTCCGCCGAACCACCGTCACCCCGCCTCACCCCGGCCGACGCCCCCTCCGCCGAACCGCCGACACCGGCACCCATCCCAACCGACGCCCACTCCGCCGAACCACCCTCACTCCGCCTCACCCCAGCCGACGCCCCCTCCACCGAACCGCCGACACCGGCACCCACCCCAACCGACGCCCACTCCGCCGAACCACCCTCACCCCGCCTCACCCCGGCCGACGAACCGCCCCCACCGGGCCCCACGCCAGCCGACGGCCCCTCCGCCGAACCACCGCCACTGGACCCCATACCAGCCGACGCCGCGAGATCCGAAGGCCACGGGCACTCGCCGGAGTCCTCTGACGTCATGGAGACAGCTGCGCGCACGAGCGGCTTGACGGTTCGGGAGGGAGGCTACGCCGTCTCCGACGCCTCGCCGCCCGCCGCGGCCACCGGCCCCGAATGGGCATGGACCCGCCGTTCGGACGGGCTCACCTCAGCGATCATCGGCCTGTACGGCTGGCAACACGCCAGCGTGTCCCGCGACGTGGAGTCGAACGCCTTCGGACCGCACTCGGCGGTGCCGTGCTTGCACGCGGACACGCCTGGCATCCACGTCTCGCTCATCGTCCTGTCGGGAGACGCCGTTCACCCGTCCGCTCTCCGTGACGCGATCACCGTCGACGTGACCTCCGACGCGGTCACGATCACCTTCCCCGACGGCGACCACCAGGCCCACCCGCTGACCCAGGCCGACCTTGCCCCGCCAGGACGCCCCCTACACGGCCCGGAGCTTCCGCCGCCACGGCGTGGCGCAAAGTAATGGGAGCCCGTATGAAGAGAAAGGGCGACGTTCCGGATATCCCTACAATCAGCGGTGGACACTCATCGACTCCGCCTGCGTCTTCGCACCTGACATGGGCTCTGGAGTTGAGCTCGGGTGCCACTCGTGCCCCGTACCTTCAAGAAGCCCACGTCCGGCGTGAGCGCCTCCAGCCGGCCGAACTCGGGATCGCGGCGAGTTCCTTTGATGATGTTCTGCGCCGGATTCATGAGCCGGGTCAGAGCGTCCCTGCCGGCCAAACCCGGCCTTGAGGAGTATGTGCAGGGATTACGGCATGGAGGCTGCCCTCTCCAACGTGGCCTTCTCGTCACACCGACGCCCGAGCCGGCCCGGCCAGGAGATGAAGCCGCCACACTCCCCAACACAGCCACCTCGTCACACCGACACCCAAGCCGGGCCTAGCCAGAAACCGAAGCCGCCACACTCCCCAACACAGATGTCGTCACGCCGCCACCCGAGCCGGTCTGGTCAAGGGATGGAGGGCGTGCCGAAGACGTGGGTGCCTGGTGCCGCGGGGTCGTCGCCCGCCCAGAACTCGCTCCAGTGGAGGGTGAACTCCGTGCGGGAGATGATGCCGTCGCCGTCAGCGTCGAGGCGGGCGAACACGGCGGTGGTGTCGGTGGGGCTGCCGTTCCACGCCTCGATCATCCGCTGGTACTCGGTCGAGGAGATCCGGCCGTCGCCGTCCTCGTCGACGGCTTCGAACATGGCCTCGGCGGTGGCGGTGACGGCGTCTGGTATCTGGCCGAGCAGATCCACGACAGTGAGGACGTCGTCGACCGTGACAGACTCGGGGTCGCGGGAGTGCGCGGCGAGCGTTCCCCACCAGCCATGCATGATCGCAGTCAGGCGCTCCTCATCACCCGCTGCACGGACGGACGCCCAACGCCGCGCGAGGGACTCGAAGTCGCTCTCGCGCAATAGGCCGTCGCCGTCGGTGTCCATCGCACTGAAAACCAGTTCCACCTTGCCCCGCTGGAATGTGCTCGCCATGCGGCGGATCGTCCCCGGCGTCACGGCAGACAACCCCTGCCCCACGGACTCCCTCTCCTTTCGGCACAGTGACAGAACCATTGCTGTGAGTAACTCCACGACGTGCGAGACTCTCGTGGATCTTCGGAATCAGGGAGGCTCGCCGCACACGACCGCGCTCGCTGGCATAGCCCGCCGACGCCGTTTCGCCGCCGCTGGGTGGCGGCTCGACGTTCGGGGACGACGGCGTGTTCAACCAGGAAGGCTCGCTGCACACGACCGCCCGCGCCGACACAGCCCACCGGCGCCGTTTCGCCGCCGCTGGGTGGCGGCTCGGCGTTCGGGGACGACGGCGTGTTCAACCAGGAAGGCTCGCCGCACACGACCGCCCGCGCCGACACAGCCCACCGGCGCAGCACGCCGTTCACCGCGGGGTGGCGGCTCGACGTTCGGCGGCGACGGCGTGTTCGATGCCGGTCAAGGTGTTGAGTTGCTGTGCCGACAGCACGCCGGTGAAGTGGCGGTCGATCGAGGCGAGGTGGGCGGGGGTGGCCGCGTCGTAGGTCTGCTGCCCGGCCTCGGTGAGCAGGACGTCGTCGCCGCGGCCGTCCAGCTCGCATGCGTGGCGGGCGATCAGCCCACGCTGTTGCATGCGGCCGAGCTGACGCGACAAGCGGCTGTGGTCCCAGTTCATGTGCGCGGCGAGACCGATCACCCGTACACATGTCTCCTGGCTCGACATCTCCGCCACCGCGGCCAGCACTTCGTAGTCGGGCATCGACAGGCCTGAATCCCGTTCCAGGTCGCGGGCGATCTCGGCGTCCACGGACAGGTGCAGCCTGCGGTAGGCGGCCCAGGCGTCGAGCGCGGCCCGGCTTGGCGTTGGTTCAGGGGTCATGACGGCAGTCTACGAAACTCTCGTGACATGTAACGAACTTCTCTGCTACTTTCTCCGTTACATGTAACGGAGATTCTCTGGAGGGCGCAACATGATGGAGCGGATCATCAAGGTCAACGGGATCGAGCTGGCCACCGAGGCCTTCGGCGTCCCCGAGGACTCCGCGATCCTGCTGATCCACGGCGGTGGCCACTCCCTGCTGAACTGGGACGAAGAGCTCGTCCAGAGACTGGTGGCCGCGGGCCGGTACGTCATCCGGTACGACAGCAGGGACGCGGGCCGGTCGACCGGCTCGCCCGCAGGGGCTCCCGCACACGACCTGCGCGACCTGGTCGCCGACGCCGCGTCCCTGATCGAGGTGCTCGGCTTGGATCGCGCCCACGTGGTCGGCATGTCGCAGGGCGCGGCGGTCGCCCAGCTCCTGGCGCTCGACCACGCCGACGTGGTCGCCTCGCTCACGCTGGCGTCCTCGACGCCCGGCGGCCCCGGACACCAGCAGGACGACCTGCCGGAGATGTCAGCCGAGCTGCAGGCGCTGTTCGCGGCCGAACCGCCCGAGCCCGACTGGTCGGACCGGGATGCGGTCATCGCCTACCTGGTCGAGGCCGAACGGCCCTTCGCGGCCCGCACGCGTCCCTTCGACGAGGACGCCGTCAGGCAGTTGGCAGGACGCGTCGTCGACCGCACCGTCGACATCGCCGCGCAGCTGACCAACCCGTTCCTGCTGGACGCCGGTGAGCCGTGGCGGCATCGGCTCGGCCAGATCAAGGCACCGACGCTCGTACTGCACGGCACCGAAGACCCGTTCGTGCCCTTCGGCCACGGCCGCGCCCTGGCGGCGGAGATCCCCGGCGCCCGCCTCATCGCCATGGAACAGACCGGCCACGAGGTATTCCCGCGGGACCAGTGGGACATCGTCATCCCCGCGATCCTCGACCTCACCGCCCGCCGCTGAGGAGCCCGCATGCTCGCCATCACGCTCGCCCTCGGCGCAAGTCTCGGCTGGGGAGCCGCCGATTTCGTCGGCGGGCTCAAGAGCCGTTCTGTGCCGGTGTTGTCGGTGTTGCTGATCTCGCAATCCGCCGCCCTTGTCCTGCTCGTGGTCATGGCGGTCGTGCGAGGGGCGAGCCCGCCGGACGCCTCGGCCCTCGGCCTCGCCGCGGTCGCGGGACTGGGCGAACTCGTGGGCATCGCCGCCCTCTACCGCGGGCTGGCGGTCGGCAAGATGAGCATCGTCGCGCCCGTCGCGGCGACCGCACCGGTCGTCCCGCTGCTGGCCGGGCGGGCATCCAGCCAGATTCCTGGTCCGCTCCAGTTCACCGGCCTGGCACTGGCGATGATCGGTCTGGTCTTCACCTCGTACCAGTCGGGTGGCGACAAGGACCCCGGCTCCCGGACGGCGCCGAGCGTCATCTACGGCCTGCTGGCGGCGCTCGGCTTCGGCACCTTCTTCCTCACCATGCACAACGCCGGTGAAGGCGACGTCGGATGGGCTCTACTGACCGCCCGTCTCACCGCAGTGACCGCCCTCGCGTCCGTCATCATCCTCAAACGCCACCGCGTGAGCGCCCCCAGGGCCTCCCTACCCGCGATCGCCGGGATCGGCGCCCTCATCATCGCGGCCGACTCCCTGTACACCACCGCCTCGACACTCGGCATGGTGAGCGTCGCCGCCGTCCTCGGCTCGCTGCACACCATCGTCACCATCGCGCTGGCCCGGATCGTGCTGAACGAGCGGCTCGAACGCGCCCAGCAGATCGGCATCGCCGTTTCCCTCATCGGAGTCCTGGCCATCTCCGCGGGCTGACCGGCACACGCTCGTCTCATCCCCTGCCGCAGACCTTCCCGACCGCCCCAACCGGTTGACCTGGCCGGGCTGCCGTTCCTGGTCCGGGGCCACCATCCGGCCCCCGCCCCGACGTCCTTTCGGTTCGGATCCGGCCTCACCGTCAGCCTTCTTCGATGAGAACGCAGCGAGAATCTGAATCAGGTAGCCGGGCAGCAGCCCGAGGCCGGCCGCCGAACGGTCGGACCACCTCCAGCAAGCCCCGAACCCGCGTGCCTGAGTCAGGTAGCCGGGCAGCAGCCCGAGGCCGGCCGCCGAACGGCCGGACCACCTCCAGCAGCCCCGAACCCGCGTGATCGCGCGTGAGCGCCCGCTCATCTCGACACAGGCGTGGCCGGATCGAACGCCGATCAGCGCGTGGGGGTGCGTACGACGCAGTCGGCGATGTGGTCGTTCACCAGCCCGATGGCCTGCATGAGCGCATAGGCGGTGGTCGGCCCCACGAAGCGGAAGCCGTACCCCTTCAACTCCTTGGCCAGCGCCTTCGACCCGGGCGTGATCGCCGGAACGTCAGCCATCGACTTGGGTACGGGAGAGGCAGGGTCGGCATGCCGCCAGACGACCGCGGACAATCCTTCGGGCACCTCGAGAGCGGCCCTGGCATTGGCGATGGTGGCTTCGATCTTTGCCCGGTTACGGATGATGCCCTCATCGGCGAGGAGCCGGTCGACGTCCTCCTCGGTGTAGGCCGCGACCTTCGCGATGGAGAAGCCGTCGAACGCCTTACGGAAGTTCTCCCGCTTGCGCAGAATCGTCAGCCACGACAGGCCCGACTGGAACGCCTCCAAGCTCACCCGCTCGAACACCCTGTCGTCCCCTTCGACGGGGCGACCCCACTCGTCGTCGTGGTAGGCGATGTAGAGCGGGGTGGTCATGCCGGTCCACTCGCAACGAATGACCTCGCTCACGAACGCCTTTCCCTGTCCTGGCCGATCGAGGCAGGCAGCCCGCTGGCACCGTTGCGACCGCCGGGCGCCCGATCACGTCTGGAATCGCCAGTTTCACCCGAGTGTCGACCGAAATCCGAAGGAGAACCGATGTCACCCCACGAGCGGCCGACCTTCTCGGGTTCGGCGCTTCCACCCTGTTCCTGGTCGGCCTCTTCCGGAGCGGCGTCGCCATGCCCGATCTCGCTCTCGGCGAGAGGGGCGGTTCCACGCCCGGTCGGGCCCGTCCCACCGGGAGCGGCGGCACCGTTCGGAGACTGGTCGATCAGTTCGGGGCCGGCGCTGCCGTCCTGGTGCTCGTCGACCTCCCTGGGGGTGGTCTTCTCGGCCTGGAGTCGTTCGGCGTCGGCAGTGTCGTCGGCGGGGTGGTGACCCACGCGGGCTGCCCCCGGAGTTGCGCCGTTCGGATCGGCCGTCGCGCCGTTCGGGTCGGACGCCGTCACACGCGGGGCGGACGTGCTGTCCGCGCCGGACGCTGTCACACGCGGGTCGGACGCCTTGGCGGCGGGGGCAGGTACCGCCACGTGCGGGTCGGGTGCCGGGCCGTCCGGGTCGGACGCCGTGGCGGCGTGCGGGTCGGATGCGGCCACGTGCGGTCCGGCCGCCAAGGCCTGCGGGTCGAAGGCTCTGGCGTCAGGGTCAGCGGACGACTCGCCGTGTGGGTGATCCAGGACGAGCTCATCGTCAGGTACAGCCGGGGCGCTGTTCTCGCGCTCGTCGAGCGGGGACGCGTTCACGACTTCCCCGTGATCACCGAATCGGGCGACCAGGGCACCTTCCGCGTGCGCGGCGGACGAGGCTGCGCCTTCGTCCTCGGGAAGCGCGACGGACGGGGCGTCGGGGCGGTGTTCGATGCGGGGCGCGGTGCCGGGACCGGCGTACGCCTCCTGGCGCGCGTGCAACCGGCTGGCCAGCAGCTCCGCCACGCGCTGCTCCAGAACAGCGATGCGGGTGTCGCGGGCGCTGATCGCGTTGGCGGCCCGGCGCAAGGTCTCGTCGACGCTCTGCGTGTGATAGCCGACCAGGTTCACCGGCAGTTGGAGCGCCATGAAATCGACCGCCGTGAGCTGCCCGGCCTGGGGAAGGCCGAGCGGCGGAACGTCAGGCGGGAACTCGGTCAGCTCACCGCCCCTGCCAAGGGAGACCACGACGACGCAGGCGAGTATCGCCAGCGCGGCGATGGCGAGTACGACCAGCACATTGGAATCGTACTCGTACGATCGAGACATGAGGCCTGTAGTGCTGACGCCAGGCGCGCCTGAACGACCCGGTTGGACGCTTGTGCGCACCCCCGACGAGGTGCGGGAGCTCGTGCGGAGCGGGGGTATCGCGCTGGTCAGGCTGCCTGGGCAGCTCGACGCGGCGCTCGCCGCGGCGGCCGTCTTTCGGTGGGCAGGCGCGGGCGTGTTCGTGACCGAGCATGCCGATCAGGTACGGCTGGCGCTGGACATGACCGACTCCCTCGCAGGGACTCGCGCCCCCGCCGTCACCCGCCGCGGCCTGGCCTGATCCCCTCCGATGGCACGCCTGCCCTCGGCGGACGGCCTCCAGCCCGCGAGTGTCGGCGCAACCTGAAGACAGGCCCGACCGGCGAGCGCGAATGCCTGTCCGGTCGCCTGTGATCCCGGGCGTGTCGGCATACGTCCAACACCCCGGCGCGCGGGCAGGCCGACCGTCGTTCGACCGCGGGCTTCGCCGTCGGTTGAGGCCTGCTCGAACCCTTTCGTCCGACCGTACCGACGAGCGAGCGGGCTCGATTCCGGTGGGCCAGGCGTGCACTCCTCCGTTCGAGACCACGTCTGAACGGCCGACCACGCCGTGCGAGCGAACGACAGGCACGGGGCGAGCGTGCCGGAGGCCATCGACACGGGAGCGAGGGCACGCCGAGAGGCGATGGCGCAGGCCCAGCGCACGAGGAACCGCAGCCGCGGGAACCGGTCGCGCGAGGAACCCGGACCCACGACTGCCCGCGATACCGCTCCAGAGGCGCGGGATGCCGGGTCCGGGAGCAGGAGATCCCGGACCAGGGCAGGAGATCCAGGACCGGGGCAGGAGATCCGGGACCAGGGCAGGAGATCCGGGACCAGGGACGGGAGAACCGGGACCGGGGGGCGGGAGATGTGAGCCCGGGGGGCACGAGGGCCGGACGCACGGAGGTCCGAAGCCGCCAAGGTCCGAAGATCTGGCGGCGCGGAGGTCGAACGCGCCTGAGTGGTCGGCTGCGGAAGTCCTTCGGGGGGTTGGTGCGTGGGCGGCGGTTCGAGGATTCGCGTGGACAGATAGTCTTCGCATAGATAATCTTCGCGTTGACTATCTGTCGAGAGCGGGGAGGACCCCTGATGTGGACGTACGAGCACAGCGTCGAGACCGATGCCACGCCCGAGGCGATCTGGCGCCTGTGGGCCGATGTCGAGAGGTGGAGAGCCTGGAACGCCGACATCGAGAGCATCCAGATCAGCGGTCCGTTCGCGGCGGGCGCTGAGATCGTGATGACTCCGGCCGGGCAGGACCCGGTGCACCTGCGCGTCGCCGAGGCGACTGTCGACGAGCTGTTCGTGGACGAGGCTCGTATCGACGGCCTGCTCCTGCGCACTGTCCACCGGCTTGACCGGGGCGAGCGACTCCGCACTCGGGTGGTGTACCGGATGGAGATCACGGGTGCCGCGGCCGATGAACTCGGGCCACAGATCGGCCCGGCGGTCACCGCCGACTGGCCTGCCACCATGGCCGCCCTCGTCGAGCGGGCGCGCGGCTGATGGCTCTCAGCCCTGGCGAGAGCCCAGGCTTCCTGCTCTGGCATGCCACGCTGCGTTGGCAGCGCGACATCACCGCCGCCCTGACCCCTCTCGATCTCACGCACGTCCAGTTCGTACTGCTGGCCTGCACCTGGTGGCTCAACACCCACGGGGAGCACCCCAACCAGCTGGCTCTCGCCCGCCAGGCCGGCACCGACGTCAAGATGACCTCGCAGGTCCTGCGCGCGCTGGAGACCAAAGGACTGGTCGAGCGCGAGGTCGATCCCGCCGACACCCGCGCCAAACGGCTGCGGGTCACCGCTGCCGGCGCCGAGCTGGCACCCCGCGCGATCGCCGCCGTCGAACAGGTCGACGCGCGCTTCTTCGAGCCGGTGGCCCTCGATGACGCGGTCACCCTGCTGGCCCGCCTGGCCCATCCCGAATCCTGAGGCGCCCCATGGTGTTTCGCGGACGCCGTCACTCCGGCACCTGATGGCTGACGGCGCCCGCGCGGTTCCTACAGGAACGCCCGGCCGGGCGTGCGAGGGGCCGGAGCCATGCGGGTGACGGAGGCGAAGGAGAACGGCTGAGCCTCGGGGTCCCCGGTCAGGCGCCTGTCGACTCGCCGAGTTCCTCCACGCTCGGCGACAGTGGCCGGCCCGGGGACTCCAGGAGGGTGAACGCCTCCTCCACCGACTTCGTCCACGAGATGGCGTCGAAGACGTTCGCCCGCGTGAACCCCTCGTCGTACATGTGCTCCACGAGCGACCGCAGCGGCTCGTACAGCCCCCACGGGTCGAGGATCACCAGCGGCTTGGCGTGGACGCCGAGGACGCGGGCCGTCCAGATCTCGAACAGCTCCTCCAGCGTCCCGATGCCCCCGGGGAGCACCAGGAACGCGTCGGAGCGGGCGTCCATGACGCCCTTGCGTTCGCGCATGTCCGCGGTGATGATCAGCTCGTCCGACCCGTCGTCGGCGACCTCGATGTCGACCAGCACCTGCGGGATGACGCCGACGGTGCGCCCCCCGGCGGCGCGGGCGGCGCTGGTCACCGCGCCCATGCAGGAGACCGTGGCGCCGCCGCTCACCAGGGTGTGGCCCCGGAGGGCGAGTTCGGTGCCTACCTCCGTGGCGAGCTCCACGTACTTGGGGTCGATCTTCTGACTGGAGGCACAGAAAACGCAGATGTTCACGAAAGGGGAGTCTATTGAGGCTCCGCCGTCTGGCTCGCGACCGCCTCCAGCTCCTCCTCCCTCCGCTTGGACCGGTTGTGCTCGGACTCGACGATGATGTTCACCGCCTCGTCGACGTCGTCGGTGATCTGGATCAGGTCGAGGTCGTGAGCCGAGATCTTCCCTGTGGCCAGCAGCGACCCCTTGATCCATTCGATGAGCCCGCCCCAGAACCGTGAGCCCATGAGCACCACGGGGAACGAGGTGACCTTGTGGGTCTGCACGAGCGTGAGCGCCTCGAACAGCTCGTCCAGCGTGCCGAACCCGCCGGGCAGGGCGATGAATCCGCACGAGTACTTCACGAACATCGTCTTGCGCACGAAGAAGTAGCGGAACTCGATGCCGAGATCGACGTAGTCGTTCATGCGCTGTTCGAAGGGGAGCTCGATGCCGAGTCCGACGGAGATGCCTCCGGCGTCGGACGCGCCCTTGTTGGCCGCTTCCATGGCGCCGGGCCCGCCGCCGGTGATGACCGCGTATCCGGCCTTGGCGAGCTTGAGTCCCAACTCGACGCCCGTCTTGTACTCGGGGGAGTCGTCGGGGGTGCGCGCCGAACCGAACACGGTGACCGCGGTGGGGAGCTCGGCCAGCTGGCCGAAGCCTTCGACGAACTCGGCCTGGATGCGCAGCACCCGCCATGGATCCATGTGGACCCAGTCCGCCGGGCCCTGGCGGTCGAGAAGGCGCTGGTCGTGGGTGGAATCGGTAACCAGCTGGCCGCGGACGAGCGCGGGCCCCTGACGGCGTTCGGGACGTGTCCGTTTCATACGGATCACGCTAGCGCGCCCGACTAAAAAATCTTGAAAAAAGGAGGGAACCAGATTTCGAAGGTCCTGCGTCTAACTGCCGAGGGTGCTGCTCGGGACTGAAAGTGGCTTTCCCCGCCAAATGGCCGGCGAGGAAAGCCACTTTCACGTTGTGGGGTCCTACGTGCCGGGTGAGAGCCAGTTCAGCATCGCGATCTCGCTGTCCCTGATCTGGCTGAGAGAGGCGTATTCGCCCTGCTGGTGGGCGAGGTTCGGGTCGCCGGGGCCGTAGTTGACGGCGGGGACGCCGAGGGCGGAGAAGCGCGCGACATCGGTCCAGCCCAGCTTGGCCCGTGGCGTACCGCCGACGGCGGCGACGAACGCGGCGGCCACCGGATGCGTCAGCCCAGGGCGTGCGGCGGGGGCGCCGTCGGTGAAGGCCACCTCGAACCCGTCGAACAGCTCGCGCACGTGCGACTCCGCCTCCGCCAGTGACAGGTCGGGAGCGAAGCGGTAGTTGACGGTGACCACGGCCTGGTCGGGGATCACGTTGCCGGCCACGCCGCCGTGGATCGTCACCGCGTTGAGCCCCTCGTGGTATTCGAGGCCGTCGACGACGGGTCGTCGGGCCTCGTAGGCGTTGAGCGTGGCCAGGATCGGCTCCACGGCGTGGATGGCGTTGACGCCGAGCCACGACCTGGCGCTGTGGGCGCGCTTGCCCCGGGTGGTGATCTCCGCGCGGAGCGTGCCCTGGCAGCCGCCCTCGATCACGCCGTCGGTCGGCTCCATGAGGACGGCGAAGTCGGCGGCCAGCCAGTCGGCGTGGTCGCGGCTCACCCTGGTCAGGCCGTTGCGCTCGGCCTCGACCTCCTCGCAGTCGTAGAAGACGTAGGTGACGTCGCGGTTCGGCTCGGGAAGGAGGGCGGCGAGCTTGAGGGCGACGGCGACGCCCGCCTTCATGTCGGAGGTGCCGCAGCCGTAGAGGAGATCGCCTTCGACCCGGCTGGGAAGGTTGCCCGCGAGGGGGACCGTGTCGAGGTGGCCGGCGATGAGCACGCGCTCGGGACGGCCGATGTTCGTGCGGGCGACGACGGTCTCGCCGGACCTGTCGACGGTCAGGTGCGGAAGCCTTCTGAGCGTCTCTTCGACCGCGTCGGCGAGCACCTTCTCGTTGCCGCTGACCGATTCGATGTCCACGATGGCGGCGGTCAGCGCGCCTACGTCCTGCGTCAAGTCCAGCATGACAACCCACCCTAATGCCGGGGTCCCACGGGGCCGCGCGGGCGCCGTCGACCTGGTGTCCCACCCTCCGGTACGGCACACCGCACGCGGAGCAGGCCCCGCCGATCCGCTGCAGCGCGCCGCATCTGAGGCAGGCGGTCAGGCGTGGACGCCGTGCTCCCTCAGCACCTCGTTCAGCGCCGCCTTGTCATGCCGCTGCCCCGCCTCCAGCCGCTTCAGCACCAGCACGCACGGCAACCCGAACGTCCCCCCTGCGAACTCCTTCGGCCTCGTCCCGCCCACCGCCACGCACCAGTCGGGGATCCGCCCGCGCCCGAGCTCCTCCCCCGTCTGCACGTCGATCACCGGCATCGAGGCGGACAGGATCGTCCCCGCCCCGACGACCGCCCCGCGTCCCACGCGCGCCCCCTCGACCAGCATCGCCCTGCTGCCGATCAGCGCGTCGTCCTCCACGACGACGGGCAGCGCGTTCGGCGGCTCGAGGACGCCGCCGATGCCCACCCCGCCGGACAGGTGGACGTTCTCCCCGATCTGCGCGCATGACCCGACGGTGACCCAGGTGTCGACCATGGTGCCGCCGCCGACGAACGCGCCGATGTTCGTGAAGGAGGGCATGAGCACCACGCCGGGCGCCAGGTAGGAACCCCAGCGGGCGATCGCGCCCGGCACGACCCTGACCCCGTCGAACGTGGTCTTCAACGGCAGCCGGTCGTGGTGCTGGAAGTCGCCCACCTGCGACCTCGCCATGCCGAGCACCTTGAAGCTGAGCAGGATGGCGCGCTTGGCCCGCTCGTCGACCACCACCTCGCCGTCGGCGGTGACGGTGGCCACGCGCGCCCTGCCGGTGTCGAGCTGGTCGATCGCGCCGACGACGACGCCCCTGGCGGCGGTGTCGGAAGGAGAAAGCTCCGCGCGGTTGGCCCACAGTTCGTCGATGGCCGCCGGCAACGGGCTCGAATGCCTGTTGGTCATGGCCACGGAGCCTATCTGTCCGGGTAGGTTTTTCAGGGTGCGGCGTAGCTTCTCCCGAGCGGTCCTGACCATCGGGATCATCGTTGTCGCGCTCGCGGTGGCGATCGCCGTGGGCGTCTATGTCCTGCTCAGAAAGGCCGACCCGCTCGCCGAGCCCGTCGAGAGCTGCGTGGTGAAGACGCCGAAGGGCGAGCTGGAGCTCGACATCGAACAGGCGCGCATCGCGGCCACGATCGCGGCGGTGGCCGAGCGGAGGCGGCTGCCCGAGCAGGCGGTCGTGATCGCGTACGCCACGGCGATCCAGGAGTCGAAGCTCTACAACCTCTCGTACGGCGACCGCGACTCGGTGGGGGTGTTCCAGCAGCGGCCCTCGCAGGGCTGGGGCAAGAAGAAGCAGATCATGGACCCGGTCTATGCGACCAACCGCTTCTTCGCCGCGCTGGTGAAGGTGAAGGGATACCGGAAGCTGCCGGTCGCCGAGGCGGCGCAGGCCGTACAGCGATCGGCCGGGGGTTACGCCTACGCGCCGCACGAGGGCAACGCGCGGATCCTGTCGGCGGCGTTCACGGGCAGGGTGCCGCGGGCCGTTCACTGCACCTATCCCGTGAAGGCGACACCGTCGCCGTCGCGGCCCGCGGACGCGCGGCGGGAGCTGACCAGGGCCCTCGGCGCCGTCAGCGTGCCGAGCACCAGGCGCGGATGGCTGATCGCCGCCTGGTCGGTCGCGCACGCCCAGCAGTACGGCCTGCGCAGCGTCGGCTACGACGGGATCGTCTGGTCGTCGGAGGGCTGGAAGAACGGCGGCAAGGCGGGCGACCGCGACGTCGAGCTGACGTGAGTCAGGCGGCGCGGCTCACGATGGTGATCGAGCCCGGCGGCAGCGGCTGGGCGTAGCTGGCGGTCCATCCCTCGCCCTGCACGCGTTCGAACGACAGCAGCCGCCCGTCGGCGGCCCGGTAGTCGGCGAAGTCGAGCAGCCCGCGCTCGGGGCGCCCCGTCTCGCCCTCCGACCTGAAAGCGGCGGTGCCCCTGTCGATGGGGTGGAACTCCACGCCTTCCATGATCAGCATGGTTCTGGCGGGGATCATGCCCTGGGTGGGCACGTTGGTCCAGAGCAGGACCTCCAGGTGGGGCGGATCGGTGGAGACGAGGCCGTGCCGCACCTGGACGGACAGCCACACCGGCCGTCGCGAGCCGTCATCGAGCAGGTACTCGGTCCACTGCTGCCCCTGGCATGCCACGTGGACGGCACCGCGCACCTTGGCGGCCGTGCCGTGGGTCTCGATCTTGTCCCCCACCTTGATCGTGCGGGGGTCGTCGTAGTCGGAGCCGATCGTGCCCTGCCCTCCCGAGGGAAGGGGCGACACCGAGCCCGCGGCCGGGCGACCCTTGCGCATGGTGGCGAGCAGGGCGCCCAGCAGGAGGACTATCGTCACGACGCTCAGTCCGATTACGACCATGGAGGTCATGCCGCCGGATCCTACTGGAGACGACGCACCGCCGCACTGATGCGTTCGTCGGTGGCCGTCATGGCGATCCGGATGTGGCTGCTACCTGCGGCTCCGTAGAAATCACCGGGAGCGACCAAAATCCCGGTTTCGGAAAGGCGGCGTACCTGATCCCAGCAGTCGCCGCCGTCCGAGGCCCACAGGTACAGGCCGGCGGTGGAGTGATCGATGCGCCAGCCCGCCTTCTCCAGCGCGGGACGCAGCAGCAGCCGCCTGGCGGCGTAGCGCTCACGCTGCTCGTCGGCGTGGGCGTCGTCGCCCAGCGCGACCACCATCGCCGTCTGGACCGGCTCCGGCATGATCATGCCCGCGTGTTTGCGGATCTCCAGCAGCCTGGCGACCAGGGTGGGGTCGCCCGCGACGAACCCGGCCCGGTATCCGGCCAGGTTGGAGCGCTTGGACAGCGAGTGCACGGCCAGCAGCCCCTCGTGGGAGCCGCCGCACACGTCGGGATGAAGGATCGAGATCGGCTCCGCTTCCCAGCCGAGCTCGATGTAGCACTCGTCGGAGGCGACGATCGCGCCGCGCTCGCGCGCCCAGTCCACCACCTTGCGCAGGTGCTCGGCGGGCAGCACCTTGCCCGTCGGGTTGGACGGCGAGTTGACCCAGACGAGGTCGACGTCGGCCGGGCCGAGCGCCAGCAGCCCGTCGGCGGCGATCGGCTCGGCGCCCGCGATCCTGGCCCCCACGTCGTAGGTGGGATAGGCCAGTTCGGGGATGACGACCCGCTTGGCGCCGAGCAGCGTCGGCAGCCAGGCCACGAACTCCTTCGACCCGATGAGCGGCAGCACGGCCCGCTCCTCGACGGTCACGCCGTGCCTGCGGCGCAACCAGCCCGCCGCCGCGGCGCGCAGCTCCTGCGTGCCGTACGTCAGCGGATAGCCGGGGCTGTCAGCGGCCCCGGCGAGCGCCTCCTGCACGACCCGCGGCACGGGATCGACCGGAGTGCCGACCGACAGGTCGACGATGCCGTCGGGGTGCGCCTGCGCGCGCTCCTTGTACGGCGCCAGCCGGTCCCAGGGAAAGTCCGGCAGATTGTGCACCGGTCAGTGCTCCTCGGCCTGCGGTGGCAGAGCGGCGACGACGGGGTGATCCTTGTCGATCTTGCCGACCTTCGAGGCGCCCCCGGGCGAGCCCAGGTCCTCGAAGAAGTCGACGTTGGCCTTGTAGAAGTCCTTCCACTGCTCGGGAAGGTCATCTTCGTAGAAGATCGCCTCTACGGGACAGACAGGCTCACACGCGCCGCAGTCCACGCACTCGTCAGGGTGGATGTAAAGCATGCGCTCGCCCTCGTAGATGCAATCGACGGGGCACTCCTCGATGCACGCCTTGTCCAGGACGTCCACGCAAGGCTGCGCGATGACGTACGTCACGTCGAGCTCCTTCTTAGACCGCGGTTTGCTACGCCCTAGTATTGCCGGGTCAGCCAAGTGTCGGGAACGGAGGGTGGCAAACTTGTGGCCGCTCGCCTCGTCATCGCCGTGACAAGCTCGGACATTGGGGCCAGGGTCACCACTCGAAGAAGGGTTCCGGGCGGGTTCAGCGACGCGGTAGGCGTTCTCGAATCGTGGGACGGCGGCATCCTCCGCGTCCGCAAGCGCGACGGCACTCTCGTGGAGATCCGGGAGGAGCATTTGGTGGCCGCCAAGGTCGTGCCTCCTCGACCTGGACGGATGTAACGGCGAGTATCTCTTGCGTGACTGTTCGTACCTGTGCCGCCATAGCCGCCGTTCTCATCAGCGCCGGATGTGGTGCTGCGACCACGGAAGAGAAGCCGCTCCCGCCGGTCAACGTGAAGGCCGCCTCCATGAAGGCCGGGTTCACGACGGTGGAGCGACTCGCTGAGGCCGCCAAGAAGGAGGGCGGGCTGAACGTCATCGCCCTGCCCCGTGACTGGGTCAACTACGGCGAGATCATCGACACCTTCGCCGAAAAATACGACATCAAGGTCAACCAACTCGAACCAACCGCCAGCAGCCAGCGCGCCATCGAGGCCGCGGGACTCCTCAAGCCGGACGTCTTCGATCTGAGCCTCGAGGTGGCGGTCGCCAACGCCGCGCGCTTCGCGCCGTACAAGGTGGCGGGCTGGCAGGACCTGCCCGACCACGTGAAGGACAGGGGCGGCGCCTGGTACGCCGGCTACGGCGGCTACATGTCGCTCGGCTACGACTCGCGCAAGGTCCAGGCCCCGGCCTCCTACGCCGACCTGCTCAAGCCCGGCTACACCGTGGCGCTCCCCGGCGACCCCCGGCAGAGCGCCGCCGCCTTCAACGGCGTCATGGCCGCCTCGATGGTGAACGGCGTGCCCCAGGTGAAGCGCGGTGTCGAGCTGTTCGCCAAGCTCAGGAAGGCAGGGCAGTTCATCCAGCAGAACACCGCCAACGTCTTCATCGACTGGGACTACCTCAACGCCGACCGCGCCGCCCAGCAGGGCGAGGGGTGGAAGGTCACGATCCCCAAGGACGCGCCGCTCGGCGCCTACTACGTGCAGGCGATCAACAAGGACGCCCCGCACCCCGCCGCCGCCAGGCTGTGGCAGGAGTTCCTGTTCTCCGACGAGGGCCAGAACCTGTTCCTCAAGGGGCACGCCCGTCCGGCGCGAGGCGAGGCGATGCTCATGAAGGGCACGCTCGACTCCCAGACCGCCGCCCAGCTGCCCGCGCCTCCTGGACCGCCCGTGCTGCTCACGATCCCGCAGACCGACGCGGCGAAGGCCTACGTCAACAAGGTGTGGGCCAGGTGAGACAAGTGTGCCCGGTGTGACTGATATGTCGTAGAGACATTCTGCCCCTACAGTTGTTGTCCCACTACGGGGGAGCTGATCGGTCTTGCGATACGACACACCGAGCATGACACGGTTGACCGCTCGCGCCTATGACAGCAGCTTCGGCTATGTCTCGCCGCAAGGAGCGCCGCTGGTCGACCTGCTCGATCCGCAGCCTGGCGAGCGTGTGCTCGATCTGGGCTGCGGCACGGGCGTGCTCACCGCCGAGATCGCCGCCAGGGGGGCGAGCGTGCTCGGCATCGACGGCTCGTCCGCGATGATCGAAAAGGCTCTGGCCCAGCACCCGGGCATCGACTTCATCGTGGGCGACGGCCACGACTTCAGCGTCGCGCAGGCCTATGACGCCGTCTTCTCCAACGCGGCACTCCACTGGATGAGCCGCGACCCCCGCACCGTCGTCGCCAACGTGCGCGAGGCGCTGCGGCCCGGCGGCCGGTTCGTGGCCGAGATGGGCGGTGCGGGCAACTGCGCGGAACTGACCGCCGCCGTCTCCACCGCATGGCGTGAGTACGGCCTGCGCGAGCCCGAGCTGCCCTGGTATTTCCCCACGCCCGCCGAGCACTCCAGGCTCCTGGAGAAGGAGGGCTTCGTGGTCAGGCTGCTCGAGTACTTCGACCGGCCCACCCCGCTCGACGAGTGCCCGGCGGGAGCCGCCGACTGGGTCCGCATGTTCGCCGGCTCGCTCCTCGAAGGTCTGCCGACCGATATGGTCGAGCCGCTGCTCAGGCGGGTCAACGAACTGGCCGCTCCGGCGCTCCGCAGGGAGAGCGGCTGGATGGCCGACTACGTGCGGCTGCGCTTCGCCGCCGTCAGGCGCTGATACGTACTCCATGATGCACAGGGCTGTTTTGCGCGGCTATGGTCTGTTCCGTGGCGGCAAGAGTATGGCTGCGTCGCGTCAGCGGCGTGAGGGGCTGGTGAACGGAACAGGATGAACTTCTGCCTGAGCGACCTCGTTCCACCCTTGCGGTGGAGCGACGCGGCCGCGATCACGCTGCTCCACGGGCAACCACACCTGCCTGAGGCGTGGTGGCGGAGCCTGCCCATGCCCCGGGTGCTGGCCGGCATCGGACCCGAGTCCCTTGGCGAGCTGCTGACGGAGATCGCGCTCGAGCACTGGCCCGCCGCGGCCATCGGGGACGTGCTGCCCGCGCTGCACGTCCTGGACCCCGACGAGGCCGACGAGCCGCACGTGGCGATCGCCATCGACAGGGCCGGGTCGTGGCCGGGGCTGCTGGCGCTGAGCAGCCGCGAGCTGATGGACCAGCCCTTCGTGAAGGCCCGGCCGGTGCTCAACTCGCTGTTCGCCGCCGTTTTCGTACGGCTGGCACCGGGCGAGGCGGTCGCGTCGCGATCCGAGCCCGCGGAGAAGCCGGCCGGCTCGCGGATCGCCCCCCGGCCGGCCATATCGGATCCGGCCGTATCGGATTCGGTGCCGGCTCCGGCCGTCTCGGATCCCTCGCCGTCTGCCCCGTCCGCTTCGGATTCGGGCGCATCGATTCCGGGCGCGTCGGTTCCGGGCGCATCGGTTCCGGGCACGTCGCTTCCGGGCGCGTCGGACGAGCCGGCCGTCGCCGGGTCGCGAGCCGAGGCACCTTCCGTTCCCGGAGCGCTCTCTCCTGAGGCTCGCGCCGTTCCCGAGGCTCCTCCGCTTCCTTCGCGCAAGCCCCGCTCGACCAAGCAGTCCTACGGGACCCCGTTCGACGCGTTCGGGACCGGAACCGCGACGACCGGCCAGGACGCCGCCTCCCCGGATCCCGCTGCCGAGAGCAGGTCCGAGCCCCCCGCCGGTCGATGGGACGCCTTCCAAGCCTCGACGTCCGCTCAGCCCGTCGAAGGCGGCCAGGAGGCCGCTGTCTGGCCGGAGACCTCCGAGGAAGTGCCGGGCTCTGAGCGCGCGGTCGGAGCCGAGTCTTCCGAGGCCTCGCCTGAAGACCAGGCCGCGCTCAGGTCGGAGCTTCCTGGATCGTCGCTCGCGGCCGAAGCAGCTTTCGGAGCCGAATCCGCCGGGGCATCGCCGGAGGGCGAGGACGTGCTCCGATCGGCCGGATCGTCGCCCGCCGCTGAAGCCGCCTTCACGGCCGAATCCGCGGAGGCGTCGCCCGAAGACGACGACGTGCTCCTGTCCGGGTCTGCCGCGGCTGAGGGCGAGGCTGCGCTTCGGTCCGAGTCGGCGGGGGCCTCCGGCGAAGAGGAGGTCGCTCTCGGGTCCGAGGCCGCCGGGCTGTCGCCTGAAGTGGCCGCCGGGCTGTCGCCTGAAGTGGCCGCCGGGCTGTCGCCTGAAGTGGCCGCCGGGCTGTCGCCTGAAGTGGAGGGTGGGCTCCAGGCGGCGTCTTCCGGGGCGTTCGAGGCCGGGGAGTCCCTGCCCGAGGAGGCGCCGCGCGGCGACCAGCCGTGGCCGGCCGACGTGCAGGAGCCCGAGGCCGGGGCGGTCGACGAGGGAGAGGCCCAGGCTGCCGGGAACGAGGTCGCCAGGGACGAGGTCGCCGAGGACAGGGCCGCCGGGGACGAGGCGGTCCGTGCCGGGGCGCAGGATGTCCTGGATGAGGGCGCCGACGAGGACCGTGAGGCGGCGAGGCACGAAGACGTTCGCGCCGAGGACGACGTCATCGGGGACGCGGATGCGGCTCGCTCGGGGCTGGATGCCGCCGACCCGGTACGCCAGGCCGGTGAACAGGCCCTCGCGGCGGCGGATTCCGTACCGGGCGGTGAGACGCCCGAAGCGCGCGGTGTGCCGGGCGGGGAGGTCGATCTGCATGCGCTGATCGAGTCCTCCTTCGCGGGGCTGGACGACAAGACGTGGGCCGTCGCGCAGAACCGGGTGTTCACCGACACTCCCTCGGCCGTCGAGCAGCTGGCCAAGCTGTTCGCGGTCGCCAAGGAGGAGATCGTCTCCGTCGAGGCCGAGCTGCGGCAGCGCCTGCTGCGGTGGCTGGCCGTCGAGGAGACCGCGCCGTACCGGGCGCATCTGGACGACCTGCGCGCCAGGCTGGGTGTGGACCCGCCGAGGGACTTGCTGATCGGGGCCGCCGACTGGCATGGCAGGGAGATCCGCGCCCTGGACGTGCCCGCCTGGCAGTTCGTGCAGGCGACGTTGGCGGCGCCCGCGCGCGTCCCCGACATGCCGGGCGCGGGGGACGTGCCCGAGCCGAGCCTTCGCGGGCCGGCCGCGGAGCCGTCCGTGCCACCCGCGTCCGCCGCGCCACCAGGGTCGGCCGCGTCGGCCGCCCCTTCCGCGCCTCCGGCGCCGCAGGCGTTCGCGCAGGAGCCGCGGTTCCAGCCGCCGGGGCACGAGCCGCAGGGCGCTCCCGTTCAGGCGCCCGCCCGGTTCGAGGAGTTCGCCGCGCCCGCGCCCGCGCCGTCCGACGGCAACGGCAAGCCGTACCAGGGCTTCAAGGACGTCGCGCTGACCAAACGCTGCTTCCGCCAGCCCGACGGGCGCTGGTGGCTGCGGATCGACGTGACCGCCGAGCAACTGGCGACCGGCGAGTGCGCGCTGCCCAGCGGGTTCGCCGCCTATCTCGGGCTGACCCCCGGCGCGAGCTGGACGGTCAGGAGCGCGGCCGGCGAGCTGTCGATGAGCTGGCACGGCAGGCCGTCCATCAGCCAGATGGGCAGGCTGCTCGCGGACGTCGGCGCGAGGGAGGGCGGGCACCTGTTCATCACGCTCTCCAAGGAGGGCGTGCTGCGGGCCAAGCATCTGCCGGTCGCCACGCCGGGCGCGAGCAAGATCTCCAAGGCGCTGCGCCTGGCGGACTACACGGGCCTGAGCAGCGCCATCGAGCACGCCGCCAGAATCATCGCCATAAGGATTGGCATGTCGGGCAACGTCAGTCTGGACGACTTGAAGACCAGGCTCCGCGAACGCGGGGACCGCGACCTGCTCGACCTGCTGGACTGAGCCCGTGGCGCGGCTCGCGATCGCCCCCGGCTTCTCGAGGGAGCTCAGCGCTCTGGCTCTGCCGGAGCGCGAGCAGGTCATGGCCGCGCTGCACGGGTTCCTGCTGGGCGTCCCCGCCCCCGAGGGGGTGGGGACGGTACGGATGGCCGACGGGCTCATGGGAGTCGTGGTACGGCAGGGCGAGGTCTCGTGGCTGCTCACCCTGCTGCCCGACGACGAGGCGGAGGCGTACGCGGGGCGGCACGCGTTCAGCGTCAATCCGCTGATCGGCGTGATCGAGCAGTGGGACGCCGAGGCGCTGGGCAGGGTCGAGCACGCGCTGCGCCGCTCGGCCGGCGAGTCCCGGCTGCTCGCCCAGGTCGACGACGCCGAACTGCTGAGCCTGGGCATCGATCTCGCGCTGCTGCCGCTGATCAGGCTGATCACCAACGAGGCCGACGTGGACGCGCTCGAGCCGCTGCTGCCGCCCACGCAGCACCTGCCGCTGGCGGTCATGGCGAGGGGCGGTTCGCTGCCGGAGGCGTGGAAGGCGCTCGACTCCCGCCGCACCTCCTGGGACTCCCCCGCACCGATCGACACCTCCGACCTGCTCGGCGCGCTGGTGCGTAGCCCTGACCTGGCGGTGTTCGCCTCCAGGGTCGAGGAGCTCGACAGGATCGTGACCGCGCCCGACTGGTGCGTGTTCCTGCACCCGCCGCAGCACCGGCTGGCCCGCGCCGGCCACTACGACCATCCCGTGCTCGTCACCGGCGGCGCGGGCACCGGCAAGACGCTCATCGCCCTGCACAGGGCGGCGCACCTGGCCGAGCACGGCAACGGCCCCGTGCTGCTGGTGACGTTCACGCAGGGGCTCGCCGCCGATCTGTCGGGGCGCCTCGACACGCTGATCGAGGACGAGTCGATCCGCAAGCGCATCGACGTGGACAACGTCGACAGGCTGGCGATCAGGATCGTGGCCGACGTCGAGGGGCGGCAGCCCGTGCTCGTCGGGCCTGGAGCGCGGTCGCTGGCCGAGTTGACGGAGGAGGCGCTGCGGTTGCTCACCAGGGCGGCGGGCGATCTGCTCGACGACGTGCTGAGCTTCGGCGAGCCAGGGCGCAAGCCGTACAGGCACGTCGTGGTGGACGAGGCGCAGGACGTCAGCCCCGCCCAGTGGCGGCTGCTGCGCGCGGCGGTGCCGCGCGCGCCCGACGACCTGTTCGTGGTCGGCGACCCGCACCAGCGCATCACCGACCATCGCATCGCGCTGGAGTCGGTCGGCATCCACGCGGTGCAGCACGAGCTGGCGATCTCGTACCGGCTGCCGCACGAGGTGCTCTCCTTCGGGGTACGGCTGCGCGGCGGCGGTCCCGCGCTGGGGCTGGTCAAGAACGTTCAGGAGCTGCACGGCTTCAGGAGCACCCACCACGGCGAACGGCCGACGATCAGGGCCTACGACACGCCGGAGAACGAGCTGGCCGGGCTCGTCACCACGATCGGATCATGGCTGGACGACGGCGTGCCCGCCGCGGAGATCGCGGTGGCCGCGCGCACCACCCGCCTCGTCAAGGCCGCCAAGGAGGCGCTGACGGCCGCGGGTCACGACGTCAGGGTGACGACGCTGCACGGGTTGAAGGGCCTGGAGTTCGAGCGGGTCGCGCTGATCGGGATCGCCGAGGGCGTGGTGCCGGAGCCGCTACCGAACGACCCCGCCAGCAGGGCGCGCGTGCTCCAGCGTGAGCGCGGATTGCTCTACGTCGCCTGTACGCGGGCGAGGTCCATGCTCTACGTTTCCCATGCGGGAAGAGGGAGCCCTTTTTTGTCGTCCTAATCACATAGTCTCTGAACTGCGGATATCTTTCCCTTTGCCGGTTGGACCCCAATGAATCTCAGCCTGAGTGACCTCGCGCCACCCCTGCGCTGGACCTCTCCCGTCCAGATCGCACCGCTCGCGGATGATCCTCAGCTGCCCGAAGCATGGTGGCAGTCGATCCCGCTGGACCGGGCGTGCGCCGTCATCGGCGCGCAGGCCGTCGCGGGCCGTCTCGCCGATGTGGCCGTGTCCTTCTGGGGGCATCTGCAGGTAGGCGATATCCTGCCGCTGCTGAGGTTCTCCGACCCCGCCGAGAGCGAGCTCACGCCCGAGGGGCTCGGCCGTGACGTGGTCCACAAGCTGTTCGCCGGCGTCTTCGAACGGCTGCTCGAACCCGTCGCCGAGGTCAGACCGGTCGCGCTGCCCCAGCTTGTGGACGAGCTGTTCGTGTCGGTCGACGAGCGGCAGCGCACGATCGCCCGCGACCGCGTCTACGCCGAGCACCGGGCCACGCTCGACGACCTCGCGCAGCGCTTCTCCGTGACCCGCGAGCGGATCAGGCAGATCGAGCGCGACCTGCGCGACCACGTGGAGGCATGGCTGGCCTCCCCTAACGCGGGGCCGCTGCTCGCGCACGTCACGTGGTTGCGAGGGCGGCTCGGCGCCGCCGTACCGGCCGATGACCTGGCGGACGCGGCGCCGTGGCACCGCACGGAGCTGATCACGCTCGGCATCCCGGTGTGGCGGTTCGTCAGGACGCTGCTGACCGGCTACGAGCAGGTCGACGGCTGGCTGATCGCGGGCGGAGTGGACGAGCTGCGTGAGAAGACCAGGCAGCTGTTCACCGAGGGACCCAGGGTCATGGCCGAGGCGGTCGCCATGACGGCGCAGCTCGGCATCCGCGAGGACGTCGCCGAGCGGTGGCTGGCCTCGGTGCCCCAGCTGCGGGTCTTCGACGGGCACGTCATGCTCTGGCCGCGCAGCGTGAACGAGAAGGCGGAGGCGGTGCTGGCCGTCTCGGGGCAGGCGCTCACGCCCGAGGAGATCCAGGAGCGGATCGGCGAGGACTACAGCCTCGTCGGCATCCGCAACCAGCTCACGGCCGACGCGCGTTTCCACAGGGTCGACCGCAACAAGTACGGCCTGGCGCGGTGGGGCGGCGAGGAGTACCTGGGGATCAGGGAGATGATCGCCAGGGAGATCGAGCGGGCGGGGGGCGAGGCCTCGGTCAACACCATCGTGGCCAACCTGACGTCCAGGTACGACGTGAGCGAGAGCTCTGTGCGCGCCTACTCGGGCGGTCCCGGGTTCGAGCGGTCGCAGCGCGGCTGGATCAGGGTCGCCGCGCCCGACCAGCCGGGCTACCAGCCGCGTAAGGACGTCTCCGAGACGCGACGGTGCTTCAGGTCACGCGACGGGCGCTGGTGGCACAGGGTGGACGTCAACGCCGAGCACCTTCGCGGGTCGGGGTCGCCGCTGCCGACGGGGTTCGCCGCGCATCTGGGGATGGCTCCCGGTGGCGCGCTGACCGCGTCCGCGCCTTCGGGTGACGTGGTGATCTCGTGGCACAACCAGCCGACGATGGGGTCCATCAGGAACGTGCTGGCGGAGTTCAACGCTTCCGAGGGTGACCACGTGTTCCTGACGGTCTCGGACGGCGGGGAGCTGTTGACGCGGTTCCTGCCCGCGGCCCAGCCGGCGCTGCGGCCGTTGAACAGGGCGTTGCACCTGATCGGGTACACGGCTCCGGTGGACTCCGACGCCGAGGGGCTGCGGTTGATCGGGGCCAGGGTGGGGCTGCCGGAGACGGCGACCCGCGAGGAGGTCCTGGCGCGGCTGCGCGAGCGCGGCGACCGGGACATCCTGGCCTTCCTGGGCGAGTAGCCGCTCACCCTGTGGCCCCGGGGCCGCACCGGTCCACCCGGGCCGGTCCACCCGGGCCGGCTTCAGGTGGCCGGCTTGTAGGCGCGGCCGGCCGCCTCGATGTGCGCCTTGGCGGCCTGCCTGGCGGTCTCGGGCTGGCCGGCGCGGATGCCGGCCACGATGGCCCTGTGCTGCTCGGTGATCGCGCCGGCCCAGTGCGGATCGTCGAGGTTCGCCACGGTGGTGACCGCGATCCTGTCCCACACCCGGTGCAGGGCGTCCTCGAGGAACGGGTTGCCCGCCGCCGCCCCGATGGCGCGGTGCAGGGCCAGGTTCGCCCGTGCGGACGCGCGGGCGTCCCGTGCCTCCACGGCGGCCTCGACCTGGTCCACGGCGCTGTCCAGCGCGTCGACCTCGGCCGGGGCGAGCTGGCCCCTCGCCTGCCTGGTGGCGGCCAGCTCCGCGGCCAGCGCTTCGAGGTCGGCGCGCAGCACGAACAGGTGCTGGGCCTCGCTCGGGCTCAACGCCGCGACGGCGACCCCTCGGGCCGCGGGAATGACGAGCCCTTCGGCCAGCAGGCGGCCGAGCGCCTCACGCACCGGCGTCCTGCTGACTCCCAGGTCCGTGGCCAGAGCCGTTTCGGTGAGCCGCTGGCCTGGCGCGTACTCGCCGTCTGAGAACCGGTGGCGCAGGGCCACGTACACCGCGTGGGCACTGCCGGGCTGAGAGTCGTAAGAGGCCGCCATAGCGATCAGTATACGTTGCATACAAACCGTCGCCACGCCCATTGACATGCATTGCATGCAATGCATACTTTGGCTACGTCTCCAGGAAGGGAGGGAAGCGTGCTGGACATCGTGCAGGTGACCGTCCTGGCCACGGCAGGATTCCTGGCCGGCGCCGTGAACGGCATCGCAGGCGGCGGATCGCTGATCTCCTTCCCTGCGCTTCTGGCCATGGGCTACTCACCCGTGGCGGCCAACGTCACGAGCGCGCTGGCCACCCTGCCCGGCTACCTGGGCGGGCTCGTCGGCTACCGCGACGAGCTGCCCGCGGTGAGGCCGCCGGCCAGGCGGCTCGCCCCGGTGAGCGTCGCAGGCGCGGCGTGCGGATCGCTGATCCTGCTCAGCGCGCCCGCGGAGCAGTTCACGTCCGTCGTCCCCTACCTGGTCCTGGCCTCGGTCGTCACTCTGGCCGCCCAGGACGTGGTGGCGCGGCGGCTCGACCGTACGCGGGGGGCGGCCGGCGGGCGAGGGCTCCTGGCCGGCCAGTTCGTGGTCTCCGTGTACGGCGGCTACTTCGCCGCGGGGCTCGGGGTCATGATGCTGGCCGTCCTGGGCACGTTCATGAGCGAGAACCTGCACCGGCTCAACGCGCTCAAGAGCGCCCTGTCGTTGGTCGTCGGTCTCGTCTCCGCGCTCTGCTTCAGCGCGTTCGGCCCGGTGGAGTGGATCCCCGTCGCCGTCATGTCGCTGGCCGGGCTCGCCGGCGGGAGGAGCGGGGTGGTGCTCGCCCGGCGCGTGCCGCCCCGCCACCTGCGCAGGCTCATCGTCGGATTCGGCCTCGTGCTGTCCATCGCACTCTTCTTGAGGTAACCATGCGCCAACGACACGACCTGCTCATCGCAGGCACCCATGTGGTCTCGATGGATCCCGCCGTCGGCGACGTTCCACAGGCCGACGTCCTCGTCCGCGACGGCGAGATCATCGAGGTCGGCCCGCACGCGGGTGAGCGTGCGCCCGACGACGTCCAGGTCATCGAGGCCGCCGGGACGATCACGCTGCCCGGCTTCGTGGACACCCACTGGCACCTGTGGAACTCGCTCCTGCGCGGCACGGTCGGCGACCGGCCGGGAACCGACTACTTCACCGTCAAGCGCGCGCTCGCCTCGCACTTCGAGCTGGACGACTTCTACTGGGCGGCCCGTCTCGGGCTGGCCGAGGCCGTCAACGGCGGCATCACCACCGTGCACAACTTCGACCACAACGTCCGCGGGCCCCGGGACGCCGACGCCAACATCCAGGCGCACCTGGACTCCGGCCTGCGGGGACGCTTCTCCTATGGTCCCCCCGACTCGGCGCCGTCCGACCGCACCAACGACCTGGACGATCTCGCGAGGCTGAGGGAACGCTGGAGCGACGACCACCTCGACGGGCGGCTGGACTTCGGCGTCGCCCTGCGCGGGCCGTACCGGACCCCTCCCGAGGTGTACGAGCGCGAATGGGCGACGGCGCGCTCGCTGGGCCTGCCGATCACCATGCACTGCGATCGCTGCCTGCGGGAGGAGAACTGCAGGAGCTGCGGGCTCGTCCGGCTCGAACGGCTCGGCCTGCTGGGCGAGGACGTGCAGGTCATCCACGCGGTGCACGCCGACGACCACGACATCGAGGCGCTGGCCCGCACGCGGACCCGGGTGTCGCTGAGCCCGCTCACCGAGATGAGGACGATGGGCTTCCCGCTGCTCACGGAGCTGCTCGAAGCCGGGGTCCAGGTGTCACTCTCCCTGGACACCCTGGCCATGCCCACCAGCGCGGACATCCTCGGGCACCTGCGCGCGATCATCTCGGTGGAGGCCGCGCGCACCGGCTCCCCCGTGATCACTCCGCGCAGGCTGCTCCGGCTGGCGACGATCGACGGCGCCAAGGACCTCGGACTCCACGACACCATCGGGTCGATCACCCCGGGCAAGCGAGCCGACCTCGTGATCCTCCGCTCGTCGGACGTCAACCTGGTCCCCTCGGGAGATCCGGTCGAGGCGCTGGTCTACACGGGCCAGATCGACAACATCGACACCGTCATCGCCGACGGCCGCGTTCTCAAGCGCCACGGACGGCTCGTCCCGGCCGACGACGAGATCGACCCCGTCGTCATGGCCGCGGCCCGGCGCGACGCGCTGCTGCGCAGGGCCGCCGCGGCCGGCGACTGGCACTGGCCCGCCACCCCCACCATCGACCCGTTCCACCCCGGCCCGGGTTCGTCCACGCCCGCAGACGAAGGGAGTCTGCAATGAACGCCGCCTCCATCCCCCTCTCACCCCCGTCGAGGCAAACCCTGGCGCCCGGCGTCGCGGTCGCGATGTTCGGCCTGCTACTGCTGGCCTACACCGTCAACGCCATGGACCGCATGGTCTTTCCCATCCTGCTCGTCGAGGTCCGCGCCGAGTACGGCTTCAGCCTCGAGGCCGCGGGACTGCAGGCCACCGTGTTCGCCCTCGGCATGGGCCTGGCGGGGTTGCCCGCCGGGTACCTGCAACGCAAGCTCGGACGCAAGCAGACGATCGTCGTCGGCACCGTCGTGTTCTCCATCGCGACCGCCATGACCGCGGCCTCCGCCGGATTCGCCGACATGCTGCTGTGGCGCGTGCTGTCCGGGGTCGGCGAGGCGCTCCAGCTCGCGATGATCATCGCGGTGGCGTCGAGCGCGTTCCCCGCCCGCCGCGGAGTGGCGATCGGCAGCGTCAACATGGCCTTCGCCGCGGGGTCGGTCATCGGCCCCGCGCTGGGCAGCGGCCTGCTGGAACACTTCGGCACCTGGCGGGCGCCGATGCTGGCCTACGGCGCGATCGGCATCGCGCTGGCGCTGGCCATCCTGGTGCTGGTGTCGCCACGGCTCACCGAGGCGGACCAGGTGGCCGGTGTGGCTCGGCACGTCGGCGGCGCCCGGACCCTCCTGTCCCGCAACCCTCTCGTGCTCGCCGTCATCATCGCGCTCTTCGGCCTCGCCGACTTCGCCTTCATCGGCCTGTTCGCCAGCTACCTGCGCGGACAGCTCGGCTACACCCCCGGCGGGGCCGGGTTCGTCATCGGGCTGTCCGGGCTGGCGGCGTTCGCCTCCCCGCTCGGCGGCCACCTGGCCGACCGGTTGAGCCCCAGGATCGTGCTTCCGGTGCTCAACGCCGGGGTGGCCGCGTGCGGATGCGCGCTCTTCCTCGGGCCCGCCTCGACGGCCTGGCAGGCGACCTTCTCGTTCCTGTTCGGGCTCTTCGCGAGCAGCGGCGTGTACGTGGTCGCGGCCAGCTATCTCGTCAAGTCCGTCGACGGCGAGCTGGTCGGCCGCGCGGCAGGCCTGTTCGTCACGTGCGTCTACGTCGCCGCCGGCGTGGCAGGCCTCCTCTTCAGCAGCCTGATCTCGGCCACCGGCTGGGTCACCGCGGGCATGGTGCAGATCGTCGGCCTCTCGGTCGTCGGCGGCCTCCTCGCCCTCGCTCTTCGCCCGCAAGGGTTCAGCACGACCACCTCATCCCAGGAACTCTGATCATGACCGAATCCATGCTCTGGCCGCTCGCCCCCACCACCGTTCCCGTCAGCGGAAGACCGGAGGCCTTTCCCGTCCGCCGCGTCTACTGCGTCGGGCGCAACTACCTGGACCACATCCGCGAGATGCGGGAGGGCGACGAGCGCGACGACCCGTTCTTCTTCCAGAAGCCCGCCGACGCCGTCGTCCCCGACGGCGCCTCGGTCCCCTACCCGCCCCAGACCGGCGATCTGCAGTTCGAGGGCGAGCTGGTCGTCGCCATCGGCACGGCCGGATCCTGGATCAGCGTGGAAGAGGCGTCCGCGCACGTCTTCGGGTTCGCCGCCGGCATCGACCTGACGCGGCGGGACCGGCAGCGTGACTGCCGTGACCTGGCACAACCTTGGGAGGCCGGCAAGTCCTTCGACCACTCGGCGCCCTGCGGCACGATCCTCCCCGTCGAGGAGGCCGGCTCCACCCTGTCGGGGGAGCTGCGGCTGAGCGTCAACGGCCGGCAGCGGCAGCACACGAGCCTGAAGCTGATGATCTGGGACGTCCCGGAGGTCATCAGCCACCTGTCGCGGTCCTACCGGCTGATGCCCGGCGACCTGATCTACACCGGGACGCCGGCCGGTGTCGCCCCCGTGGTGCCCGGCGACCGCATTCACGTCGAGATCACCGGCCTGCCCGCCCTGACCGTGACCATCAGCGAAGGAGAGACCCATGCGTCCCAGCGAACGGCTTGACTACGACCCCATCGAAGGCCGCCCCGCCCTCCGGCTGCCTGACGGCAAGCGCATGGTGGTCTGGGTCATCGTCAACGTGGAGACGTGGTCCGACACCGACCCCATGCCGAGAACCGTCCTCACCCCTCCTGCGGGCGGCATCCCCGCTCCCGACATCCCCAACTGGGCCTGGCACGAGTACGGCAACCGCGTCGGCTTCTGGCGCATGCTCGCGGCACTGGACCGCCAGGGGGTGACGGCCTCGCTGGCGATCAACGGCCAGGCCGTCGAGCACTATCCGCAGATCGCCGGAGCGGCGCGAGAGCGTGGCTGGGAGTTCATCGGCCACGGGTTCACGCAGAAGAACATGCAGAAGGTCGAGGACGAGCGCGCGGACATCCGGGCCACCACGCGGGCGATCGAGGCCGCGACCGGGGCCCGTCCCCGCGGCTGGCTGGGGCCTGGGCTGACCGAGACCTGGGAGACGCCCGACATCCTCGTCGAAGAGGGATACGAGTACGTGTGCGACTGGGTCCTGGACGACCAGCCGGTCGAACTGGCCACCCGCACCTCGCCCATCGTGAACATCCCCTACACCCAGGAGTGCAACGACGTCGCCATGATGCTGATCCAGCATCATCCGGCCAGGGAGTACTTCCAGCGGGCGGTCGACCAGTTCGACCAGCTCTACAAGGACTCCGCCGACTCGGCCAGGGTGATGGCGCTGGTCGTGCACCCCTACATCATGGGCGCCCCGCATCGCCTGACGTACTTCGAGCAGGCGCTCCAGCACATCCGCGCCCACCACGACGTCGAGTTCCAGACCGGTGAGCGGATTCTCGACTGGTACCTGCGGGCGCGTCCCGCGCCGTGGCCCGCCTCCGAGCAGGGCTCCCTCGTCGCGGGCTAGCCGACCTTCCTGCGCCTGAAGCCCCGGTCCCCGCGGCCGGGGCTTCAGGCGCACGAGGGGACCGGACTAGGCTCGTTTCATGTTGCGGATCTACGACACGCGCACCAGGCGGCTGGAGGACATCGCTCCGACCAGGGCCCTCAGGATGTACACCTGCGGTCCGACCGTCTACCGGTCCGCGCACGTCGGGAACCTGCGTTCCTACCTCCTGTCCGACCTCGTCCGCAGGGTGATGGAACGCCAGCGGGTCCGCATGCTCGTCTGCCAGAACATCACCGATGTCGGCCACCTCGTCGACGACGCCGAGATCGGCGAGGACAAGATAGTCCTGCAGGCCCGGGCCGAGGGACGCTCCACCCTTGACATCGCCCGCTCCTACGAGGACGCCTTCCGCCGCGACACCGCCGCCCTCAACCTGCGCCCGCCCGAGCACACCCCGCGCGCCACCGAGTCCATTGACCTCATGATCGAGCTGATCGCCAAGCTCATGGAGAAGGGCCACGCCTACGCCGTACCGGACGGGTCGGTGTTCTTCGCCGCCGAGACCTTCCCTCCGTACGGGGAGATTTCGGGAAACCGGCTTGACGCGCTCAAGCCCGGACACCGGGTGGAGGGCGTCGACCACCGCAAGCGGTTCCACGCCGACTGGGCCCTGTGGAAGCACTCCCACCGCGAGCTGGCCTGGGACACCCCCTGGGGCGGGCGCGGCTTCCCCGGCTGGCACGTCGAGTGCTCGGCCATGTCCCTGCGCTACCTCGGCGACCACATCGACATCCACACCGGCGGCATCGACCTGCGCTTCCCCCACCACGAGAACGAGCGCGCCCAGTCCGACACCGCCGCGGGACACGAGGTGGTGCGCCGGTGGGTGCACGGCGAGCACCTGCTGTTCGACGGGCGCAAGATGGCCAAGTCGACGGGCAACGTGGTGCTGCTGCAGGACGTGGCCGCCGAGGGACTCGATCCGCTGGCGGTACGGCTGGCGTTCATGGAGCACCGCTACCGCCACCAGATGAACCTCACGTGGGACACCCTGCGCGCGGCCGACCGCACGCTGCGGCGGTGGCGGGCCAGGGTCGCGGAGTGGGCCGAGTCGCCCAGCGCGCCCATGGCCGAGCAGTGGGTACGGCGCGCGGAGGCCGCCTTCGACGACGATCTCGACACACCGTCGGCCCTGCGGGCGCTGCGGGAGCTGGAGAGGGACGAGTCGGTGGCGCCCGGCTCGAAGTTCGAGTCGTTCCTGCACCTGGACCAGGTGCTCGGGCTGGACCTGTCGACGGAGATCGGGAAGGCGCGGGTGCTGCCTCCCGGCGCGGCCGAGCTGCTCGAGCAGCGGGCGCGGGCCAGGCAGGCGCGGGACTGGGACGCGGCCGACCGGCTGCGTGGCGAGCTGGCCGAACTCGGCGTGAAGGTGGCCGACACCCCCGACGGCCAGACCTGGGCCTGACCCTGCCTCTCCCGGCTTCCGCCCCCTCCTCCATCTCATGATCGCGATCTGTCCGTCACGCGACGTGATCTGAGTCGTCGCGCCGTGAAAGGGCTGCGACACTTGGTGCGAAGCAGGCCAGAGGGAGGTCTTCGTGAGGTTCAGGCCCTATGCGTGGTTGCCATGGCCGCTGCGTTGGCTCGCGAGGGCACTGAGCGTGCTCCTGGCGCTCGCCCTGGTCCTCGCGGCCGTGGGCGTGTGGATCGCGCGGCAGTCGTTTCCGCAGGTCGATGGCACGATCAAGCTGTCTGGCCTGACCGGCAAGGTGGAGGTGTACCGCGACGCGTGGGGCATCCCGCAGATCTACGCCGACACCTCCGAGGACCTGTTCATGGCCCAGGGCTACGTCCACGCCCAGGACCGCTTCTGGGAGATGGACTTCCGCCGCCACGTCACGGCGGGGCGCCTGTCGGAGCTGTTCGGAAAGGCGACGCTGACCGAGGACAAGGTCATCCGCACCATGGGCTGGCGGGAGGTGGCCGAGCAGGAGCTGGCGAATCTCACCGACCGCACCAAGCGCTACCTCGACGCGTACGCCAAGGGCGTCAACGCCTACCTCAAGGAGCATCCGAACGCCTCGGACCGCAGCCTCGAGTACTCCGTCCTGAAGCTGCAGAACTCCGGCTACACCCCGGAGCCGTGGACCCCGCTCGACTCGGTGTCATGGCTGAAGGCGATGGCGTGGGACCTGCGTTCCAACCTCGACGACGAGATCGACCGCGCGCTCGCCGCCACCAGGCTGCCGAGGGAGCGGGTCAACCAGCTCTTCCCCGGCTACCCGTTCGACAGGAACCCGGCGATCGTGACACAGGGCACCATCGCGGAGGGGCGGTTCGACCAGCGGAGCGAGCCGCGGCTGGGCGAGGGCTCGGCGGTGCTCACCGGCGCGGCCGAGGCGCTGAGCCGGGTGCCCGACCTGATGGGGACCGAGGAGCATGACGGGATCGGGTCGAACTCGTGGGTGGTCTCGGGCGAGCACACGACGTCGGGCAAGCCGCTGCTCGCCAACGATCCGCACCTGTCCGCGCAGATGCCCTCGGTTTGGTACCAGGCCGGGCTGCATTGCCGTACAAAATCGGAAAAATGCGCGTATGACGTGACTGGGTTTACGTTCTCCGGCGTGCCCGGCGTCATCATCGGACACAACGACAAGATCGCATGGGGGTTCACCAACCTGGGCCCCGACGTCGCCGACCTCTTCATGGAAAAGGTCAAGGACGACACCTACCTCTACAGGGACCAGTGGCTCCCGCTGGAGACCAAGGACGTGCAGATCAAGGTCGCCGGTGGCGAACCCGTGACGATCAAGGTGCGCAGGACCAGGCACGGGCCGCTCATGAACGAGGTGATGGGCAGCGTCAAGCCGTCGGGCGAAGCCAACGCCGTCGCTTTACAGTGGACCGCGCTCACCCCCGGCACCGCCGCCGAGGCCATCTTCGATCTGAACGAGGCGGGCGACTGGCACGAGTTCCGCGCCGCCGCCTCGCTGTTCGACGTGCCCGCGCAGAACCTGGTGTACGCCGACACCGAGGGCACCATCGGCTACCAGGCGCCAGGGCGCATCCCGGTGCGCGCCAGAGGCGACGGCACCTGGCCCGTCCCCGGCTGGACCGGTGAGTACGAGTGGAAGGGCGCCATTCCCTACGACCGGCTGCCCAGCGTCTCCGATCCCGCCGACGGCTTCGTGGTCACCGCCAACAACGCGGTCATCAACCCGGACCGCTACCAGCCGCTCCTCACCAGGGACTGGTCGTACGGCTACCGCGCCAAGCGCATCGCCGACCGCGTCGAGCAGGCGACCAAGGCCGGCAAGATCGACGCCGACGCCATGAGCCGCATCCAGATGGACTCCCACAACGGCCTCGCCGAGGTCCTCGTCCCCGAACTGCTGAAGGTCGGACTCGCGGGACCCAGCGCCGACGCCCAGGCGCTGCTGCGCGGCTGGGACGGCTCGCAGGGCCTCGACTCGGCCCCCGCCGCCTACTTCAACGCGGTCTGGCGGCACCTGCTCATCGCCACCTTCAACGACGAGCTGCCGGAGGCGGCCAGGCCCACGGGCGGCGACCGGTGGTACGAGGTCGTGCGGAACCTGCTGGAGCGTCCCGACGACCCGTTCTGGGACGACGTGACGACCAGGAACCTCACCGAGACCCGCGACGACATCCTGCGCGCCGCGATGGCCGACGCCCACCACGAGCTGGCCACACTGCTCGGCCCTGACGTCAAGGCGTGGCGGTGGGGCGACCTGCACGCGCTCACGCTGACCAACCAGACCTTCGGCACGTCGGGCATCGGCCCGATCGAGTCGCTGTTCAACCGCGGCCCGTTCGGCTCGCCGGGCAACAAGGACGCGGTCAACGCCACGGGCTGGAACATCCAGAACGACTACGCCATCACCGCCGTCCCCTCGATGCGCATGGTCGTCGACCTGGCCGACATGGACAAGTCCCGCTGGATCAACCTGACCGGCGCCTCAGGCCACGCCTTCCACGACACCTACTGGGACCAGGCGCCGCTGTGGGCCGACGGGCGGACCACGCCCATGAACTCCACGCTCGACTCGATCAGGAAGGCCGCGAAGCACACGCTGACGCTCACGCCGTGAGGACGCGCGACTCCCCCACCGCCAGGTCCCAGAGGTCGGCGCGGGGCAGGCCGCGCGCCTCCCACGCCGCGCGGGCCAGCCGTACGGGCTCCAGGAGGGGTTCGCCGGACAGCACGAACGTCCCCCAGTGCATGGTCGCCATCCGCCGCGCGCCCACGTCGAGACACGCCTGTACGGCCTCCGGCGGGTTGACGTGGTTGCCCTTGGTGAACCATCGCGGCTCGTACGCGCCGACGGGCATCAGCGCCAGGTCCAGAAAGGGGAAGCGCTCGCCGATCTCGGCCAGGCGCGGGCCGTACGCGGTGTCACCGGCGAAGTAGATCGACTTGTCGATCACCCAGCCGCCCCACAGCGACTTGCAGGTGTCCCAGAGCGTGCGCCGGCTCCAGTGATGGGCGGGGACGAAGTCGAAGCTCACCTCGCCCAGCGTGGCGCTCTCCCACCAGTCGAGCTCGGTGACGTCGCGAAATCCCCGTCTGGTGAACCAGCGGCCGAGGTTGGCGGGCACGAACATCGGCGTGCTCCTCGGCAGCCGCCTGATCGTGGGGGCGTCGAGGTGGTCGTAGTGGTTGTGGCTGATCACCACGGCGTCGATCCTGGGCAGGTCGCTCCACGCGACACCGGGTGGGGTGAGGCGCTGCCGTACCCCGGGGATCTTGCGGGACCACACGGGGTCGGTGAGGATCGTCAGGCCGTTGACCCGCAGCAGGAAGGTGGCGTGACCCACCCAGGTGACCACCGTGCCCGTGGCCTGCGGTGTCCCGCCCCTGAGCACCGGGATCTGGTCGATGTCGCCGATGTTCGCCCGTAGCCCGCCGTGCCAGGTGACGCTGAGCAGCTCGCGGAAGGCCGGGAGCGGTGCGGTCAGACGGTCGGCGAAGGTGGCGGGCCGGACGGGGGCTGTCCGCTGGGTGGTCTGTGACATGGGCGCTCCCCTGGGTGACGGGTCACTCACTCACCTTCTTGATCCCCTCAGGGAGCGATCTATTCCTCCGCCACCGTGGCGATCTACGGGGGTATCCGCCGTCTTCGAGGCCCGCCAGGCGCTCAAAGGGGTTGTAGGCGGCTTGATCGCCGCAGATCAGCATGGACGCGCCGAGGGAGAGGAGATAGAGCGGGAGCATGGGCAGGCCGACGCACCAGGCCCACTGGGTCGCGTGCCGCCCCTCGTGGTCGAGGAGCCTGCCCGTGAGGTAGGACTCGGGGTGCTTGGTCACGACGACGTTCCCGACGGTGAAGGCGCCCGCGATGGGGAAGCCGTAGCGGTAGCCGTACGCGAGAATGAGGCCGTTGGGGCCGCTCTTTCTCGTCGCCCCGCCGACCGCGGAGATCAGCAGGCCGAGAGGAGTGGAAAGGTTGACGAAGTTCGCGATCCTCCGGATCCGGTGGCGCCTCTCCATGCGTCTCACCCTTGACCGAACTTGACAAATCGGAATAATGATCCCCGTCCTGAAATCTCCCCCAAGAGCAGGATCATGAGATTCATCATTCTGGCCGCCCTGGTGTGCACCATGGCGCTGGCCACCGTCGGCGGCCTCGCCGTCACCCAGACCTCCTCGGCAACCGACACCCCCACGGCTGACCGGCTGGAGTTACCCGTTTCCACCAGCCCCTCCCCCACGCCCACACCGACGTCGACCGCCGCCAAGTACACGGCGACCACCAAGGTCGTGAGCAAGAAGGGCGTCGCGTACCTCGATGTCTCCGTCACCTACGGCGGAGCGGCTCGCTTCACTGTGAAGCAGAAGGTCTGCAAGGGCAAGTCCTGCAGGACGTCCACCAGTTCGCTCCCTGTGACCACCGGCGCGGGCAAGACCTCCACGAAGCTGGGCAAGGGGACCTACAAGAAGAGCGGTAAGGCCGCGGTCTCGCTCAAGGTGCTGCCCTGGCCCACCCGTACGGTCACCGCCACCGCCACCCCCTCGGCGACGGCCACGGTGACGGCGTCGGCGGCCCCTTCGGCCACCGTGACGGTCGGCGCGACGACCACGGTCAACGCCACGACCACGGTGAGCGCCACCACGACCGTCACCGCCACCGCGACGGCGACCACCACGGTCACGGCGGGCCCGACCACCACGATCACGCCCGCGCCGACCGCCACGGTCTACGTCACGTGCACCCCCGCCCCCTCGGCCGGGATCGCCCCTACGGACGGCGGCACGGGCGGCACCACGCCGGCCGCGGTACCGCCGGGGACGGTCACGCCTCCGGCTGCCACCCCGATCACCACCCCGGCCACCACCCCGGCCACCACCCCGGCCACGGCTCCGCTCGTGGCGACCCCCTTGGCGGCGACCCCCACCATCGTCGCCTGCCCGACCACGACACCGACCGGCGACGGCGACGGCGACGGGGCGCCCCAGCCGACCCCGACTCCGACCCCGACGCCCACCCCTGGGACGACTCCGTAAAACCAGCGGTCGTCAGCGGCCCCCGTCGACCGTCGGCGGGGGCTGCGGCGTCACCTGACCCTGCTGGGCCACCGGGCCCTCCTGCGGCATCTGACCCTGCGGCACCTGACCCTGCGGCGTCACCGGGCTGCGCGTCTCGTACCCCCTGAGCAGCCACGTGCCGCCCGACGAGGGCGAGAGCAGGACGGCGACCACCACGGCCACCATCGCCCCGTAGAGGTAGACGAACCCGGCGGAATCACCGGCGATCACCAGATCTCCCGCCGCCCGCTTCAGCGAGAACACCATCGACACCAGCAGCCACCCGATCGCCACCGCCGAAGCGCCGAGCTTGGAGCGCATCATCCGGCCCGCCCAGAAACACACTCCGAACATGGCGGGCACCCAGGCGATCGCGGCCAGCGGCCACGACGGGCCCACGTACCACGCGTGGGTGAACCCGCCCACCACTCCGAGGACGACGCCCAGCACGACCAGCATGCCGTAGGCGGCCCCCGCCAGCGCGGACTCGGCGTGGCTGCGTTGCTCCATAACGGAGGAGGTTAGTGGATGCCGGCGAACAGGTCCTTCTCAAGGGTGTGGGGCTCGCCGAGCCCGCCCGCCTCCACGGGCGCGCTCGGCGAGGTCGCGCCCATGACCCCGCTGCGCAGGATGAAGTGCTCCACCCCGAACGCCTCCTGCCCGATGTTGTTGGACAGCGCGAACCAGGGCGGGTCGACCATGATCTGCGTCGCGTGCGCGCGCATCGCGTCCAGCTTGTTGACCAGGTAGGGCCTGGCGTCCACCTCGGTCGTGATCGCGTCGTCCCGGCAGCCGAAGGGCACGTCGTCGACGTTCTCGGCGACGAAGGCGACATCCGCCCCGTCGATCTCCTCGGCCGTCCTGAGCATGACGGACCTGGCCACGGCCGTGTAGTAGAACTTGGCGACCCGCCATGGCTCGCCCTCGCCGAAGCGCGGATCGGCGGCCAGCTCGAAGGCCCGCCACGCCACCCTGTGGGCCTGGATGTGGTCGGGGTGACCGTAGAAGCCGTTCTCGTCGTAGGTGACCATGACCTGCGGCCGCACCTCGCGAACGATCTTCACCAGCTCTCCGGCGGCCTCCTCGAGGTCGGCCTGCCAGAAGGCGTTGGGCCGGTCGTTGGCCGCGACGCCCATCATGCCGCTGTCGCGCCACCTGCCGGGACCGCCGAGGAAGCGGTGGTCGTCGACGCCCATCGCCTTGCACGCGGCGTCGAGCTCGCCGATGCGGTACGGGCCGAGCGCGTCGTCCCTGTCGGGCGCCAGGTGGGCCAGCGCCGGCGGGATGACCTCGCCTTCCTCGCCCAGCGTGCAGGTGACGAGCGTGACGCGCGCCCCTTCGGCGGCGTACTTCGCCATGGTGGCGCCGGTCCCGATCGTCTCGTCGTCGGGGTGGGCGTGGACGAGCATCAGCCGTCGATCACTCATGCCCCGAGCGTATTCCACGACCCGGTCCTCTCCCGCGCACCACCGAGGCGCGGCCGGTGCGGGGAGCCGCTCGGGGACGTCCGCCAGGCGCCCGGCGGCAGGGGCACGACGGGTCGCCCCGCGGGCCGGTACGGCCGCGCGGACCGGCCGTCTCACCTGGCAAGATGGGGGCTTATGAGTGAGAGCTTCCCGCGCCTGCACGCAAGGACCCGCCGGTTCACCCTCGGAGTGCCCAGGGGCTTCACGATCTCCCCCGACGGCGCCCGCGTCCTCTTCCTGCGCACGCAGTCCGGCACCGACCCGGTGACCTGCCTGTGGGAGCTCGACACCGCCACCCACGTCGAACGCCTGCTCGTCGACCCGCGCGCCCTCGACGCCGAGGAGGAGGACCTCCCACCGGAGGAGCGCGCCCGCCGCGAGCGCACCAGGGAGCAGGCGGGCGGCGTCGTCGCCTACGCCACCGACTCCGCCGTCACGACGGCCGCGTTCGCCCTGTCCGGCGGCCTGTACGTCACCGACGTGGCCACGGGCGCCACCCGGCGGCTGGAGACGCCGGGCGCGGTCATCGACCCCCGCGTCTCGCCCGACGGGCGGCACGTCGCCTACGTGACCGGGGGCGGCCTGCACGTCCACGACCTCGCCACCGGCGAGGACCGCGCCCTCGCCGTTCCCGAGGCCGACACCGTCACCTACGGCCTGGCCGAGTTCATCGCCGCCGAGGAGATGGACCGCTTCCGCGGCTACTGGTGGTCGCCGGGCGGCGACGCGCTCCTGGTCGAGCGGGCCGACGAGGCGCCCGTCCAGACCTGGTACATCGCCGACCCCGCCAACCCCGACCGCCCCGCCGTACCGCAGAGGTATCCGTCGGCGGGCACGGCCAACGCGAGCACCGAGCTCTACGTCATCGGCCTGGACGGCTCCCGGATCGCGGTGCCGTTCGAGGACGAGTACCTCACCACCGCCACGTGGGACGCCCACGCGCTGTCGATCGTGACCATGTCCCGCGACCAGAAGTCGCTGCGCCTGTTCGCCGTGGACCCCGCGACCGGCGCTTCCACCCTGCTGCGCGAGGACACCGACGAGGCGTGGGTCGACGTCGTGACCGGCGTGCCGGGCCACCTCGACGACGGCTCCCTGGTGTGGGTCGCCGCCGACGAGGGCGGCCGCCGGCTGTTCGTCGGCGACCGCGCCGTCACGCCGCCCACGCTGCAGGTGCGCGACGTGCTCGACGTCGACCGCGACACCGTCCTGTTCAGGGCGAGCGGCGACCCGACCGAGATCCAGCTCTGGACGTGGGACGGCCACTCCCTCATGCCCGTCTCCACCGCCTCGGGCGTCTACTCGGGGCGCCTGTCCGGCGGCGTCGGCGTGCTGACCGAGCAGTCGCTCGAGAACGAGGGCGTCTCCACCACGGTCGTCCTGCCCAGCGGCATGACCATCCCGATCCCGTCCCTGGCCGAGCGCCCCGGCCTCGACCTGCGCGTCCACCTCGGCCGCGCGGGCGCCCGCGAGCTGTCGACGGCCGTCGTCTTCCCCTCGTGGCACGAGCCGGGCTCGCGCAAGCTGCCCGTTCTCCTCGACCCGTACGGCGGGCCGCACGCCCAGCGCGTCCTCGCCGCCCAGAGCATGTACCTCACCAGCCAGTGGTTCGCCGAGCAGGGCTTCGCCGTCGTCGTCGTCGACGGCCGCGGCACGCCGGGACGCGGCCCCGCCTTCGAGCGCGCTGTCCTCAACGACCTGGCCACGCCCGTCCTCGACGACCAGATCGACGCGCTCCAGGGCGTCGCCCAGCAGTACCCCGACGACCTCGACCTGTCGAAGGTCGCGATCCGCGGCTGGTCGTTCGGCGGCTACCTGTCGGCACTGGCCGTCCTGCGCCGCCCCGACGTCTTCCACGCGGCCGTCGCGGGCGCGCCGGTGACCGACTGGCGGCTGTACGACACGTGCTACACCGAGCGCTACCTCGGCGACCCCGCCGCCCAGCCGGAGGTGTACGACCAGTCGTCGCTCTTCGCCGACGCCGCCAAGCTGGACCGCCCGCTCCTGCTGATCCACGGCCTGGCCGACGACAACGTGGTGGCCGCCCACACCCTGCGCCTGTCCTCGGCGCTGCTGTCGGCCGGCCGCCCGCACACGGTGCTGCCGCTGTCGGGCGTCACCCACATGACGCCGCAGGAGGTCGTCGCGGAGAACCTGCTGCTGCTCCAGGTGGACTTCCTCAAGAAGTCCCTGGGAACGGCCTGAGCCACGGCCTCGCGGATCCCGCCCCGTCCTTGAGGGGTGGGATCCCGCCCGGGGCCGTGCTCAGACACCCAGGTCGGCGTCGTGGACGAGGATGGCGGCCTGGACTCTGTTGGCGAGGCCGAGCTTGGCCAGCACCCTGCTGACGTGGGCCTTCACGGTCGCCTCCGTCAGGTGGAGTTCGCGGCCCACCTCCGCGTTCGACAGGCCCCTGGCCAGGGCCCTGACCACGTCCTCCTCCCGCCCCGTCAGCGAGGCAAGCCGCCGCCTCGCCGCCTCCGCCCTCGACGGCGCCCGGTCGACGAACGCCGAGATCAGCCGCTTGGTGACCGTCGGGGACAGCATCGCCTGCCCTCCCGCCACGGTCCGTACGGCCGCGGCCAGCTCGCGCGGCGGCGTGTCCTTCAGCAGGAACCCGACCGCCCCCATGCGCAGCGCCTCATGGACGTACTCGTCCAGGTCGAACGTGGTCAGCATGACCACCTTGGGGGCGTCGGGCGCGTCGAGGAGGCGGGCCGCGGCGGCGAGCCCGTCGGTGCCCGGCATCCGCACGTCCATCAGCACGACCTCGGGCCGCAGCCGCGCCGCGGCCGCGATCGCCTCGGCGCCGTCCCTGGCCTCGCCGACGACCACGATGTCGCCCGCCGCCTCCAGGATCAACCGCAGACCCGAGCGGACGAGGGCCTCGTCGTCGGCGATGAGGACGCGGATCACGCGGGAATCCTGGCACGCAGCTCGAAGCCGCCGTCCGGGCGGGGCGCGGCGTGGAGGGTGCCGCCGACCAGCTCGACCCGTTCGCGCAGCCCGACCAGCCCCCAGCCCGACTCGGGGAGGGGGGCGGCCTGCCGTACGGGAGGCTGGTTGGAGACCACCACCTCCAGCGAGGACGGCAGGAAGCGCACGGCGACGTCGGCGGCGGTCTCGCCCGCGTGCTTGTGGACGTTGGTGAGCGCCTCCTGCACCACGCGGTAGGCGGTGCGCTCGGCCGTGAGACCGACGGCGCGGGCCTCGCCCTCGTCGTGCCTGGTCAGGGTGATGCCGAGGGCGCGTGACCGGTCGAGGAGCTCGTCGAGGTCGGCCAGGGTGGGCTGCGGCCCCCGGGGCACGGCCTGCGCCGGCGCCCGCAGGACGCCGAGCACGTCGCGGAGGTTGGTCAGCGCCTCCCTGCCGATGTCGCCGATGAGGGCGGCCGCCTCCGCCGTCCGCTGGTCCGAGGTGCCGACCTCGAGCGCGCCCGCGTGCATGACCATGAGCGAGACCCGGTGGGCGACGACGTCGTGCATCTCGCGGGCGATGCGGGCGCGTTCCTGGGCGCGCGCCTGCTCGGCGCGCATGACCTGCTCGCGTTCGAGGCGGTCGGCACGATCCCTGGCGGCGGCGAGCACCTCCCGCCTGGCTCTGACCCACAGGCCGAGGACCAGCGGCAGCCCGACCACCGCCACACCCATGAGCGCGGCGTTGGCGAACGTGCCGGTCATCAGCTCCCGCTCGCCGCCGAGCCATCCCGAGACCCAGGTGGACAGGCCGACCACGGCCACCGCGCCGCCCGCGCAGGCGGCGACGGTCCGCCGCTCGCGCAACGTGGTGCCGGCGAGGTAGGAGGCGACGAGCAGCGGCGGCCACATCGCGAGCGCCACGTAGGCGACGGCGCCCACGACGGCCAGCGGCCACCACGCTCGCCGCGCGTACAGCGCCGCCACGCCCGCGAGAGCGGCGATCAGCGTCGTCAGCGGCCACGGCAGGTCGGACGGCACTCCCATCTGGCCGTTGACGACGCCCAAGGAGGTCAGGAACACCACGGCGCCGAGCAACATGCTCCGAGCGTACGGCGCAGCGATCCGGACTTCTTACGACGAAAGTCGTAAATCGCGATAGACGATCGGGTCGGGCCATCCGCCGTCGCGGCGGCCAGATTGATCCGCATGAGGAACGCATTCGTTGTCGCAGCCCTGTCCACCGCCGTGCTGGCGAACGGCACGGCCGCCGCCCAAGCCGGGAGCGCACGGGCAGGGACGGCACAGGCCGGGAGCGCGCGGACCGGGGCGGCACAGACCGGGACCGTCCAGACCGAGGCCCTCCGCGCTGGGACCGCCCACGCCGGGACGGCACGAGCCGGGACCGCCCCGGCCTGGACCGCCCGCGACGCCGCCAAGCCGGCACTGCCCGAGCCGACGGGCGACCGACCCGTCGGCACGACCACCCTGCACCTGGTCGACGCCTCCCGCCCGGACCCGTGGAACCCCGACGCCGGCGAGCGTGAGCTGCTGGTCTCGCTGTGGTACCCGGCCACCAAGCCTGGCGGCAGGCGCGCGCCGTACATGACGAAGGAGGAGTCCGCGGCCGTACTGAAGGGCTTCGACGTGCCGCCGGACGCGCTGGTCAGGACCAGGACGCACGCCAGGCTGACCCCTCCGCCCAAGGGCCTGCGCATGCCGCTTGTGCTGATGTCACCGGGCTTCACCTTCCCGAAGGCCACGCTGACCTCGCTGGCCGAGGACCTCGCCGCCAGGGGCTACCTGGTGGCGGCCGTCGAGCACACCTACGAGTCGGTCGCCACGACCTTCCCCGACGGCCGGACCACCACCTGTCTGGCCTGCGTGCGCGGCCAGGACGGGGCGAAGGTCGCCGGGGTGAGGGTCGCCGACCTGCGGTTCGTCCTCGACGAGCTGATCGGGCGCGGGCTCGCCGACCGGGCGAGGATCGTCGGCGTCGGCCACTCGATGGGCGGCAACAGCGCCGTGCAGTCGCTGCTGGCCGACAGCAGGGTGAAGGCGGCGGTGAACCTCGACGGGACGTTCCATCCCGTCGTGGCGGAGCTGGACAGGCCGGTGATGATGGTCGGCACCACCGACCACACGCCCGAGGGCCGTGACACCACGTGGAAGCAGTCGTGGGCCAACCTCAAGGGGTGGAAGCGGTGGATCACCGTGAAGGGGACCGACCACGCGGCCTTCGTCGACTACGCGGTGCTCAGGCCGCAACTCGGCCTTCCCGGGAGCGCGATCGAGGGCGAGCGCGCACTGAAGATCACCCGCGCCTACGTCGCCGCCTTCGTCGACCGGCAGCTGAAGGGCAAGGACGGGCCGTTGCTCGACGGCCCGTCCCAGGCCTACCCCGAGGTGCGCTTCTGGAAGTGATCAGCGCGCGGTCGGCGCGGGGGCGCCGTGCCAGCTGGCCCACAGGGCGGCGTAGGAGCCGCCCTCGGCGACCAGCTCGTCGTGCGAGCCCAGCTCGCTGATGCGCCCGTCCTCCACGACCGCCACCCGGTCGGCGTCGTGCGCGGTGTAGAGCCGGTGCGCGATCGCGATCACGGTGCGCCCGTCGAGGACGGCCGCGAGCGACCGCTCCAGGTTGCGCGCGGCACGCGGATCGATCAGCGACGTCGCCTCGTCCAGCACCAGCGTGTGCGGATCGGCCAGCACCAGCCTCGCCAGCGCGAGCTGCTGGGCGTGCGCGGGCGAGATCGCCGTGCCGCCCGAGCCGACCATCGTGTCGAGCCCCTCGGGCAGCGAGTCCACCCACTCCATCGCGTCGACGGCCCCGAGCGCCTCCAGCACCTCGTCGGTCGACGCCGACGGCCTGGCGATCAGCAGGTTGTCGCGCAGCGAACCGCGGAAGACGTGGTGCTCCTGGGTCACCAGCGCCACGTGCCCCCGCAGGTCGTCGAGCGGCAGGTCGACCAGCGGCACGCCGCCGACCGTGACCTCGCCCGTGCGCGGGCCGTGGATGCCGGCCAGCAGCCTGCCGAGCGTCGACTTGCCCGCTCCGGAGGGGCCGACCATGGCCAGCCGCTCCCCGGGCCGCAGCGACAGCGAGACGCCGTGCAGGACGTCATGCCCCTCGCGGTAGGCGTACCTGACGTCGGTGGCCACCAGGTGCTCGCCGCGCGGGGCGTCCGCGCCGGCCGTACGGTCGTCCGGCACGTTGGCCACGCCCAGCAGGCGCGCCATCGCGGCCCCGCCGACCTGCAGCTCGTCGATCCACATCAGGAACCTGTCGAGCGGGTCGATGAGCTGCTGCGCGTACAGGACGGCCGCGGTGACCTGGAAGATCGTCACCCAGTCGTTGATGTAGAACATCCCGCCGACCAGCAGCGCGACGACCACGGGGATCACGTAGCCCAGCTCGACGGCGGGGAACCACACCGTGCGCAGGCCCAGCGTGTAACGCTCGGCCGCCCACGAGCGCGAGATGTCGCCGTCGGTGCGGGCGTGCCGCCTGTCCTGCAGGCCGAGGGCCTCGACCGTGCGGGCGCCCTCGACCGTCTCGGCCAGTCCCTCCGTCATGTCCGCGTAGGCGGCGTTCTCACGCAGGTACCCGTCGCGCGCCCGGTTGAGGTACCACCGGGTGGAGATCCAGATGATGGGTGCGGCCAGCAGCATCGGCAGCATGAGCAGCGGGCTGACCAGCAACATCGCCCCGACGGTGATCGCCCCCGTGACGAGCGCGATCAGCGTCTCCGGCACCGCGTGGCGGACGGTCCTGGACAGCGAGTCGACGTCGCGCGACGTCCGCGTGATCAGGTCGCCGGAGCCCGCCCGCTCGACCGTGGACAGCGGCAGCGCCAGCACCCGCTCGACGAACTCCTCCCGCAGCTCGGCGAGCACCTTCTCGCCGAGCCTGGAGGAGCCCAGCACGGCGAAGCGGACCAGCGCAGACTGCAGCACCAGGAACGTTCCGATGCCGACGGCCACCAGGACGCCGTTGACGTCCGCGCCCTCCTGCACGTCCTGCACCAGCCGCCCGAGCTGCCACGGTACGGCGAGCCCCGCCACCGCGGCCAGCGCGTGCAGCGCGAGCGCGAAGGTCAGCTCACGCGGGTACTTCAACGTCAGCCGCCGGGCGTAGGCACGCACCTGCGCCTGGTCGGCGACAGGAAGAATCTCCCGAGCCATGTCAGTCCTCCCCTCTCGTCACTGTCGCCGCGTAGGCGGGTTCGGTGGCGAGCAGCTCACGGTGCGCGCCCTCGGCGATCACCCTGCCGCCCTCCACATAGATCACGTGCTCGGTGCGGTCGAGCACCAGCGGGCTGGTCGTGCAGACCAGCGTCGTCCTTCCCGCGCGCGCCCTGGCCAGCCGGTCGGCGATGCGCGCCTCGCTGTGCGCGTCGACCGCGCTGGTCGGCTCGACCAGGATGAGCACCTCGGGGTCGGCGACCAGCGCCCTCGCCAGGCGCAGGCGCTGCTGCTGACCGCCGGAGAACTCCCGCCCCGCCTCGGCCACGTGGGCGTCGAGGCCGTCGGGGAGCGCCTCCACGATGTCCTCGGCGCACGCGGTGTGCAGCGCCCGCCGTACGGCCTCCTGCGAGGCGCCGCCGCGGACGTCGAGCTCGTCGCGGAGCCTGCCCGCGAACAGCCTGGCGTTGTTGTCGGCGACCAGAACCCTGGCGCGGACCTCGCTCAGCGGCAGCGACCCGAGGTCGGTGCCGCCGAAGGAGACCTCGCCGTCGGTGTAGCGGCCGAGGCGGTCGGCGATCTCGATGGCGTCCTCGGGCGTGCCGGCCGCGATGGCGGTCAGCACGCCGGGCTGGACCGAGACGCCGCTCTTGACGTCGTGCAGCAGGCCGCCCTGCGAGGACTCGCCGCCGCCGGACACCTCGGGCTCGATCGCCAGGATCCTGACGACCCTGCGGGCGGCGACGTGGCCCTTGGTGAGCTTGTCGGCGGCCTCGGTGAGCGTGCGCATGGGGCCGATCAGGAACACCGCGTAGACGTAGAACTCGACCAGCTGGCCCGTCCTGATCTGCCCGCCGATGGCGAAGGAGGCGCCGATGCCGGTGACGATCGCGATCAGCAGGCCCGGCAGGAGGATCTGCGCGCCCTCCAGCATCGACTCCACGCGCGCCACGCGGACGCCCGCGTGCCGTACCCGCTGGGACTCCTCGCGGTAGCGCTCGGAGAAGACCTGCTCGCCGCCGATGCCGCGCAGCACGCGCAGGCCGGCGACGATGTCGGCGGCCCTGGTGGACAGCTCGCCCTGGAGCTCCCTGTGCGCCTGCTGCCGCTTGTGCAGCGGTTTGAGCAGCGGTCCGACGGCGACCGCCATCAGCGGCACGCCGATGAGCACCAGCAGCCCGAGCTCCAGCGACGTGGAGATCATGATCACGGTCACCGTGACGATCGCCACGACCGAGCCCGTGCCGCGCAGCAGGATGTCCATCGAGTTGCCGATGTGGGCGATGTCGGAGTTGCCGACGCTCACCACCTCGCCTGTCGACAGCCGCTTGGGCAGCGTCGCGCCCAGCCTGGTCGCCTGCCTGGTCGTCACCTGGACGGTGCGGTAGGCGGCGGCCAGCCAGTTGTAGACGGCGAGCCTGTGGCGCATGATGCCCGCGAAGGCCTGCACGAGCCCCAGCCCGAACAGCACGGCCGACCAGGTCACCAGGGCGCTGGAGTCCTTGCCCTGGACCGCGTCGATGCCCCTGCCGAGCACGTGCGGCATGAGCGCCTGGGCCAGCCACCACAGCGTGGCGTATCCGATGCCTACGGCAAGGGCGCCCGCCTGGCTGCGCGCCGTCCAGAGGAGGTAGCGCATGGGCGTGCGGAAGTCAGGGGTGCCGGGATCGGCATGGGGTAGGGAGCGCATAGCCCGTCAAGATTGACAAAGTTCCCGCTGATCAGGCAATCGGTTTTCCGTCCCCACCAGCCACAGGGGTCACTCCCCCGCGGGCGGCCTGGTGACCGCCCTGCGCCCGCGCAGCACGACGTGAAGGGGGTATCGCAGGACCTCCGGCTCGGCGCGGGGATCGGCCGCGTAGACGACCAGATCGGCGAGCCCGCCTTCGGCCAGACCAGGAAGGCCGAGCCGTCACCGTCACCGACTCGCCCGCGGGCCGGTCGAAGGTCAGGCGGTCGCCGACCACCCACAGGTCGCGCACGTCGTCTTCGGGCAGGATCGTCCCTCTGAAGTGCAGGTGCATGCCTGTTTCCTCCGATGTCATGACTCGGGAGCCGTCCCGGCCATCCTGCCCGAGAGGACCGGGCACCGCCTCCCGATCCCCGCGGGCGATCCGTCAGGAGGCGGGGACCTTGTCGAGGAAGCCGTGGACCTGGACGATGCGCCCGTCCTCGTCCAGCACCGCCACGTCGAACCCGACGACCACGGGCTCGGTCATGCCCGCCGGCGCCGCGTTCCAGGTGAACCTGACGAGGTTGTGGTGTCCGTCCACGGGACCGCCCGGGGTGAAGACGAAACCGGGGAACATGCCCTGCGCCCCGCCGATGAGCGCGCTGATCGCCTCGTGTCCCGTCACCGCGGCCAGCGGGTCGGTGTAGCCGCCGTCCTCGGTCCAGAGGTCCGCGACCAGCTTGGCGCGGGCGTCGGCGTCCGTCTCGTTCCACGCCGCCAGGTACCGCTCGACGACACCACTGATATCAGTCATGAAATATCCCCGTTTGGGCTAGTTTTGGTACGCCTCAAGCATCTCGGGACGCCCGGGACGGTTGTAGTGCGCGGTGCGCGAGGTCGGACTGCGGTCCGCGGGGGAAAGGACGTGCGGGATGCACATGCCGCGCATGATCGTGGCCGCCTGGCTGGTCGCCTACTGGGTCGTCATGATGACCAGGAACCTGGCCATCGCCCCGACCGTGTCCCACGCCCTGGTGGTGGGTACGCTCCTCGCCCTCCAGATCGTCGTCGTCGTGGTGGCGGCCGGGGCCGCGCGCGGGGGCTGGTGGTACGTGGCGGCGCAGACGGCGCTCACCTACGGACCGCCGGCCTTCCTGTCCGGCATGTGGCACGTGGGGAGCGGCTTCATCGTGGCCACCCTCCTGCTCGCCGTCCACCACTGGATCCGCTGGCCGCTGTCGATCGTGGCGGGCGTCGTCGCCGCCGCGGTGCACACGTCGTGGTGGCCGGCCCACACCGTGGGCGACCTGGCCTGGCCGTTCGTCGCGGCCCTCAACGCGGGGCTCGCCTGCTTCATCCTCGTGCACATGGCGAGGCTGACCGGCCGGCTGCACGCCACCCGCGACGAGCTGTCGCGGGAGACCCTCGCCCAGGAACGGCTGCGCGCCGCCGTACGGCTGCGCGGCGCGCTCGGCGACCACCTGTCCGCGATCACGGCCGCGCTGGAACGGGCGAGGGACCACGACCGGGAGGCCGCCCATGAGATCCGGCGCGCCGCCGGCCTCGCCCGCGCCACGCTCGGAAAGGTGCGCGAGGTGGCCGTGGGCCACCGCGACACGTCCGTTCCCACCCGCGAGCCGCCTAGACCCCTGCTGATGTACGGCGCGCTGGTGGTCACGCTGACCATGCACGTCTGGCAGACCCAGGCGAACATCGGCCTGCAGCGGCTCGGCTACCTCCCCCTCGTGCTGGCCGTCGCCTTCCTGCAGGTCGGCGTGGTGGTGTGGCCACGCCATGTCCGATGGCTCCTGCCGCTCCAGGCCGCGCTCTCGCTGGTGCCCATGAGCTTCCTGGGCTGGGAGTGGGGCGCGATAGCCGGCTTCGTAGCCGTCTCGTTCCTGCTCAAGGTCAGACCGCCGTGGTCGTTCCTGCTCGCGGGGCTGGTCATGACGGTCATCGGCACGATGCGCATCCCCGCCGAAGCGGCGGCCGGCTACGACGCCGTCGTCGTGAGGATCTACTGGGTCGCGGGCAACCTGGCCATGATCATCAACCTCTACGGGGCGGCGAAGCTGGCCGACCTGGCCGCCGACCTGCACGAGAGCAGGGAGCGGCTGGTCAGGATGACCGTGCTGACAGAGAGGCTGCGGCTCTCGCGCGACGTGCACGACCTCATGGGCTTCGGCCTGTCGGCGATCGCGCTCAGGTGCGACGTCCTGCTGCGGACCGGCCACACCCGCGCCGATCTCGACGGCCTCGTCGAGCTGAGCAGGCGGGTCCGCGACGAGTCCTACGCCGTGGCGCGCTCGTCCGGCGACCTGTCCTTCCCCGAGGAGTTGGAGGCGGCACGGGCTGTACTGGAGGCCGCGGGCATCGAGGTGGACATCCAGGTGAGCGGCCATCCCCCGGCGGCGCTGGCGCCGGTGCTCAGGGAGTCGGTCACCAACCTGCTACGTCACAGCGTCGCCATGCACGTCACGATCACCTGCACGCCCTCGCGGCTGACCGTGGTCAACGACGGCGTCAGGCCCGCGGCGGACAGCGGCGGCCTCGGCCTCGCCAACCTGCGCGAACGCGTCACCTCGGCGGGCGGCAGACTCGCCACCGAGCTGGCGGGCGGCCGCTTCACGATCTCCGCCGAGCTGGCCTGACGTCAGAGCCAGCCCGCGTCTCCGGCGATGCGGACGGCGTCGAGCCTGTTGCGTGCGTTCAGCTTGGTCACCGCGGACGCGAGATAGTTGCGCACGGTCCCCTCGGACAGGAACAGATCAGCGGCGATCTTCGCGGCGTCGGCTCCGGAGGCGAGCAGCCGGAGGATCTCCGCCTCCCGCGGGGTCAGCGGGCTCTCCGGCGCTTCGAGCGCGGCCAGCGCCAGCCGCTGGTCCACCACCCGTTCGCCCGCCCGCACCTTGCGGATCGCCTCGGCCAGGTTCTCGGGCGTGGTCTCCTTCGGCAGGAATCCGCCCACACCCGCCGCCAGCGCCCGCTTCAGGTGGGCGGGTCTGGCCAGGGCGGTGAGGATCACCGTCGCGCACGCGGGAAGCCGCTCGCGCAGCGCCGCCGCGGCGGTGATCCCGTCGGTCACCGGCAGGTCGATGTCGATCACCGCCACGTCCGGACGGTGTTCCAGCGCGGCGGGCACGATCGCGTCGCCCGTCTCCACGGTGGCGACGACCTCCATGTCGGATTCGAGGGCGAGCAGCGTCGCCAGCGCCTCGAGAAGGATCCGCTGGTCCTCGGCCAACAGCACCCGGATCATTCGCCGCCAACCCCCACGTCTGCCGCCTCCATGGCGTCGCGTGCACAGCATGCCCTATCGGGCGGCGGCCCCGGAACGCCGCGAGCCGTACCCCGGGCAGGGGGCGGCTCGCGGCGCGCGTGGACTACTTGGAGTTGGCCTTGAGGAAATCGCCGTTCATCCTGGCGATGGTGTCGAGCGGGATCCCCTTCGGGCAGACCGCCGTGCACTCGCCGGTGTTGGTGCATCCGCCGAAGCCCTCGGCGTCCATCTGGTCCACCATCGCCTTGGCGCGGGTGATGCGCTCGGGCTGGCCCTGCGGCAGCAGCGACAGGTGGGTGATCTTCGCGGCGGTGAACAGCGAGGCCGAGCCGTTCGGGCAGGCCGCCACGCACGCGCCGCAGCCGATGCAGGTGGCCGCGTCGAAGGCGTCGTCGGCGTCCTCCTTGCGCACGGGAAGGCTGTGCGCGTCGGGGGCCGAGCCGGCGGGAACGGAGATGAAGCCGCCCGCCTGGATGATGCGGTCGAACGCCGACCTGTCGACGACCAGGTCCTTCACCACGGGGAACGGCGCGGCACGCCACGGCTCGATGGTGATGGTGGCGCCGTCCTCGAAGTGGCGCATGTGCAGCTGGCACGTGGTGGTGGCGCGCTGCTCGCCGTGCGCCACGCCGTTGATCACCATGCCGCACATGCCGCAGATGCCCTCGCGGCAGTCGTGGTCGAAGGCGATCGGGTCGTCACCCGAGAGGATCAGCTGCTCGTTGACGACGTCGAGCATCTCCAGGAAGGACATGTCCGGCGACACGTCCTTGGCCTGGTAGGTCACCATCCGGCCGGCGTCGTCGGGACCGCTCTGGCGCCAGACCTTGAGGGTCAGGTTCACTTGTAACTCCGCTGGCTCATCTTGACGTACTCGTACTCGAGCGGTTCCTTGTGCAGCACCGGGCCCTCGGGGCCGCGCTCCCACGCCGACACGTGCGCGAAGTGCTCGTCGTCGCGCAGCGCCTCACCGTCGGCGTCCTGCGACTCGGCGCGGAAGTGGCCGCCGCACGACTCGGTGCGGACCAGGGCGTCCAGGCACATGAGCTCGGCCAGGTCGAAGAAGTCGGCGACCCGCCCTGCCTTCTCCAGTACCTGGTTGAGCTCCTCGGCGGTGCCGGAGACCTTGACGTTGCGCCAGAACTCCTCGCGCAGCGAGGGGATCAGCTCCAGCGCCTTGCGCAGCGACTCCTCGGTGCGCTCCATGCCGCAGTAGTCCCACATGATCTTGCCGAGCTCGCGGTGGAAGGAGTCGGGAGTGCGGGTGCCGTTGATCGACAGCAGCTTGTTGATCTTCTCGCGGACCTTGATCTCGGCCTCGGCGACGGCCTCCTCGTCGACCTCGCCGTAGGGACCGTTGGCCAGGTAGTCGCCGATGGTGGTCGGCAGGACGAAGTAGCCGTCGGCCAGGCCCTGCATCAGCGCGGAGGCGCCCAGCCTGTTGGCGCCGTGGTCGGAGAAGTTCGCCTCGCCGATCACGAACAGGCCGGGGATCGTGGACTGCAGGTCGTAGTCCACCCACAGGCCGCCCATCGTGTAGTGGACGGCGGGGTAGATGCGCATCGGCGTGTCGTAGGGGTTCTCGCCGGTGATGCGCTCGTACATCTCGAAGAGGTTGCCGTACTTCTTCTCGACGGCGTCGCGCCCGAGGCGGTTGATCGCGTCGCGGAAGTCCAGGTAGACGCCGAGCCCGCCGGGGCCGACGCCGCGGCCCTCGTCGCAGACGTTCTTGGCGGCGCGGGAGGCGATGTCACGCGGCACCAGGTTGCCGAAGGCGGGGTAGATCCGCTCCAGGTAGTAGTCGCGCTCCTCCTCGGGGATCTCCCCCGGAGCCCGCGAGTCGCCCTTGGACAGCGGCACCCACACCCGGCCGTCGTTGCGCAACGACTCCGACATCAGCGTCAGCTTCGACTGGTACTCGCCGGAGACCGGGATGCAGGTCGGGTGGATCTGCGTGTAGCAGGGGTTGGCGAAGTAGGCGCCCTTCTCGTGCGCCCGCCAGATCGCCGTGGTGTTGCAGCCCTTGGCGTTCGTCGACAGGTAGAAGACGTTGCCGTAGCCGCCGGTGGCCAGCACGACCGCGTCGGCCGTGTGCCGCTCGATCTCGCCGGTGACCATGTCGCGGACGATGATGCCGCGCGCCCTGCCGTCGGAGACGATCAGCTCGAGCATCTCGTGCCTGGTGAACATCTCCACGGTGCCCGCCGCCACCTGCCGCTCCAGTGCCTGGTAGGCGCCGAGCAGGAGCTGCTGGCCCGTCTGGCCGCGCGCGTAGAAGGTACGGGAGACCTGGGCGCCGCCGAAGGAGCGGGTGTCGAGCAGCCCGCCGTACTCGCGGGCGAACGGCACGCCCTGGGCGACGGCCTGGTCGATGATGTTCACCGACACCTGGGCGAGCCGGTAGACGTTCGACTCGCGGGCGCGGAAGTCGCCGCCCTTGACCGTGTCGTAGAACAGCCGGTAGATCGAGTCACCGTCGCCGCGGTAGTTCTTCGCGGCGTTGATGCCGCCCTGCGCGGCGATGGAGTGCGCGCGCCTGGGCGAGTCCTGGTAGCAGAAGGACTTGACGTTGTAGCCGAGCTCGCCGAGCGTCGCGGCGGCCGAGCCGCCCGCGAGTCCCGTGCCGACCACGATGACGTTCAGCTTGCGCTTGTTGGCCGGGTTGACCAGCTTGGCGCTGAACTTCCGCTTCTCCCACCGCTCCTCGATCGGCCCGGAGGGAGCCTTGGTGTCCCTGATGTCGGGACCCTCGGTGTAATTCACTTCACCACTCCAGTCATGACGGCGAACGGCACGGCGAGGAAGCCGATGACCAGCACGGCCGAGATCAGGCCTGCCACGGCGTTCAGCGTCCTGTAGCGGCTGCCGTTCGACCAGCCGAGCGTCTGGAACATGCTCCACAGGCCGTGGCGCAGGTGGAGACCCACCATCACGACGGCGACGACGTAGAAGACGGTCACCCACCAGCGTCCGGGCTGGAAGCCGTCGATCAGCCGCTCGGACGGGTTGGAGTCGAAGCCCGCCGGGTTGACGACGCCGAAGGTCAGGTCGAGCAGGTGCCAGATGACGAACAGCGCGATCGTGATGCCGCCGAACCGCATGATGTGCGTGGTGTAGCCCTTGGCCTGCGACTTCTTGACCGCGTACTTCACCGGGCGGGCCTTGGACGCGCGCCTGGCCAGCGTGATGGCCGCCCACATGTGCAGGACGACGCTGACGAACAGGACGACCTCGGTGAGCGTCAGCACCGTGCGGTACGGCACGAGCGGCTCGCCCATGACGCGCAGGAAGTGCGCGTACTCGTCGAAGGAGGCCTTGCTGAGGAAGATCTTGAGGTTGCCGGCCATGTGAAGGAGCAGGAACAGCACAAGGATGGCGCCCGTGACGGCCATCACGGCCTTCTTGCCGTTCGAGGAGCCCAGGAACCCGCCGGTCTTCTTGGACGTTGAAGGCTTGGCCGGTGGCTTGGGCGCCTTGGCTGGGGAGGTAACCGGCGCGGTGGCGGATCCGCGCTCAATCGTGGCTGTCACGTCTTCCGACGCTAATTACGCTGGCATTATCCGTCCAAGTCATCACGGTTCTGGTTTCGATAGCCTACGGCTATTCCTCCGGTAGAGCGCGGCATGGCACCCGCTGCCGTGCGACCAATCTCACACCCCCTACGCTGTGGAAAGTGCAGCTCCAGCAGCTTGCCTACTTCGTCGCGGTGGCGGAGACGAGGCACTTCACCCAGGCCGCTGAGCGCATGCGCGTGGCGCAGCCCTCGCTGAGCAAGCAGATCAAGGCGCTGGAGTCGGAGCTGGGGGCGCCGCTGTTCTCCCGCGCGCGGGGCAACGTCGCCCTGACCGCCGCAGGCGAGGCGCTGCTGCCGCTGGCGCGCCGGATGCTGGCCGACGCCGACACCGCCCGCCAGGAGGTGGCCGAGCTGGCGGGGCTCAGGAGGGGGCGGGTACGGCTGGGCGCCACCCCGTCGCTCTGCGCGGGACTGCTGGCCGACGCGCTGGCGCGCTTCCATCGCGAATATCCGGGCATCGAGCTGCTGGTGGAGGAGGGCGGCTCGCGTGACCTGGTTAGAGCGCTCGCCAGGGGGCAGCTCGACCTCTCAGTGATCATCATGCCGCTGCAGAGCGACGACCCAGCCCTGGTGACCGAGGAGATCCTGCGCGAGAACCTCGTGGTCGCCTCGCCTTCGCATGAGCGCGTGCGCAGGCCGTACCTGCGGATAGAGGACCTGCGCGGGCGGCCCATGGTGATGTTCAGGCGCGGCTACGACCTGCGGGAGGCGACGCTGGCAGCCTGCAGGCAGGCGGGGTTCGAGCCCAGGTTCGCGGTCGAGGGCGGCGAGATGGACGCGGTGCTGCGCTTCGTGGAGGCGGGCCTCGGGGTGGCGGTGGTGCCGTCGATGGTGCTGGACGGCCGGCCGGGCCTGACGGGTATCCCCCTCGCGCCGCCGGGGCTGCGCCGTACGATCGCCCTGGCGCACCGCAAGGACGTCGAACAGACCAGGGCGGCCCAGGCCTTCCGCGCCACCTTGCTCTTCTTCCTCGCGGAAGCGGAACATGGGGGCGAACTCCCCCAAGGCGTCGAGCTCATCAGAGGTGTACGTGACAGCACACGGCCTGCCTGAAATGCCGCCTCTGCTGCTCATCGAGGATGACGCAGGCGACGCGTTCCTGGTCGAGGAGCTGCTGCAGGAGGTGGAGAAGCCGCCGAGGATCACGTGGGTGCGCAGCATGGCCGAGGCGAAGGAACGCTTCACCCGTGACATCCAGTGCGTTCTCGTCGACCTCTCGCTGCCCGACGCGAGCGGTATGGAGGCGCTGCGCCACGTGCTGGCCATGGCGCCGGACGTGGCCGTGCTCGTGCTCACCGGGCTCAACGACGCGCACGTCGGCATCGCGGCGGTGGCAGAGGGCGCCGAGGACTACCTGGTCAAGGGGGACGTCGACGCCCGCCTGCTGGCCAGGGCCATCCGTTACGCCCTCGAACGCAAACGCGCCGACCTGGCCCACCAGCGGCTCATCCAGTCGGAGCTGATCCGCAGGGAGAACACCCGCCTGGAGCACGGCCTGCTGCCCGTGCCGCTGCTCGCGCCCGGTTCTGTCGAGCACCACACCCGCTACCTCCCCGGACGGCAGCGCTCGCTGCTGGCCGGCGACTTCTACGACACCGTCCAGGGTCCCGACGGGGCGATCCACACCGTGGTCGGCGACGTGTGCGGCCACGGCCCCGACGAGGCCGCGCTCGGGGTCGCGCTCCGCATCGCCTGGCGCACGCTGACACTGGCGGGACGGCACGGCAACGACGCGCTCCGGACGCTCGACACCGTGCTCAGGCACGAGCGCAGGTCTCCCGAGATCTTCACCACGCTCTGCACCGCCACCATCGAGCCGGGCCTGCGCCACGCGACGATGCATCTCGTCGGCCATCCCCCGCCGGTCCTCATCAGAGGGGACGAGATCGACGTCGTCAGGGGCGGTCCTTCGGGGCCGCCGCTCGGCATCTTCCCCGAGATCGAGTGGAAGGCCATCGACGTGCCGCTCGGCGACGAGTGGTCGCTGCTCGTCTACACCGACGGGCTGATCGAGGCCTCGGTCGACGGCGGGCCCGACCTGCTCGGCACCGAGGGATTACTGTCGATCATCGAGGAGCAGGAGGGCATCGACCTCGACAGGCTGATCGAGCGCGTCACGGAGATCAACAGAGAAGCGCTCGGCGACGATCTCGCCGCCGTGCTGATCGCGAGGAAGGGATGAGCCGCGTGTCCGCCCTGCGCCCGCTGCCCGCCCCCAAGCCGCCCACGGGGTACGGCAGGCTGCCGATCGGACGCTGGTTCCTGTTCGCCGGCGTGGTCGGCCTGCTCGTCCTCCTGGCGGGCGCGGCGGTGACCATGGGCACGCTGAGCCAGCTGTCCGACGCGCGTCGCACGGTGATCGAGGTCGTCGACCCCGCGACGCTGGCCACGCTCGACCTGTCGGTCGCGCTGTCGGCCCAGGAGGGGGCGGCCAGAAGCTTCGGCCTGACCACCGACCCCCAGTACGTCGCCGTCTACCGGCAGGCCCGTGCCGACGAGGACGAGGCCGTCCGCCGCATCAACCGCCTCGTGCCAGGGCCCAGACTCGACGCCATCACGAAGGCGGCCGCCGCGTGGCGCGCGCAGTACGGCGAGCCCGTCATCGAAGGCACGCCGCTCACCAGGGAGAACGCCGGCGTCAACAGCGTCAGGTTCGGGGAGGTGCGCGCTGCGATCAGCGCCCAGCGCACCTACCTGGAGAACCTCCACGCCACCAGCAGCGCCCGGCTGAACGACCGGGCCAGGAGCTCCACGTTCGCGTTCGGCGTGCTGGCCGCCGTCCTCGTGGCCCTGCTCGTGCTGATCGGCTTCATCGTCAGGCACGTGGTGCTGCGTCCCGTCGCCGACCTCACCGCCCAGGTCCGCGCGGTCGCCCACGGCGACTTCGAGCATCCGCTGCGCATCGACAGGCCCGCCGAGCTGGCGGAACTGGCGGGCCACATCGACGCGATGCGCCGCAGGATCCTGGCCCAGTGGCGGCGGTCGGACGAGCAGGCCGAGGAGCTCAGGCGCTCCAACGGCGAGCTCGAGCAGTTCGCCTACGTCGCCAGCCACGACCTGCAGGAGCCGCTGCGCAAGGTGGCCAGCTTCACCCAGATGCTGGAGCAGCGGTACGGCGACCAGCTCGACGACAGGGCCAAGCAGTACATCGCCTTCGCCGTCGACGGCGCCAAGCGGATGCAGCTGCTCATCAACGACCTGCTGGACTTCTCCAGGGTCGGCAGGATCGGCGGCGAGAAGGTGCCGCTCGACGCCGGCCTGCCGATGGCCGACGCCGTCGCCAACCTCGCCACCCAGATCGAGGAGACGGGCGCCGAGGTGACCTGCGGCCCGCTGCCCGAGGTGACGGGCAACAGGAGCCAGCTCGCCCAGCTGTTCCAGAACCTCGTCGGCAACGCCGTCAAGTTCAGGGGCGACGAGCCGCCCGTCGTCCGCGTCGAGGCCCGCAGGGACGCCGAGGGCATGTGGGAGTTCTCCTGCGCCGACAACGGGATCGGGATCGAGGACAAGTACGCCGAGCGGATCTTCCTGATCTTCCAGAGGCTCCACACCCGCGACCGCTATCCCGGAACCGGCATCGGACTGGCGCTGTGCAAGAAGATCGTGGAGTATCACGGGGGCCGGATCTGGCTGGACAACCACGAAGGGCAGGGCCGCGGCACGACCGTGCGGTGGACCCTTCCGGGCAGGAGCGACCCATGAACGTGCTACTGGTCGAGGACGACCCTGGCGACGTCCTCCTGACCAGGGAGGCGTTCGAGCTCAACCAGGTGCGCAACAGCCTGTACGTCGTCAACGACGGCGAGCAGGCCATGGCCTTCCTGCGCAGACAGGGCGAGTACACGGCCATGCCCAGGCCCGACATGATGCTGCTCGACCTCAACCTGCCCCGCAAGGACGGCAGGGAGGTGCTCTCCGACGTCAAGGGCGACCCCGACCTGCGCAGCATCCCGATCGTGGTCCTCACCACCTCCGAGGCGGAGGAGGACATCCTGCACAGCTACCGCCTCCACGCCAACGCCTACGTGACCAAGCCGGTGGATCTTCACCAGTTCATCAGGGTCGTCAGGCAGATCGACGACTTCTTCGTCAGTGTGGTTAAACTTCCCCGCAGCGGGCAGGGGTGACGGGAATCACAGCCGGGCATCCAAAAAGTGAGTGATGCTTCTCACACAACCCGATGCCATCGTCGTAACGTATCCCCCACCAATGCGCGAGAGGCGAGTGATTCCACCACCCTCGTAGCACCCATTCCGCGGGAGGTGGAGAGATCCGCGATGACCCAGACGACCTCTGAACCCCAGGTCAGGAGAGAGCGCGCCAGGATCACGGTGCGCACGTTGCGCAGTGATCGGTGGTGGCTCGCGCCACTGCTGACCTTCTTGGGGCTGATGTCCTTTCTTGTCTACGGTGTGTGGGCGATCATCGACGGCAGTTACTTCGTCGACCCCTACATCGCACCGTTCTCGTCCCCGTGCCTGGCGACCTCGTGTCCGGAGGGAGCCCGCTTCCTCGGGTTCGCGCCGTTCGGGGACTGGTACACCCTGCCGCCAGGCCTGCTGATCCTCGGCCTGCCCGGCGGGTTCCGGTTCACCTGCTACTACTACCGCAAGTCCTACTACCGCTCGTTCTGGCTGTCGCCTCCGGCCTGCGCCGTCCAGGAGCCGCACGGCAAGTACACGGGCGAGGGCCGCTTCCCGCTGATCCTGCAGAACGTCCACCGCTACTTCTTCTACGCGGCGATCGTGATCGGCCTCATCCTCGCCTACGACGCGGTGCTAGCACTGGTCCACAAGCCGCTCGGGCTCGGCACCTGGATCCTGATCGCCAACGCGATCCTGATCAACCTGTACACGCTGTCGTGCCACTCCTGCAGGCACATCACCGCGGGACGGCTCAACCACTTCTCGCGCCACCCGCTGCGCTACAAGGCCTGGACGTTCGTCTCCAAGCTCAACGCCAAGCACCAGCCGCTGGCGTGGGCATCGATGTTCTCGGTGATGGGCGCGGACCTCTACGTCCGCCTCGTGGCCAAGGGCATCATCAACTTCCCGTACGCATAAGGACCCGGAACACGTGGGATCTCAAGTGGAAATCGAGCGTCACGAATACGACGTCGTCGTCATCGGCGCCGGCGGCGCGGGACTTCGGGCCGCCATCGAGGCCCGTCAGCAGGGCAAGCGCACCGCGATCGTGTGCAAGTCGCTGTTCGGCAAGGCCCACACGGTCATGGCCGAGGGCGGCGCGGCGGCGGCCATGGGCAACGTCAACCCTGACGACAACTGGATGGTGCACTTTCGCGACACCATGCGCGGCGGCAAGTTCCTGAACAACTGGCGCATGGCCGAGCTGCACGCGAAAGAGGCTCCCGACCGGGTGTGGGAGCTGGAGGCGTGGGGCGCGCTGTTCGACCGTACGAAGGACGGGAAGATCAGCCAGCGCAACTTCGGCGGCCACGAGTACCCGCGTCTCGCGCACGTGGGCGACCGTACCGGGCTGGAGCTGATCCGCACCCTGCAGCAGCGCGTCGTCGCCCTGCAGCAGGAGGACTACGAGAACCACGGCGACTACGAGGCCTACATCAAGGTGTTCGCCGAGTGCACGGTCACCCGCCTGCTGAAGGACGGCGACTCCATCGCGGGCGCGTTCGGGTACTGGCGCGAGACCGGCAACTTCGTGCTCTTCGACGCCCCCGCGGTGGTGCTCGCCACCGGCGGCATCGGCAAGTCGTACGTCGTGACCTCCAACTCCTGGGAGTACACCGGCGACGGCCACGCCCTGGCCCTGCTGGCCGGCGCGAAGCTCATCAACATGGAGTTCATCCAGTTCCACCCGACCGGCATGGTGTGGCCGCCGTCCGTGCGCGGCATCCTGGTCACCGAGTCGGTCCGCGGCGACGGCGGCGTGCTGCGCAACTCCCTCGGCGAGCGGTTCATGTTCAACTACATCCCCGAGGTGTTCAAGGACAAGTACGCCACCACCGAGGAGGAGGGCGACCGCTGGTACACCGACCAGGCCAACAACCGCCGCCCGCCGGAGCTGCTGCCGCGTGACGAGGTGGCCCGCGCGATCAACTCCGAGGTGAAGGCCGGACGCGGATCGCCCCAGGGCGGCGTCTTCCTCGACGTCTCCACCCGGCTGCCCGCCGCCGAGATCATCAAGCGGCTTCCGTCGATGCACCACCAGTTCAAGGAACTGGCCGACGTCGACATCACCGCCGAGCCGATGCAGGTGGGCCCGACCTGCCACTACATCATGGGTGGCGTCGAGGTCGACGCGGACACCGGCGCCGCCGACGTCCCAGGGCTGTTCGCCGCGGGCGAGGTCTCGGGCGGCATGCACGGCTCCAACAGGCTCGGCGGCAACTCGCTGTCCGACCTGCTGGTGTTCGGCAGGCGCGCGGGCGCGGGAGCCTCCGCCTACGTCGACTCCCTGCCCGCGCGGCCGGCCGTGTCGCAGGACAGCGTCGACAGCGCGCGAGCCGAGGCGCTCGCCCCGCTCGAGCGCTCGGGCGAGAACCCCTACGAAGTCCACCACGAGCTCCAGCGGACCATGAACGACCTGGTCGGCATCATCCGCAAGGCCAGCGAGGTCTCCGAGGCGCTGGAGGTCGTGGAGAAGCTGAAGGAGCGCGTGCACCTCGTCGGCGCGGCCGGCGGCCGGATCTACAACCCCGGCTGGCACCTCGCGCTCGACCTGCGCAACATGCTGCTGGTCTCCGAGTGCGTGGCCAAGGCCGCGCTGCTGCGCCAGGAGAGCAGGGGCGGCCACACCCGCGACGACTTCCCCGGCATGAACCCCGAGTGGCGGCGCAAGCTGCTGGTCTGCGCCGCCGCTCCCGACGGCTCGGCCGTCACCGTCGAGGAGAAGCAACAGCTCCCGATGCGTGACGACCTGCTGGCCCTGTTCGAGCCGGCCGAGCTGAAGAAGTACCTCACCGACGAAGAGTTGGACGGGATCGAATGAGTTACAAGGCGAAGTTCCGCGTCTGGCGCGGTGAGGGCGGCGAGGGCAAGCTCGAGGACTTCACCGTCGAGGTCAACGAGGGCGAGGTCGTCCTCGACATCATTCACCGCCTCCAGGCGACGCAGGCGCCCGACCTGGCCGTGCGGTGGAACTGCAAGGCCGGCAAGTGCGGCTCCTGCTCCATGGAGATCAACGGCAAGCCGAAGCTCGGCTGCATGACCCGCATGTCCACCTTCGCGGAGGACGAGACGATCACGGTCACGCCGATGCGCACCTTCCCCGTCATCAAGGACCTGGTGTGCGACGTGTCGTTCAACTACCAGAAGGCCAGGGAGGTGCAGTCCTTCACGCCGCCGGCCGACGTGCGTCCGGGCGAGTACCGGATGAAGCAGGTGGACGTCGAGCGCTCGCAGGAGTTCCGCAAGTGCATCGAGTGCTTCATGTGCAACAACGTCTGCCACGTGATCCGCGACCACGAGGAGAACAAGCCGGCCTTCTCGGGGCCGAGGTTCCTCATGCGGATCGCCGAGCTGGACATGCACCCGTACGACGTGGCCGACCGCAAGGAGGCCGCGCAGAAGGAGCACGGGCTCGGCTACTGCAACATCACCAAGTGCTGCACCGAGGTCTGCCCCGAGCACATCAAGATCACTGACAACGCGCTGATCCCGATGAAGGAGCGCGTCGTCGACCGCAAGTACGACCCGCTGGTCTGGCTCGGCAACAAGATCTTCAAGCGCCAGAGCTGACCCCGAAGGGCCGCCCGCGATCCCCGGGCGGCCCTTCGTCTCGTTCTCGACTCGCGGCCCGCACTGGGGCCGCTCCCCCTGCCGCCGCGGGCGGTCCAGGTCCGTCGGCGCGGTCATCCGCCGCGGGTGACCCATCCGGTACGGCTGCGCCGGGTCACGCGCCGACCGCCGTCGTGGGCGCGCGCCTGTCCCCGTGCGCCTCTCCTGCAGGACTTCGCTCCCCGCCGCCACGGCGCGACCCATCAGACGCTCACCGGGGCCCGCGGAGCGCGGCCCGGGGGCGTCAGAACTCGCGGCGGTCGCGGTCCTCGCTCAGCGGGAGGATCATCGTGCCGTCCTCCGCCCGGGCCGCGTCGTCGAACTTCCACGGCTCGGCGTCGCCCGCCTCCTGGGCCGAGGACGCGAGGGCGGCACCGTGCCCGGGGTGGTGCGGGTCGTCGTAGGGGGCGTCCCCACCCGGCGGGATGTCGCCGAGCGGCGGCTGGTCCGGCGGTACCAGCGGCTCGAACAGGTCGCGGTACTGCGTCTGTCCCGACATCACGTCGGGGGGCAGCGGGTCGTCCCCTGCCACCTGGAACTCGCGCGGCTGGAAGGCGTTGAACTCGCCGGGCGGCTGGTCCTGGCTCTCCACGTACTCGGGCTGGACGTACTCCGGCTGGGTGTACTCCGGCTCCGCGTGCTCCGGGTACGTCTGCTCGGGCTGGGGGTAGCCGGGCTGCGCGTAGGCGGGGTAGTCGGTCGGCGGGCCGTACATCGAGGGGTCCTGGGGGAAGGGCTGCTGGTAGACGGGCGCGTACTGCGCGGGCCCACCGGGGTAGGTCTGCACCGGCACGAAGCTGATGATCGGCGCGTAGGCGGGGACCGGGCCCGCGAAGCCGGGCCCTGCCGGGTACCCGTACGGCTCGGGAACGGGCTCGCCGCGGTGCCGTCCCACCGGCCCCTGCGGCCCCGCTCTGCGGACGGCGGCGGCGTGGGCCAGCCTGCGCAGTCGTCCCTCGAAGATGAGCACCGCGAACAGGGCGAGCAGCACCAGCACCAGCGCGGGGATGCCGAGCTTGCGGCTGAGCTGGGTCTGGTCGTACTCGGGCGCGGCGTTCCGCACCACCAGCTCCTCCGAGTCGGAGACGGCGGTGGACGGCTCCGCGGAGGGCCCGGTGGACGTCTGCGACGGCGTCTCCTGCACCGCGGGGAAGGAGAACGTGGGCGCGGGCTCGGAGACCTCGGCCGAGGTCTGCGGCACGCTGACGTCGGCCGACGGCACCACCGGCGGCGGCTGCACGGGCGGCGCCTGCGTCGTCGGCTTGTCCGTCGTCGGATCCGGCGCCTTCGTGGTCTTGGTGGCCTTCGGCGTCACCGTGGTCGTCACCGTCGTGACGGGGTCGGTGGGCGTCGGAGTCGGCGTCGGGAGCGTGCTCGTGATCGTGACCGTGGTGACGACCTCGGTCGGCTCGCAGCTCTCACCCGCGTCGCACGGCGGGATCACGTCGCCGGGATCCCTCGCCGCCACGGACGCGCTCGCGACCTGGCCGATGAACGGGACCGCCGTGAGCACCACGCCGCCGCTGATGCCTAGGGAGAGCAGAAGGGCGGACACGGCCGTCAGTCGCCTGGGTGCCAACGCTGCCCTCCGCGTATTCCCGAAACCTTGGTCAACAAGAATACTAGAGCGGTAAATGTAAGTGCAAAGTCCGATTTACTACATCAGTCGGGATTTCCGGCTGACGCGGATTCGTTGCGCTCTCGCCACGCCCCACAGTCCGCCGAGCAGTACGAGGAGCCCGCCGGCCAGGACCGGCAGGCCGTTCAGGCCCTCGGTGAGATCCGTCCTGCTCGCGGCCTGCGCTTTCTTGGGAGGGACCGCGAGCTCGCGCGGCAGCGGTACTCCGAGAACCGGCGGGTAGGTGCTCGAGGCGGGCTGTTCGGGGGCGACCTGCGGCAGCCGCACCTTCGCATCACCCGGCACCGCCTGGGACTGCCCCGCGCCCGTCAGCGTCGCATCCGACATCGGCATCGCCTGCCCTCCCACGGCAGGGGCCTGTACTCCGGTAGCGGGAGACTGAACCCCCGACACGGGACCCCGGGCCTGAGTCGAGCCGGCCCGCCCCTTGGTCGAGCCTGCCTGCGTCTTGGTCGCACCCGCCTGGGCCTTGGCCGCACCCGCCTGGGCCTTGGTCGCACCCGCCTGGGCCTTGGTCGCACCCGCCTGGGCCTTGGTCGCACCCGCCTTGGCCTTGGCCGCCGGAGTCCGGGCCTTGGCCGAGGAAGCCTGAGCCCCGGTCGGAGCCTGAGCGCCGGTCGCGGGAACCTGAATCCCTGACGCGGAAGCCTGCGCCCGAGTCGCGGGCATCTGGCCACGGGTCGCGGGCAGCTGGCCACGGGTCATGGGAACCTGGCCGCCGGTCGCGGGCAGCTGGCCACGGGTCATGGGAACCTGGCCGCCGGTCGCGGGCAGCTGCATGCCCGCCGCCGGAGGCCGCACGCCCGTCACCGGAATCTGTGCACCCCTCACCGGAGACTGCATGCCCGTCAGCGGAGACTGCGCACCCCTCGCCGAGGGCTGGGCGCCTCTCACCCGAGGCCGCGCACCCGGCCGGACACGCGGCCGGGCACCTTGCTTGGCACCGGTGGCAGCGACCTGCCCTCCGGCGTCGGGAGGCCGTATGCCCGTCGCGGGCCGCTGCCTGGTGGTCGCGGGAGGCCGTATGCCCGTCGCGGGCTGCTGGACACCCTGCGCGGGCCGCTGGGCTCCCGCCAACGTCTGCTGCCCGGTCATCGTGGGCGCCTGCTGGGGCAGACCCTTGGCGTTGCTCTCCGCGAGCTGCCCGATCCCTGCGACGGCTCGGGGTTCGTCCGCGCGCGGCGCCGTCACCTGGGCGGGCGCGGCGGGCGGGCGCCCTGTGCCCGCACCGGACACTCCGGTCGAGGGCTGCAGCATCGGGCGCGGCTCGGCGGAGATGGGTGAGGGATACTTCGCCGGGCGCGGCTCGGCGAAGCCGCCCATGGGATGGTTCACCGGGCGGGGCTCAGCGAACCCTCCCGCGGGGAGGTTCACCGGGCGCGGCTCGGCGAACCAGGGCGAGGGGTGGGGGCCGACGGGAGCCCTTGCCGTGGTGCTGAGCAGTTCCGAGTCGCCGGCCTCGCCTCCTCCCGTGTGAGCCACCGCCGCCAGCACGACTTCCTGCGTCCCGTCAGGGACGGTGAGCTCGACGTCGAACGCCCGCTCCCCCTGGACGTCTCCCAGCGCGCACACCTTCGCGCCGGACACGCCCTCCACGGAATCCGCCACCGATCCGTCGCCGGCCCCGGCGACCGCCGCCTGCGGGCCGTCGAACCCGTCGGCGCCCGCCGCCGGTGCACCGTGGCTCCGCCCTGCGTCCATCGCCCACGCGCCATCGCCTGCCATCGGCGCGTGGTGACTCTCCGTGACATCCGTCACCCGCGTGCGGTGGGTTCCGTTCATGTCCGGGGCCAGTGCGCGGACGGACGGGTCAGAACCCGCCGGCCATACGGCCTCGCCCTCGGCACGGGCCTGTGTCGTGGTGCATTCCACCCCGGACAGCGCATGCGGCGGATGGGCGGCGACCGCCACGCTGGCGTCGCGCGCGTCCCCCTTCAGGGCCACCCTGAAGCGGAGGACGTCGCCCGTCCTCAACCACTGGCCCCAGTCGGGATCACCGACACGGTCCACGCTGAGCGCGATCGTCCCCTCGTGAGATGCCCCATCAGGAACAACCTCGGATGCCGAGGCCTCAACCGCTGTCATCGTGGCCGTGGTAGCCAAGATCAGCGCCCCTGATCCGACAGCCGATGTGATCTGGGCGCGATGCCACCAACCCACTGCGCTTCTCCGCTTCCCCCGATACGGGATGCGCCAACAACACACTGCGTAGTGGTTATGTCACTCAGCGGAGAGGATTAATCCTCTCGCAGCAGATTCTCCACAGCCTTGACCACCGGAAGATCCGCCGTCAACCACGGGACGTCGTAGAACTCCTCCAACGCCAGCCAGCGCAGCGCCAGGTGCTCCTTGGCCTCGGGCGTTCCCGAGGCCAGCGACGCCAGCCATACCCGCATCACGTAGTCGTCGCCGAGGGGCCAGTCGCCGCCCACGCGCTCCCCGATCTCGACGATCACGCCGAGCTCCTCGTGGCACTCCCTGACCAGCGCGTCGATGTCGCTCTCCCCTGCGTCGACCTTGCCTCCGGGGAACTCCCATCCGCCCGCCAGCTCGGGGGGTTCGGCCCGCTGCGCCGCCAGCAACCTGCCGTTGGCGATGATCGCCGCCCCCACCACCAGAACCGCCATCGCATCTCCTCGCCTTCGAGCCCCCCAACCTTACGCACCCATCCGCGCGGCGTCCCAGGAGACGGCGAACCAACGGTTCGTGAAGGATTCACGACGGCCCCGCGACAACCACCCCGCGTCCGGACCCGGCTACAGCGACGACCTGAGCTTGGCCAGTTGGTCCTTGACCGTGGTGTTCTCCAGCGGCCTGGTGAATCCGACGATGGTGTCCCTGCCCCGATAGCTGGTCACCTTGATCGGGCCGCACAGCCGGCAGCGTGCCTCGATCATCTTCCCCTTGGACACCACCATCCCGACATGTCCGGGATTGTCGGGCCCGGTGCCGGGCCCCGCGTTGAAGAAGACCAGGTCGCCCGGCTGCTCCTGCCCGTCGGGCACCTTCACCCCGAACGGCCACTGTCCGAACGTCGTCCGGGGAATCGTCAGCCCCACGCTCCGGTAGGCCATGTAGATGATGCCCGAGCAGTCGAACGCGTCAGGCCCGGTGCCGCCCCACAGGTACGGCTTGCCCCGCTGGTCGAGCGCGTAGGCGAGGATGCGCCCCACGACGTCGCTCGGCGCCGCCTGGATGACCGGGTCGTCGCACGAGGCGTCCGCCTGCGGAGGCACCCTGACCTGGCCGTCGGCCGCGTACTTGCGCGCGATCTCCTCGACCTGGTCGACGTACCACCACGCCCTGTTGTAGACGAACAGCGACCGCCGCACGTTCTCCGGCGCCCCGTTGCGCTTGAGCATCTTCGCCGCGCCCAGGATGGCGTCGGCGGGGTTGTAGATGTCGGCCCATCCGTCGTCGTCGCCGTCCGAGGCGTACCCGTTGAACTTCGACGGGATCGGGATGCGCTTGGCGCCGCCCCATGTGCTCACGAGGAACTGCATCGGCCCCGCGGCACCCGCGTAGTTCGTCCCGCTCTGCACGCCTGGCAGCGTTGAGCGTCCGTGGTCCGTCTCGCGCTTCCCCACGGCGGCCAGGATCGTCCACTGGACGCCGATCTTCTTGCCGAACTTCTGATAGAGCGCCAGATATTCGGCGGGGATGTCCGCGGTCGCCCCCTCCGAGGCTTGTTCGTCCTGCTGGGTAACCTCCTCGCAGTCGGGCAGGTCGCCGCCGCCGAGGAAGGAGGGGAAGCCGGTCATCAGCATCGGGGACATGATCAGCGTCACCAGTACGAGCCCGGCGAGGCCGAGCGCCCCGACGATCTTCGTGCGGGAGGAGAGCTTCACCCGGTGCTGTCTCCATCCTGCCCCTGGTCGGCGGGCTGCAGGTCGAAGACCCGCCAGTCGGAGCCCATCTGCTGCACGGTCACCGCGTAGTCCTCGTCGCGTCTGGTCGGCCCGCTCTTGGCGGACACCTCCCTGGTGCCGGTGACGACGAAGACGATCGAGGTCCTGTCGACCTGCCTGATCTCCTTGACCTTCGCGGTCGCCTGCGAGACCACCTCGTCCGTCCTGTTCGCCTCGACGGTGCCCGGCGAGGTGACGGTGCGCGTCAGCACCTCGGCCAGGTCGGCCGTGGTGAACACCTTCAGCCTGCCGGCGTAGGCGGCGGGCTCCTCGTCGTAGCGGAAGGTGCCGTAGGCGGCGGCGAAGCGCACCGCGAGGTCCGCCGCCGCGGCCAGCTCCTGCTTGGTCATCGGCAGGTAGGAGTAGATGTCGAAGGGCGCGTCGCTCGCCGTGGCCAGCGGGGTGGCGACGGCGGGCGCGGCAGGCGACCCCGATCCCGTACGGCCCGCCGCCTCCTGACCGGCGGCGGGCACGGGAGCCTCCGAGTCCGGCCACAGCGTCACGAAGAGCCCGACCGCCGCCAGCACGAGCACGATCGCGGCGAAGGCCAGTCCTCTCCTGTCACCCGGCTGTGCCATCGTCAGTCCTTGTCGGGGCTACTGGGCCGCAGCCAGAACGGCACCGGCGGCTCGTCACTCCTGCCCTCGCCCTTACGGCTGGGCAGCCACAGCGGCGGCGGCTCCGACGACCGGGCCTGCGGCACGTCGGCCGGGCGACCGCCACCGGACGAGCCGCCGGACCCACGCGAGCCCGACGAGCCCGACGAGCCGGAGGAACCGCGCGAGCCCGATGAGCCGCGCGAGGGGGACGAGCCCGATCCGCCGCCGAACAGGCCACCGGACGAGCGGGTGCCGCGGCCCGCGCGCGAGCCGCCCGCCGTACCGCTGGATCCGCCGCCGCCTCTGGAGGCCCAGCCGCCGCCCGACCTGCCGCCGAACCAGCCCGAGCCGCGGGACCCGCCGGAGCCCGAGCCACCCGAGCCGCCGGTCCTGGGCCCGGCGGAGGCGGACCCGCCCGAGGACGCGGCCGTGGGGGCGCCCGACGGGGTGGGGCCGCCCGTGCCGGTGCGCGTCGGCCGCGTGGGACGGCCGCCCGGGCTGAGGTTGAGCGGGGGCGCGGCACCTGTGCGCTGCGCGGGAGCAGGTCTGGCGCCCTGCTTCCCCTCGGCGTCGGTGGCGAGCGGCGCGGGCACCCTGGTGCCGGACGACGCGTTCGCCGCGGCCCCCTCCTCGCCCCTGACCCTGCCCTGCGCGACCGCGGCGCCCACGGCGGCCGTGGCCCCCGCGGTGCCGCCCGCGGCGGCCGCCTGGATCATGGGCTCGGCCTTGCGCAGGCCCCAGCGCCCCGCCTTGGTGACGGCGACGGGCGGCAGCGTGTTCGCCGCGCGTTCCAGGATCGGCGAGGACGCGGCCTCGCCGAGCATCCTGGTGGTGAGCGTGTGACCGTTCATCGAGGCGAACAGGTGCTGGAACGGCCGCCGGTAGAAGAACACGGCGATCGTCAGCAGCGCCATGAACAGGATCTGCATGCCCCACGGCAGCGCGGTGGAGATGATCAGCGCGTAGCCGTACACCAGCACGCCGAGCACCAGCGCGAGCACGGCCTGTCTGAGCAGCATGCCGACCAGCATCTCGACCCAGCGCATCGCGATGATCCGGCCGCTGCCCGGATGGACGCCGATGAGCAGGAAGACCGGCCCCATGATCAGCAACAGCAGGAAGCCGACCTTGAGCATCAGCAGCGAGACCGCCACCAGGAAGATCAGCAGCCCGGCGATGAGGGCGGCCAGCAGCGCGCCGATGGCGATGCCGAGCCTGCCGCTCCAGTCCTTGCCCTGGAACAGGAAGTAGATGGGTGTCGTGCGCAGCTTCTCGGCGATCTCGGCGTAGGCGGCCTGATGGGCGTTGCTGTTGGGCGTCTGGCCGCCCTGCTCGTCCTTGTCGATCGCCTGGATGTCGAGGAGCTTGGCGCCGAAGTCGCGGATGACGGGCGCGTTGGGGTCGGAGGTGCCGAACTGGCCGACCAGCCAGGGCTTGCAGACCAGCGTGGACCACAGCGCGTCGGCGTTCTGGTCGACGCCCGGCACGCCGGTCCTGGCGTAGCCGCCGTCGGCCGGCTTCTCGCCCGTGGAGCCCTTGGTGGGCAGGCAGGAGGTGCCGCCCGCGCCCGGCAGCCCGGAGAACGCCTGGTTGACGACCTCGGTGGTCTTGTCCGTGACGATCTTTCCGAGCCCAGTGAAGTCGCCGGGACGGCTGAAGAACCACACGGCGACGGTGACCGCGAGGACCATCCAGACGACGGCCTCCGTGGTGACCGACGCCCTGCGCCTGAACAGGCCGTACCAGGCCAGCCAGATGGCGGCCAGGATGATGATCGGCTGCAGGAACGGCCAGTACATGGCGGCCGCGAGGTTCTCGACGATGTCGTCGACGACGTCCTTGATGGACTGCAGCGGGCCCTCGGTGGCCGCGGCCTGGTAGGTGGTGATCGTCAACCGGTCGACGGCCTTGGCCCAGTCGAAGATCATGTTCGCCCACGAGTTGCCGAGCATGGCGGCCACGTCGCTGCACCCGAGGTCGTCGGTGTGCCAGAACTGGCCGGTCATGCCGTAGCGGGCGTAGTTGGTGGTCGCCTGCGGCGCCGCCGTCCCGTCGGGCGGCGGGGCTTGCAGCAGGCCGTCGACACCGCTGCCGACGAGCTGCGGGGCGAGGTCGGGTGAAAGGTCACAGAACGGAGCGGCGGCGGCCGCCGTGCCCGAGGGCAGGGCGAGCGGCAGCGCGAGGATGCCGAGCAGCAGCACCAGCGCCAACGTCAGCCGCCGACGTAGTCGGCCCTTCATGAACGTACCTCCTGCGCTCCTGTCACTCCCCCGCGATTATGATCATGCACGTTCTCCCCGGGTTTGTCGTGCGTCGGGTTCGTGTCGAGCCACCGCAGCAGTTCCTCGGAGATCAGGTCTACGCCGATGCGGCCCGCTCTGCCATCGAGATCACGGAAAATGCATTCGCCGTTGCCGAGAGATCGCAGAACGGCCTTGTGCTCCTCCGAGGCCTCCACGCCGAGCAAGGCCATGACGTGGTCGACCTCCACCCGTTCGGTGGAGCGGAAGGCGAAGACCGAGGAGAGACAGTTGGTGACCTGCTCGTTGAGGAGGTCTCCCGCGTTCTGCGAGACCAGGACGAGCGCGGTGTTGCGGGAGCGGCCCATCCGGCTGACCTCGGGCACCAGCTTGGCGCCCTCGGGCGTGGAGGTGATCGCCCACGCCTCGTCGAGGAAGATGGCCTTGGGGGCGCGCCTGTCGAGGCCGTTCATCAGCCTGCGGGCGAACTGCGAGACGAGGTAGAGCAGCGCGACCGACAGCCGCTGCTCGTAGGAGTAGTCGTCCCGCGTCGTCGTGGCGTCGGGCAGGGTGAGTCCGCCGAGCGTGAAGACGGTCGTCCAACCCTCGGAGTCGATCTGGTCGCCGCCCGACGCGTCGAAGCACAACCTGGCCAGGTGCATCTCCGACATCGAGCGCAGCACCGCGCCGAGGTTCTTCGACGCGGCGTCGTCGGCCTGCTCCAGGAAGTCGACGACCTTCCCGAGCGAGGGGTCGGGCGCGTTGGAGACGGCCGCCACCGCCTGGATCATCGCCGACTCGCGCTCCTCCGACATGCGCGGCAGCAGCAGCCTCAGCGTCTCGGTGGCCATGGTCTTCTTCGCCGCGATGTCGTCGCCGAAGGAGAACGGGTCGAGCAGCCCCGGCGCCGCCGACCCCAGCGGGATGATCCGCGCCTTGCGCTCGCGCTTCTGCAGCAGCCGTACCAGCGACTCGGCGTCGCCCTTGGGGTCGATCACCGCGACCGTGACCCCGCGCAGCGCCATCTGGTAGATCATCAGCAGCGCCAGCGTCGTCTTGCCGCCGCCCGGCTCGCCCGTGACCGCGATGGCGGTCGGCCTGTTGCGCGAGGCCGCCACCAGCGGGTCGAAGTGCACGATGCTGCGGGCGCGGCCCACGGTCTCCCCGATGTAGGGACCGTGCCAGCCCGCGTCCGTCTCGATCCTGTCGCCCAGGTCCACCGTCGCCGTCGCCATGCCGCCGGCGATCGTGCGCAGCGGCTGGCGCTGGGCGTAGGCGTTGACGGTCACCTTCTCACCCGGCAGCGCCTCGCAGAACAACGAGAACTGGTCGCCGGTCGAATTGACGATGTCGATGCCCATGTCGCGGTAGTGCTCGATGACCGCCTCGACCCGCTGCAGGCAGATCTCCTCGGTCGGGGCGCTCACGATCAGCCGGTGCCAGCCGTACACGAAGGGAAGCCGTTCCTTCGTGATGCCGTGCTCCAGCATGCGCGCCGCGTCGATCTGCTCGGCGAGCGCGATCGGCGCCTCCGCGCCGGCCTCCCGGATGTGGATGTCCATGTCGCGGGCGTGGGCGAGCTTGCGGGCGACGTCCTTGGACGCCTTGACCGGCGGGATCAGCCGCATCCTGCTGGAGACCTCCACGGGGAAGGGCAGCTGGTCGGCGAAGTGCATCCACGGCTCGCCGTCAGGGAAGGGCATCAGGTCGGGGAACCGGGCGAAGGACAGGTGCGCCACATAGGAGTCACCCTGCGGCTGCACGATGCGCAGGAACGACCTGCCGTTGTGGATCTGCCCTTCGACGAGCGACTCGATCTCTCCCCTGCCCCAGCGCCGCTTCGGGCTGGCACTGGCCGGCGGGTCGCCGAGCGAGGCCGTCGCCGCGTGCCTGAACAGCCACGCCACCTCACTCGACGTGGCGTGGCGGGCGTAGAGGGCGCTGGAGGCCAGCGCCCTGCCGAGCCGTTCGGCGTGCTCGGTCCACCTGGTGATCTCGCCGTCGGGCACGTGATCGTCATCGAGCCCGAGCGCCTTCTCGCTGCGCTGGTAGAACCCGAACAGCTGTGACAGCACGCCGGTGCCGAGCTGGCGGCCGCGCGGGCCGAGCCGTACGCCGAGGTAGACCTCCTTGGACCAGAAGTCCTTCGCCCAGACGTGCCGGTACATCTCCTCCAGGTAGTCGCGCCAGCCCGGCCCCTCGTCGGAGGTGGCGTTCAGCGCCATCGCCCATTCGGCCGCGGGGTAGGTGCGGTGCGCGACCCTGAGGTGCACCTCGGCGTCCGGCATGCGGATGGCCGCCAGCGCGATCGTGATGTTGGTGGCGAGCGCCTCACGCTCCTCCGGCGTGACGAACTCGTAGCTGACGGTCGGCAACCTGAAGTAGGCCCACGCGGAGCCCTCGGTGAGCAGGATACGGTCGTCGAAGTATCGGACCGCCAGGCGCTGATGCGCCCGCGTCGCCCTGCTCATGCCGCCCCCTCAGCGCATGAGCCTCGCCGGTCGGCGAGAAGACTGCTCTCCAGACCGCCATACCTCCGTCGTGCCGGTCGCCCGATGCGACTGGGTGCCCGGGGGGTCACTGCGCCACTTCCTCCTCGCTGGGACGTGTGCTCTGTGCTGATGCGAAACCCGCGATCACGACCCCGGCCAGGGCGAGGTAGGCCCGCCGTCCCGCCGGTCGCAGCTGTCCTGGCTCCACGGGCTCGGTGCCGCCCTGCGCCAGCTCGTCCTCCCACGGCACCCTGACGATCGCCCTGCACCTTCCGCGGGCCACCGCCTCGGCCTGCTCCACGTCGGTCATGCTCCGGCGGCTCACGCCGTTGACCACCATGACCGCGCGCCTGCGCAGGTCGGCGCAGCCGTGGCCGTCGAGCCACTCGTACGTCATCGCCACCGCCTCCGCCGCGTCCTCGCTGGCGGGGACGACGAGCACCAGCTGGTCCGCGTACGGCAGGACCCGCGCGGCCAGCGCGGGCGCGGGGTCGACGACGGCCAGCTTGTAGTGATGGTCGAGCAGGCGCATCGCCTGGCCGAGCCGCTGGTCGGAGTAGAGCGTGCGGTCGGCCAGCCGCTGCTCGGCGCCGATGTCGGTGTCGGCCGCCACGACCTCCAGACCGCTGCCCGTGCGGGTGGTGAACGCCCGCATGCCGAGGTAGCCGCTGATCTGGCCGAGCCCCGACAGCAGGCTGGTCAGCGTCTCGGGCGACTCGGCCTTGATACGGCTGGTCAGCGTGCTGCCGCCGGTGCTTGCGTCGACGGCGAGGACCCGGTCGTCGCGGTAGTGGGCGAGGGTGTGGCCGAGCATCAGCGCGGTCGTGCTCTGGCCCGCGCCGCCGGTGCAGCCGAGCACGACGACCCGCCTGCTGCCGCCGAACACCGCTCGCGTCCGCGCCTCGTCGATCTCCGACCCGTCCGTACGGCTGCCGCCACCGCCCACGACCACCTGGGCGAGCCTGCGCCAGCCGCCGGAGGAGTCGCGCCCGACGACGGACTCGACCCTGCGCACGCGGGGCTCGTTGCGCGCCCCTGGAACGGCGGTGCCGGGCGTGGCGGGGGCCTGGACGGCCCTGATGTTGAGCGGCGGGGCGCCCTGCGCGGGCGGGGACGCCGGTCGAGGAACAGGGCGGCGTTCGGCGGGCGCCGTGGGGAGCGGCGGCTGCGCGGATCGCTCGGCCGGGGACCGGGATGGCCGCTTGCCCTGACCGATCGACGGGATGGTGGGCTTGACCTGCCCCTGGAACACGACGGCGGTCGTCAGCGGCGGCTGACCCTTGCGGTGCTGGTCCCTCGCCTGGTCCTCGGCCTGCCGGGCATCGTCGGCGCGCCTCGGGCCGCGCTGCGGCACGCCGGTCGCCGCGGAGGGCTCGAAGGTAGGAGGCAGCTCGGGCAGCGAGGCCGGCGAGTGGCCCTCCACCTCCTCGGGGCCCTGGTGGACGGTCGGTAGCTCGACCTGCCCGTCTTCGGCCTGCCGATCCGCGGCCTGCTCTCCGGCCTGCCGGTCCGCGGCCTGCTGGTCCGCGATCTGCCGGTCCGCGGCCTGGCGGTCCGTGGTCAAAGCGGCCGTGAGGGGCGCGGCGGGTGCTTCGAGCGCCGGCGCTTCGGGGACCGCAGACACGTCGGCGGCGGGCTCGGCGGACGCGTCGGCCGTAGCGGCCAGCCTGCGCAGCCTGCGGAGGGCCTCGGTGCCGATGGGCTTGGGGGGCATGGACGCCGACGCACCCGCCGTGGACCCCGGGTCAGCGGCGACGGACGCCGACGCCGGAGAAACGGCGGCGGACGTGGACGCCGGAGAAACGGCGGCGGACGTCGACGCGGCGGACGGCGCCTCCGGAGAAGCGGCGGTGGACGCCGACGCGGCGGACGGCGACGCCGGGGCGTCGGGGGCCGGTGTCCTGGCGGCCCCGGGCTCGATCCTGGAGCCCCAGCGAGTGGACCCTCTCTCGGCCTTCTTCGCATCCCCGCGAGCAGCCGCGGTTCCGGCCTCCCTGGCGCCTCCACGGACGAGCCCGGACCCGGACCCGGCCTCCTCCGCGTCCTCGCGGGCGAGCCCGGCTCCGGCTTCTCTCACGTCCTCGCGGGCGGGCCAGGACCCGGCTTCTCCCGCGTCCTCGTGGTCGGCCCCGTCGCCCATCGGAGGAGCCGGGGCATCGGGCAGGCCCGTCTGTCCGGTCACGTGCTCGGCGGTGCGCGCGACCTCCACGACCAGTCCGTCGCCAGGCGCGGGATCGGGGGTGACCTCCACCCGCAGGGGGACGGAAGCCAGGTCCGCGTGCCGTACAGGCGAGAGCGACGCGTCGAGCTCGGTCTGGAGCAGGGCGGGGGCGACGCCGTGGCGGCGGCCCGTGGCGCCGCCCCAGGCGGGCCGCGCGGGAGCGGTCTCGGCGACGGGCGCGCGTGTGGCCGCCGCGGCGGCGGCGGCCACGGCGGGACGCACCTGGCGGGACCTGGCGACGGCGGGGGCGGCATGGCGCTTGCGAGCGGCCGCGCGTGCCTTCGCCCTGGCGGGAGCGGGGGCCGCGCGCCAGACCCGGCCGGAGAAGGTCACGGTCTCGGGCTCGCCCGCGGGCGCCATGCGGCACCATGAGCGGGGCTCGCCCATGTACCGCAGCTGCGACTGCATGAGCTCGGTCAGCCGCTTGTTCTCGATGACGGGGCGGGTGGACAGCCACGTCACGATGCCGGGCGGTACGAGATAGAGCACGTGCCACGGCGCCTCGAAGCCGATGCCGACGAGCCAGAGCAGCACGGACCATGGAGCGAGCACGCCGACGAACACGCCGATCCAGACGATGGGGAGCGGCATGGGCAGCCGTAGGTCGTACAGCTTGTAGAGCCGCTTCTCGATGCGCCAGATGTTCGTATAGGTAGGCAGGTCCATGCGGTCCTCCTCTCCGCCCTCGCTCGCAGCCGCCGCTGCCTTTCGTTCAATGACCGCACCAAGGCGGTCTCAACCCTCCCGATACCGACAGGGAGCGGTGCTCACTTGATGCCGAGAGCCCCCGCGATCGCCCTAGCTGTGACTTCGATGATGTTGGGAACGTAGAAGATCACGCCGATCGCCACAGCGAGAATCAGGAACTGTACGAATCTCGTGATCTCGCGTGTGAAGAGGAAGAACAGCGCGACGACCGAGACGACGACGAGGAAGAGCGGGGCGAAGAACCCGCGTAGGAAGTTGGCGAGCCCACCGGTGTCGAGACCGGTGGGGGCGGGCGACGGCGTCGCCAGTTCTATCAAGCTGAGGATGAGGGTCTTCATCTAGGGTCCTCCCGGGGGGTATCGATCAGCAGCGTGGTCGTGCGTCTATCCAACGGCCCGACCGGCACCGCGGATGTCTTCGACGTACCATTTGTCGCCCTGCTTCTCGACAGTGAGGCGGTAGGCCTGCTCGAGGCGTCCGCCGACCGCGCCCGGCTCGGTGGCGCCGGGCGTGGCTGAGGGAGTCGCGCCGGTCGGCACGCCCCACACCACGACTGCCTGGATCTCTCTGGTGGCACCCCCCACAGGCACCACGACGCTCTTGAGCTCGATGAAGGTGAAGGCCCCTCCGAAGCTCGGCAGGCTCTTGCCGGCGACCAGGTAGCGGGACAGGTCGGAGCTGCCGTCGGCGTAGGCCTTGAAGAAGCCCTGCAGCTGCGGTCGCAGCTCGGCCTCCGCCGCCTCGTCGCCCTCGGGCTGGGCCACCTGGGGCAGCTCGGCGGCTCCGGGAGCGGGCAGCAGCGCGGGATGGCCGGAGACCACGAACCGACCGCCCGAGTAGAAGACGGGCACCGACAGCAGGAACCTGCGGGCGCCCGACTGGAAGGCCAGCGTGACGATCGCGTTGCTGGCGTCGACGGTCTCCACCCCGAAGGGCTGCAGGTTGGCGGCGAACATGCGGCCGTAGCCGTCCCAGCCCCACTGCGGGTCCTCGGTGCTCGGCAGGTACGGCGCGAGCTGCCTGCTGCGCTGGTCGAGCTCCTCCGACTTCATGTTCAGGTAGATGCTGGCGAACTGGGTCGCGAACGCGGAGGCGCGCTCGGCGGGAAACGCCTGACTCGTCGGAGAGGGAACGTTCGCCGTGGGAGTACCTGACTGAGTGAATCGCTCAAATGGTGCACGAACCCCATTGACCACGATAACTACGATAAGCGCCCAGAGAATGGCGCGGCCGGTCCAGACGAGCCAACGTCCGCCGCCTCCCGTCCAACCGCCGCGCTTGGCCGTGCGCCGGTCGCCGGGAGGAGCCTGGTCGAACTCTGGGTATGCCGAAAGCTCGGGGTCGCCAGCGATCCGAGGACCGTGCTGGACGGTTGACCTACGAGCCATCACGCCTCCGCTCGCGCCGATCCCCCCGGCTGGCGCGATGTCGCATCATCCGTGGCGAAGCAGTCACCCTATCGAGTCCCGCCAATTGTTCCAGGAAAGCCACGCCCATGCTGCAGGCATCGCCGCGTGTGGGCAAACCGAGTGCGCATGACTGGCCGGAGTGCCAGTTCCTGTCCCTTTCGTGTGGAATTGGCATTTGACCTGGCCAGACATGGGGAAGGCATTACCCGATGGCCAGAGATTGCTGTCCAAAGGGCATAGGCACTGTCTCGAACCACACATTTGGTATAGGCGGCGGCTCGCGCTTGCGTGCGGCCTGGTCAGAGGGGGTGCTCAGGCGGTCTCGGGGCCGTCCACGGGATGCAGCCGGCGGCGAGTTCGCAGATCGATCACCCTCGGCGCGTCGTTCTGCGGCTTGACCCGGTCGAGACGACCCCGCAGATCGGCGAGCATGGCCTGCGCGTCACGGTGGCGCATCCGGCGCATGACCTCTTCCCGCTCCTCCATCTTCCTGCGGAGGTAGGCCTCCCTGTTGACGCGCAGGCCGTACATGAGCTCGACCCTGAGCAGGGCGAGCTCCTCCTCCAGGCTGATGCTCGCCAGCGCGGGGGTGGTGGGGCGTCGGTTCCGCAGCATGCGACGAATCATGATCTGTCCTCCCGAGTCAGCGTCATCGCCGTGACGATTCGACGCGCCAGGGTTGGAAGGGGTTGACGCCCCATGCTGTCCCGGTTTCACCGGACTCGTGGATAGTCGTCGCCCTTGGGGCTTCCGGGAGCTCCGGGACCTCGCGGCCTTCCCTTCTGAGCGAGGGCTCCCCGAGCGAGACGACAGAGCCCTTGAGCTTCGAGAACGGGAGGAAGATCGCGCTGGTCCGCGTCGAGCGGCGCCTGTCAGTCGATGTCGAGGCGGGCGAGCTCGCGGCGCGAGCGAATGCCGAGCTTGCGGAAGGCCCGGTAGAGGTGGTGCTCGACCGTCCGAGGGCTGAGGAAGAGCTGCGCGGCGATCTCCCGGCTGGAACCTCCTTCCACCGCCAGGCGAACCACCTGCACTTCCTGTGAGGTGAGCCGATCCAGCAGGTTCGCGGCGGTGGGCTCGGCCTGCGACAGGGTTTCGCCCGTGGCGTGCAGTTCGGCCCGCGCCCGCTCCAGCCAGGGCACCGCGCTCAGCCGCTCGAAGACGGCGAGCGCGGAGCGGAGCTGTGCCCGCGCGTCGCTGCGCCGCTTCGCCCGCCGCAGCCACTCTCCGTACAGCAACTCGGTACGCGCCTGCTCGAACGGCCTGTCAACGTGCCTGTGCGCCTCCAGCGCGCGCACGTAATCCGCCTCGCTCCCGCTCACCAGGGCACGGCAGCGGCTGCTCACGGCCTCTGCCCACGGCTGGCCTCCGGCCCGCGCCCACGCCTCCAACCGGCGCAGCGGCTCGGCGGCCCGCGTCGGTTCGCCCAGCCGGACGGCGGCCTCCACCTGATCAGCGGCCGCGACGAGCAGCCCCGAGGCGTGCCTCAGCGGCCCGCGCATGGCGGCCTCCAGCCGGTCGAGCGCGGCGGCGTAGCGACCCAGCCCCAGGTCCAGCAGGCTCAGCGCGGTCGTGCCTGCCATGCCGCCGGTGTCGGGCGCGCTGCTCGCCAGCCGCACGCAGCGAGCCTCATCGCCCTCGATGGCAGCGATCTTCGCCAGCACCGAGTGGAGCTGCGGAACCCGCTGTTCAAGCCCGGTGTCGCGGGCCAGCCGTACCGCCTCCTCGATGGACGCCTCGGCGTCGCGATGCCGCCCGGCCGCCACCTGTACGCCCGCCAGGTCCTGCAGCCTCTGCGGCAGCGCACCGACGAGGCCATGGCGACGGCAGTGCGCCACATCGGCCTCGGCCAGCTCGGCGGCGGCCTCGTCAGCGCCGAGGATCATCGCGCAGAGCGTGGCCCATGAGATCGTCAAACCTCCGGCCAGGCGGATCGCTCCCTCCTCGAACGTCTCCGGCCTTGCCGCCCCTGGCGGGAAATCCGCCTCCGGCCGGGAGGCACGCGCGACGAACTCCGTCAGCAACGGCAGGCCACGCGTGTAGTCCTCCTGCACCAGAGCCGCCATCCCGAGCACCATGGGGTCGGGCCATCCCATCTCCGACAGCCGCTGAGCCGCGCCCAGGATCGCCTCACGGTCGCCGTGGAACCAGCCGTAGCCCGCGCCGGCGCGCAGCATCGACACGGCCTGCTCCTGCGCCGCGTGCGCCGCCCCCTCGGCCAGCACACGAGCGGCCAGCCGCCGCTCGCCCACCTCGAACTCCACCACCGCACGCACGGGCGCCAACGTGGCCAGCCGCTCCGGGTCGTGCACCAGCCGCTCGGCCTGCTCGACAAGGCTCACCGCGCGGGTCGCGTGGCCGACGGACAGCGCCAGCCACGCCGCCTCCCCCAGCCGCACCGCCTGTGTCGGCGGCTCCGGGCTGAGCCACGCGGCCTGCTCGTACAGCCCTGACGCGGCGGCGTACGCGGTGCGGCCGCGCGCGCGCTCGGCCGCGCGGGCGATCTCATCGGAAACCTGCTCGTCCGCCGACGTCGTCGCCGCGGCTAGATGCCGGGCCCTGCAGTCCTCGTCGCTCGCCACCGCCGCCAGCGCCCGGTGCACAGCGACACGGCGCGCCAGCGGAGCGCCTTGGTAGGTGGCAGTAGCGATCAGGGGATGACGGAACGTCACGACGTTCGCGGTGACGTCGACCAGTCCTGCCTGCTCCGCCTCCGCCAGGTCCTCCAGCCCGACCCCCAGCGCCGCGGCCCCGCCGAGCAGCGTGGGCAGATGCCCGCGCCCCTCGGCGGCGACCGTCAGCATCATCTGGCGCGTCTTCTCGGGCAGCACGCCGATCCGCGACCGGAAGGAGGCGAGTACCCGGTCAGGGACCGGCATCGGCCCGGCCACGGAGTGGTAGGGGCGCTGCATGGCGGCGAACTCGATGAGCGCCAGCGGGTTACCCGCCGCCTCGTCGACCACCTGCTCGCGCGAGGCGGGCGCGAGCCCGCGGTCTGTCAGCAGCGAGGCCGCGTCCTCGGCGGACAGGCGCGACGGCCTCAGCTCGGGAATTCCGGCCGCGACGAAACCCTCCTCGCGCGCGGCGAACAGCAGCGCGACCCCTTCCGCCGACATCCTGCGCGCGGCGAAGAGCAACGCGTCGGCGGCGGCCTCGTCCAGCCAGTGCGCGTCGTCCACCAGGCACAGGAGCGGGCCTTCCTCGGCGACGTCCGCCAGAAGGGTCAGGACGGCCAGCCCCGACAGGAACCTGTCCTGCGGACCCGGCCACCGTGCCTCACCTGGCACGAGCACGGCCCGCAGCATGTCGGCCTGAGGCCCAGGCAGGGCGCCGAGCCTGTCCCGCACCGGCCAGAGAAGCTGCACGAGCCCGGCGAAGGCGAGATCGGCCTCGGCTTCGATCCCGGTGACCGACAGCGTGCGCAACCCCTCACCGGTCGCGTACTCGGCGGCCCAGGCCAGCAGCGCCGACTTGCCGATCCCTGGCTCCCCCCGGACGACCAGGCCGCCGCTCCGGCCGTCTCGTGCCGCATCGATGAGGGTCCGGAGCTCGGCTCGTTCACGTTCCCTGCCGTACAGCAACCCAGCACCCCGCCCCGTCGATACGCACACCGACCACCGTACGTAGATACCGAAACATTACCGATTCGCCGCGTATTCACCGCTTCATAGCGTCGGACCAGCGGAAATGCCGACACGAAATGTGAGGAAGACGTGAGCGAGCTTCTCAAGCCGGTGACCCTGGGCCACCTGGATCTGCCCAACCGCCTCGTCATGGCACCGATGACCCGCAGCCGCGCTCGCGGCGGCCTGGTGGACGAGCTGACGGCGGAGTACTACGGCCAGCGCGCCGGCGCGGGACTGATCATCACAGAGGGAACCCAGCCCTGCGTCTTGGGCCAGGGCTACATCGACACTCCCGGGCTGCACTCGCCGGAGCAGGCGGCGGCCTGGCGGACGGTCACCGACGAGGTACACCGTGGTGGTGGCCGTGTCTTCGTCCAGCTCATGCACGCGGGCCGGATCGGCCACCCCTGCCTCTATCCCGGTGACGCACTGCCCATGGGGCCCTCAGCCGTCCCCTCCGGGGAATGCCTCTACACGCCGCAGGGTCCGCTGGACCACCCCACTCCGCGCCCCATGACCATGGACGACATCGCCTGCGCCATCGAGGAATTCGTGACCGCGGCCCGATACGCGATGGACGCGGGATTCGACGGGGTGGAGCTGCACGGCGCCAGCGGCCACCTCATTCACCAGTTCCTGTCGGACAACACCAACCGGCGCACCGACGCCTACGGCGGATCCGTGGAGCGGCGCATCCGGTTCGCCATGGAGGTGGTACAGGCCGTCGCCGACGCCATCGGCCCGGCACGCACCGGGATCCGCCTCTCGCCGGGCATCACCTACAACGGCATGGACGAGAGCGACTCCGAGATCCTCTATCGCGAGCTGGCGCGCGCGCTGGCGCCGTACGAGCTGGCGTATCTGCACGTCTCGGAGAACGACACGCGCGGCATCACACAGCTGCTGCGCGCCGAATGGCCTGGCACGCTCGTGCTCAATCCGCACCCGAGGGGTGGGGGCGAGCCCGCGACCGTGCGGGAGGGGGCGGAGGCGCTCCGGTCGGGGCTCGCCGACGCGATCTCTTTCGGGCGGCTCTGGCTGGCCAATCCCGATCTGCCCGCCCGCGTCGAGGCAGGGGGGCCGTACGCCGAGGCCGACACCACCACCTTCTACGGCGGCGACCATCGCGGCTACACCGACTATCCGACGCTGACGATGACGGATCCCCGATGAGTGATGACTCCCTCACCGGCCGTCTGGGGGCGCCGGACAGCGGACCGCGCGCCGCACGGGCCGGCGTATCCCGTGACGTGCCGGTGAGCGCGCCCCCGCACGAGCGCGACGTCACGCGCGGCGGCGTCCCGGCGGTGTTGCTGGCGCTGATGGCGGGTCCGATGTCGTTCGGAATCGCAGGGCCGACGTTGGTCCTGCCCCACGCGGCTCGCGAGCTCACCCTCAGCGTCGGGGCGTTGACCTGGCTGGTCACCGCGTTCGGGTGGGCCATCGCGGTCGGCACCCCGCTGCTGGCGGGCCTGCAGAATCGTCGCGGCGCACGCATGGCGCTGCTGACCGCCACGGCGCTGGTGCTCCTGGGCGCGGTCCTGGTGATGACCGCCTCCGCCCTGCCGTTCCTCATGGCCGGCAGCGCGCTCCAGGGTCTCGGGACCGCCGGGCTCACCACCATCGCCATGAGCCTCACCGGCTCGCCTCGCGCGATGGGCCTGGTCACGGCCTCACTGGCGACGATCGGCGCGGCCGCCCCGTTGATCGGCGACGTCGTGTCCGATCAGCTGGGCTGGCGGGCCGCGCTGGCCCTGCCCGTGCTCAGCGTGGCCTGTGTGCCGTTCGTGCTGCGCAGGCGACCGGTCACGCCGGTGTCCGGCAGGCGGTTCGATCTGGCCGGCATGGTGCTGCTGACGGCCATGGTCACGGCGCTGGTGTTCGTCCCGCACTCCTGGCAGGCGGCCGTGGGCGCGGCGGCGGTCATCGGGCTGCTGCTGGCGCTGCGCCTGCGCGCCAGGCCCGACGGTTTCGTCCCCCTGGCGGTCGTCCGCGCTCCGGCCTTCCTGATCGCGGCCGGGTTGGCGTTCCTGCTGGCGGTGGTCAACTTCGGGTTGATCTACGCGCTGCCGCCGTTGCTGACCGCGAACGCGGGCTGGAGCAGCGGACAGGTCGGGCTGGCCATCACCTGGCCGTTGCTGTTCGGCGGGCTCGTCTCGTACGCGGTGATCGCGATGACCGAGCGGAGTCCCTTCCTCGTCCCGGCCGTGCTCTTCGTGGTGCTGGCGGGGATCGCGACGGTGACCGCCGCCCTCAGCGTCGCCCCGCTGGCGCTTCTGTCTGCCCAGGCGCTCGCCTCGCTGGCCGCCGCCTCAGGGCAGGGAGTGTTCGCGAACCGCGCTCGCGCGGCCGTTCCCGGAGGGCAGGAGCCGGCGGCCATAGGCCTGTACAACCTGGCCTACCTGCTCGGCGCCGCCTTCGGCCCGGCCATGACCACCCTGATGCTGGGTTGAGCCCCACCCCCCCTGAACCCAGGAAGGGAAACACATGTCTGCCCACGCTTCGCAGGCGGGAGCGAGGAAGTGGATGGGGCTCGCCGTGCTGGCTCTGCCCACCCTGCTGATCTCTCTCGACCAGAGTGTGCTGTTCCTCGCCCTCCCGCACCTCGTGGAGGCGCTGAGCCCCACCGGGACACAGACGCTATGGATCATGGACGTCTACGGCTTCCTCATAGCGGGCTTCCTCGTCACCATGGGCACGCTGGGCGACCGGATCGGCCGCCGCAAGCTCCTGATGATCGGCGCCACCGCCGTCGGCCTCACCTCGCTGCTGGCCGCCTACGCGTCCAGCGCGGAGATGCTCATCGCCACCCGGGCCCTGCTCGGCATTTCGGCGGCCACGCTGATGCCGTCCACGCTCGCCCTGATCAGCAACATGTTCCACGACCCGCAGCAGCGCGGCCGAGCCATCGCGGTGTGGGCCGGCTGCTTCATGGCGGGCACCGCGCTCGGCCCGGTCGTCGGCGGCGTCCTGCTCGAGTTCTTCTGGTGGGGCTCGGTGTTCCTGCTGGGCGTGCCGGTCATGCTGATCCTGCTGATCGCCGCGCCGATCCTGCTGCCCGAGTACAAGGACCCCGACGGCGGCAAGCTCGACCTGTTGAGCGTCGTCCTGTCGCTGGCCGCCATCCTGCCGATCGTCTACGGACTCAAGGAGCTCACCCGCCACGGCTGGGAGCCGCTGCCGCTCGTCGCCGTCGTCGTGGGCGCGGCGGTCGGCGCCCTGTTCGTCAGGCGGCAGCGCAACCTCACCCACCCTCTGCTCGACCTCGGACTCTTCCGCAGCGGCGCCTTCACGGCGGCGCTGGTGATCCTGTTGGTCTCGATGGTCGCCACAGGGGGCGGCTACCTGTTCATCACCGGGTTCCTCCAGATGGTGGAGGGACTCCCGCCGATGGCGGCGGGCCTGTGGATGGTGCCGTCGGCGATCGCGTCGATCGTCGCCGCCCAGCTCGCCCCTGCCCTGGCCAAGCGCTTCCCGCTCTCCCTCGTCATCGGAGTGGGCCTGCTCGTCAGCATGGTCGGCTATCTGCTGATCGTCTTCGTCGAGCCGGTGGGCGGCATGCCACTGATCGTCGCCGGATTCGTGACCGTCTTCTTCGGGGGCGGCCCCATCGGCGCGCTGGGCACCAACCTGGTCGTCGGCTCCGCCCCGCCGGAGAAGGGCGGCTCCGCGGCCGCGCTCTCCTCCATCAGCGGCGACCTCGGCGCTTCGCTTGGCATCGCCGCCCTCGGCAGCCTGGGCACCGCCGTCTACCGTGGCGTGGTCACCGTCCCTGACGGCCTGCCCGCCGACGTCTCGCAGGCCGTCAGCGGCGGTCTCGAGCACGCGATCGTGGCGGCTCGGCAGCTGCCCGCCGAGACCGCAGCCAAGGCGCTGACCGCCGCGCGGGACGCCTACACCAGTGGGCTGAACGCCATCGGCATCGTCTGCGCCGTGATCGCCGCCATCACCGCGGCGATCGCGCTGACCGCACTCCGCAAGGCCGGCGCGAGCTCACCGGCCGGCCCGCGACCGGGTCACACGTTGAAGCGGAACTCCACCACGTCTCGTGCTTAACTGCGGAGCCTGCGGTGCAGAGGGCCGCGCGACGGTCCGTGAGCGTCGCTATGCGGAGGCTCTCAGGGGCTCGAGGGCGGCTAGGACGAGGTCGAGGCCGAAGATGAACTCCTCCGCCGGGTCGTAGCCGGCAGCGACGAGCGCCGCGGCGGACTCGTTGAGGTAGGGGAACTCGTCAGGAGGAAGCTGGGGCAGGAAGACGTCCTCGGTCATGTCCGCGAGCTCATCGGCGGTGTCGAACGGCAGGCTGGCTTCCTGCAGGGCGAAACCGTAGACGTAGCTGTCGAGCAACCAGTTGGCGTGCGTCGCCATCAAGACCGAGAAGCCAGCCCTCCGCAGGCAGGCGGTGACCGCTTCGCGGTGGCGGAGGTTCGCGGGCCCCGGCGATGTCCGCGACTCCATCAGGCCGATCGCCCACGGGTGGCGTGCGAGAACCCGTCGGGCGGATACCGCCCGACGTCGCATCGCTGACTGCCAGTCGGTCTCTTCGGGCGGGAGCTCGATCTCCTCGAACACGACGTCGATCATGGCGTCCAGCAACTCCTCCTTGCTCGCCACGTAGTAGTAGAGCGACATCGCGCCCGCGCCGAGAGCGCCAGCCAGCCGGCGCATGCTCAGCCCGTCGACCCCCTCGCGGTCGGCGAGCCGGACCGCCTCGACCACCACCCGTTGCTTGCTCAGCCCCGCGTCTGACGCGACCTGGCGTCGTTCCCTCGCAGACACGGGTCTCCTCTCGCTCGCTCGAACGTCTTGACAATCGTCCAGCGTACGGTCATGGTACAGCGTACGATCGTAGTACAGCGTACGACGTACTATGTACGAACCAGCGAGAGTCGTAGCTCGGACGTGAGGAGGCTTCTGTGGGAATCGAACAGCGATCGAATGCCGGAGCACGCCTGGTGCCGGGGGGCGAGTCCGGCCGGGGCGACGACGATGCGGGCCGCCGACCAGCACCGCTACGGCCTGCCCTCAGCGCTCGAGTCGTCCGAGGTCCGGGCTACCGCTGCCCGGTCGAGGCGATGTGCTCGTCCAGGTGGGCGCGGCCTCGGTACATCCCTGCCGCCACTCCGGCGGAGGGACCGCTCCTCTCGAAAGAAGAACCGATGACCATCCGAACGAAAACCCCGAACCTGCTCGACAACCCGCCGGTCCCCGTGCAGGCCAAGCTCGCCGCCGCGTGGACCAGCTTCATGTTCCTCTACATCTACGTCGACTACTTCCACCTCCACAAGCCCGGCGTCATCGACAAGCTCCGCGCCGGCGTCGTCTTTGAGTTCGACATCAGCCCGACGTTGTTGACCATGATGCTCGCGTCCGTGGCGATCCCGGCCCTGATGGTGATGCTCTCCATGACGCTGCCCGCCCGGGTGAACCGCGCCACGAACCTCGTCGTTGCATTGCTCTACATCCCCTACTCGGCGGTCAACGCGGCAGGGGAGTCCTGGGACTGGGCCTCCTTCTACGGCCTCTCCATCGGAATCGAGGTGCTGCTCCTGGCCTTCATCCTGCGCTCCGCCTGGACCTGGCCTCGAACCCCCGCCGTCCCAGCCGGTCCCGCGACGGCCGACCTTCGACAGGACCTTCGACAGTAGGTATCCGTGTAAAGCCCTACGGCGTGAAGCCCGTGACCAGCTCAGTCGCCAGGTCCTGCGTGGCTTGGTCGGGTGATGCCGTCGGGCGGGGATCGGGTTGCCGTCCTCGTCGAACTTCCCCGACGGACGCAGGCGCAAGTACGATCTGCGCCTGTCTCCTTCCGACCGGCTCCGCGTGACCAGGTCTTCCTGTCTTAGTGCCCGTGTACAAACTGATCCCTGAGCCCGGTGCATGAGGCGGCAAATGGGCAAAATGGCGACATAGCGCGAATCTTCAGCGACATAGAGCGACCTTCCAGTAGCAACGGTGGTGATCGAAGCCCCATCGCCAACCGGAAGGCACCCTGGGCCTGCTGCCGGTCGTCATCGTCACCGCCGCCAGCGTCCAGGACCGCGACGGCGCCAAGCCCGCGCTGGAACGCCTGCGCGACTGGTACGAGCGGATCGCGCTGATCTGGGCCGACAGCGCCTACGCGGGCAAGCTTGTCACCTGGGCCAGGAAGCACGTCCGGCTCACCCTGGAGATCGTCAAACGCAGCGACGACGTCAGCGGCTTCGTGGTCCTGCCCCGCAGGTGGGTGGTGGAGAGGACGCTGTCGTGGATCTCCCAGCGCAGGCGGTGTGTACGTGACTATGAACGGTTATCCGAGCACCACGAGGCCATGGTCCTGTGGGCGATGATCATCCTCATGGGACGACGGCTCGCGCGATCCGCCTCTCCCAAGTCGCCCTGACGATCAGTTTGTACACGGGCACTCAGGAGCCTATGGGCGCGTACGAGCCCTGTCACAAGATTACTTTTTGGAACCAGAGGTTAGTCCGCTGCGGAACTCCACGACGTCGCCGTCACGCATCACGTAGTCCTTGCCCTCGATGCGGGCCTTGCCCGCCGACCGGGCGTTGGCGATGGACCCCGCGCCGACCAGGTCGTCGAAGGACACGACCTCCGCCTTGATGAACCCGCGTTGGAAGTCCGTGTGGATGACGCCGGCGGCCTCGGGGGCCGTGGCTCCCCTGCGGATCGTCCACGCCCGCGTCTCCTTGGGCCCCGCCGTGAGGTAGGTCTGCAGCCCCAGCGTCTCGAACCCGACCCGGGCAAGCTGCGACAGCCCCGACTCCTCCTGCCCCACCGACTGCAGCAGCTCCAGCGCCTCCTCGTCGGAGAGCTCCACCAGCTCCGACTCGATCTTGGCGTCGAGGAACACCGCCTCGGCGGGCGCCACCAGCTCCGAAAGCTGATCCCTGAGCGCGGTGTCGACGAGCTCGTCCGCGTCGAGGTTGAAGACGTAGAGGAACGGCTTGGCCGTCAGCAGGTGGAGGTCGCGAAGCTCGTCACGGTCGAGCCCGCTCTCGAAGATCGTCTTGCCGGTCTCCAGCACCTTGAGCGCCGTCTCGGCGGCGTCGAGCGCCGCCTTCTTGTCCTTGTTGACCCGCGCCTCCTTCTGCAGGCGCGGGATGGCCTTCTCGACCGTCTGGAGATCGGCCATGATCAGCTCGGTGTTGATCGTCTCGATGTCGCGCCTGGGCGAGATCTCGCCGTCGACGTGCGTGACGTCGGGGTCGCTGAAGACACGGATGACCTGGCAGATCGCGTCGGTGTCACGAATGTTGGCCAGGAACTGGTTGCCCCTGCCCTGCCCCTCGGACGCGCCGCGCACGAGGCCCGCGATGTCGACGAACTCGACCTTCGCGGGCAGGATCTTGGCGGAACCGAAGATCTCAGCCAGCTTGGCCAGGCGGTCGTCAGGCACGCCCACGATGCCCACGTTCGGCTCGATCGTGGCGAACGGATAGTTGGCCGCGAGAGCGTTGGCGCTCTTGGTCAGCGCGTTGAAGAGGGTGGACTTGCCGACGTTTGGCAGGCCGACGATGCCGATACTGAGGCTCACGTGGCCCGAGTTTACCTGGCCATGAGATGCAAGCAGGTCACCGGCCGATACGCCCCCCTGGCCGTGACATAGCGATCGGAACCCGAAGGACAGTCACCACCCGACCTGCCGAAAGCGGTCACGCGGGCCCACGACGCGCGCGACCCGCAGGCGACCCTGCGCACCTTCTCATCGACGCACGCGCCCTCGGCCAGCACGCCGCCACCGGAGCCCAGGCACGCCACCTGACCCTCCATCGCGAGCGCGTCGACCGTTCCGCGCGGGCAGTCGCCCATGCGCGAGACCACGGCCAGGGCCTTGCCGTACCAGCCGGAGGTGGAGCACGGCAGCTCGCGGCCGGCACGGTCGAGGCAGTCGCCGGCGCGGAGCAGCCCGCCGCCCGCGCCACGGGCGCCCGGGTGGGGTTCGACGAAGTACTGCAGGCAGGCGATCCTGCCCCTGCCGACACGGGCGATCTCGTCGGTGTCGGCGGGGCAGTCCCGCGGCCCGCGTTCCATGGCGAGCACCTCGGCATGGCCGCCGTTGCACGCCGTGAGGTCGAACCTCGCTCCGGCCTTGCTCACGCACGCGCCGGGCCTCCAGACCAGCGCGTGCGGCACGGACGAGTTCGACGCCACGGTGCGCGCCCCGTCACGGCCGCGGGCGGCGATGACCGCCCCTGCCGCCGCGACCACGAGCGCCGCGACGACGGCCGTGGCGGCGAGTGCGACCATCATCCTCGAACCCGTAACCATATGGGTACTGTGAGTGACGCGGACCGTCGGCACAAGCGGAATGCGGCAGGCGTGTCGGCAGGACCCGTGCGGCCGCCCCCTGGAAAGATGCGAACAATGGATGTCGTCTCGCTGCTCATCGGCCTCGCACTCGGACTGGCGATCGGCTTCTTGCTGGCAAGGACCCGCGCGGCCGTACGCGTGGCGGAGGCCGACGCCCGCGCCAAGGCCGCCGCCGACAAGCTCGTCTACGTCGAGGAACAGCTGGCCGAGCGCTTCCAGGCGCTGTCGACGCGGGCGCTCGACGTCAACAACATCCGCTTCCTGGAGTTGGCCGAGACCCGCATGGCCGCCAGCCGCGCCGAGGCGACCGGCGACCTCGACCAGCGGAGGCAGGCGGTCGAGCACCTGGTCGACCCGCTGAAGGACCTGCTGGCGCGGGTGGAGGCCCAGCTGCGCGACACCGAGTCGGGCCAGCGCGCCGCCAGGGCCGAGCTGGCGCAGCAGATGGAGTTCGTGCGCCAGAGCAACGAGCAGCTCCGCTCCCAGACGACCGCCCTGGTCAGGGCTTTGCAGCGGCCCGAGGCCAGAGGCAGGTGGGGCGAGCTCCAGTTGCGCAGGGTCGCCGAGATCGCGGGGATGCAGCGCTTCTGCGACTTCGACGAGCAGGTCGTCGAAGGGCCCCATCGGCCCGACATGGTCGTACGGCTGGCGGGCGGCAAGAACATCATCGTCGACTCCAAGGTCTCCCTGGCCGCCTACCTGGAGGCGGCCGAGGCCGGCGACGAGAGCCTCGCCACCGTCCGCCTCGACGCCCACGCCAGGCACGTCCGCGAGCACATCGACCGCCTCGCCGCCAAGGCCTACTGGCAGTCGTTCAACCCCTCACCCGAGTTCGTGGTGCTGTTCATCCCCGGCGAGGCGTTCCTCGCACCTGCTCTGGAACGCGACCCCGGGCTGCTGGAGTACGCGATGAGCAAGCGCGTCCACATCGCCACCCCCACCACGCTGATCACGATGCTCCGCACCGCCCACTACGCGTGGCAGCAGGCCGCGCTCAGCGAGAACGCCCGCGCGGTCTTCGAGCTCGGCAAGGAGCTGTACGAGCGGCTGTCCTCCCTCGGCCGCAACGTCGAGTCGCTCGGCAAGGCGCTCAGCAGGGCCGTGGAGGGCTACAACAAGACGGTCGGCTCGCTGGAGAGCAGAGTGCTGGTCACGGCCCGCAAACTGCACGATCTGGGCGTCGTGGACGGAGATCTCGACTCCCCCGAGATGCTGGAAGGCCTCCCGAGGCCGCTCGCCTCACCCGAACTGCTCGAAACCTCATCTCTGATAACTCACGCGAACGGTAAGTTGGCTGGCGACCTGTCCTGACGCACGATGAAGGTAGGTCGCCGGTAAAGGGGGCGGGCTCATGGGTGACAAAGGCAGGCGTCCGGCTGTCAGGCTGACCGCCCGCGGCGCCATCGCGTTCGTCCTCATCGGCACGTTGGCCGGGTACATCCTCGCCGCACTGCTCATCATGCCGATCCTGGTCGGCCTCGCGTTCATCGGCTCGTGCCTGGTCGCCGTCCTCCTCGTCAACCCGCGCGAGCTGCTGTCGCTGGTGGTCACGCCGCCGCTGGTGTTCTTCGGCGCCACGCTCATCGTCGAGCTGGGGCGGGCGCTCGGCAAGGGCTCACTGGCGCAGGCGCTCGCACTCGGGCTGTTCACGTCCCTGTCCGCCGGGGCGCCGTGGCTGTTCGCGGGGTCGGCGCTGGTGCTCGCCATCGCGTGGAAGCGCGGGCTGACGGGCAACGTCAGGGAACTGCGCGACGAACTGCGGACCGGCGTGGACATCCCCCGCCCCCGCGCGCCCAAGGACCAGAGCTTCGCGCCGGAGCCCGAGGGCTACTTCGAACCCAAGGTGTACGGCACGCCCCGCTCCCTCGACGAGTGACCGCCCCTCCGACACGGCCCGCCGTACGCACGTGGTTGTGGACGGCCGACGTCTGCCTCGTGGAGGGACGGTCGCACGCGGAGATCTCGCGTCCCGCTCCTGCCGGCGGCCTGCGCCGAGGGCCGAACGAACCCGGGACACGAGTCTTCTGAAGCTCACCGGTCGGGGTGACGCCCTCGAAGGGGTCACCCCGCCCCGGGAACGTCAGCCGACGCGCAGGTCCTTGCGGAGCTCGTGCGGCAGGGCGAAGCGCATGCTCTCCTTCACCGACTCGACCTCCTCGACGTCGTCGAAACCGTGCCCGGCCAGGTACGCCAGCACCCCTTCGACCAGGTCCTCGGGCACCGAGGCGCCGCTGGTCACGCCGACGGTTGTGACCCCGTCGAGCCACTCGTCCTGGATGAAGGAGGCGTTGTCCACCAGGTAGGACGCCGCGCCGAACCCCTTCGCCACCTCGACCAGGCGCTTGGAGTTGGAGGAGTTGTCCGAGCCCACCACGATGACGAGCTGGGCCTGGTCCGCGATCTCCTTCACCGCGACCTGGCGGTTCTGCGTGGCGTAGCAGATGTCGTCGCTCGGCGGGTCGATGAGCGTGGGGAAGCGCTCCTTGAGCTTGGTGACCGTCTCGATGGTCTCGTCGACGGAGAGCGTCGTCTGGGAGAGCCACACCAGCTTGCTCGGGTCCTTCACCTCGATACGGTCGACGGAGTCGAGGCCGTCGACGAGCTGGATGTGGTCGGGCGCCTCACCCGCGGTGCCCTCGACCTCTTCGTGGCCCTCGTGCCCGATGAGCAGGATGTCGTAGTCCTGGCTCGCGAACCGCTTGGCCTCGTTGTGGACCTTGGTGACGAGCGGGCAGGTGGCGTCGATGGTGCGTAGTTGCCGCTGCTCTGCCTCGGCGTGGACCATCGGGGAGACCCCGTGCGCGGAGAAGACCACGATCTCGCCCTCGGGAACCTCGGCGGTCTCCTCGACGAAGATCGCGCCGCGTTCCTCGAGCGTTTTGACGACGTGGGTGTTGTGCACGATCTGCTTGCGCACGTAAATGGGCGCGCCGTACTGTTCGAGGGCCTTTTCGACCGCCTCGACGGCACGGTCCACTCCAGCACAGTAACCGCGCGGTTTGGCTACGAGTACACGTCGGGCGGGGGTCTTTGGCTCCATGTTCCTATGCTACGTGGAAGAGGCCACCCAGCCCGCCCGTGCACGCGTGCGCGGAAGTTTGCCAGACTGGCCGCCCACAACAGACCTCCCAGGAGCCGGCATGTCTCTCAGTGACGTTGTCCGCAACATCGCTAAAACTGTCACCAATCGTGAAGAGCTCAAGGAGAAGGCCAAGGACATCCCGCTCTTCTTCATCCAGACCACGCTGAGCGCCGCGGGCCAGGCGCTGCTTCTCGCCGACCGTGTGAAGAACGCCGTCAAGGGGCTGGGAAGCAAGGAGGAGGACGAGAGCGAGCGTCCCACGGCGGCGGCGCAGCAGGTGTCCGCGACGGACACGGTCGAGGAGGACAAGCCCGCGCGCAGGGAGCCTGTCATCTTCGCGCCGCGCAAGGACAAGACCGAGGCGGAGCGCCCCGAGCCGGTCATCTTCACGCCGTCGCAGGAGACGTCCGCGAACGGCTCCGCCACCAGGACCGCCACGCCCGCCGCGCAGCCCGCCCCCGAGGCCTCGCCGAGCTCCGAGCCCGCGACCGAGGCCGCCGTCGCGACCGAGGCTGCGAGCGCGGCCGCCGTCGCACCCGAGGCTGCGGCCGAGCCCGCGAGCGCGGCCGCCGTCGCGCCCGAGGCTGCGGCCGAGCCCGCGAGCGCGGCCGCCGTCGCGCCCGAGGCTGCGGCCGAGCCCGCGAGCGCGGCCGCCGTCGCGCCCGAGAGCGCCGCCGCGTCCACCGTGAAGGCCGCCGAGCCGGTGGCCGAACCCGAGCCCGCCGAGCCCGCGGCCAAGGTCGCCGAGCCCGTGAAGACGGAGCCCGAGCCCGCGAAGGCGGAGTCCGAGCCGGCGAAGGCGAAGTCCGCCGCGAAGGCCGAACCCGCCGCCGAGGCCGAGCCCGCCGCGAAGCCCGCCGCGAAGCCCGCCAAGCCGAGGGCCAGGTCCGCGAAGGCGCCGAAGGCCGCCGCGCCCGAGGCCGTCGCCGAGCCGGCGGCCGAGTCCTCGGTGGAAGCCGCTATGGAGCCCGCCAAGGCGGAGGCCGAGGACGGCGAGCTGGCGAAGGCGGCCAAGGCCACCACCTCCGCCGCCGAGGCCGCCGAGGCTGTCGAGACGGGCGAGCTCGCCGAGCCGCTGGCCGGGTACGCCGACCTCAGCGTCGCCTCGCTGCGCGCCAGGATGCGCGGCAAGTCCGTCGCCCAGATCGGGGAGCTGCTCGCCTACGAGAAGGCCACCACGGCCCGCGCGGACGTCATCCGCATGTTCGAGAACCGCCTCGCCAAGCTGGAAGCCGCCGAATAGTCGGTAGCGACCCATAGCCTTCGTTGTCATGAGCGCGAAAACCACGCCGGAGCAACCCCTGCCGGTCCGCACGGTCCTGCAGATGGTCGCGGGATGGATCGGCAAGCTCGGCACGGTGTGGGTGGAGGGCCAGATCACCGAGCTGACCGCGAGGGGCGGCACGGTGTTCATGACGCTGCGCGACCCCGTCGCCAACGTCTCCGCCAGGGTGACCTGCCCGCGCGGGGTCTACGAGGCCGCGATGCCCCGTCCGGCCGACGGGGCTCGGGTCGTGGTCAACGTCAAACCCGACTTCTGGGTCAACCGCGGCTCCTTCGCCTTCACGGCGCTGGAGATCCGCCCGGTCGGCGTGGGCGAGCTGCTGGCCAGGCTCGAACGGCTGCGCCAGGTGCTGGCCGCCGAGGGGCTGTTCAGCGCCGACCGCAAGCGACGTCTGCCGTTCCTGCCCGGCACGATCGGCCTGATCTGCGGGCGCGACTCGGCGGCCGAGCGCGACGTGCTGGAGAATTCCCGCCGCCGATGGCCCGCCGTGCGGTTCAAGGTGGAGCAGGTGGCCGTGCAGGGGCCGTACGCGGTCGGCGAGGTCACCGAGTCGTTGCGAAAGCTCGACGCCGACTCCGAGGTCGACGTCATCGTCATCGCGCGTGGCGGCGGCTCGCTCGAGGACCTGCTGCCGTTCTCCGACGAGTCGCTGGTGCGCGAGGTGTCGGCGTGCCGTACCCCCGTGGTCAGCGCCATCGGTCACGAGCAGGACAGCCCGCTGCTGGACCTGGTCGCCGACGTTCGCGCGTCCACACCCACCGACGCGGCCAAGAAGGTCGTGCCCGACGTCGGCGAGCAGCTCACGCTCATCCGGCAGTTGCGCGACCGCGGGCGGCGGGTGATGGGCGGGTGGCTCGACAGGGAGATGGCGTGGCTCACCTCGGTGCGGTCCCGTCCGTCGCTCGCCGACCCCGTGCGCGAGCTCGAACGGCGCGCCGAGCAGGTCGACGCGTTGCGCGAGCGCGCCAGGAGGGTGATGGGCGGCTCCCTCGACCGTGCCGCCGACGACCTCACCCACCTGCGCGCCAGGCTGGTCGCGCTGTCCCCCGCCGCGACGTTGGAGCGCGGCTACGCGATCGTGCAGCATCCGTCGGGAGACGTCGTACGGCTGGCGCGCGACGTTTCGCCGGGCGACCGGCTGACGATCCGCCTCACGGACGGCCGAGTCCCGGTCACCGCCGACCCCTCCGACGGGAGCTCCCCCACCCCGGACTCCCCCGCGGATCCCGCACCCCCTACCGAGCCCGCGGATCCCGCCGGCGAAACCTGACGGACATCCCAGGCGGGATCGGCCCACCCCGGCGTGCCCGCGGACAGGGCCGATCCCCCGACCAGGCCGGCCTGCACGCTCCCAGCCGGGGTCAGCCGACCCGGCCTGCCGATCTCACGAAGTCCACGGGCCTCGCCGCGGTCCCGACGGAACCGGCGAGCGTCGAGACCGCTCGCGGGAGGCGCGGCAGGCCGGGTCGGCCCCGCCGAGTCCTGCCCACCAGGGCCGACTCGGCACGCGCCGCAGGCGAGTCACGCCCACGCGCCCTCCTCCGGAGCACCCAGGGGACCCGCCGGACCGCCGAAGGGACGTCGGTGGAACTTCCACATGCCCTCCCCTGAAGCGCCCAGGGTCGAGCTGAGGGGAGATCGGCGGGCCCTTCCACGCGGCGGCGGTAGCAAGCCGACCTCGCCGTTCTTCGTCCCGGCGTGGGGTCGTGGGGCGATTCTGTCGGGTGCGCGCCCTAGGGTGGTGCGGTGGCTAAGAACGAGACGCCGTCGTACGAGCAGGCCCGCGAGGAGCTGACCGAGGTGGTGCGCCGCCTCGAGACCGGCGGCCTCACCCTGGAGCAGTCGATCGAGTTGTGGGAGCGCGGCGAGAAGCTGGCCGCGATCTGCGAGGAGTGGCTGCAGGGTGCCAGGGTGAAGCTGGCCGCCGCCATGGCGCGCAGGGCCGAGCCCACGCCGCAGGACGACGACCGCCCCTTCTAGCGGGGATCTCAGGTGGCGCGGTTGAGTGCCACCACGGGGATGCGGCGCGCGGTCTTGGCCTCATAGTCGGCGAAGGTGGGCGCGATGGCGACCATCTCCGCGTAGAGGCGGTCCCGCTCGTCGCCCTCGATCAGCTCGGACGTGGCCGCGAAGGTCTCGGTGCCGAGTTCCACGGTGACGTCCGGGTTGGCGAGCAGGTTGTGATACCAGGCGGGGTGGCTGTCCGCGCCCGCGTTGGACGCGATGATGACGACCCTGTCGCCGTCGCGCACGTACATCACCGGCGTCGTGACGCGCCTGCCGCTCTTGGCGCCCGTTGTGGACAGCAGAACCAGGGATGAGCCCTGGAAGTGGCCGCCGACCAGGCCTCCGTTCGCGCGGAACTCCTCAATGATCTTCTGGTTGAACTCAGACGGCATGCGCAGCCTCCCCATAAGCGGAAATCTCTCCGGTTCCGTAGAATAACCGGAGAGATCTCCACTTACAAGGACTAGGATGCAGCGATGACCCGTGAACTGCCGATCGCAGGGCAGCCCCCCGCCGAACGGGCGGACGCCGCGCGCAACAGGCAGAAGATCATCGAGGTGGCGGCGCGAATGATCGCGACGCACGGCGCGGAGAACCTCTCCCTCGACGAGGTGGCGCGCGAGGCGAATGTCGGGGTCGGCACCGTCTACCGCCGCTTCGGCGACCGCTCGGGGCTGATCTACGCGCTCATCGACGCGGGAGAACGGGAGTTCCAGGCCGCTTTCCTGACGGGCCCGCCGCCTGCCGGCCCCGGCGCGCCGCCCGCCGAGCGGATCCGCGCCTTCCTGCACACGCTGATCGACAGGAAGGTGTCGCAGCGTGAGCTGTTCCTGCAGTTGGAGGCGGGCCCGCCCAAGGCGCGGTTCGGCGGGCCGTACAGGCTCCACCACACGCACCTGGCCACGCTGCTCGCCCAGGTCCGGCCCGAAGCGGACGCGCGCTTCCTCGCCGACGCGCTGCTCGCGCCGATCAACGCGTGCCTGATCAGCCACCAGCAGTCCGAGCGCGGGATGACCGCCGACGCGATCAAGGCGGGCATGGACGACCTGCTGCGCCTGCTGTGAACGTCCCGCGCCTTCGCCGAACAGGCCTGGCGGCGGCGTGAACAGGGTCAGGCGCTCTCGCCGGGGGCGAGCCGGCGGTAGCAGCCGGTCTCCGCTTGCAGCCACGCGTTCAGGCTGCTGAGCCCTCGTTCGTTGACCTGCCCGTCGTGGATGCCGAACGCCCGCTCGGGCCGTACCGCCTTGACGAAGTCGATCGCCTCCGCCGTCTTGAGCCACGAGCCCTGCAACGGCACCAGCAGCGTCTCCACCGGCCCCTCGGGAACGTGCACGGAGTCGCCAGGGTGGTAGGCGGCCTCCTCGACGACGTACCCGAGGTTGGGGCAGTCCGGTTCGCCGCCGTAGATGAGCGCGTGCCGCCCGCCGACCGCCCGCACCCTGAATCCCGCCGCGGTGAACTCCTCGTCCACCCCCACCGGCGTGTACGGCAGGCCACGCAACGACCGCGGCCCGAACACCGGCACGCCCGCCCCGAGCAGGCGTAACACGTCGATGTGGTCGCCGTGCTCGTGCGTCACGAGGACCGCGTCGGCCCCGTCGAGCGCTAAGGGTTCGCTCCACACGCCGGGGTCGATGACCAGCACCCGGCCGTCCTGTTCGAGCCGGATACACGCATGCGTGTATTTGGTGATCTTCATGTGCTCAGCAGAGCACATTCCCTGGCACGCCGAACAGGCGTGTCAGTTGGCGGGTTTGGGCTGCTGCTTCAGGGTGGACGCGAGCGTGGTGAGCTCGGGCCAGTCGGCGGTGCCTGTGACCATCAGCGTGGTGTCGGGCAGGAAGCGGACCAGCGTGCGCTGGTTCTTGTCCTCGCGGAACCGCTTCTCCCAGTTGGCTCCGGCGATCTGCACGGTTCCGATGGACTTGTCGGAGTTGGCGATCCGGCTGGCGAACGCGGCAGGAGGCTTCTCCGCGCCCTGGACGATCATCGCGTGGTGGCGTTCGTCCTCGGCGTCGGGCGCGGTGGCGTAGCCGATCGACAGCACGGACGAGTTGTTGGCTCCCTTGGCGATCCTGTTGCTGTTGGGGATCCAGTCGGCGGGGTCCTTGGCGGGCGCCCACACCTCGTACGGCACCGACCTGTTGTAGTTGGCCACCGTGATCGTGTAGTCGAGGCGGGGGACGTGCTGGCCCTCCCTGCCCGTGGGCGCGGTCACCACGATGATCACGGCGAGCGCCAGGCAGACGAAGAGGGCGAACGCGTAGCCGTAGAAACCTTGAGTGAACCGTCGCACGAATGGCGAGGTTACCCGGTGGAGGTGCCGCCCGCCGAAGTGACCGGCCTGATCCGCCCGATGATGGCCAGCACGTCGTCGGCGAGGCGGCGCGCGGCGGTCTCGTCCTCCGACAGCACGACCTCGGACACGGCGGCGGCGAGCGCGCCCGTCACGACCACGACCAGGGCGCCCTCGTCGTCGTCGAACAGCGCCGCGTTGCGCTTGGCCCAGGTGCGCAGCCTTTCACGCATGATGACCTCGAAGCCGGGGGGCCCGTCGCCGCGCAGGAACAGCGCCGCCAGCTCGCGCTCCTCCAGCGAGCCCGCGAGGTAGGCGTGGGCGGCGGCCAGGAACACCCGCATCGGGTCGGACTCGCCCTCCGCGCGCACCTCGCGCGCCGCCTGCTTGGTGCGCTGGGCCTGACGGGCCTGGAACTCCTCGAACAGCGTCAGGTAGAGGTCGGCCTTGCCGGAGAAGTGGTGGTAGAGACTGCCGACGCTGGCCTTCGCCTTGGCGACCACGTCGGTGACGCCCGCCTCGGCGAACCCCTTCTCGACGAACACCTCGCGAGCCGCGTCGAGTAGGGCCGCGCGGGTGGCGGCACCGCGTCCTGTCGCCAGGCGTTCCACATCGCTGCTCATGGCAGGCACATTATCCTCCGCTGACCGGGCATGGAGGGGCAACTACGATCGAGTCAGTTGTCCCACGAGGAGGCTCATCACCATGTCCGAGACGTCCGTTCCTCCTGCCCTTGCCACGGGCGAGCACGCACCCGACCGCAACTTGGCGCTGGAACTGGTCAGGGTCACCGAGGCGGCCGCGATGGCCGCGGCCCGGTGGGTCGGCCGTGGCGACAAGAACGGCGCCGACGGAGCCGCGGTCAACGCGATGCGCCAGCTCATCAGCACGGTGTCGATGAACGGCGTGGTCGTGATCGGCGAGGGCGAGAAGGACCACGCGCCCATGCTGTTCAACGGCGAGCACGTCGGTGACGGCAGCGGCCCCGAGTGCGACGTGGCCGTCGACCCGATCGACGGGACCAGGCTGACGGCGCTCGGCATGCCCGACGCGATCTCGGTGATCGCGGTGAGCTCGCGCGGCTCGATGTACGACCCGTCCGCCGTTTTCTACATGGAGAAGCTGGTCACCGGGCCTGAGGCGGCCGACGTGGTGGACATCAACGCGCCCGTCGCCGACAACGTCAGAGCCGTGGCCAGGGCGAAGGGCTGCTCCTCCGCCGATGTCACGGTCGTCATCCTCGACCGGCCCCGTCACGAGCAGATCGTCAAGGAGATCAGGGAGACCGGGGCGCGGATCAAGTTCATCACCGACGGCGACGTGGCCGGTGCGATCATGGCCGCCCGCGCGGGCACGGGCGTCGACCTGATGCTCGGCATCGGCGGCACGCCGGAGGGCGTCATCGCCGCGTGCGCGATCAAGTGCCTGGGCGGGGTCATCCAGGGCAAGCTCTGGCCGCAGGACGAGGCCGAGCGGCAGCGGGCCCTCGACGCCGGGCACGACCTGAACAGGGTGCTGACCACGAACGACCTGGTCACCTCGGACGACGTGTTCTTCGCCGCGTCCGGGATCACGCAGGGCGAGCTGATGAGCGGTGTCCGCTTCCGCGGCGGGGTCGCGGTGACGAGCTCGCTGGTCATGCGGGGGCGGTCCGGCACGATCCGCAAGGTGGAGAGCGAGCACCAGCTGTGGAAGCTGCGCGCGTACAGCGCGATCAACTTCGACACGGCGGGCTGAACCATACGTCCGCGCGCCGTCGGCCTCGAACCAGGGGCCGGCGGCGCAGCACGTCAGCGGCGGCGCTTCCGCTTGGGAGGCTCCTTGACCTTGACCTCTCCCAGGAAGTTCGACGTCCGCACCTCGATCACCGGGCAGTCGGGGTCGGCCTGCTCCCGCGTCAGCCGTACCGTCTTGTCCTTCGACACCCGGATGACCTCGACCCCCTCCGGCACGTGGATCTCCAGCCCGCCGAACATCAGCGTCGCGTTGATCACCACCCGCCGGTTCTGCATGATCGCGTCCCGCAGGTCGAGCTTGGTCGTCCCGAACATGGCCGTGACGGGCAGCTCGGCGGGCACCACCCATCGCCCCTCGCGCTGCTCCTGCTTGAAGATCGCGGACACGGGCCGCCCGTCCAGCCTGAACGGTTGCTCGTCGGCGGGCAGCAGGTCGGCGGTCAACCGTGCCAGCTCCCCCAGCGTGCGCGCGTTGTAGAGGGCGGTCAGACGGTCCTCGAACTCGTCCATGCCGAGCCGCCCGTCGGCGACCGCCTCGTTCAGCACCTGCGCCACCCTGTCGCGGTCGGCGTCGGATGCGCGGAGCTCGTGTGGTTGCGGTCCTTCGGCCGGTTTCGGCCGCCGCGCCGAGACGATCTCCTCGGCCAGCCGCTCACCGACCTCCTGCAGGCGGGGAAGCCAACGCTCGTTCACACCATCGACCATAACCGCGCCCGGCCGCCGACGCCGCCCCAAGGTGTTCCCGACGCCCTGTCCATGCCGTCGGTCCCGGGATTCTGTCGGTGGCGTTGCCTATCGTGGCGTCTATGCACGCGATCGTGTTGCACGGTGTGACCAAACGCTACCCCGACGTGACCGCCGTGGACGGTCTCGACCTGGAGGTCCCCGAGGGCATCTGCCTCGGTCTCCTGGGCCCCAACGGCGCAGGCAAGTCCACCACGATGCGCCTGCTCACCGCCCAGTCCCTGGCCGACGAGGGCGAGATCCAGGTGCTCGGCCTGCGCCTGCCAGAGGAGTCGAAACGGGCGAGGGCGCTCATGGGCGTGGTCCCGCAGCTCGACAACCTCGACGAGGAGCTCACCGCCAGGGAGAACCTGGAGGTGTTCGCCCACCTCTACCGCGTCCCCCGCCAGGAGCGGCGTGCCGCCGTCGACAGGGCTCTGAAGATCGCCCAGCTCACCGACAGGGCCGCCACCCGCACCGTCAACCTGTCCGGCGGCATGCGCAGGCGGCTGCTGATCGCCCGCGGCCTGGTCCACCAGCCCAGGCTGGTGCTGCTCGACGAGCCGACCGTGGGCCTGGATCCGCAGGTCCGCCAGGAGCTGTGGTCACTGGTCGTACGGCTGCGCGAGGAGGGCGTCACGACGCTGATGTCCACCCACTACATCGAGGAGGCCGAACGGCTGGCAGACGACTGCGCGCTGATGTCCCACGGCCGCATCGTGGCCAGGGGGTCACCCGAGGAGCTGATCAAGGAGCACGCCGGCGCCGAGGTCGCCGAGCACTACGCATCGCAGCAGCGCCAGGCCGAGATCGCCGCGCTGGCCGCCGCCGCCGGCGTCCCGACCCGCAGGACGGGCCCTTCCATCTCCCTGCTGAAGGCCGACCAGCTGCCCCGCTCGCTGGAGGACGCGCTGGGCGTCCCCAACGTCAGGCGCCCCGCGAACCTGGAGGACGTCTTCGTCGTGCTGACGGGAGAGGCGGTCGAATGATGGAGTTCGCGCCCGTGCGGGCCGTCTGGCGGCGCGAGCTGGCCCTCTACCGCCGCTACTGGGCCTCGACCTCGTTCGCCGCCATGACCGAGCCGACCATCTACCTGCTGGCGTTCGGCTACGGCTTCGGGTCCGTGGTCGGCGCGCTCTACGGCTACGACTACAGGGACTTCGTCGCGACCGGTGTCGTGGCGACGGCGGTGCTGTTCATCGGGGCCTTCGGCGGCATGTTCAACACCTTCATCCGCCGCACGTTCCAGCACACCTACGACGCGATGCTGGCCGCGCCCGTCGATGTCAGGGAGCTGGTGACGGCCGAGGCGTCGTGGCTGGCCGTCAAGGCCGGCGTGTACGGCTGCGCGCCCATGCTGGTCGGCATCGCCTTCGGCCTCGACCCGAGCTGGGGCATGCTGCTCGTGCCGTTCATCGGGTTCCTGACCGGGCTGGTGTTCGCGCTGTTCGGGGTGTGGGTGTCGGCGATCGTGCCGTCGATCAACACCTTCGACTACGTCATCACCGGCGCTCTCACCCCGATGTTCATGGTGGCGGGCACGTTCTTCCCCGTGACGCAGCTGCCCTCATGGGTGGCGACGGTGGCCCAGCTCAACCCGCTCTACCACTGCGTCGAGTTGGTGCGCGGAGCGGTGTTCGGCCGGCTGGGCTTCGACGATCTCGGGCATACGGCGGTGCTCGTGGCCTATGCCGTACTCGTGTGGGCGCTGGCGGTCTGGAAGATGCGTGCCCGCCTGATCGACTGACGCCTCAGGGATCGCCTACGTGGTGGGCAACTCCTTCGTGACGAGTAGCGTTCTCATCGTCGACGGCGGAAGGGGGCTGAAGGCCTGATGCGCACCATCCTCATCACGGGGGCGACCTCGGCAAGGAGCCCATCGACTTCGACGACCCCATGATCACCAGCGGGTACGGCAGGCAGCGCGCCTACAGCCAGAGCAAGCTGGCGCAGATCGCGTTCACGTTCGACCTGGCCGACCGGGTGACGGTCAACGCCCTCCACCCCGCGACGTACATGGACACCGCGATGGTGCGCGAGGCGGGGGCGCCCGTGCTGAGCGACGTCGCGGAGGGCGCCGACGCGACCATGCGGCTGATCGACGAGTCGGCCGGGGAGACGGGGCGTTACTTCGACGGGGTCAGGGAGAGCAGGGCGCACGCGCCTCGCGCACCATCGCGAAGCCAGGCGCCGCCTGCGCGAGCTGAGTGACACCCTCGTCAACCGCGCCCTGTCCTGAAGACCCGCCCGCCCGAAGCCCCCGCCCCCGGAGTGGGACCGCATTCGAGGGTGGGGGTCAGGTGAGGGTGGAGAGCTCGTCGTACTGGGCGTCGGTCAGGGTCACCCGCAGGGCCCCGACGTTCTCCTCCAGGTGCGCGACCGACGACGTCCCGGGGATCGGGACCATCGTGGAGGACCGGCGCAGCAGCCAGGCCAGCGCCACCTGCGCCGGAGTGGCGCCCGCCGCGGAGGCGATCGCGGCCAGCGGGCTGTCGGGGCGGGCGTGGTCGCCGGTGGCGATCGGGAAGAACGGCACGAACGCGATGCCCTCCTTCTCCGCGTAGTCGACCACGTCCTCGTGCTCGCGGGTGGCCAGGTTGTACATGTTCTGCACGGCCGCGATGGGCGCGATCGCGGTGGCCTCGGCGAGCTGGCCGACGCTCACCTCCGACAGGCCGATGTGCCGGATCTTGCCCTCCTGCCGGAGCTCGGCCAGCGCCCCGATCTGGTCGGCGAGCGGCACCTGGGGGTCGACACGGTGGAGGTAGAACAGGTCGATCCGGTCGAGGCGCAGGCGGCGCAGGCTCAGCTCGGCCTGCTGCTTCAGGTACTCGGGCCTGCCGAGCGGTACCCACGCCTCGGGGGTCGGCCTGGTCACACCGGCCTTCGTGGCGATCACGAGGTCGTCGGCATAGGGGTGCAGGGCCTCGGCGATCAGCTCCTCGTTGGCGCCCAGAGAGTAGGCGTCGGAGGTGTCGACGAAGTTCACGCCCAGCTCGACCGCGCGCCTGAGCACCGACAAGGCGCTCCGGCGGTCAGCCGGTCCTTGCCAGATGGCCGGGTCCGCCAGGCGCATCGCGCCGTACCCGATGCGGGTCACGTCAAGGTCGCCATCGATGTTCATGATCTCTCCTCAATTACTTGAACTCTCATGGAACTTAGCGAGACTTTCTTGAGAGTTCAAGTAGAGGGAATCGATCACGATCCCCGTCCGTTGGAACCGGCACAACCCCCGAAAGGAGCGGACGTGCACGGACCCGCACGAGCAGGACTGGCCGCCGTGGCGGCGGGCGCCGTCGTCATCGTCGGGCTGGACGTCGCCTACCTCGGGGAGATCAACCCGCTCCGCCGGACGATCAGCGAGCACGGGCTCGGCGACCAGGGCTGGATCTTCGGCCTCGGGGTGGCGCTGCTGGCCGTGGGGTCCCTGGCGATCGGGGTGTCGCTGCTGCGCAGACGACTGGCGGGCGCGCTCGGCCTGGTCGCGCTCGCGGGCTGGAGCCTGGGCCTGCTGGTGGTGGCGTGGTTCCCGAAGCACGACTGGTCGGTGGGCCCCAGCGTGAGCGGCAGCATCCATCGCGTGGGCAGTTTCGTCGCGTTCCTGTGCCTGCCCGTGGCGGCGATGCTGATCGCGCGGACCTGGCGCAGGCGCCCTCGGGCCGCGCTGGCCGCGTTCCTCCTGGGCGGCGCGTCGCTGCTGTGGGTGGCGGGCATCGCGACGATGATCGCGATCGGCAACAGCAACGGCATGGCATGGTGGCGGGTGATGCCGCTCGGCCTCGTCGAGCGGGGACTGGCGGTCACCGAGGTGGGCGCGCTGATCGCACTGGGAGTGTGGGCGGCCTCAAGGGCGGTGTCGAACGGCCCGGCGCCCCTCAGGACCGCCGATGTCACGGCGGGGCGCGCCACCGAGGCCCGCGGGTAGGGGTCAGGCGGGTTTCAGGCTCTCGATCAGGTCGTCGACGTAACCTCTGAAGAGCGTCGCCATGTCCACCTGTTCGGGGTCGATCAGCCACTGCGTCTGCAGGCCGTCCATCATGGCGATCACCCGGTCCGCGTGCGCCTCCGCGTCGAGGTCGGCGCGGAACTCGCCGCTGTCGGCCGCTCGCCGCAACGCGTCGGCCAGGGCCTGCCGTAGCCGCCGATAGCGGGCCCGCGCCCACGCGTGACCCGGATGGTCGGCCGTGACAGCCTCCCCGCTGATCACCGAGAAGAGCTGGACCAGCCCGGGAACCCTGGAGTTGTAGTCGACCACGTCGGCCAGCGCCCGCAGCGCCGCCACCCCGCCCGCCTTCTCCAGGTCGAACCGGCGCGCGTCGACCTCGTCGCGGTACTCCAGGACGGCGACGAGCAGCAGTTCCTTGCTCTTGAAGTGGTGGAGCAGCCCCGCCTGCGTGAGCTCGGCGCGCTCGGCGATCCTGGCGAGCGAGGCGCCGCGATAGCCGTGCTCCGCGAACTCCTGGAGAGCGAGGGCGAGGATCCGCTCGCGCCTCGCCTCGCCTGACGCATATCCCCGTCGCCGCACCCGCACACCCTAACAGGATCACGAAATGGCCAAAAACCTACCGACCGATTGGCTTTCGAGCGTATGGAGAACGCGCCACCGATCGACGGGGATCTAGCGAAGAGGACGAGCCGGGGACTAACCTGACGCAGCCTCATGTTTCCCCCCGAGCAGGGAGGTATCCGTGCGTCACCGCTCGGCCAGAATGGCCACGTTCGCGGTCTTCGCCGTGCAGGGTCTCAGCTTCGCGACGCTCCTGACCCAGGTCGCAGCCCTGCAGAACAAGCACGGTCTCAGCGAAGGCGACCTCACCCTACTCCTGCTCGTGGTCCCCGTGCTGGCAGGGGCGGGCAGCGTCATGGCCGGCACCCTCGCCGCGCGCAAGGGCAGCAAATGGCTGCTGCGGCTGGCACAGCCCGCGGTGGCCGTGTCCGTGGTCGCCGCCGGGCTCGCCGCCGACGTCCCGCAGCTGGTGGCCGCACTGGTCCTGTTCGGGCTGGCGGTCGGCGCCGTCGACGCGGGCATGAACATGCAGGGCGTGGCCGTCGAGCGGCTCTACGGCAGGGCGGTGCTCAACGGCTTCCACGCGGCCTGGAGCGCGACCAGCCTGGCAGGGGCGCTGTGGGTGTCGCTGGCCAACGGGCTCGGCCTCACGCTTCCCGTGATGATGGCCATCCCGATGGCCCTCGCCGTCGCGGGCTCGCTCCTGGCCGCGCCGCACCTGTGCACGATCGTCGAGGAGAAGGTCCCGGCGGAGGCCAAGGCCGTGTCGGGCCGCGTCCGATGGGGGCCGATCATCCCTCTCTGCCTCGCGATGGGCTTCCTGTACGTCGGGGACGCCGCCGTCTCCAACTTCCACGGCGTCTTCATGGAGAACATCCTGTCGGCGAGCGCCAGCGTCGCGCCGCTGGCGTACGGGGCCTACCAGGCGGCCACCCTCCTCGTACGGCTCGGCGGCGACCTCACGGTGCGGCGGTACGGCCCGGCGGCGATCGTGCGCATCGGCGGCGTGATCGCGACGCTCGGGTTCGCCGGAGTGGTGTTCGCGCCCTCCCAGCCCTTGGCGATCGTGGCGTTCGGGCTCACGGGGATGGGGCTCGCCGTGGTGGCGCCGCAGTCGTTCTCCGCGGCGGGACGGTTGGATCCGGCCGGGACCGGGGTGGCGATCGCCCGGGTCAACCTGTTCAACTACGTCGGCTTCATCGTGGGGGCGGCGCTGGTGGGCGGCATCGCCGACTCCACGGACATGCGGGTGGCGTTCGGGGCGCCGCTGCTGCTGGCGGGGGTGATCGTGGTGCTGGCTCGGGGCTTCGAACCGCGCCCCCAACCGCAGCCCACGGCCTGACGGTGACGAGGGCCGGAAGGGACCGGCGCGGGTCCCTTCCGGTGGCCGGGTCACAGGTAGGGGCGCTGGTGGCGTTTGGCCTCCATGTAGCGGTCACGGATCTCGCCGGGCTCGTCGGCGACCGGCACGTCCCACCACGCCCCCGACGGAGGCGCCGACCCCCCTGGGAGGGTCTCCACGTACACCACCGTCGTCCTGGCCGCCTCCCGCGCCTTCACCAGCGCCGCCCGCAGCGACTCCCGGTCGTCGGCCCTGAGCACGTCGGCGCCCAGGCTGGCCGCGTTGGCCGCCAGGTCGACCGGCAGGTAGGCCCCGTCGAGCCGCCCCGAAGGCCCCCGCATGCGATAGGCGGTGCCGAGCCGCCTCGCCCCGACGGACTCCGACAGGTTGCCGATGGAGGCGAAGCCGTGGTTGTCCACCAGGACGATGACGAGCTTCACCTCCTCCTGGACAGCCGTGGCGATCTCCTGCGCCATCATCAGGTACGACCCGTCGCCGACCAGGACGAAGACCTCACGCGATGGCGCCGCGAGCTTGACGCCGAGCCCGCCCGCGATCTCGTAGCCCATGCAGGAGTAGCCGTACTCGACGTGGTAGCCCTTCACGTCGCGCGGCCTCCACAGCCTGTGGAGGTCGCCGGGCATCGAGCCCGCCGCGTTCACCACGACGTCGGTCGGGTGCATGGCCTCCCACAGCTCCTCCAGCACCGCCTCCTGGGTGAGCGAGGCGTCCGCGCTGATCGAGGACCACCAGGCGGAGGCCAGCGAGCCCGCCCGGCTGGTCCACTCGGGGTCGGCCCGCCAGCCGGGCACGGTCAGCGACTCGAGGGCGGAGCGGGCGTCGGCGACGAGCATGACCGCGCCGTTCTTGGCCGCGTCGAACGAGGTCACGTTGACGTTGAGGAAGCGGGCTTCGCCGAACAGCGTCCGTGAGGCCGTGGTGAAGTCGGTGTACCGGGTTCCGATGCCGATGACGAGGTCGGCCGTGCGGGCCAGTTCGTTGGCGGCCGCCGTACCGGTGTGCCCGACGGCGCCGACGGCCAGCGGCGAGTCCCACGGCATCGCGCCCTTGCCCGCCTGCGTCTCGGCCACGGGCACGCCGTAACCGGCGGCGAAGGCGCGCAGCGCGTCGGTCGCGCCGCTGTAGATCACGCCGCCGCCGGCGACGATGAGCGGGCGCGAGGAGGAGCGCAGCACCTCGGCCGCACGGGACAGCGCGGCAGGCTCAGGCGCGGGGCGCGCCACGTGCCAGACCCGCCGCTCGAAGAGCTCGTCGGGCCAGTCGTAGGCCTCGGCCTGCACGTCCTGGGGCAGTGCGAGGGTGACCGCGCCGGTCTCGGCGGGGTCGGTGAGCACCCGCATGGCCTGCATGAGCGCGGAGGGAAGCTGCTCGGGCCTGTTGATCCGGTCGAAGTAGCGCGAGACCGGCCTGAACGCGTCGTTCACGCTGACGTCGAGGGAGCGCGGATCTTCGAGCTCCTGGAGTACCGGGTTGGCGACCCTGGTGGCGAAGATGTCGCCGGGCAGCAGCAGCACGGGGATGCGGTTGATGGTGGCCAGGGCCGCGCCCGTGACCATGTTCGTCGCGCCGGGGCCGATGGAGGACGTGCAGGCGAAGGTCGACATCCTGTCACGCATCCTGGCGAACCCGACGGCCGTGTGGACCATCGCCTGCTCGTTGCGGGCCAGATAGTACGGCAGCGCGACGTCCTGCGTGGCCAGGGCCTGGCCGATCCCCGCCACGTTGCCATGGCCGAAGATCCCGAAACAGCCCTCGATCAGCCGGTGCTCGACGCCGTCACGCTCGGAGTACTGCTGGGCCAGGAAGCGCACCAGCGCCTGGGCCACCGTAAGTCTCATCTGTTCCTCCCGAACGGCAGCCTGGGATCGACCTGCTGCTGCTCCCACGTGCCGCGGATCCAGGCATGACGGGGGTCGTCGCAGAAGGCCATCGAGCGCTCCTGCGCGGGGCCCGCCAGCACGTTGAGGTAGTAGAGGTCGTAACCGGGCGGCGCCATCGACGGGCCGTGGTAGCCGCGCGGCACCAGCACCACGTCGCCCGACGACACCTCGGCCATCACCTCGTGCCCGCCGTAGACGCGCTGGTAGCCGGGGCCGCCCTCGAAGTAGTAGATCTCTTCCAGCACCGCCTCGTGCTCGGAGGCGGTGTCGTGCTTGTGCGGAGGGTAGGACGACCAGTTGCCCTCGGGCGTGAGCACCTCGACGGAGACGAGCTTGTCGCACTCGAAGGCGTCGGGGGCGCAGAAGTTGTTGACCTGGCGGGAGGCCTGTCCCGCGCCCCGGATCTCGACAGGGACCTTCTCGGCGGGGCCGTACCGGACGGGGAAACGCCGGGTGGCGACCGCGGACGGCAGCGCGAACCTGCCCTCGCCGCCGATCCTGACCTCGGCGTTGATGGGCAGGTAGGCGAAGTCGGTGACGGAGGCGAAGACGGAGCGCCGTCCTTCGAGGGCCAGCCGGACGCCGTCGGCCTCCACCATGCACGAACCGGACAGCGGCAGCACCAGCATCTCCTCCGAACCCGTCGTGAAGGAGACGGTCTCCCCCGACAGGTTCAGCGTGCGCAGCCCCGAGTAGGTCCATCCGGCCGACTCCGGGGTGATCTCCAGTGCCCACGGCGAGCGAGCGGTGCTGCCTGCCGGGATGAACGTCATGAGACCTCCAGCATCGCGACGGCGGTGTCGACGGCGGCGGCGACGTCGTCGTCGGGCGGGTAGAGCAGGGCGCGGCCGACCACGAGCCCGCGCACGCCGGGCAGCCGCAGAGCCTTGCGCCACGCCGCGTACGCCAGGTCGGGGGTGTCGCCCGGGTCGCCGCCGAGCAGCAGCGTCGGCAGCGTGGTCGCCCGCATGACGCGCTCCATGTCCTCGACGACGGGGATCTTCAGCCAGGTGCGGGCCGAGGTGGTGCCGAGCGCCTGGCCGACGTTGATCGCCCTGATGACGCCCTCGGGGGTCAGGTCGTGACCCGAGCGCCGCGACCAGAACGGCTCGACCATGGCCACGAGTCCCTCCCCTGCCAGCTCGCTGACCGCCTGGGAGCAGGCGGACAGCGTGGCCGCGGTGCCTGGCTCGTCGATGGCGATCCTGCACAGCATCTTGCCGCCGTCGAGCCGCATGCGCACGATCGAGGCCGTGTCGTAGGCGGTGAATCTGTCGTCGAACTCGAACACCGCGCCCTGGATGCCGCCGCGGTTCATCGAACCGATGACCACCTTGTCGTCGAGCTCGCCGAGCAGCAGCAGGTCCTCGACGATGTCGGGGGTGGCCAGCAGGCCGTCCACGCCCGGTCTTGCGAGCGCGGTGCGCAGGCGGTCGAGCAGCTCGACGCGGCTGCCCATGGCCAGCGGCCTGCCGCCGACGCCGAGCGCGCCGCGCGCGGGATGGTCGGCGGCGATGATCATGAGCTGGTCACGTTCGCCGAGCAGCGGCCTGCGCCTGCGGACCGCGGCCGCCTGCGCGACCTGCTCGGGATGGCGGGCCCTGATCTCCTGGATCTGCCGGTAGTCACCCATGCGCGAGCACCTCCTCGACGGTGGGCATCGCGGGGGCGCAGGCCAGCCGCCCCGCCACGATCGCGCCCGCCGTGTTGGCGAAGCGCAGCGTCCGATCCAGCGGCCAGCCCGCGAGCAGCCCGTGGCAGAGGGCGCCGCCGAAGGCGTCGCCCGCGCCGAGCCCGTTGACGACCTCGACCTCGACGGGCGGGACCTCGACGCTCTCGGTGGCGGTCATGCCCACCACGCCCGCGCTCCCGCGCTTGATCACCGCGAGCTCGACGCCCGCCTCGAGCAGGATCCGGCCCGCCTTGTACGGCTCCCGCGTCCCGGTCGCCACCTCGACCTCGTCCACGTTGCCCACGGCCACGGTGACGTGCCCGAGCGCCCTGCGCACCTGGTGCGCGGCGTCCTGGGCCGAGCTCCAGAACATCGGCCGGTAGTCCAGGTCGAGCACCGTGTGGCTCTTGCGCCCTCGCGCCTCCCACGCGGCGAAGTGAGCGGACCGCGAGGGCTCCTCCGACAACCCTGTGACCGTCGCCCAGAACAGCCTGGCGTCGGCGAGCGCGTCGAACGGCAGCTCCTCAGGATGGATCACCAGGTCGGGAGCCTTGGGAAACCGGTAGAAGTACAGCGGGAAATCCTCGGGAGGCCGGATCTCGCAGAACGTCACGGGCGTCGGCAGGCCGTCCACCTCCGTCACGAACGAGTCGTCCACGCCGTAGGAGCGCAGCGCGTCGTGGACGAAGGCGCCGAACGGATCGGCGCCCGTCCTGGTGATCACCGCGGCGCGTTCGCCGAGCCTCGAGGCGGCGACCGCGACGTTCGTCGGCGAGCCGCCCAGGTACTTGCCGAAGGTCTCGACCTCCCGCAGCGAAACGCCGATCTGAAGGGGATACACATCCACCCCGACCCGTCCCATCGTCAGGACGTCGATCATGCGAGGCCTTCCAGGTAGGCGATGCTCTGCCGGACCCCGTCCAGCGGGTCGTCGCCGTCGTCCGAGAGCACCACGTCCTGTTCCATGACGTACCAGCCTTCGTAGCCGCTCTTGTCCAGCGCCGCCACGATGCCGGCGATGTCGACGTCCCCCTGCCCGAGCGGACGGTAGATCCCGAGCGTCACCGCCTCCGTGTAGGTGAGCCCGCCGTCGGCGACCCGCGCCGCCAGCGTGGTGTCGACGTCCTTGAGGTGGACGTGCGCGATCCGGCCCGGATCCCTTCTGGTCAGCTCCAGGGGGTCGGTGCCGCCGATCAGCAGGTGCCCGGTGTCCAGGCACAGCGGCACGGCCGAGCCGTCCACGACTCTCTCGACGTCCTCCCGCGTCTCGACCATGGTCCCGACGTGCGGATGGAGGGTCACCTTACGGCCGAAGTCGCGTCCTTCGGCGGTGATCCTGTCCAGGTTCTCCAGCAGCGTCTTCCACCCCGTGGCGTCGAGTTCAGGCCGCTGGTCGTAGCCGTCGGCACCGCTGTCGGCGGCCAGCACCATGACCTCGACGTCGCCCTCGGCGAAGTCGCGCATGCGGGCACGCATCCCCGGCAGCGGGTCGTGGCCCGGCTCGTGCAGCACGCAGGGCAGGAACCCGCCGACGGCCCGCAGGCCGTACTCCTCCAGCAAGGCCCTCCTGTGCGTGGGCGAGGGCGGCAGGAAGCCCTCGGGGCCGAGCTCGGTGGCGGTGAGCCCGAGCGAGCGCATCTCGGCGAGCACCCGCTCACGGTCCAGCTGGTGACCCCAGCCGGGCACCTCGCACACGCCCCACGAGATCGGTGCTCCGGCGATCTTCATCGGCTGACCTCCTTGACGGCGACGACACGGCCTTCCCTGCGTGACCTCTCCGCGGCTTCCGCGATGTAGAGAGCGGCGAGCGCGTCCTCGATGGTGCAGGGGCTCGTGTCACCGGTGAGGAAGCCGTCGATCTCCGCCACGTAGGCGGCCCTGAACCGGGTGACGAAGTCGGGCCACGGCTCCCCGGGCGGCTGCAGACCCTCCGCGCTGGTCAGCGGGGCCCGCGGGTCGAGGCCGACGACCTGGGTGCGGCGGGTGCCCGCCAGCTCCATCCGGACGTCGTAGCCCGCGCCGTTGTACCTGGAGCCCTGGAGGGTGACCAGGGTGCCGTCGTCGAGCGTGAGCAGGGCCGCGCTGGTGTCCACGTCTCCTGCCTCCTTGAAGAAGTCCGCGCCTCTGTTGGCGCCCGTGGCGTAGACGGTCGCCACCTCCCGGCCCGTCACCCAGCGCAGGATGTCGAAGTCGTGGATGTGGCAGTCCCTGTAGATTCCCCCTGACATCGGGATGTACTCGGCGGGCGGGGGCGCGGGGTCGGCGGTCAGCAGGTGGACCCTGTGCAGGTCGCCGAGCTCACCCGCGCGCAGCGCTTCGGCCGCGGCGACGTAGCCGGGGTCGAAGCGGCGTTGGAAGCCGATCTGCACCCTGTTGCCGGCGCTCGCCTTGAGCACCTTCAGCGTCTCCTCCACCGTGGGAGCGACCGGTTTCTCGCAGAACACCGGAATCCCGAGCCGGCACGCCTTGATCAACAGGTCGGCGTGGGTGCTCGTGGGCGTGGCGATGACCAGCGCGTCGGCCTCGAACGGGTCGCCCTCCCTCCCGTAGGGGGAGCTGCGCACCGGATCCCACACGATCAGGTCGTCCACCAGCGGGTGCGCGGTCAGGGTTTCGGCATGAAAAGCTCCGATCCTGCCTAAACCAAGCAGACCGACACGCATGACGCCTCCAAGGAGTCGGGGATCCCTTTCTAACCTTCTATCCCTTTCTTTGTCCAGACATTCTTACCTTTAGCCGTCTGACCACGTCGGGGGCGTGGTGGGCGGGCAGGCGGGCGAACCCGACGACGATCGCGGGCGGCCCCTCGGCGAAGCGCATCGGCCCGACGGGTTCCGCGGACAGCCCCTCGGCCTCGGCCGCTGCCGCCGCCTCCCGCTCGTCCCACGACTCGGGCAGGTCGATGTAGGCGTGCAGGCCGGCCTCGATGCCGCGGACGCTTACCTCGGGCAGGTGCTCGGCCAGCGCTCTGACCAGGGCGTCGCGGCGCCTCCTGTACTCCCTGCGCATCCTGCGCAGGTTGCGGTCGTAGCCGCCCGAGCGCAGGAAGTGGGCCAGGGCGTACTGCTCGATGACGGGAGAGCCCAGGTCGAACTCGCCCCTGGCCCGCCGTACGGCATCGGCCAGGTCGGGCGGGGCCGCGAGCCAGCCCAGCCTGAGCCCCGGAGCCAGGGACTTGCTGACGCTTCCCGACAGGATCACCCGGTCGGGCGCGAGTCCCTGCAGGCAGCCCACGGGGTCGCGGTCGAACCTGAACTCGGCGTCGTAGTCGTCCTCCAGCACCAGGCCGCCCCACTCCATCAGCGCGGCTCTGCGCGCGGGCGACAGCACGACGCCCGTCGGATACTGGTGCGCGGGCGTGACGAGCACGGTGTCGACCCCGTCCAGGGCGCCGACGTCGAGCCCCTCCTCGTCGACGGGGATCGGCACCAGCTCCGCGCCCGTTCTCCTCAGCAGCGGGACCTGGCGGTGGCTCGTCGGATCCTCGACGCCGAGCCTGGGACTCCGCAGCACGTGCAGGATCAGGCTCAGCCCCTGGGCGACCCCGCCGACGATCACCAGGTTGTCGGGGCTGACGTCGGCGGCGCGGACCCGCTTGAGATAGCTCGCCAGTTCCTCGCGCAGCTCGATGACCCCGCCGGGGTCGCAGTAGTCGAAGGCGTCGCTCGGCACGGTGGTCAGCACGTGCTTGAGCGCCGCCAGCCAGCGTTCGCGGGGGAAGCCGCTCAGGTCGGGCGAGGTGGGCCGGTGCCCGTAGTAGGGCGCGCACTCGCGCGCTGGGACCGGCTCGGGCTCCCTGCGCGCCATCGGCGCGACCACGGTGCCGGCGCCGACCTTGGCCAGCAGGAAGCCCTCGGCGACCAGTTGCTCGTAGGCCTCGACGACCACGCCCCTGGAGACGCTGAGATCGCCCGCCAGGTCCCTGCTGGCTGGCAGCCTGGTGCCCGGCTCGAGCCTGCCCTGCCTGATCGACTCGCGCAGGTGACCCGCGATCTGCCCGGCGATCGCCCCTCGATCACGATTTATCGGGATATGGAGGTCGGCCAATTGGTCCCCTCTTTCGCCACATCATTGGACTGTCTGGGCGAACCATTCGATTCCTAGCATGCCGTACATGAGAAACGGCGTCATCGGGGCGGCCTCCGCCATGTTCCTTGTCGGCACCCTCGCGGGGGTGTCGGGGGTGATCCAGGACTATCCCGTGTACGGCGGGCAGGCCGTCCGGTACCTGGCCGCGGCGGTCATCCTGCTCCTCGTCACGCGCATGGCGGGGCTCCGCTTCGTCCGGCTCACCGCCAGGGAGACGCTGCTGCTCGCCGGGCTCTCGGTGCTCGGCCTGGTCATCTTCAACGTGTGCGTCATCGAGGCCACCAGGCACGCGGGCCCCGCCCTTCCCGGCACGGTGCTGGGCACCGTACCCCTCGTTCTGGCCCTGATGAGCGGGCGGCCCGCCCCGAGACTGCTGGTGGGGGCGGGAGTCGTCGTCGCGGGCGCCATCCTCGCCGCGGGCCTCGGCAGCGGCGACCTGCCGGGGCTGCTGTGGTCCCTGGGCGCGCTCGTGGGGGAGGTCAGCTTCTCCATGCTGGCCATCCCCCTCCTGCCCAAGCTCGGCGCGATGCGCGTCTCCGCCTACTCGACGGCGATGGCGGTGCCCCTGCTGGCCGTGATCGGGCTGTCGGTGGAGGGCTCGGCCATGCTGCGCGTCCCCACCCTGGCCGAGGGGCTCGGCTTCGCCTACCTCGCGGTGGTCGTGACGACGATCGCCTTCTTCCTGTGGTACTCCTCGTTGCCCAAGCTCGGCCCCGGCACGGCGGGCCTGTTCGCGGGGCTGATCCCGGTCGGTGCCATCGTCACGGGGCTCGCGCTCGGCATCGCGGTGCCGAGCGCGGCCGACCTTACGGGGGCGGCGCTGGTCATCGCGGGTATCGTCGTCGGGCTCAGCGGTGCCAGATCCGGCGATGTGGCTGGTGTTCCTGCACCGGCCACTGGCCGCTCTTGATGCCCGTCAGCACGATGGCGACGACCGCGAGGCCGAGCAACCCCACGACGAGGAGCGCGAATCCGAGCACGAAAAAGATGGGCAGTTCCATGACGTCCTCCTCTCTAAGGGTTCGTCCGAACGACCCCACAGGGACACCTCCATAACCCCATGAATCGGAAAAATCGCTCGGTTCGACCTGCGGTTCTGCCTGGCGTTCGTCAAGCCGTACCCTCTAGGAGGACCGAAAGGATCGAGGGACATGCCCGAGTTCGACTACACCGACCTGCTTCCGCTTGGCGACGACGACACCGAGTATCGGCTGATCACCAGCGAGGGGGTGCGGAAGGTCGAGGCTGCGGGACGCAACTTCCTGGAGGTCGACCCGGAGGCGTTGCGGCTGCTCACCGAGACCGCCGTCCACGACATCTCCCACTTCCTGCGCGCGAGCCACCTGGCCCAGCTGCGGAAGATCGTCGACGACCCCGAGTCGAGCGGCAACGACAGGTTCGTCGCGCTCGACCTGCTCAAGAACGCCTCCATCTCCGCCGGCGGCGTGCTGCCCATGTGCCAGGACACCGGCACCGCGATCGTCATGGGCAAGCGCGGCCGTCACGTGCTGACCGACGGCGCCGACGCCGAGGCGATCTCGCGCGGCGTCTACGACGCCTACACCAAGCTCAACCTGCGCTACTCGCAGATGGCTCCGCTCACCATGTGGGAGGAGAAGAACACGGGCAACAACCTGCCCGCCCAGATCGAGCTGTACGCCGAGGACCCCCACGGGCACCCCGACGAGTACAAGCTGCTGTTCATGGCCAAGGGCGGCGGCTCGGCCAACAAGTCGTTCCTCTACCAGGAGACCAAGGCGGTCCTGAACGAGAAGCGCATGCTGGCCTTCCTCGAGGAGAAGATCCGCTCGCTCGGCACCGCAGCGTGCCCGCCGTACCACCTGGCGGTGGTCATCGGCGGCACCAGCGCCGAGTACGCGCTGAAGACCGCCAAGTACGCCAGCGCCCGCTACCTCGACTCCATCCCGACCGAGGGCTCGGCCTCCGGCCACGGATTCCGTGACGTGGAGATGGAGCAGAAGGTGTTCGAGCTGACGCAGAAACTGGGCATCGGCGCCCAGTTCGGCGGCAAGTACTTCTGCCACGACGTCCGCGTGATCCGCCTGCCGAGGCACGGTGCCTCGTGTCCTGTGGCCATCGCCGTCTCGTGCTCGGCCGACAGGCAGGCGCTCGCCAAGATCACGCCCGAGGGCGTCTTCCTGGAGAAGCTGGAGACCGATCCCGCCCGTTTCCTGCCCGAGACGACCGACGAGCACCTGTCCGACGACGTCGTGAAGATCGACCTCAACCGTCCGATGCGCGACATCCTCGCCGAGTTGACCAGGTTCCCGGTCAAGACGCGCCTGTCGCTCACCGGTCCGCTGGTGGTGGCCCGCGACATCGCGCACGCCAAGATCGCCGAGCTGCTCGACGCCGGCGGGGAGATGCCCGCCTACCTGAAGGACCACGCCGTCTACTACGCGGGCCCCGCGAAGACCCCCACAGGCTACGCGTCCGGCTCCTTCGGACCCACGACCGCCGGCCGCATGGACTCCTACGTCGAGCGCTTCCAGGCCGAGGGCGGATCCATGGTCATGCTGGCCAAGGGCAACCGGTCCAAGCAGGTCACCGAGGCCTGCCAGAAGTACGGCGGCTTCTATCTCGGCTCCATCGGCGGACCCGCCGCGCGCCTGGCCCAGGACTGCATCAAGAAGGTCGAGGTCCTGGAGTACCCGGAGCTGGGCATGGAGGCGGTGTGGAAGATCGAGGTGGAGGACTTCCCCGCCTTCATCGTCGTCGACGACAAGGGCGACGACTTCTTCACCGACAGGACGGGGCCTGTGCTGTCCATCGGCCGCCGCTGAATTGTCGGTGCGGCTCCCTAGGGTGTTCGCATGAACGTCCGAGAGGCCGGCGTCCACCTTTTCGACAGGTGGACGGCGATGTGGAACCGGGAGCTGCACCCCAAGGAGATCATGGCGCCGGAGTTCGTGCTGCGCTACGCGCAGGCGGGCACGGACGCCTTCGACGACGTACGGCATGCCGACGACCTGGCCGTGATCGTGGCCGGGTGGCATGAGTCCCATCCGGGTCTGCGCTTCTTCGCCGAAGGTGAAGCGGTCGTGGACCTCAGGATGGTCGAGGGGGCGGCGACCGGGCTGGTCGCCCGTCCCTACAAGGCGACGTTCGGCGAGGCGTCCAAGAGCGGGGTCGACGTCCTGGCCGTGTCGGAGGGACTGATCACCGAGGTGTGGTCGGTCTCCGGGGCGCGCGCCTTCTACGGGTGACGCGCGGCCGGCTCACCGAGGTGTGGTCGGTCTCGGACGACCGCACCCTGGGTCGGTGAGTCAGGCGGCGACCAGGCCGCGGTGGGGGGCGACGACAGAGCCGTCGGGCAGCAGCAGACCGGTGTCCTCGAACAGGACCACCCCGTTGCACAGCAGGCTCCAGCCCTGGTCGGGGTGGGCCGCGATCACGTGCGAGGCCTCACGGTCGGCCGCGTCGGCGGCGGGGCAAGCGGGTCGGTGACTGCACATCATGCACCTCTCAGATGACTCTCCTGGGTTCTTCACTTGGTGGGCATCGTCGCCCTGTCGGGCCCCCTGCGCGCTGGAGATGATCCCTTTCCCATCCCAACGCCGTCGGGTGCCTTCCTGGTTCCGCTGAACCTCTCTACCTTCATGATGACGATCGGCACCGACAGATTCGATGCATTTTGTGGCAGATAGGTTCATGGATTCAGAGTGCGTCGAGCCGCTGACAGCTAGCTTGCAATCCGCTGACGCGATGAAGGGCCGGAAGAGTCAAGCCCGTGTGCGTCGGCGGGCGGGATGCCTCCGCCCGCCGCACACAGGATCAATCTGACACTGCCATCATGAGGTAGTTGCGAGAAATTCGCAACAAGGGGAAGTCCTAAGTCCATGGTCTGATGCAGCTGCGAACTCCTTGCAATAGTGTCGGAGGGCATTGATCACTTGGAGGTGGACCATGGGTGGCTACACCCTGCCCGACATGCCCTATGACTACGCGGCGCTCGAGCCGGCGATCACCGGCGAGATCCTCGAACTGCACCACGCCAAGCACCACGCCGCCTATGTCAAGGGCGCGAACGACACCCTCGAGCAGCTGGCCGAGGCCCGCGACAAGGGCCAGTTCGGCGGCCTCGTCGGCCTGGAGAAGACCTTCGCCTTCCACCTGTCCGGCCACGTGCTCCACTCGATCTTCTGGGAGAACCTGTCCCCGGACGGCGGCGACCGCCCCGACGGCGCGCTCCGCGACGCGATCGACGAGCACTTCGGCACCTTCGAGGCCTTCCAGAAGCAGCTGAGCGCCGCCACCAGCGGCGTGCAGGGCTCAGGGTGGGGCGTGCTGGCCTACGAGCCGCTCGGCGGGCGCCTGGTGGTGGAGCAGGTCTACGACCACCACGGCAACGTCGGCATGAACACCACGCCGCTGCTGGTCTTCGACGCCTGGGAGCACGCCTACTACCTTCAGTACCGCAACGTGCGCCCCGACTACGTGGAGAAGCTCTGGGGCCTGGTGAACTGGGACGACGTCGCGAAGCGCTTCGCTGACGTCACGAGTCAGACGGGTTGACAGAAGTTCGCAACTTTTTATCGGCCCGGCCTCTACTGGTCGGTTTCCGCAAATAGGTAAGCTGCCTGCCATGCGTGCGCCGTCCGGTTACCTCCTTGCCGCGCGCTATCGGCTCATGGAGCCGGTCGGCCGCGGCGGTATGGGCACGGTTTGGCGAGCGCACGATGAGTTGCTCGACCGTTACGTAGCGGTCAAGGAAGTGCGCCTGCCCACGGTTCTCGACGAGGAGCTGAGGGCCGAACTCTGTGCCCGCACCGAGCGTGAGGGCAGGGCCACGGCGATGGTCGCGCACCCCTCGGTGATCACCGTCTTCGACGTCGTCACCGAGGACGAACGTCCATGGATCGTGATGGAGCTGCTCCAGGCCCGGTCTCTGGAGCAGCTCATCATGGAGGAGGGCCCGCTGCCGCCGCGCAGGGCCGCGGAGATCGGCAGGCAGGTGCTCGGCGCGCTGCGGGCCGTCCACGCCAAGGGCATCCTCCACCGCGACGTCAAGCCCAGCAACGTGCTGGTCACCGACGACAGGGCGGTGCTCACCGACTTCGGCCTGGCCGCCATGGAGGGCGACGCCTCGATCACGCAGGCGGGCATCGTGCTCGGCTCGGCCGGCTACATCGCGCCCGAGCGGGTGCTCGGCGCGAAGGCCAGTCCCGCGGCCGACCTGTGGTCGCTCGGCGCGACCCTCTACACGGCCGTCGAGGGCAGGGGCCTGCACGGCAGGCGTACGGCCGCCGCCGCGCTGGCCGCGCTCACCAGCGGCGAGCCCATCCCCATGGTCAAGGCGGGGCCGCTGGCCCCCGTGCTCGACGCCCTGCTCAGGATCGACCCGGCCACCAGGCTCGACTCGGTGCGCGCCTCGCTCATGCTGGCCCGCGTCGCGGCCGGAGGGGCGGCGGAGGACCCGCTGGCCACCAGGACCAGCAGGATCCCGCGTCCAGGCCCGGCGCGCAGACCCACCCATCGCGGCCTGCACAGGGCGGAGACGACCGCGCCGACTCCCGTCGTCCCGCTTCCGAGGGCGCACCGCAGGCCGGGCGAGGGCGTGCACAGGAAGGTCGTCGAGCAGCGGCCCAATCCATCGGCCTACGCCCGATTTATGGCCACGGTGATAAAGTTGTTCCTTCCACGACGCTTCTGGCCGCGTGAACTTCGCAAGCGTGGGTAAAGCGTTCTCCAAGCGAGAATAGATATCTTCTTCTCATGCCGGAACAGCAGAAGCGCCTGCTCGCGGAACGCTATGAGCTGATCACTCCGATCGGCAGAGGGACGATGGGAACCGTGTGGCGGGCCCACGACCGTGCCCTCGGCCGCGAGGTGGCGATCAAGGAGATCCGCCAGGATCCAGGGCTCACCGAGGAGCAGCGCGTCGAACTGCGCGAGCGCATGGTCCGCGAGGGCCGTACCGCCGCGCGGATCAGCCACCCTTCCGTGGCCTCGATCCACGACGTCCTCATCCAGGACGACAGTCCGTGGATCATCATGGAGCTCGTCGAGGCCCGCTCCATGGAGCAGGTCATCGAGGAGGAGGGTCCGCTGCCGCCGCGGCTGGTGGCCGAGATCGGCGTCGACCTGCTGGGCGCGTTGCGCGCCGCCCACGCCCAGGGCGTCACGCATCGCGACGTCAAGCCGGGCAACGTGCTCATCACCGAGAACGGCAGGATCGTCCTCACCGACTTCGGCATCGCCAAGGCCGAGGGCGACACCCGCCTGACCAAGACCGGCATGGTGATCGGCTCCCCCGGCTACACGGCGCCCGAGCGGGCGCGCGGCGAGTACACGGGCGCGGAGTCCGACATCTGGTCGCTCGGCGCGACCCTGTACTTCGCCGTGGAGGGCAGGCCCGCCTACGAGCGCGCGACGGTGGCCGAGACGCTGGCCGCGCTGATGACGGAGAGCGCGGATCCGCCCACGCAGGCGGGGGCGCTGCGCCCCGTGCTCGAAGGGATGCTCCACAAGGACCACCGCCTGCGGCTGACCGCGGCCAAGGCCGAGACCCTGCTGCGGATGGTGGCCGACACGCCGACCAGCGACATCCCGAAGGTGATGGAGGCGTTCGACCCCGACAGGACGATGGCGGTGCAGCGACCCAAGCCGGCGCGGCCCACGCCGGTCGAACCGGTCGACGAGGGCGCCATCGTGACCTCGCGGCTGACCCTCCCCAACACGCGTGCCGACAAGCCGGTCTTCCCGCCGCCCGGCGCCGGGGCCCCCCAGGGCCCGCGCCCGCACGGCGAGCCGGGCGGCCCTGGAGCGTTCTCAGGGCCCGCCGGGCAGCAGGGGCCCGGCGCGTTCTCGGGACCCATGGGCCAGGACGGCAGAGGCGCCTTCGGGGGCCCGGCGGGGCCCGCTACCGGCGCGCCCGCGGGTCCCGCGCAGCAGCAGGGGCCCGGTCCCCGGCAGGGTCCAGGTGCTCAGCAGGGGCCTGGTGCCCAGCAGGGGCACGCCGGCGGGCCGGGGTTCCCCGGATACGCGGGTCCGCCGCCCGCCGCCCCCTACAACGGCATGCCCCCCGGACAGGGCGGCGGCCCGGCCGTACCGGCTCAGCCCGGCGGCTACGGGACCGACCACCCCGACCGGCAGCCGGGCCTGGGCACCGACCTGTTCGCCATCGCGGGAGCGAAGACTCCGGAGAAGGAGGGCAACAGGGCGGGCGTCCTCATCCTCATCGGCGTCGCCATCGTGGCCCTCGCCGTGATCGCGATTCTCGTCATCGCCGCCATCTCCTGACCCCGGCACGCCGCGCTCGATCCGGATCGCACAGACTTGGACACATGAGTGAATTCCGGATCGAGCACGACTCCATGGGTGAGGTCCGCGTCCCCGCCGACGCCCGGTGGCGCGCACAGACGCAGCGAGCCGTGGAGAACTTCCCCGTCTCGGGACGCCGCCTGGAGCCCTCTCACATCGCCGCGCTCGGCCTGATCAAGGCGGTGGCCGCCGAGGTCAACGCCGAACTCGGAGTCCTCGACAAGGACGTGGCGGAGGCCGTCGCGCAGGCCGCCGCCGACGTGGCGGAGAACGAGTACGACGCGCACTTCCCCATCGACGTGTTCCAGACCGGCTCGGGCACCTCCTCGAACATGAACGCCAACGAGGTCATCGCCACGCTGGCGCAGGAGCGGCTCGGCCGGCCTGTGCACCCGAACGACCACGTCAACGCCTCGCAGTCGTCCAACGACGTGTTCCCCACCTCGATCCGCGTCGCCGCCGCCACCGAGGTCGTCTTCCATCTGATCCCCTCGCTACAGCACCTGGCGGTCGCGCTGCGGGCGAAGGCGGCGGAGTTCGACCGGACCGTGAAGTCCGGCAGGACCCATCTCATGGACGCCACCCCGGTCACGCTGGGCCAGGAGTTCGGCGGCTACGCCTCCCAGATCGAGCACGGCGTCAACCGCGTCAGGTCGGCCCTCGCCCACGTGGTCGAGCTCCCGCTCGGCGGCACCGCCGTCGGCACCGGCATCAACACCCCGCCGGGCTTCGCGGCGAAGGCGATCGAGAAGCTCAGCGAGGCGACCGGCATCCGGTTCGTCGAGGCCGAGGACCACTTCGAGGCCCAGAGCAGCCAGGACGCGATCGTCGAGCTGTCCGGCCAGATGAAGGTCGTCGCCGTCTCCCTGAGCAAGATCGCCAACGACCTGCGGTGGATGGGCTCGGGGCCCCGCGCGGGCCTCGGCGAGATCAACCTGCCCGACCTCCAGCCCGGCTCCTCGATCATGCCGGGGAAGGTCAACCCGGTCATCCCCGAGGCCACGGCCATGGTCGCCGCCCAGGTCATCGGCAACGACGCCGCCATCACCTTCGCGGGCGCCTCCGGCAACTTCGAGCTGAACGTCATGCTGCCCGTCATCGCCAGGAACGTCCTGGAGTCGATCGGCCTGCTCGCCAACGTCTCCCGCCTGCTGGCCGACCGCTGCGTCGCCGGCATCACCGCCAACACCGAGCGGCTGCGCGAGTACGCCGAGTCCTCGCCCTCGATCGTCACGCCGCTCAACCGGCACGTCGGCTACGAGGAGGCCGCGAAGATCGCCAAGCAGGCCCTGGCCGAGCGCAAGACCATCCGCGAGGTGGTCATCGAGCGCGGGCACGTCGCCAACGGCACCATCTCGGAGGAGGAGCTCGACGCGATCCTGGACGTGCTGTCCATGACGAAGCCCTCCCCCTGAGGCGCTCCACGCGCGGAGCCGGGGCCTTCGGGGTGATCGGCCGCCCGAGGGTGCTGCCTTGGCCGGGGCCGGCAAAGGTATTCCCGGCATATGCCAACGTTCTGCCCGGCCTGCGATAACGATTCGCCAACGCCGCCATCCGAACGACCCATCACGTCGTCAGAGGAAGTCGTCAACCCTCTGGCGAAAGGCAGGACGGCCCCGTGCAACAACCGGATTGCGTTTCGCGCTCGGTGGTCAACGGCGCCGGCGACCGGGGTATCGATGCCGGTGTGGCCGTCCCGCGCCCGCGGGGAGCCGAGGGAGGCGATGTGAGCGTCCCAGGACAGCACAGGTCGGCGCAGCGCGGTCCGCCGTCGCTCCATGAGGTTGCCAGCTCTACGACAACGTCCCCCGAAGGAGCGAGAGGAGGCGTGGCGCCGACGCCGGCGTCACCGACCAGATGAAGATCCTGTTTCTCCGCCTCATGCAGGCCATGCGCGACGCCAGGACCAAGGACCTGACCAGGCACCTGTCCGCCACACCACTGGAGCACATCTACGCCCGTTTCGGACGCGACATCCTCGCTCAGGCCGCCCAGGACCGCACGCTGTCCGACGCCATCGCCAGGGAGGTCGCCGAGATCGACAGGTCACTGGAGGAGGAGGGCGTCGACCCCACCCCCGTCGAGCTGCGCTCCTTCCTCATGGGCTACGGCCAGGGCGTCATCGACTCCGCGGTGATCAGACCCGACCTGGTCGCCAAGGACACCAGTTGCGGCAGCGTCTACCCGAGTTCGGTGGTGAAGCTGGGCGCGCTGAGCCAGAAGGCGTTCGCGGGCGGGCTCATCAAGATGTCCACATAGTGATCCATAGAGGTATGTGGCCGGGCTCCATGTGCCTCGGAAGGGGAAGGGTCTAGGGTCCGAGGCATGACCGACGAGCTGACCGGGCGAACGGCCCTGGTGACGGGGGCGGGTAGCGGGATCGGCAGGGCCTGCGCCGTCAGGCTGGCCGCCGCCGGCGCCAGGGTGCTGGCCGTGGACATGTCGGCCGAGTCCGCGGAGCGGGTGGCGAAGGAGACGGGCGGCGTCGCGGTCGTCGCCGACCTGTCCGACCCCCGCTTCCTGGACGAGCTGCCCGACCAGCCTGTCGACATCCTGGTCAACAACGCGGGCTTCCAGCACGTCGCGCCGATCGAGGAGTTCCCTCCCGAGACGTTCGCCAAGATCGTCAAGGTCATGCTGGAAGCGCCGTTCCTGCTGACCAGGCGGGTACTGCCGGGCATGTACGCCGCGGGCTGGGGCAGGATCGTCAACATCTCCTCCGTCCACGGCCTCAGGGCCTCGCCGTACAAGGCGGCCTACGTGGCCGCCAAGCACGGGCTCGAGGGGCTGTCGAAGGTGATCGCGCTCGAAGGGGCGGGCAAGGGCGTGACGTCGACGTGCGTCAACCCCGGCTACGTGCGCACCGAGCTGGTCGAGCGGCAGATCGCCGCGCAGGCCGCGTCCCACGGCATCCCCGAGTCCGAGGTCGTGGAGCAGATCATGCTCGCCCCCGCCGCGATCAAGCGCCTGATCGAGCCCGAGGAGGTCGCCGAGCTGGTCGCCTACCTGTGCGGGCCGGCGGGCTCGTTCATCACGGGCGTCTCCCTCCCCGTGGACGGCGGATGGACGGCTCGCTAGCGTTCCTCGACCTGCTGGCGCGCGAGGCGTCGGCGGTCGAGTTCGAGGGACCGACGCTCAAGGCCAGGGCCGAGGGCGCGAGCGCGCGGACGATCGAGGAGCTCGAAGAGGCCAAGCTGGCCGCGCTCAAGGTCCGGGCGCTGCTCAGGCGGAGGGCGCGCCGCGAGGCCGAGCTGAGCGCGCTCTACGACACCGCAGGCGACCTGGCGGGGCTGCGCGACCTCGACGCCGTGCTCGAGGCGATCGTGCACAGGGCCAGGCAGCTGCTCGGCACCGACACCGCGTACATGACGCTGCACGACCCCGAGCGCGGCGACACCTACATGCGGGTCACCGACGGCTCGATCTCCGCCGCCTTCCGGGCGCTCAGGCTGGCGATGGGCGCCGGGCTCGGCGGCCTGGTGGCGCAGACCGCGACGCCGTACTCCACCGCCGACTACTTCGCCGACGCTCGTTTCCGCCACACCACCGTCATCGACGAGGCGGTCAAGGAGGAGGGCCTGGTGGCCATCCTCGGCGTGCCGCTGCGCCTGGGCCAGCGCGTGATCGGCGTGCTGATGGCCGCCAACCGCAGCGCGCGGCCGTTCGCTCAGGAGGAGGTGGCGCTGCTGGCCAGCCTGGCGGCGCACGCGGCGGTCGCGATCGACAACGCCAGGCTGCTGCAGGAGACGCGCAACGCCCTGGAGGAGCTCTCGCACGCGCACAGGATCGCGAGGGAGCACAGCGACGCGGTGGAGCGCGCGGCGCTCGCCCACGACAGGATGACCTCGCTGGTGCTGCGCGGAGGCGGCATCGAGGACGTGGCCGCCGTGGTGACCGAGGTGCTCGGCGGCACGCTGGCCGTGCTCGACGAGACGGGAAGGCCACTGGTCGGCGAGGTGGAGCCGGGCGTCCTCGACGCGGCCGTGCCGGGCAGGACCGTCCGCAGGGGCGATCTCATGATCACGGCGAGCGCCCCGCTGTGCACGCTGGTGCTGAGGAGCGACCCGCACAGAAGGGACGCCGCGGACGAGCGGATCCTGGAGCGGGCGGCGCTGGTCTGCGCGCTGCTGCTGCTGTTCCGCAGGAGCGTGGCCGAGGCCGAGGGCAGGGTGCGCGGCGAACTGCTCGACGACCTCATCTCCCGCGCGGCCGATGACCCGCAGGGCCTCACCGACCGCGCCCGCAGGCTCGGGGTCGACCTGACCGCCCCGCACGTGGTCGTGGTGGCCAGGCACGAGGGCCAGCGAGAGCGGGCCGCCTTCTGGGCCTCCTCGCAGGCCACGCTCTCCGGCGGCCTGGCCGCCGCCCGCGGACAGGAGGCGGTGCTGCTGCTGCCCGGCGCCGACCCCGGCGCGGCGGCCCAGCGTGTGGCCGCCGAGCTGACCATCTCGCTCGGCTCCCCCGCCACGGCGGGCGCGACGGGCCCGATCACCGACCCCACGCACGTCCCGCGGGCGCACAAGGAGGCGCTGCGCTGCGCCGAGTCGCTCCTGGCGCTCGGCCGGGCGGGTGAGGGCGCGAGCGCGACCGAGCTCGGTTTCGTCGGGCTGCTGATCGGCGAGGGCCGCGACGTGAGCGCCTTCGTCACCGGCACGCTGGGCCCCGTGATCGGCTACGACGAGCGCAGGGGCACCGCGCTTCTCAAGACGCTGGCCGCCTACTTCGGCTCCGGCTCCTCGCCCTCACGCACCGCCGAGGTCATGCACATCCACGTCAACACCGTCACCCAGCGGCTCGACCGCGTCGCCCAGTTGCTCGGCGACGGCTGGCAGGAGCCCGAACGCGCCCTGGAGATCCAGCTGGCGCTCCGCCTGCACCGGCTCAGCGGCTGACCCACATATCACCGCCCCCGAGTGTGGGGTGTGCGCCCATATGAGTGACACCGGTCACTCTTTACCGTGGGCGCAACCCCCCACTCCATCAGACAGGCGAAAGCGCATGAGCATCAAAAAGATCGTGGCCGCGAGCCTGATCGGCACGACCATCGAGTGGTACGACTTCTTCCTGTACGGCTCGGCGGCCGCACTCGTGTTCAACAAGCTGTTCTTCCCCGACTCCGACCCGCTGACCGGCACGCTGCTGGCCTTCCTCACCTACGCCGTCGGCTTCGTCGCCCGCCCCCTCGGCGGCCTCGTCTTCGGCCACTTCGGCGACCGGCTCGGCCGCAAGACGCTGCTCGTCATCAGCCTGCTCATGATGGGTGTCGCGACCTTCCTCATCGGCTGCCTGCCCACCCACGCCGCTATCGGCGCGGGCGCGCCGCTGCTGCTGACCGCGCTGCGGCTGGTGCAGGGCTTCGCGCTCGGCGGGGAGTGGGGCGGCGCGGTCCTCATCGTCTCCGAGCACGGCGATGCCGGCAGGCGCGGCTTCTGGGCCTCGTGGCCGCAGGCGGGCGCTCCTGGCGGCAACCTGCTCGCCACGGGCGTGCTCGCCCTGCTGGCCGCCTTCCAGTCCGACGAGACGTTCCTGTCGTGGGGATGGCGGGTGCCGTTCCTGCTGTCGGGCGTGCTGGTGCTGATCGGGCTGTGGATCCGCCTGTCCATCACCGAGTCGCCGGTCTTCCAGCAGGCCCCTCCCCTCGAGGACAAGACGCCGATCGCGGGCGTCCTCCGGCACCACTGGCGCGACGTGCTGATCGCCATCGGCGCTCGCATGGCCGAGAACATCTCCTTCTACCTGATCACCGTGTTCGTCATCACCTACGGCACGACCGTCGTGAAGCTGGACAAGCCGACCGTCCTGAACGCGGTGCTCATCGCCTCGGCGATCCACTTCATCACGATCCCGCTGTGGGGCGCGCTGTCCGACCGCGTCGGCCGCCGGCCGATCTACCTGGCGGGCGCGGCGGGAATCGGCGTGTGGATCTTCGCTTTCTTCCCGCTCATCAACACCGGCGGCTTCCTGGCCATCACGCTGGCCGTGACGGTGGGCCTGCTCTTCCACGGCATGATGTACGGCCCGCAGGCCGCCTTCTTCTCCGAGCTGTTCGGCACCCGGATGCGCTACACGGGCGTGTCGATCGGCGCCCAGCTGTCGGCCATCGTGGCGGGCGCGCTGGCTCCGATCATCGCGGTCAAGCTCCTGCAGGACTTCGGCACCTGGGTGCCGATCTCCGTCTACCTGGCGGTGGCGGCGGCGCTCACGCTCATCGCGGTCTACGCTGCCCGCGAGACGCAGGGCAGCGACCTCGCGGAAGGGAAGGTCAGCGCATGAAGGTCACCACCACCAGGCTCACCCACAACGTCCTGAGCGGGCCACGCGACGAGGGCGAGCCCGTGCTGTTCGTCCACGGCAACGTGTCGTCGGCCGCGTTCTGGCGCGACACCCTGGCCGCGCTGCCCGAGCCGTACCGGGCGCTCGCGGTGGACCTGCGCGGCTTCGGCGACAGCGACCCCGCCCCCGTGGACGCCACGCGCGGCCTGCGCGACTTCTCCGACGACCTGATCGCCCTGGTCGAGGCCATGGAGCTGGGCCCTGTCCACCTGGTGGGCTGGAGCATGGGCGGCGGCGTCATCACCCAGCTCCTGCGTGACAGGCCCGGCCTGGTCCGCTCGCTCACTCTCGTCAACCCCGTCTCCCCGTACGGCTACGGCGGCACGGAGGGCGCCGACGGCGTCCTCACCCACGCCGACGGCACCGGGTCGGGCGCGGGCGCCGTGAACCCCGACTTCCTCGACAGGCTCGCCAAGGGCGACCTGTCTGAGGAGGCGCCCACGTCCCCCCGCAGCGTCTTCCGCTCCTCCTACGTCGCCAAGCCCGTCGCCGACGAGGACTTCTACGTGGCCGCGATGCTGACCACGAAGGTCGGCGAGGACCACTACCCCGGCGACGCCGCCACGTCCGAGGCCTGGCCCGGCGTGCGTCCCGGCACCCGCGGCGTCCTGAACGCCATGGCGCCGAACCACTTCCGCGTCGACGACCTCCACACGATCGACCCCAGGCCGCCGATCCTGTGGATCAGGGGCGCCGACGACGTCATCGTCTCCGACACCTCGCTGTTCGACCTCGCCCACCTGGGCGTTCTCGGCGTCGTGCCCGGCTCGCCCGGCACCCAGGCGCAGCCCATGGTCACCCAGACCAGGGCGGCGCTGGAGCGCTACGGCCACTACCGCGAGGCCGTGCTGGCCGAGTGCGGACACAGCCCGCACCTCGAACACCCCGAGGAGTTCCGCAGGCTGCTCGTGGAGCACCTTCAGTCGCGCAGGTAGCGATGCCTGCCCGCGCGTGCCAGCCGCAGGACGAACCGTGCGCCTGGCACGCGACGGGCCAGCCTGCGCAGCGGGGTGTCGCGGCCCATCGGGTCGTGCTCGGGGTCGACCGCCGTGATCGGCACGATCTCGATCCTGCCGCCGCGCATCTCCAGCGCGAATCGCAGCCCCGTCTCCGACTCGTCGGTGCGCAGCGACGACGCCCACGAGCCAGGACCGAGCTGGTCCTTGCCCGGCAGCAGCCGGGCGACGGGCACCTTGGCGACCAGCTGCCCCGCGGTCCTGCCGGGCAGCCCCGGCTCGACCAGCGCGGGAGCGCTGATCTCCCGGTGCCGGGTGGTGTGGCGCAGCACCAGCTCGATGGCGGGACCGCCGCTCGGCGGCACGTACGGCACCGGCACCACCACGTAGATGTGGCGCTTCTGCCTGGTGACGGTCGTTCCGCGGGAGACGAGCGCGATCGAGTGGGAGAACGACCTGGGCTCGATGCACAGGCTGAGCTCCCCGTCGTCGCTCCAGCACGGCACGACCAGGCGCCGCCTCGGCCGTTCGGCCAGCACGCCCAGGCAGGTGAACGGCCCTTCGGAGTGCCTGACCGTGGTGGCGGCGCGGTGCGCTCCGCCGTACATCCTGACGTGGACCGCCCAGAGGCCCGACGGCAGCGCCTCGCCGAGCGCGGCGGTGGTGACGTCGATCCGCGCCTGCCCGTGCACCTGGACCCTGACCCTGCCGCCTTCCCTGATGCGCACGATGTCGCAGACCACGGGGACGAAGTAGACGTCGCCTGTCTCCTCCTGCCTGACGTAGACCTCGATGCGGGCCTTGGCGACGGCGTCGGTGACGTCCGTGACCGCGTCGGGCAGCAGCGTCTGGTCGACCGACCCCGGCGGACGCCAGTACAGCCTGTCCTCCTCCTCGCGGAACCTGGCCGGCTCGCCCGCGGAGGTGTGGATCTCCACCGCGAGGCCCAGCTCCAGCACCTCCCCCGACCAGCGCACATCGCTCAGCTCGGCCCTCAGCTCGCCGCGCCGGGACTCGTTGGCGAAGCTGACGAGCTGGTCCAGGCGGCCCGCGCGCATCATGGACGCGACGGCGCGCAGGTGGACGGGCAGGTAGCGGTCCAGGCGCTCGGGGAAGCGCTCGAGCACCAGCTCCCTGAAGATGGTGAAGGTGAGGCCCCTGTCGACCGACGACCCCGCGAACCTGGGGGTCAGGAACGGGCGCAGCACCATCGAGCGGTACCAGAACGCGTAGATCCGGTCGCGCTGGCGCCCCTCCTCCGTGCCGCCGTCGACGACGTCGAGCAGCGCGCGCAGTTCGGTGACCACGACCGCGGGCTCGTCGACCCGTTCCTCCTGCTCGCCCAGGTGGCAGCACACCTCGTCGGCGAGTACGGCGATGATCTTCGCCCTCAGGTAGGCGCAGAGCGAGAACGCCTGCTCCGCCACCTTCCCCCCAGACACGGCGAAGCCGAGCCGCTCCTGCTCGAGGAAGGCCCGCCGGTAGAGCTTGTGCGGCGTGAGCAGCGTGAGCAGCCGGTCGCGCAGGATGTCGGCGCGCTCGCTGTTGGCCTCGAAGGCGACCATCGGCGGCCCCGCGTCGCGTACGAGCCTGCCGACGAGCACGTCGGCCTCCGTCTCCACGGCCCGCCCGTGCATCAGGGCGAGCGCCCCCCGCTCCAGCCTGTCGCCCTGGTCGAGCAGGTAGACGTAGTCGCCCCTGGCGCTGGCGATGCCCACGTTGCGACCGCGCAGGGGCGTGCCGGTGTACGGCAGGTGCAGCACCCGCACGTTGCGCCTGACGGACGCGACGGTGTCGAGCCGCTCGGCGATCCCGTCCGTGGAACCGTCGTCCACGAAGATCACTTCGTACTCGTCCGGCGGCAGCGTCTGCTCCAGCACGGAGCGGATGCACTCGTCGGCGGTGTCGCCGGGATTGTGAACATTCACGATCACGCTGACCTTCACATGGCCAGCGTGAGCCGTCCCGTCACCGTCGGCGAGTGGACTTGCCCATCACTGGGGGTGTCAGTACCAGCCCGTTGCCGTGGAATGGCCCCACGCGCCACAAGGCGTACCGTAACGACCCTTGATATAACCCAGGCCCCACTTGATCTGGGTGGTCGCATTGGTCTGCCAGTCGCCGCCCGCGCTGGCCATCTTGCTGCCCGGCAGCGACTGCGGGATGCCGTAGGCGCCGGAGTAGCGGTTCATGGCCCGCTCGTTCCAGCCGGACTCCTTCTGCCAGAGCTTCTCCAGGCAGCCCCACTGGTCGTCGCCGAAGCCGAAGCTCGACAGCATGCCCTTGGCCACGGCCTTGTTGCTGCCGGGCGAGGGGTTGCTGCCGGGAGGGAAGTTGGCGGCGGGGATGCCGTCGCCGCCCGGTCCCTGGTCGACGACCTCGATCGGGTTCAGCTTGGGCTTGCCCTTGCGGCTGGCGGCGAGCTGGTCCTTGCGCATCGCGTCGACCGCGGCGGACTTGAGCACGTCGGCGCTGGGGTCGGTGGCGAAGGGGTCGCCGCCGAGCAGGCCGTTCATCTCCGCGAGGCTGAGCTGCTGCGGGGGCGGGGACGAGGCGTTCTGGTAGGCGGTGTAGGCGACGAAGCCGCCGCCGCCGAAGACGACCACGAGGGTCAGGCCGATGATCAGAACCCGCTTGGCTGACAGCCTGGAGGAACGGGCCGGGCGCCGCCGGCCGCGGGGCACCTCGGGTGCGGAGCGCTCACTCAACTGCGGACCTGGGTTCACGACCTATGAGCTTGCCCTGACTTGGGGGGTGGTTCGCAACCCAAACATGGCATTCGGTTGGACTTCCCTTGACCAACCAGGGCTTTTCAGATCATGTGATTTTCGTCACAGCGGAGAAGCGGTCCGCCCCTCGAACCCCCGCACCGAGGGGAGGACTCCCCTCAGGCTGCCCGGTGTTCTTTGTGGTCTTGTGCCTGACATGTCACAGTTTCATGACACGGAACGTATGTGCCCAGGTTGGAAGAATAATGTGCGGGTGGCAGGAATCCTCCTCGTCGAAGACGACCCGTCCGTCCGGACCGCGCTCGAGCTGGCCCTGACCCGTCAAGGTCACTCCGTCACCTCCTACGCGACCGGCGAGGAGGCCCTCGACCACGTCAGATCGCGCAGGCCCGAGATCGCCATCCTGGACGTCATGCTGCCCGGCATCGACGGCGTCGAGGTCTGCAGGCGCATCCGCAGGCTCGACCAGTTGCCCGTCATCCTCCTCACCGCCAGGGGCGACGACCTCGACGTGGTCGTCGGCCTGGAGGCGGGCGCCGACGACTACGTGGTCAAGCCGGTCGAGCCCCGCGTGCTCGACGCGCGCATCAGGGCGATCCTGCGCAGGGCCGAGTCGAGCACCTCCGACCGCATCACCTTCGGCGACCTGGTCATCGACAGGGGCGCGTTGAAGGTCAGCCTGGCGGGTAAGGAGATCCACCTCACCCCCACCGAGCTACGCCTGCTGCTGGAACTGGTCCGCCATCCCGGCCAGGTGCTCAACCGGCGCTACCTGCTGCGCGTGGTCTGGGACCACACCCACGTGGCCGACTCCCGCCTGGTCGACGCCTGCGTCCAGCGGGTGCGCGCGAAGATCGAGCCCAGGCCGGCCGAGCCGACGTTCATCCACACGGTGCGCGGCTTCGGCTACCGGTTCAGCCCCCCGTGATCGCGTTCCTCACCGGCCTGCGCGGCCGACTCGTCATCACCTTCACCGTGGTCGCCGTGGCGGCCTCCGCCCTGGTCGCCGGCATCGGCTTCGAACTGGCCAAGGGCGCGCTGATCGACAGGACCACCAGGGACGCGGTCGACAACCTCACCAAGGACCTGCGTCGCATCGACTTCGCCGTCGGGGCGCTGCGCCCCGGCGAGGTGCCGCCGAGCGGCGAGGAGCTGAACAACCTCGCCAACTCGTTGTCCGGGCCCGACAGGCACGCGCTCCTGGAGTACCGGGGTCTCTACTACCGCGACGAGGCGGGCGCGTTCGGCCCCGACGACGTCACGGGAGAGCTGCGCGGCCAGGCGCTCCGCAAGCTCGTCAGCCAGCGCAGGATCATCGACGGCGAGCTGTGGCTCGTGCTGGGCACGCAGGTCTACCGCTCCGGCATCGACGACGTCCCCAGGCCCACGGGGCTGCTGGTGTTCGAGTACGTGTCGTTGAGCGAGGAGCAGCGGACGCTGTCCAACCTCAGGGAGGCCTTCGCGCAGGCGGGCGCCATCACCCTGCTCATCGCGCTGACGGTGGCGCTGGTGTCGGCCAGGCACGTGCTCCTTCCCGTCGGCAGGCTCAGCGCCGCCGCCCAGGCGCTCGGCCGCGGCAGGCTGGACACGCGGCTGCCCGTCCACGGCAAGGACGAGCTGTCCGAGCTCACCGCGCATTTCAACGACGCCGCCGCCGCGCTCGAACTGAGCGTCTCCGAACTGCGCGCGCTGGAGGCCATGTCGCGCAGGTTCGTCGCCGACGTCTCCCACGAGCTGCGCACCCCGCTCACCGCGATGACCGCGGTGGCCGACATGCTGTCCGAGGAGGCCGACCGGCTGCCCGAGCAGCCCGCCCAGGCGGTCAGGCTGGTGCTGTCGGAGGTGGAGCGGCTGAGAGAGCTGGTGGAGCACCTCATCGAGGTCAGCAGGTTCGACGCGGGCACGGCCACGCTGGCGCTGGAATCCGTCGACGTCGCCGACGCCATCAGCGACAGCCTGGAGGTGCGCGGCTGGGGCGAGGACGTCAGGGTGCAGGCGCCCACGGGTGTCGTCGTCAACGTCGACCCCCGCAGGTTCGACGTCATCGTGGCCAACCTGGTCGGCAACGCGCTCAAGCACGGCGGCCCGCCCGTCCTGGTCACCGCCCGCAGCACGCCCAACGGACTGGAGGTGAAGGTGCGCGACCACGGCGACGGCATCCCCGCGGACGCGCTGCCGCACGTCTTCGACCGGTTCTTCAAGGCGGGCACCGGCCGCGTCCGCAGCCAGGGCAGCGGCCTCGGCCTGTCCATCGCGCGGGCCAACGCCCACCTGCACGGCGGCACGATCTCGGTGCGGTCGCAGAAGCCCGGCACCCTCTTCACGGTCTGGCTGCCCCACCCATGAGACGCCTGCCGTTCCTTCTGGCCGCCCTGCTGCTGCTCCCCGGGTGCGGCATCACGCCCAGCCCGGTCGCCACCCTCACGTCGGCGCCCGTGATCAGCACCGAGCCGATCTGGGCCAAGATCTACCTGATCAAGAAGGGCCGCCTGGCGCTGCAGGAGGTCAGGGTGGCGAGCAAGACCACCGAGGACCTCATGCGCACGCTGATGGACCTCGCCAACCACCCTGTGGAGTCCGGCCAGGACACCGACCTGTACGGCATGCGCTACCAGGACGTCGACTCCGAGCCCATGGGCCAGCGGACGCAGCGCATGGACCCGGAGAACAAGAGCCTCGTCCTCTACGTCACCCTGCAGGGCGAGAGGGAGCTGAGCCGCGTGGCGCTCGCCCAGATCGTGTGCACGGCGCGGATGCGCCCCGAGGTCGCCAAGGTGCAGGTGAACATCACCAGGAGCGTCTCACCGTCGTCGACGACGGGAAGGCGCACCTGCGGGGAGTTCCACGACCTGGTCCCCGCGGGCGCGCCCTCCTGAGCCCGTCTACAGGGTGATGTCCTCCAGCATCTCCGTCACCAGCGCGGCGATCGGCGAGCGCTCGGACCTGGTCAGCGTCACATGCGCGAACAGCGGGTGGCCCTTGAGCTTCTCCACCACCGCCACCACGCCGTCGTGCCTGCCGACCCTGAGGTTGTCGCGCTGGGCGATGTCATGGGTGAGCACGACCCGGGAGTTGGCCCCGATCCGGCTCAGCACCGTCAGCAGCACCCCGCGTTCCAGCGACTGCGCCTCGTCCACGATCACGAAGGCGTCGTGGAGCGAGCGTCCGCGGATGTGGGTGAGCGGCAGGACCTCCAGCATGCCTCTGTCGAGGACCTCCTCGATCACCTCGGGCGTGGTCACCGCGCCCAGCGTGTCGTAGACGGCCTGCGCCCACGGGCCCATCTTCTCGCCCTCGGTGCCTGGCAGGTAGCCGAGCTCCTGGCCGCCGACCGCGTAGAGCGGGCGGAACACCACGACCTTGCGGTGCTGGCGGCGCTCCAGAACGGCCTCGAGGCCCGCGCAGAGCGCCAGAGCCGACTTGCCGGTGCCCGCCCTTCCGCCGAGGGACACGATGCCCACCTCGGGGTCCATGAGGAGGTCCAGGGCGATGCGCTGCTCGGCCGAGCGACCGTGCAGGCCGAACGCCTCCCTGTCGCCGCGGACCAGCCGTACGGACTTGTCGGGCAGCACCCTGCCGAGCGCCGAGCCCCTGCTGGACAGCAGCCTCAGGCCGGTGTGCGTGGGCAGCTCCCGCGCCTCCTCCAGGTCGGCCGTGCCGTGCTCGAAGAGCGCCCCGACGTCATCGGCGGTGACCTGGATCTCGGCCATGCCGGTCCAGCCCGACTCGGCGACCAGTTCGGCGCGGTACTCCTCCGCCGACAGGCCGACCGAGGCGGCCTTGATCCGCAGCGGCAGGTCCTTGGACACCAGCACGACGTCCTTGCCCTCGGCCGCGAGCGTGCGCGCCACGGTGAGGATGCGGGTGTCGTTGTCGCCGAGCCTGAACCCGACCGGCAGGATCGACGGGTCGCTGTGGTTCAGCTCGACCCTGATCGTGCCCTCGCCCGCCGGCATCGGCTCGTCGAGCCTGCCGTGCTTCACCCGCAGGTCATCGAGGTAGCGCAGTGCCTTGCGTGCGAAGTAGCCGAGCTCGGGATGGTGCCGCTTGGCCTCCAGCTCCGTGATCACGACGATCGGAAGGACGATCTCATGCTCGGCGAAGCGGGTCATCGCCGCCGGGTCGGCGAGCAGGACCGACGTGTCCAGCACGTAGGTGCGCTTGGTGGTGGGGTAGTTGCTCGAGGACACTGCCACACGTTCTCCCCCGGGCGCCCCATGGAATGGGCGCCCTGCAGACGAGGCGGGAATTCGGACCGGACCCGCACCCGCGAGAGGCGCCGGGTACCGGCCCCCCTCGGCAGGTCTATGCGCAAAGGCGGGCCCTCTCCGGAGTGACCGGCCTGTGGTCGGCCACTTGCAACGTTAGGTCCTGAATACCCGCCACCGAAGCGGCCAAGCGTCTGTTCACGAGCTGTTCGTGAACTTGTCTCAGGACCCGTAACGTCGGTGTCTCGCGGCGTAGTCGCGCAGCGCCCGCAGGAAATCGACCCTGCGGAAGTCAGGCCAGTAGGCCTCGCAGAAGTAGAACTCGGAGTGGGCGCTCTGCCAGAGCATGAAGCCTGACAGTCGCTGCTCGCCCGACGTCCTGATGAGGAGGTCGGGATCGGGCTGGCCGCGAGTGTAGAGATGCTCCGCGATGTGCTCCACATCGAGAACCTCGACCAGGTCCTCGATGCTCGCCCCCTTGCTGGCGTGCTCCTGAAGGAGTGAGCGCACCGCATCGGCAATCTCACGTCTTCCTCCATACCCAACCGCAACGTTCACAATCAGCCCTGGACGGTGTGATGTGACTTCTTTTGCGTTTTTCAGGACATTCGCCGTCCTGGCTGGGAGGAGATCCAGCGCGCCGACGGGGCTGATGCGCCAGCCCTCGTCCACGAGCTCCTGCGTGACGTCCTCGATGATCTTCAGGAGCTGTTCGAGCTCCTCCTTGGGCCTGTTGAGGTTGTCGCTGGACAGCATCCAGACGGTGACGACCTCCACGCCCGCCTCACGACACCACGTGAGCAGCTCGGAGATCTTGTCGGCGCCCTTCCTGTGCCCCTTGCTGACGTCGCGCATGCCCATCGCGCGCGCCCAACGGCGGTTGCCGTCGATGATGACCCCGACATGGCGGGGGAAGTTGTCGCTGTCAGCTGACAGCTTGGCCTCCAACCGGCGCTCGTACAGCCGGTAGACCAGATCGCGCAGGCCCACGG
>NZ_JBHUFV010000104.1:0-55422 GCF_042681425.1 Nonomuraea mangrovi | reverse complement strand
AGCGGTCGCTGATCGCATTCGACCACTAAACGTAGCCACACCCCTTGGCATCAACCATCTAGTCGGGACGCGGGGCGGGATCGTCGGTCACCGCGCGCAGCAACGGCCTGCTCAGCGCGCCCGCGCCGATCACGCCCGCGAACCCGACCGTGACGCACACCGCCAGCGTGATCGCGCCCGAGATGTTCGGCGACACCAGCATGAACGGCGAGGCGCAGAACACGCCGACCGCGATCGCGCCGCCGCCCATCACCATGAGCGGGATCAGCGTCTCCGACCTGCGCGCCCTGTCCAGCACCTCCAGCGGGGTGCCCGCCAGCCGCAGCAGGGCGTAGGTCTGGCGGCGGTCCAGGACCGAGGAGGCGGAGGTGATGCCCGAGCTGGCGATCGCGACGAGGAACGACACCGACAGCACGACCACGGTCCCCGTGGCGATGTCGTCGAGAAGCTGGCCGGTGAAACGCTGCTCGTCCGCCTCGCTGGTGGCCGAATGCCCGGGAACGAGCCCGTCCAGCGCCGTGCGCGCCCTGTCCACGTCGGCTGTGCCGACGGCGGCGGCGACGAGCCCCTTCTCCTGCTTCACCGTGGCCTTCACCCCCGCCTTCGCGAGCCGCTCGCGCGCCTGGCCCGCGACCACGGCCACCTTGGCCTCGGGCACGGCGAGCATGAGCCGGCCGTCGGCGGCGTGTCCCGCCAGCGCGTCCCCAGGGCTGAGCAGCCCGAGGAAGCCCGCCACGAAACCCGTCAGCGCCACCCCGCTGACCGTCCGCCACGCCGAGCGCGGATCGTCCACGAGCCTGCGGCCCGCCAGCAGCTTCGCGGGCCGCCTTGCGCGCTTCGCGGTGATCCTGCCGATGAGGCCGACGACCCACGGGCCGACCAGGTTGACGCACAGGAACGCCAGGCCCAGCACCACCGAGACCACGCCCACGCTTGCGCTCGTGCCGAGCATGGGCACGACGGCCAGCACCGCGAGCAGGGCGACCACCCTCACGAACCGCATCGCGGGCGGGGTCTCCCTCTTGGCCACGCCGAGCGGGCTGACCACGACCCTGCGCAGGCCGACGATCGCCGACACCCCCACCAGCAGCGGTACGGCCAGCAGCACGCCGGCCGCCAGAAGCGGGTTCGGCAGCAGATCGCCCGCGAACCACGGCCCTCCGCCGATCCTGATCGCCTTGAGCAGCGGGACCGCCACGCCGTACAGGACGGTGCCGAGCACGGCTCCCGCGAACGCGACGATCACGGCCTCGGCCACGGTCATCGCGACCACCTGCCCAGGGGTTGCGCCCACCAGCCTGAGCGCGGCGAGGCGCTGGTCGCGGCGGGCCACGGTCAGCCGCGCCGCGGCGCCGCCGAACACCAGCAGCGGCACCACCATGAGCACGCTGGCGATGAGCGCGAGAATCCGGTAGGCCTGCGCGTCCTCCGTCGGAGTTCCGGCGAGCGTCTCGACCTTGGTCGGCGGTACCCCGCCCCGCCACGTGTCGCCGCGCGTGCCGGTCATGGCGGGGTCGTCGGCCCGGTGGCCGACCACCGCGACCAGTTCGCCCGGATAGACGAGGGCGGAGTCGCCCAGCACGCCCTTGACGTTGTCGTAGCGGTCGGCGAGCCGGTCGGCGGGCAACTGCCTGGCCAGCTCCGCGAGCGCCGGCGACAGCCACACCTCGCCGGGGGCGGGGAAGCGCGGCAGCCCAGGCGGCGCGTCGGCCTTCGGGTCCAGCGCCGCCAGGTCGACGACGGTGATCTTCCTGTCCTGGACGTAGTCGTCCCTGGTCGCCTCGACCGCCGTCGCCTTGCCCGCCGCCTGGACCGGGTTGCGCCACGCGCTCCGTTCCGCGCGTCCCTGGAAGGCGAAGTTGGCCGAGACGGCGAACAGCAGCAGCCCCGTGGAGATGACGACCGCGCCCAGCGTCAGCCAGGTGCCCAGCATGCCTCTGCGCCCGCCGCCCCTGAGCAGGCGCCAGGTGAGGCTCATGAGGTTGCTCACCGGCTCACCGCGCCGTGAAGCAGGTTGCCGTCGCGGACCTCGACCGTACGGTCGCACCAGCCGGCCACGCCCGGGTCATGGGTGACCACGATGAGCGAGGCGCCGTTGTGCTTGGTGGCCTCCACCAGCAGCCGCATCGTGTCGTGGCCCGTGTTCTGGTCGAGCGCGCCCGTCGGCTCGTCGGCGAACACCACGGCGGGCTTGGTCACCAGCGCCCTGGCGATCGCCACCCGCTGGGCCTGACCACCGGACAGCTCGCCCGGCCTGCGCCCCTCCATGCCGCCGAGCCCGAGCGGGGCGAACCACTGCCTCGCCTGCCGTACCGCGTCGGACCTCGACACGTTGCCGAGCATGAGCGGGAGCGCCACGTTCTCCTCGGCGGGCAGTTCGGGCAGGAGCTGGCCGAACTGGAACACGAACCCGAACCTGGTCCTGCGCAGGGCGCTGCGGTCGCGCTCCTTCATGCTGTCGATGCGCTGGCCGAGCAGGTGCACCTCGCCCGTGTCCGGCTTCATGATCCCGGCCAGGCAGTGGAGCAGGGTGGACTTGCCCGAACCGCTCGGACCCATGATCGCCACGGCTTCGCCCGCCTGGATGGTGATGTCCACGCCGTTCAGCGCCACCGTCTGGCCGAAGCGCTTGGCGAGCGCGCGGCCTGCAAGTACGTCGTTCATGGAGACGACCTTGTCGTGCGAGGCCGGGGCCGCGGATCGGCCGTGCGTCCGATCGCCATCAGCCGATCGGCCGATCTAGGCTCGGCCCCGCCCCCGGGAGATCGGAGGGCGGCCCATCCCACGATGATCGGAAAGTTAGGCTTGCCCGTGTGACGATTCGCGTGCTCATCGCCGACGACCAGGAACTTGTCCGCACCGGCTTCCAGATGATCCTCGACGCCCAGCAGGACATCGACGTCGTCGGCACGGTGGCCGACGGGGCCGACGCGGTCGAGGCGGCCAGGCGGCTGCGCCCCGACGTGTGCCTGCTCGACATCAGGATGCCCAAGCTCGACGGCATCGAGGTGACGAGGATCCTGGCGGGCCCAGGCGTCGAGAACCCCATGCGGGTGGTCATCGTCACCACCTTCGACCTCGACGAGTACGTCTACGGCGCGCTCCGCTCGGGCGCGACCGGCTTCCTGCTCAAGGACAGCGGCCCCACCCTGCTCATCGAGGCCGTCAGGGCCGCGGCCGCCGGCGACGCGCTGGTGTCACCGTCGGTGACCGTACGGCTGCTCCAGCACCTCGCCCAGCCGGCGGCCGGCGCGGTCCGGCCGCTCAACGATCCGCTGACCGAGCGTGAACTCGATGTCGTACGGCTGGTCGCCAGAGGCAGGACCAACCAGGAGGTGGCCGGAGAGCTGTTCGTGTCGCTGTCCACGGTCAAAACCCATCTCGGCAGCATCCAGTCCAAACTCGGGGCAAGGAACCGGGTGGAGATCGCCGCGTGGGCATGGGAGTCAGGCGTGGTCAGCTGATTAACGGAGGGCCTGGCGGGATACATGTGAATCAGAACCTCAATGTGTGCCACGGGGGGAGAGATTCGTGCGCCAGGCTCCTTCCGCGGCGAAGCGATCGGCTTCGGCGGTCTATGTGACCCTTGCCGCCCAGCTCGCCGCCATGACCGCTCTAGTGATCTTCGATCAGGTGCGCGGCAGGCGGCTCGCCGCCGAGATCGTCACGCTCGGTGGTGACGCGCGCGCCCCGGGAGCCGAGGCCGTGGTCGGGGCCGTCACGCTGTTCGCGGTGCTGATGTTGCTGGCGGTCGGCACGCTGGTCGCGTCTGCGTCCGCCTACCTGACCTGGCTGGTCAGGGCGCGCCGCGCCACCAGGGTCGCCAATCCGTCGGGGCCGGTGATGGCGGCGTGGCTGCTGCCGGGCGTCAACCTGATCGCGCCCGTCATGCTGGTCGACCAGGTATGGAAAGGCTCCCGCCCACCGCTCGACCGGCGAGTGCGCTGGCTCGCCCTGGCGGGTGCCTGGTGGGCGAGCTGGCTGGCGGCGCTGGCACTGGTCATGGTGCGACTGCCGCTGCGCGGCTCGTCGGGCGAGCTGACCGGGCTGAGCGGGCTCGAACTCGGCGTGACGGCGGTGGCGGCGCTGCTGTGCGCGTGCACGGTCCGTGAGATCACCCGCATCCAGACCGCCCCGTCCCGCCTGCGCCACCTGGCCACCTCACCTGCGATCTCCTGATCTCCGGGATGGAGCGTCAAAATCCGCGTCCGGCTGACACGTAGCGCAACCTTCACTAACTTAACGTGTCATGCCCGGCCCCCAGCATGATGCGACCAACAACCTGGTTCGCGACCATCCAGACCTCGCCATCCGGCTCATGAGCATGATCAGCGGCATTCGACTGGCGGACGGCTCCCAGATCCGCGTCGCCGGAGGGGAGCTCAGCGACCGTGTGTCGAAAGTCCGTCAGGCCGATACCGTGCTCGTCGGCGGTCCACCGCAAGACCCCTGGTATGCGGTGATCAGTGAGATCGAGACGAGGCTGTCGGACGACAAGCTCGACCAGACCCTGCGTTATGCCGTCACCTTGTGGCTGCAGTTGAACAAACCGGTTTACGTGATCGTCATCTCGCCCGACCGCAGAGCCGCCACGTTCAGGCGATCGGTGACGGTGAGTGCGGGAAAGCTGGAAATCACCCTGGACCCGTGCGTGTACGGCCCGGACAACATCCCGGTGCTCACCGATCCCGGTCAGGTGGTCAGCGATCCCGCACTCGCGGCGCTGTCCGTCATGGCTCATGGCGAGCGGCAGGAGGTCAGTGAGACCTTCTTGAAGGGGCTCAACGATCTCGATGACGATGACGCTCCGCGATACTATGAATACGCACACAACATGGCTTCGGCCCCGGCACGGCGTGTGATGGAGGCGTTGATGTCCAGCTCGACCTGGCTGGTTTCCAGTCCTTTCGCTCGTAAGCACTTCGGCGAGGGCAAGGCGGAGGGCCTCGCGGAAGGGCTCGCGAAGGGCAAGACCGAGGGCGAGGTCACGTTGCTGCTGACGTTGCTCGAGGCGCGCGGCATCGCCGTTTCCGACGAGATCCGTGCCAGGATCACCTCCTGCGCCGATCCTGGGCAGTTCGAGGCGTGGACGCGGCGCGCCGCCGTGGCCACCTCGGCCGGCGAGGTCTTCGAGTAGACCGGCCGGCCGGGGGTCAGGCGGCCTGGGTGGGGCCGGAGCTGCCCTGGCTGGCGTGCCAGAGCCGGCGGGGCGGGGTGACGACGCCGGGGGTGGGGCCGATGTCGGAGTACGGCGAGATGCGGTAGCCGTTGGCGTACTCGATGGTGCGCCCGCCGACGCCCTCCGCGGGGGCCCGCCGCCTGTCGAGCAGCGCGAGGACCGCCTCCAGGCCGTTCGCACGCCACGCGGCGTCGAGGTCGACGAGGTTCCAGCAGTCGACGGCCCGCATGGAGATCGCCCTGGTGCCCGTGCGGCGGATCACTCCCCTGGCGACCATCAGCCACGACCCGAACACCGTCGAGGCGCACCTGCCCTGCACCGACTCGAAGAAGGTCAGGTCGACAGGTCCCGTGGAGTCGTCGAGGGTGGTGAAGATGACCCGCTGACCCGACCGCACCGCAGGTGTCTGGGTGGCGACCTTGACGCCCGCCACCAGGACCTCCGCGCCGTTGCGCTGGGCGAGCAGGTCCTTGGAACGCACCACCCCGATGGCGTCGAGCAGCGTGTCGTGGAAGCTCATCACGTGTCGGCTGACGTCGATGCCGAGGATCTCCAGCTCGGCCTCGACCATCTCGGTCTCCGTCATCTCCGGCAACTCGCCTGGCTCGATACGTTCGGCGAACCCCAGGGGCAGCTGTACGGCAAGCGGCTCGTCCATCCGCGGCTCCTCGGCCGCGGCGGTCGTGGCCGTTCCGCCTCTCGCCTGCGCCTTCCCCTGGTGGCGCGACGACCTCCCCTGACGTGGCGGCGAGGACGCGCGGCTCCCGTCGGACCCAGCCCTGCCCGAGAAACCGGATCCCGACCCGCCCGAGAAACCGGATCCCGAGCGGCCGGGGAAGTCGGAACCCGTCCGGCCGGGGGACCCGGTGGAGTCGTCCCTGGAGCGCGCCTGCCCGGGAGGCGGTGACGGGCTGTAGCCCTTGCGAGCAGGGGGGCTCGCCTTGACGCCCGAGACCGAGGCCCGCTCCAGCACCCCCACCTGGGCGATCAGGTCGCGCCTTGTCAGCTCCCCTGGCCGCCAGCGCGGACCGCCGGGCCGCAGCGAGTGGAGCGCGTCGAAGCCGCCCACCTGGACCAGCCGTTCGATGACCGGACGCGAGGGCCTGGCCCTGTCCCAGAAGTCGGCGAGCGAGGTGTAGGGCCGGCCCGCCACCATCCTGTCGACCTCCGCCTCGCTCACTCCCTTGACCGCGGAGAACGGCACACGCAGGCCGTATCCCCGGCCGAGCTCCTCGGCCTTGAAGTCGCGCACCCGCCGCCGGTAGTCGACCCCTTCCAGGGAGGAGGGCTGGACGCTGACGCGCAGCGGCGGCGGGCCGACGCGTTCGACGGTCCAGTGCTTGGCCGACTTGTTGACGTCCAGGGGAAGGATCGTCACCCCGCACTGCCGGGCCTCGTCGATGATCACCCGCTGCGGGTACATGCCGGGCTCGTGGGTGAGCACACCCGCGAAGAAGGCGGCGGCGTGGTGCCGCTTGAGCCAGGCCGACTGGTAGGTGGGCAGCGCGAACGCCGCCGCGTGCGCCTTGCAGAACCCGAAGGCGCCGAAGGCGTCGAGCACCTGCCAGGCCCGCTCGACCGTCGCCTGGTCGTAGTCGGGCAGCACGTTCGCGAGGAACCACCGCCGCGAGGCCTCGCGGCGGACGGGGTCGCCGAGGCTGCGCCGTATCTTCTCCGCCTCGGACAGCCCGGCGCCGGTCATGGCGTCGATGATCTTCAGGACCTGTTCGTGGAAGACGACGACCCCGTTGGTCTCGGCGAGGGCCGCGCGCAGGCGGGGGTGCGGGTAGGAGGCGGCCCGCCAGCCGTGCCGCGACTCCAGGTAGGGGGTGACCATGTCGGAGTTGACGGGGCCAGGCCTGAACAGCGAGATGTCGACGATCAGGTCGTCCATCGTGCGGGGTTCGAGTTTGGCGACCAGCTCGCGCTGGCCTGGCGACTCGATCTGGAAGCAGCCGAGCGTACGGCTGGCGCAGATCATGTCGTAGGTCCGCTCGTCGTCCTGCGGGACGGCGTCGAGTTCGACGTCGACGTCGTCGACCCGCTTGATCTCGGTCAGCGTGTAGGCCATCGCCGACTGCATCCGCACGCCGAGCACGTCGAGCTTGAGCAGCCCCGCCTCCTCCACGTCGTCCTTGTCGAACTGCGACATGGGGAAGTCGAGGGCGCTGCGCTCCACGGGGGTGCGGTCGCGCAGACCCGAGTTGCCGACCAGCACCCCGCACGGGTGCAGCGCGATGTGCCTGGGCAGCCCGTCGAGCTTCTCCGCGAGCTGGAACACCCTGCCGAGCCCCGCCTCGTCGAGCCTGCTCTCACGCAGCTCGGGCAGGTCCTTCAGCGAGGCGGTGATCTGGCGGGCGCGGATGTGCGGGAACGCCTTGGCGATGGCGTCGATCTCGTGCGGTGGCAGGCCCATCGCACCGCCCACGTCCCGCAGGGCGCTGCGGGCCCGGTAGGTCTCCATCATGGACACGCAGGCCACGCGCGACTCGCCGTACATGTCGTAGATCGCCTTGTAGCAGTCGAGGCGGCGGGCGGACTCCACGTCGATGTCGATGTCGGGCAGGCCGATGCGGCCCTCGGACAGGAAGCGTTCCATGAGCAGGCCGTGGTGGAGCGGATTCACCTCGCCGATGCCGATGAGGTAGTTGACCAGGCTGCCCGCCCCCGAGCCGCGGATGGCGCAGCGGATGCCCATCTGCCGGATCCGGTCGGTGATGCCGACGACGGCCATGAAGTATCCGGACAGCCGCTTCTTCTCGATGATGGCCAGCTCGGCCTCGAGGCGGTCGCGGGCGTCCGCCGATCCGCGCAGCCCCCGGTCGTCGAGCCCGTTCTCGCAGCGGTGGCGCAGCAGCGGGACCGGGTCCCTGCCGATCTCGGGCAGGTGCAGGTCGGGAGGGTCGCTGCTCAGGGCGAGCAGCCGCCTCGGGTCGATCACGCACGCCTCGGCCAGGGCACGCGTGGTGTACAGGAGCCGGTTGGCGCGCCCCTGGTCGCCGCCGCAGATCTTGTGGGCGACCCTGCGCATCTCGTCGCCGCTCTTGAGGTAGGCGTGGGAGGTGCTCCTGTCCAGGTGCCGGGGATGCAGGGGGACGAGCTGGCGGGCCGCGTCGAGCACGTCGCCCACCTGGTGGTCGGCGGGGTCGAGGTACCTGGCCGCGTTCGTGAGCACGGCGGGCACGCCGAACTCCTCGGCGAGGGAGAGCATGCGGACGGCGGTGGTGGCGTCGCGGTAGCCGTACTGGTCGACCAGCTCGATCACCACGCCGCGCACCCGGGAACGCCAGAGGTCCAGCAGCGCCCTTGCCTGCTCGTCGCGCCTGGCGGCCACCGCGCGGCCCACGTCGGATCTCGGCCCGAGCAGCACGACCAGCCCGTCATCCGGGCCGAACGCCCCGCCCCTCTCCCTTCCGCCCGGACGTCCCGCGGGGCCCGGAGCGGGGGTGCCGGCGCCGGCGGCCCATTCGCCGACCAGGTCGCGGGTCACCTTCGGCTCGCCGCGGGTGCCTGCGTAGTGGGCGGCGGTGACCAGGCGGCACAGCCGGGACCACCCGCCGGAGCGGGCCAGCACGGTGACCCTGTCCTCGGCGTCGGCTCCGGTCCGCGGGCGCGCCTCCCGCGGACCGGAGCCGAACCCGTGACCGCCGAACCCGCGACCGCCGGACCCGTGACCGCCGGCCCTGCGATCGCCGGACCCGCCGGGCGTGGCGGGGCGGTGCGAGCCGGACAGCGGCCCGTAGGCGGCCGGGTCGCGCGGTGGAACGGGGTCGGACGCGGCGGACGCGTCGAGCGCGAAGTCGACGCCGAACACCGGCGAGATCCTCGCGTCCATGCAGGCCTGGGCGTGCTTGAGCGCCCCGTAGAGACCGTCGCGGTCGGTCAACGCGAGGATGTCCATCCCGTGCTCGGCCGCCCGCCGTACCAGGGCCTGGGGGAAGGCGGTGCCGTACCGCATCGAGTAGGCGGAGCTCACGTGCAGGTGCGGGAAGGAGAGCATCAGTCCCACGCCCTCAGCAGCAGCCAGCCCCCGCTGGCGGTGTCGAAGCGCAGCTCGTAGGAGCCGAGCTCACGGCCGGGACTGGCCTCGACGCGCCAGAACTGGCGCTCGCCCGGGTCGCCTTCGGTGGTCTTCCACCATTCGCGGGACACCACCCACTGGTCGAGGACGCGACGAACGAGGTAGAGCCGATCGCGCCAGACGAACTGGGTCGGCTGGCCCTCTCGGGTCCACACCTCTATCGGATCGCCGTAGAGTCTGCTCAAGACGCTTCTTCTCCCCGTGGCTCTGGGTCTGTTGCTGAGCCACCCGGGGGAAGTCGGGCGCTACTTCGAGCATATGTTCGAAGTCATGGGAGTGCAAGCCGCGTGAGCGGGTTCGCGCCGATCGAGTTGCGGATGCTGAAGGCCACGCTGCCCGCCCTGTAGCGGTCGTCGGACCACTCGACGGGGCGGCCCTCCTGCGTGGTGGTGATCCTGCGCTGGCGCAGGAGCGGGCTGCCGCGCCTGACCCCGAGCAGGCGGGCGTCCTCGGTGCCGGCCGCCACCGCGTCGATGAGGTGCTCGCCGTAGGCGAAGACCAGGCCGACCCTGTCGTAGAGCGCCTGGGTGACCGACTCGCAGTCGGGCGGCAGCGCCTCGACGGCGGAGGCGATCCACGAGGCGTAGACGGTCCGCTCCAGCAGCACGGGCTCGCCCTCCAGCGTGCGCAGCCTGAGCACCTCGAGCACCTCGGCGGTGCTGAGCCTGACCGACTCGGCGGGGCCCGCCCTGCGGCGGCGCTGGCCGAGCACCTCGCCGCCCACCGTGTGCCCCTTGGACCTGGCCCACTGGGCGAAGCTGTGCAGCTCGGCGAAGCTCTGGCTGCGCTCCCCGCCCAGCACGATGCGCCGCGCGCCCTGGCGCGAGCCGACCAGACCCTCCGCGGCCAGTACGGCGACGGCCTGCCGCACGGTCCCTCTGGCCGCCGAATAGCGCGCAGCGAGCTCCGCCTCCGACGGCAGCTGCGACCCTACAGGGTGAACACCCGTGAGAATCTCGTCACGCAGCTCAGCGGCGATGTGTTCATAGCGCGCGGCCATTCACGACCCCTCCTGTTCATGAAAAAGCAACGTTTATGCGACTAACTGGGTCTGGCCTTGTTTGTACAAGTTCCCCTAGGTTTTAGCCACACCCCAGAGAGTGGAGGCGACGTGTCCACACCTCGCATCGCAGGCTTGATCGCAGCTCTAACGGTAGTGACCGCGGCGTGCGGCGCCGCTCCGACCACCCAGACGCAGACGACGACAGGTGGGGTGAACGCCGCGACGGCGACCTCTGCCGCCGACTTCGGCGGTCTCGACAAACTTGTCGAGGCGGCCAAGAAGGAGGGCAACCTGCACGTCATCGCCCTTCCGCCCGACTGGGCGAACTACGGCGAGATCATCAAGAAGTTCGAAGAGAAGTACGGCATCAAGATCGAGAGTGAGAATCCGGACGCCTCCAGCGCCGACGAGATCAACGCGGTGAAGACCCGCAAGGGCCAGGACCGCGCGCCGGACGTGCTGGACGTCGGCCAGGCCTTCGGCTTCAGCGGCGCCAAGGAGGGCCTGTACGCGGCCTACAAGGTGCAGAGCTGGGACAAGATCCCCGACGGCCAGAAGGAGCCGAGCGGCCTGTGGGTCAACGACTACGGCGGCTACGTCTCCATCGGCTGCGACGCCAAGAAGATCGGCACCTGCCCCAAGACCTTCGCCGACCTGCTCAAGCCCGAGTACAAGGGCAAGGTCGCGCTGAACGGCAACCCGAACAAGTCGGGCTCGGCCTTCGCCGGCGTGTGGGCGGCCTCGCTGTCCCAGGGCGGCTCGCTCGACGACATCGCCCCTGGCGTGCAGTTCTTCAAGAAGCTGAAGGACGTCGGCAACTACAACCCTGTCGAGTCCACGCCCGCCACGGTCGAGAAGGGCGAGACGCCCATCAGCATCGACTGGGACTACCTCAACGCCGGGTACCGCGAGCAGTTCTTGCCCAAGGGCCTCGACTTCCAGGTGGCTGTGCCGTCCGACGGCGTCTACGCCCAGTACTACGTGCAGGCGATCAACAAGGACGCTCCGCACCCCGCCGCCGCGCGGCTGTGGATGGAGTTCCTCTACAGCGCCGAGGGCCAGAACCTGTGGCTCAAGGGCGGCGCCCGCCCGGTGCTGATGCCCTCGATGACCGCCGACGGCACCATCGACAAGGCGCTGGCCGACAAGCTGCCGCCGGTCGAGGGTGAGGCCAAGTTCCCGACCGAGGACCAGGTCACCAAGGCCAAGGACGACCTGGCCAAGACCTGGGACGCGGCTGTCGCGGGCTGATGAGGCGCACTCTCGGCGCGCTGCCGCTGCTCGCCTTCGTCGCGCTGGCCTTCGGGATCCCCGCCATCGCCATGGTGGCGGGGGCCTTCACCGTGGAGGGCTCGCCGGGGTTCGGCAACCTGGCGCTCACCCTGCAGGGCGGCTACCTGCTCGCGCTCGCCAACAGCGTGAAGCTGTCGGCCGTGGTGGCGGTGCTGGGCGCGGTGCTGGGCACGTTCCTCGCCCAGGCCGTGGTCACCTCGCGCTCCACCGCGCTGCGGGAGTCCGTGCTGACCGCTTCGGGCGTGCTGGCCAACTTCGGCGGCGTTCCGCTGGCCTTCTTCTGGGTGGCCACACTCGGCAACTCGGGCGTGATCAGCGGGCTGCTGGGCCTGCCCTCGGGCACGCTGTTCACCTTCTGGGGCCTGGCGCTGGTCTACCTGTACTTCTCGGTGCCGCTCATGGTGCTGGTCATCGCGCCGGCCCTGGACGGCCTGCGCCCGCAGTGGCGCGAGGCGGCCGCCAACAACGGCGCCACGACCTGGCAGTACTGGCGATACGTGGCCCTGCCGGTGCTGACTCCTGGGCTGCTCGGCGGCGTGGTGCTGCTGTTCGGCTCGGCGTTCGCCGCGTACGCCACCGCGTCGGCGATGGGCGCGGGCACCGTGCTGCCGCTGGTCACCCTGAAGATCGCCGCCGCCCTCTCCGGCGACGTGCAGACCGGCTTCGAGAACATCGGCCTCGCGCTCAGCCTGGACATGGTCCTGGTCGCCGCGCTGGTCATGGCGATCTACCTGCCACTGCAGAGGAGGAGCACCCGATGGCTCCAGTGAGGTCGACGGCATGACCACGCTCGCGCCCGTCGCGCCGGTCCCCGAGGCCGCCCCTGCCGCGCCGGCCCGCCAGGGCAGGCCCCGTCTCTGGCGAGGGTTCGTCTTCGCGCTGGCGGCCCTGTACTTCCTCGTCCCGCTCGCCGCGTCCTTCTGGTTCACGATCTACAACGAGACCACAGGCGTGTCGTTCGCCCCCTACGTGGAGCTGTGGACGGCCGAGGGCTTCCTGCCCAGCCTGCTGCTCTCCCTCGGGCTGGCCGCGGCCACGATCGTGCTGGTGCTGCTGCTCACGCTGCCCGCGATGATCGCGGTACGGCTGGCCGTGCCGGGGCTGCGGCCCGTCATGGAGGTGATCTGCACGCTGCCGCTGGTGGTGCCGCCGATCACGTTCGTCGCGGGAGTGAGCAGGTCGCTCCAGGTCGGCGGCGAGGTGCTCGCGCCGACGCCGTTCTGGGCCACGCTCAACGCGGTCCAGAACCAGGATTTCCCGCTCGTGCTCGTGTTCGTCTACGTCATGCTCGTGCTGCCCTTCGTCTACCGTTCGCTGGACGCCGGGTTGCGCACGATGGACGTGCGGACGCTGGTCGAGGCGGCCCGCAACCTGGGCGCGTCGTGGCCGCACGTGATGTTCAGGGTGATCGTCCCCAACCTGCGTTCGGCGCTGGCCAGCGCCGCCTTCCTGACCCTGGCCCTGGTGCTGGGCGAGTACACGGTGGCCAGCATCCTCGGCTACCAGCCGTTCGCCGTCTGGATCGTCACGATCTCGGGGTCCAAGGGGCAGTTGTCGGTCGCCGTCTCCGTGCTCAGCCTCCTGCTGACCTGGCTGCTGCTGCTCACCGTGTCCGGTGTTTCACGAAAGAAGGGCCAATGACCGCCCGGTTGGAGTTCAAGGGCCTGCGCCGCGTGTTCGGCAAGACGGTCGCGCTCGACGGATTCGACCTCACGATCGAGCCCGGCGAGCTGGTCGCCCTGCTCGGCCCGTCGGGCTGCGGCAAGACGACCGCGCTGCGCTGCGTGGCGGGGTTCGAGCGTCCCGACGAGGGCGCGGTGCTGGTGGACGGCAAGGACATCACGGGCGTGCCCGCCAACAAGCGTGACGCGGGCATGGTGTTCCAGTCCTACTCGCTGTTCCCCAACCTCAACGCGGCCGAGAACGTCGCTTTCGGCCTGCGGGTCCGCAAGACCCCGCAGGCCGCCCGCCGGGCGCGGGCGCTGGAGCTGCTGGAGCTGGTCGGCCTGCCCTCGCACGCCGACCGCTACCCGCACCAGCTGTCGGGCGGCCAGCAGCAGCGCGTCGCCCTGGCCCGCGCGCTCGCGCTGTCGCCGCGGGTGCTGCTGCTCGACGAGCCGCTGTCCGCGCTGGACGCCAAGGTCCGCGTGGCCCTCAGGGAGGAGATCCGGCGCCTGCAGCTCGACCTGGGGATCACCACGATCTTCGTGACGCACGACCAGGAGGAGGCGCTGTCGGTCGCCGACCGCGTCGCCGTTCTGAGGAACGGGCGTCTCGAGCAGTGCGGCACGCCCGCCGAGGTCTACGACCAGCCGGCCACGCCGTTCGTGGCCGAGTTCGTCGGCACCATGAACCACCTGCCGGGGCGCGTCTCCGGCGAGCAGGTGACGGTGTTCGGCCAGCTCCTGCCGGTCGACGGGACCGCGGAGGGCCTGGACGTCGACGTCCTCATCAGGCCGGAGGCCGTGCTCGTCACCCCCTCGGACGAGGGGCGGGCCGAGGTGATCGCCGCCTCCTTCCGCGGCGCCTCGGTCAGGCTGCGGCTGTCCATGGAGGGCGGCGAGGTCCTCGCCGACGTGCCAGGGCACGAGGCGGTACGGCTGGCGCCCGGCACCCGCGTGTCCGTCCGCCTGGTCGAGCGGCCCGTCCTGGTCGCGCCGCGCAGCACCGCCACGCCCGTGCCCACTCCGGCGAAGGACCCCGCGGGTGCCGCCTGACTCCCTCCCGTCCGGCTCCGTCCCGTCCGGCTCGACCTCACCCGGCTCAGTCCCGCCTGACGTGATCGCGCTCGCCGCCGTTCCCGGCGACCCCGTTCCCGGCGATCCCGTTCCCGACGCCGTCCTGTTCGACATGGACGGCACGCTCGTGGACACCGAGGGCCTGTGGTGGGAGGCCACGGCCGACGTGGCCGCCTCGCTCGGGCGCACACTCGGCCCCGCCGACGAGCCGTACGTCCTCGGCCGCACGGTCGAGGACACGGCCGCCCATCTGCTCACGCCCCCGGCCTCCGACGCGGTGGAGGCGGTCGCCGAGCGGCTCACCGAGTCGTTCGCCGACCGCATCAGGCAGGGGGTACGCGTCATCCCCGGCGCCGCCGAGCTCCTTCAGGCGCTCACGACGCAGGCCATCCCCACCGCCCTGGTCAGCGCCTCCCCCCGCTCGATCGTGGAGCTGGTGCTGCCCTCGCTCGGCCACAGTTTCGCGGTCGTCCTCGCCGCCGAGGACACTCCGCGCGGCAAGCCGCACCCCGACCCGTACCTGGAGGCGGCCAGGCTGCTGGAGGCCGACCCGCGCCGCTGCGTCGCCGTCGAGGACAGCCCCACGGGGATCGCCGCCGCCACCGCCGCGGGCTGCAAGGTGCTGGTCGTTTCACCCTCAGCGGGACTGCCCGATCTGCACGCGATGTCGCTAAGCTGACCCGTCGTGAACCAGATCGGACGCTACAGGCTGTTGGACATGCTCGGCAGGGGCGGCATGGGCACGGTCCATCTGGCCGAGGACGCCACGGGCCAGCGCGTCGCGATCAAGGTGATCAATCCGGAGCTCAGCCAGCACGAGCAGTTCAGGATGCGCTTCAGGAGAGAGGCCGACGCGGCGCGCAGGGTTCGCAGGTTCTGCACGGCCGCGGTGCTGGAGGCGGCGCTCGACGGCGACCAGCTCTACGTGGTGACCGAGTACGTGCCGGGGCCGAACCTGGAGGAGGCGGTCAGGCAGTCGGGCCCGCTGAAGGGGTCGAGCCTCGACGCGCTGGCGGTGAGCGTGGCGACGGCCCTCACCGCGATCCACGCCGCAGGTGTGGTGCACAGGGATCTCAAGCCGTCCAACGTGCTGCTGTCCCCCATCGGCCCGCGCGTGATCGACTTCGGCATCGCCAGGGCGCTCGACGAGATCGGCGGCGTGACCGGCACCGGTGAGCTGATCGGCACGCCCCGGTACATGGCGCCGGAGGTGCTGCGCGGCGAGCCCGTCTCTCCGGCGTGCGACGTGTTCTCGTGGGGCTGCCTGATGGCGTTCGCGGCGTCGGGGCGGGCGCCCTTCCCTGGCGAGACCCTGCCCGCGATCATCTACCAGGTGCTCAACACCGAGCCCTCGCTCGACGGGCTCGAGCCCGGACTGCGGGAGCTGGTGGCGGCCGCGCTGGCGAAGGATCCGGCGCGGCGCCCGACGGCGCAGCAGATCCTCGACCACCTGATCGGTCGCCAGGCCGCGCCCGAGCAGGCCGTGCACACGGTCCAGGTGGCCTGGCAGGAGGGCGCCACGACCCCCTACGCCGCTGCTCCGCCGAGGAAGAGGGGCAGGCTGGTAGCGGGGATCGCCGTGGCGGCGGCGCTGGCGGTGGGGGCGGCGGCGGGGGTGTGGGCGCTGCTGCCGAGCGGGCCTCCCGAGCTGCCCTCGCTCTTCTCCGACGACTTCACCTCGACCTCGAGCGGCTGGGGTGGCACCTACGACGCGGAGGCCGACAACAGCTACGGCTACATCACCTCCGACTTCACCTACGGTCTCGACGCGGGCGAGTACAACGAGGAGCGATGGGCCACGGCTCCTGTGCCGTTCGTCACCGAGAAGCCCGCCACGCCCGATCCCTCGGCCACGCCCACTCCGCTGATGCCCTCGTCCCTGCTCGTCGGGGTCGTCGCCAAGGTGAAGTCGGGCCGCGGCGAGTTCGGCCTGTGGTGCAGGGGCGACGGCGACGGCACCTTCTACGAGTTCACCCTCGACACCTCGGGCACCACCAGGGTCCGCCGCATCGCCGACAAGGCGGGCGGCAACATGGCCGCCCCCGTCAAGCTCGACGGGTTCAACGCCAGGGAGAGCAACCACATCCAGGTCTCCTGCGAGCAGGATGACGGCGCCACGCGGCTGTCCATGTGGGTCAACGGCAAGCGGGTCCACCAGGTGGACGACCCCGTCGGCCTGCCGAGCGGCACCATCGGCCTGTTCGCCCGGGTGCCGAAGGGCAGCGCCAGCCCGCTCAAGGTCGTCTACGACGACTTCGAGATGCGCGGCGTCAGGCCGCAGCCCTAGAGCACTCCTGCTCGGGCGGCGGCCAGCGCCGTGTCGGCGGCCCTGTCGGCGTCGCGCTCGCTGACGGGTTCGTGGGTGACGAACAACCGGTAGTACAGCGGGGCCACGGCCACCCTGATCACCTCTTCGGCGTCGACGTCCGCGGGCAGTTCGCCGCGCTCGACCGCCCTTCGCACGACGGCGGCCGACTGGGTGTGGCGGGCGGTGTAGAAGCCGGTCAGTGCCGTGGCGGCGGCCTCGTTCTGCATGCCGGCCGCGACGAACGCCGTGGCGACGGGGTCCATCCCGTTCCGCACCAGCCGGGTGATCTCCCGCAGGTCGCCGTCGACCGTGCCGGTGTCGGGGATCGGCCACGGCTCCCCCGACGCCAACTCCAGCGCGTCGGCGATCAGGCCCTCCACACTCGTCCACCTGCGGTAGACCGTGGTCTTGTGCACGCCCGATCTGGTGGCGACGTTCTCCACGGTCAGGCCCTGGTAGCCGTGCTCGGCGAGTTCGGCGAGCGTCGCCTGCCGTACGGCGTCGCGGACCCTTGCGCTGCGCCCTCCGGGTCGTTCCAAAGTCTACTCCAGTTGCGTTAGTGACGGCTTTAATGCAACTATAGTTGCGATGACTACTCAGCTCAGCCTTCACGGAATCAGCAAGTCATACGGCGACCGGCTCGTCCTCGATCACGTCTCGCTGGCCGTACGGCCCGGAGAGCGCGTGGGCGTCGTCGGAGAGAACGGCTCGGGCAAGTCCACGCTGCTGCGGATCATGGCGGGAATCGACAGGCCCGACGAGGGACGGGTGATCAGCACCGGCGCGGGGCATCTCGCCCAGCGGCTCGACCTCCCCGGCGACCACACCGTCCAGCAGGCGATCGACGCCGCGCTCGCGGACCTGCGGGAGATGGAGCGCGCGATGCAGGCCGCCGCCGAGGCAGGGGACATGGCCCGCTACGGCGAGCTGCTGACCGCCTTCGAGGTGCGCGGCGGCTACGAGGCCGACGCCAGCGTCGACAAGTCCCTGCACGGGCTGGGCCTGGGCCACCTGGGAAAGAACCGCAGGCTCGACTCGCTGTCCGGCGGCGAGCAGGCGCGGCTCGGCCTGGCCTGCCTGCTCGCCGCGGCACCCGAGGTGATGTTGCTCGACGAGCCGACCAACCACCTGGATGCGGCCTCGACCGCGTGGCTGGAGGAACGGCTGCGCGAGCACAGGGGCACGGTCGTCGCCGTCTCCCACGACCGCGCGTTCCTCGACAGGGTGGCGAGCGCGATCATCGAGGTGGACGCGGGCGGGGTGACCCGCTTCGGCGGCGGCTACAGCGGCTTCCTCGCCGACAAGGCCGCGGCCAGGCAACGCTGGGAGCAGTCCTACGCCGCGTGGCTGGAGGAGGTCGGCCAGGTCAGGGAGTTCGCCGCGACGACCGCGCACAGGGTGGCGGCGGGCAGGGCCATGAAGGACAACAACAAGATGGCCTACGACCGCAACGCGGGCAGGGTGCAGAGCTCGGTGGCGAGCCGGGTGCGCAACGCGCAGGAACGGCTGCGCCGTCTGGAGGAGGATCCCGTGCCCCGGCCACCGGAGCCGCTGCGGTTCGCCGGCGCCTTCACCGGCGAGGCGTCCGGCCGCACGCTGGTCGAGCTGCCCGAGCTCACGATCAGGTCGGGCGACAGGCTGCTGGTCCACGGCCCCAACGGCGCGGGCAAGTCCACGCTCCTCAGGAAGCTGGCCGCGCACGCCCTGGGCAGGGTGGGGCACCTGCCGCAGGAGGTCGACCTCACGGGACAGGACCGCACGGTCCTCGCCCGGTACGCCGAGGGCAGGCCCGGCTACCCCGACGAGCACCGTGCGAGCCTGCTGGCGACCGGGTTGTTCAGGCCCGACACGCTCGGCGTGAAGGTCGGCGAGCTGTCGGTCGGGCAGCAGCGGCGGCTCGCGCTGGCCAGGCTGCTGGCCGACGAGCACGACCTGCTGCTGCTCGACGAGCCGACCAACCACCTGTCGCTGACGCTGGTGGAGGAACTGGAGCGCGCCATGGACGCCTACCGGGGCGCCCTGGTGGTGGTCTCGCACGACAGGACCCTGCGCGAACGCTTCAGAGGCGCCCGGTGGAGACTGGAGCCATGCATGCCATTGTGATCAACGCTCAGGGCGGTCCCGAGGTGCTCGAGTACGCCGAGCACCCCGACCCGGTGCCCGGCCCCGGCGAGGTGCTGATCGACGTCGCCGCGAGCGGCGTCAACTTCATCGACGTCTACCACCGCGCCGGCACCTACCCCCTCGACCTGCCGTCCCCGATCGGCTCCGAGGGCGCGGGCACCGTCGCCGCCGTGGGAGAGGGAGTGGAGGACGTGGCGGTCGGCGACACCGTCGCGTGGGTGAACGTGCTCGGAAGTTACGCCGAGAAGGCCGTGGTGCCCGCCTCCAAGGTGGTGCCCGTCCCCTCGGGCGTGCCGGCCGAGCTGGCCGCCGCCGCGATGCTGCAGGGGATGACCGCGCACTTCCTCACGCATTCGGTGTACGAGCTGAAGGCCGGCGACGTCATGCTCGTGCACGCCGCTGCCGGCGGCATGGGCCAGCTGCTCACCCAGATCGGCAAGCTGAAGGGCGCCACGGTGCTGGCCACCGTCTCCTCCGACGCCAAGGAGAAGCTGGCCCGCGAGGCGGGGGCGGACCAGGTGTTCCGCTACGACGGCTTCGCCGACGCGGTCCGCGAGGCCGTCCCTGCGGGCGTGGACGTCGTCTACGACGGGGTGGGCGCCACCACCTTCGACGGCAGCCTGGCCTCGCTGCGCAGGCGCGGCCTCATGGTCCTGTACGGCGCCGCGAGCGGCCCGGTGCCGCCGATGGACCCGCAGGTGCTGAACAGGAGCGGCTCGCTCTACCTGACCAGGCCGTCGCTCGTCCACTTCATCGCCGAGCGCGACGAGCTGCTGTGGCGGGCGGCCGACCTGTTCGGCTGGCTCGCGGCGGGCGAGCTGACGATCAACATCTCCGAGCGCTACCCGCTGGCCGAGGCGGCGCGGGCGCATGAGGACCTGCAGGCCCGCCGTACGACGGGCAAGCTGCTGCTGATCCCCTGACCGCGCGTACGGGCCCGCGCCTCGGGGCAGGGCCCGTCGCCGTCTTCCCGATCGGGTGGTCCCGCACGCCCGGTTCGGCAATCATGGTGGGGACCGAACACGGCGGGAGGAGGCTTCGTGCGGCCGCGACCGTGGGCGAGACGACGGCTCGACTCGCCGGCGCGGGGGATGCTGATGGCGGTGGCCGCCCCCCTCGCGGGCATCGGGCTGTACTTCGGGGCGAGCATGCTGAACGCCTACGGCCCTTCGTGGCTCGACAATTGGGTGGGCGTGCTCCTGCGGCTGGCCATGACCCTCGCCGCCATGGCGCTCATCGTCTTCACCAGCCTGTACTTCTCGCAGGTCGTCGTGTTCTTCGGATCGTTCATCGCGCTCGGCATCGCCCTGTTCGCGGCGGGCAGGGTGGCGGACGCCCTGGTGCTCGCCCAGCGCGGCCAGACGACGTCGTGCGCGATCGTCGCCATCGACTCGCGCGTGGAGCAGTACACCACCACGGACGGCGACGGCCACACCACCTGGCACACCCGCACCGTCTACGACCACCGGCTCGACTGCGTCGCGCCTGGGATCGGGACGATGACCACCGGCGGGGCCGCGGGCAAGGTCGGCGAGCGGATCGTGGTGGCCTACGACCCCGACGACCGGATCCGCGTCCGCCCCGCCGAGGGCGCGTTCGACTACGCGGGCCCGCTGTGGACCTGCTGCCTCGGGGCCGCTGTGGGCATCGGGCTGCGCGTCTTCAGCGTCATCAGGTATCGCTGACCTCGTCGTCCCGAGACGGCCGCCGACCGGCCGGCAGGCGCGCTCACCAGTCCTGGTTGAGGCCTGACATGCGGCGCAGGTACTCGTCCTCGTCGATCTCGCCCGCCGCGTAGCGGCGTTGGAGGATCTCGCGCGGGCTCTCCCGCTGCGGCCGCGCGGGCGGCGAGGGGCGCCTTCTGATCATCATGAGCACGAGCACCACCATGATGATCACCAGCAGTACGACAAGCAGCTTTATCATCGCGGACGCCACCCTCCTTCCGAGAACTCTACGGACAACAGCCCGCCTGGAGCCAGACGGTACCGAGCTAGGCGATGATACGAGGTTGTGGAGACAGCGTTCGTGCTCGGTGGCGGAGGCGTGCTCGGCGCGCATGAGGTCGGCATGTTGCGAGCCCTCGACGAGGCGGGGATCAGACCCGACCTGATCGTCGGCACGTCCGTGGGCGCGCTCAACGGGGTGCTCATGTCCGCCTCGCCCTCCGACGCCGTGAAGCGGTTGACGACCCTGTGGCGCTCGGACGTGGCGCGCACCGCGTTCGCGGGCTCGTGGGTGCAGCGGCTGTCCACGCTGGCCAGGACCGGCACGCACCTGCACCCGATCGGGCCGCTCAGGCGGTTGCTGACCGAGCTGGTCGGTGTGGAGCTCATCGAGGAGCTGCCGGTCCGCTTCCAGTGCGTGGCGGCCTCGATCGAGCAGGCCAGCGCCCGCTGGTTCGCCGAGGGGCCGCTGGTCGACGCGGTGCTGGCCAGCTGTGCCGTACCGGGGTTGCTGCCGCCGGTGCGGATCGGCGACGAGCACTTCTTCGACGGCGGTCTCGTGCACAGCATCCCCGTCGGCAGGGCCGTGCAGCTGGGGGCGCGCAGGGTGTTCGTGCTGCAGGTGGGCAGGATCGAACAGCCGCTGTCGGCGCCCAGGCGGCCGTGGGAGGTGGGGATGGTGGCCTTCGAGATCGCGCGCAGGCACCGTTTCGCCGAGGAGATGGCCTCGCTGCCCGGCTCGGTGGAGGTGCACGTGCTGCCCACGGGACTCGACACGCCCATCTCCCCGCTGCGCTACCGGGATCTGTCGCAGATCTCCGGTTCCATCGACCGGGCCTACGCGGCCTCTTCCCGCTACCTCGCGGGCGTGATCCGATGAGGTGTGCCTCCTCGCATCGTCCGCAGGCTCGTGCTCGTCCCGCTGGTGATCGTGCTGGCCGTGGCGGCCGTCGTCACCCTGCCGCTGTGGCTGGTCGTCGTCACCGCCGCCTCGATGCGGCTGCCGCCGCCGCAGCGGCGCGGGGTCCGCTTCCTGTGGTTCGGGGTGACGTGGCTGGTGCTGGAGTGCGGGGTGCTGGTGGCGTGCCTGGGGCTGTGGGTGGCCAGCGGCTTCGGCGGGCGCCTGCACCGTGACCGGCACCAGGAGCGCCACTACCAGCTGATCCGCTGGTTCCTCTCCCATATGTACGGCGTGGCGGTGCGCGTCTTCCGGCTCAGCGTGGAGATCGACGAACCGCCCGGCGACGTACGGCGGGCCCGCCCCGTGATCGTGCTGTCGCGGCACGCCGGCCCAGGCGACTCCTTCCTGCTGGTCCACCACCTGCTCCACCTCTACGGCCGGCGGCCCAGGATCGTCATGAAGGCGGCCCTACAGCTGGACCCGTCGCTCGACGTGGTCATCAACCGCCTGCCCAACGCCTTCGTGCACCGCAGAACCGCCGAGAGCGGGATCATCGAGGAGATCCGGCGCCTGTCGGCCACGATGGACGCCGACGACGCCCTGGTGATCTTCCCCGAGGGCGGCAACTTCACCCCGCGCCGCCGCAGGACGGCGATCAGGCGGCTGGAGGAGAAGGGGCTGCAGGAGGAGGCCAAGCGGGCCAGCGCCCTGGACCACCTGCTGCCGCCCCGGCCGGGCGGAGCGATCGCCGCGATCGAGGCGTGCCCGGAGGCCGACGTGGTGTTCGTCGCGCACACCGGGCTGGACGACCTCGTCACGATCGGCGACGTGTGGCGAAGGCTGCCGGTGAGCGCCCGCATCAGGGCGCACTGGTGGCGGGTGCCCGCCGCCGAGATCCCCGCCTCACGTCAGGACCGCATCAGGTGGCTCTACGACCAGTGGGAGGCCATCGACGACTGGATCACCGAGAACCGTCCACCCGAGGGGGCAGGCTCGCCCGCACCACCTGGCCCTTGATGTCCTGCATGATCAGGAGGACGTGGGTGACACAGCTGCCGAGCACGCCCGCCTGCAGCTCCGGCGATATGGGCCGCTCATCACCCGAGGAGACCGCGGGCTTCAGCCTTGGGGAGGAATCGGGAGCTCGGGAGGGCCGTCAAGGCCCGAGCGGTGCAGTGACCTTTCCTGATCCGCATCGCAGGGGGAGGATGTCAAGCCAGCGTCACCTTCCCCTTCGGCGTGTCCAGGACGGCCCGCAGCCCCACCTGCCGGCCCTCCTCCACGTCGATGGTGGCGCCGACCGCGTCGAGCTCGGCCCGCAGGCTCGCGACGTCGGGTGTGACGGCCGCGAACGACGCCAGCGTCAGCTGCGGCAACCCCGAGGCGGCGGGATGCTGCGTGCTCCCCCAGTCGATGAGGAACGGCACCGGCCTGACGGCCGCCGGGTTGTCGAACCGGGTCAGGCGCCACTCCAGCAACGTCCCGTCGGGCTTGCGCCGCGACAGCGGCTGCACCTCGCCGGGGTCGTAACCCCGCTCTCGCGCCAGCTCGACCGTCCTGTCGATGTCGTCAGGGTGGATCGCCCAACCGGCGAGCCGCGCCTCGGTCAGCGACTCCAGCACGAACGCCCTCGGCCTGGCGTCCTCGACGTCCGGGTCAGGGCCGATGATCTCCAGATAGGCCGTCGGGCCCAGGCCGACCAGGTAGTTGGCGGTGCCGCCGGGATGCGAGCCGCCCTTCACGGGGGCGACCCCCGTCCGCTCGGCGAAGTCGGCCACCCCCTTCAGCAGATCGGGAACGGCGTACACCAGGTGATCAAGACTCATCGGGTTCTCCCAGGGAAAGCATGAGCCGGTTGGCCCAGTTGAAGAAGGCGGCCGCGTGTAGCGCGTCGCTGATGGCCAGGTCGTCGAGCCCCTGCTCGCGCAGGGCCGCGACGTCGGCCCGAGGAGGGGTTTCGGTGAGCGCTGCGGAGGCGTCGACGATCGCCCGCCAGCGATCATCCTGCTCGGCCCGCACGCCCTCGTCCAGCAGCCGCTGGACGTCCTGCTCGCGCTTGGAGTAGTGGGAGGCGAAGCGGGCGTGGACGGAGGCGCAGAAGACGCACCCGTTGGCGCGGGAGGTCGCCGTGGCCGCCAGCTCCCGCTCGGCGCGGGGCAGGCCGCCGTCGGCGTTGTAGAAGATGTCGTTGTCGGTCCTGGTGCGCGAGTGCAGGACGCGCGGGTCGCGGGCGAGCAGCCTGAAGTACGGCGAGGCGGCCCGCGCCCTGTCGACCAGCGCCTCCTCGTGCTCCTCCGACAACTCGTCCTCGGCCAGCGGCTCGATCCACGGCTTCCAGCCGAGCTGGTCCTGGGTGAACTTCACGCGAGCGCTCCCAACGCGGTGACGACACGGATCTGATAGGTGAGGAAGGCGACCAGTTGCGAGAGCGTGACGATCCCCGTGATGGACCAGCCCGCGTCGCGCAGCTCGGCCAGCGCCTCGGGGCTCGCCTCCCGCGGACGGAACACCAGCAGGTGGGCGTGCTCCAGCGCGGCGGCCAGCCTGCCGTCGATCCCCTCGGCCCTGTAGCGGGGGCCTTCGACGCTCTCGTGGGCCAGTTCGGCCTCCCGGTAGCGGCCGTAGGGACCCGCCGTCAGCGCCGCCTCGGCCTGGACGTGGATCCGCTTGGCCAGGTCGGGGTCGAGCGGAGCGGCGTAGAGCGCGGCAGCGGCCTCCTGGCGGTGCAGGCCCGCGACGAAGGCGGCGACCGCGTGCCGTTCGGCCTGCGTCACCTCCTCCAGCCCGACGTCGCTCACCCCTCGCCCGAGCGATGTCCCGCCCGCCTGTCCTGGCAGCTCGAAGGACGGCACGAACAGCGCCTCGTAGGTGCGCTGCGCGTGCTCGCGGGCGTCCGGCCGCCGCCTGCGCAGCACGTCGAGCCGCGAGCCTGGGGCGATGCCCGCCAGCTGGTCGATGATGTCGGTCATGCCTTCTCCGAAGGGGTCCAGCCGAGCGCGGGCGCGACCTTGGTGGCCAGCAGCTCGATCGAGCGGAGGATGAGCGGGTGCGGCGGGTCCGCCGAGTGCACCTGGAAGACCAGGTCGGTCACCCTGTCGAGGGTCCGGTCGGCCCGCAGGCTCGCGATCACCTCGTCCGGCGTGCCCACGTGCGTGTCGGCCCGCAGGAACGCCGCCAGTTCGGGCGACTGGCGGGAGGCGCGCGCGATCCCCTCCTCGGCGTGGCGCAGCGCCTCCTGCCTGGAGTCGGCGACGAACGCGGTGCGGGAGGCGACGATGCGCGGCGCCGTACCGGAGGGGAGGTTCTCGTAGTAGGCGTCCACGATCGGCTTCTGCACCTCGGCCAGCGTGACGCCCTCGGCGCGCGGCTGCGTCCGCGACAGCATCAGGCCGTTGCCCGCGCGCCCCGCCCGCTCGCCGCCGCCGACGGAGAACGTCGCCTCCCAGATCGCGCCGAGCAGCCGGGGCGCGGCGGGGTAGAGGTGGTTGCCGCCGCCCAGGTCGCCGCCCGACCAGGCGTTGACCAGGACCGCGAGGTGCTCGGCGTAGATGGCGGAGCGGGCGGCGCTGTCGTGGCCGAAGGCGGCGAAGGACGAGGCGGTCCCTCCGCTGCCGACGCCGACTTCGAGGCGGCCGCCGGACAGCAGGTCGAGGACGGCGGTGTCCTCGGCGACCCGCACGGGGTGTTCGAGCGGCAGCGTGATGATGCCGGTGCCGAGCCTGATGCGGCTGGTCCTGGCGGCGACGCCGGCCAGGAAGACCAGGGGCGCGGGCAGCCCGCCCTCGCTCTCGCTGAAGTGGTGCTGGGCCACCCATGCCGAGTCGAACCCGTGCGCCTCGGCGTGCGCGATCTGCTCGGCGGCCAGCTCGTACCTCTCGGCGGCGGTGGCCTGGTCGAGCAGGCGGGTGAAGAAACCCAGCCTCTTCCGGCTCATCGGACCGGCTCCGGGATCGCCGCGAGCAGCTCGCGGGTGTAGTCGTGCAGAGGTCTGGTGAAGACCTCCTCTGTCGTTCCGGTTTCCACGATCTTTCCCTTGTTCATGACGGAAACGGTGTGCGAGATCTGCCGCACGACCTTCAGGTCGTGGGAGATGAACAGGTAGGTGATGCCCAGGTCGCGCTGCAGGCTCTCCAGCAGGTCGAGGATCTGTCCCTGCGCGCTGACATCCAGCGCGGAGACGGCCTCGTCGAGGACGAGCAGCCGGGGCGAGACGGCCAGCGCCCTGGCGATCGCCACCCTCTGCCGCTGGCCGCCCGACAGCTCGCGCGGCCTGCGGGAGAGCAGGTCGGCGGGCAGCCCCACGCGGTCGAGCAGGTCGGCGGCCGAGCCGTCGAGCGCGAAGTTGCGCAGCGGCTCCTCGATGATGCGCCGGACGGTCTGGCGGGGGTCGAGCGAGGCGTAGGGGTTCTGGTAGACGAGCTGGACGTGCTTGCGGAAGTCGCGGCCGTGCGCGGGCGCCCCGGCGAGCGTGGCCTCGCCCGAGCTCGGCGTGACGAACCTGGCGATCATGCGGGCGGTGGTGGTCTTGCCCGAGCCCGACTCCCCCACCAGCGCGTGGGTGGTGCCCTGCCGTACCTCGAAGGAGACGCCGTCGACCGCGCGGAAGCCGCCGTACTCCTTCACCAGGTCCCTGGCCTCGACGGCCACGGGCGCCGTCGGGTCGGCCGCCCTGAACGGCCGCTCCTCCTTCGTGAGCACGCGCCGGGTGTAGGCGAGCGTCGAGGCGGGCCCCTGCTCCTCGACGCGGCCTTCCCGCATCACCACGACCTTGTCGGAACGGCCGGCGGCCACGGCGAGGTCGTGGGTGACGAGCAGCACGGCCGTGCCGAACTCCGCCCGCAGGTCGTCGATGAGGTCGAGGATGCGCCGCTGCACGGTGGCGTCGAGGGCGCTGGTCGGCTCGTCGGCGATGACGAGCTGCGGGCGCAGCGCGATCGCCGCGGCGATGAGGACGCGCTGGCGCATGCCGCCGGACAGCTCGTGCGGGTAGCGCGCGGCGTGCGCCTCGGTGAGGCCGACTCTGACCAGGAGCTCGGCGACGCGGCTCCTGATCATCCCGCGGTCGCCGCGCCGGTGGATGCGGAGCGTCTCGCCGATCTGCGCGCCGACGGTCTTGACGGGGTTGAGCGAGTTGCCGGGATCCTGTGGCACCAGGCCGATCTGCGCGCCGCGCACCGATTCCATGCGCCTGGGCGACCAGCCGGCGATGTCGGTGCCGTTCAGCAGGATCTGCCCGCTGTCGGCGGGGTGCAGGCCGAGGATGGCGTGCGCGGTGGTCGTCTTGCCCGAGCCTGAGTCGCCGACCACCGCGACGACCTCGCCCGGCTCGACGGTGAAGGAGACGCCGTGGACCGTACGGCGCCTGCCCTGTCGCCGCCGGCTGCCCGGCTCCGCGTAGGAGACCACCAGGTCACGCACGTCGAGCAAGCTCATCGATCCTCCTGCTGATACGGCCGGCGGCGAGCACCACGGCCACGACGACCGCTCCGGGCAGCGTGGTCAGCCACCAGGCGGTCGCCAGGTAGTTGCGGCCCTCCGAGATGAGCAGGCCCCACTCGGGGGTGGGCGGCGCGGCGCCGTACCCGAGGAAGCCGAGCGTGGAGATGGCCAGGATGGCCACGCCGAACTGCAGGGCCGCCAGCGCGATGACGGGGCCGAGCGAGTTGGGCAGCACGTGCCGCCACAGGACGGGAAGGAAGCGCCCTCCGCTGCCGAAGGCGGCCTCCACGTAGTCGGTTCTCCTGGTCTTGACGACCTCGGAGCGGGCCAGGCGGGCGAAGGTCGCGACGGAGCCGATGCCGACGGCGAGGGCGACGTTCACCGTGCCGGGGCCCAGCAGGATGATGACGGTCAGCGCGAGCAGCAGGCCGGGCACCGACAGCAGCACGTCGACGACGCGCATGACGAGCGTGTCCGCCAGGCCGCCGAGCGAGCCGGCGAGCAGGCCGAGCAGCGTGCCGAGCACGAGCCCGACCGCGACGGCGACGAACGCGCCCGACAGCGAGTGCACCGCCCCGTGGACGACGCGGGCGAACAGGTCGCGCCCGACGGCGTCCGTGCCGAACCAGTGCTCCGCGCTCGGCGCCAGGAGCTTCTCGGCGGGCACGCCCGCGATCGGGTCGTAGCCGGTGAACAGTCCCGGCACCGCCGCCCAGAGCAGGACGAGGGCGACAATCAGCCATTTGATCATCTGAGCCTCGGATCAAGGATCGGGAAGAGCAGGTCGACGATCAGGTTGACCAGCACGAACACGGTCGCGGCCAGCACCACGACGGCGAGCAGGACGGGCGTGTCCTGGGCGCTGACGGCCTGCTCGGTGAGCCTGCCGACGCCGTTCCTGCCGAACACGGTCTCGGTGATGACCGAGCCCGCGATCAGCTCGCCGAACGTCAGCCCCGCCATCGTCAGCGTGGGCAGCATCGCGTTGCGGGCCACGTGCCGCCAGAGGATCCACCGGCGGGAGGCGCCCTTGGCGGCCACCACCTGCACGAACGGCTGCGTGGACACGTGGTCGATGCCGCGCGCGAGCACCTGGGCGATCGGCGCGGAGATCGGGACGGCCAGCGTGAGCACGGGAAGGATGAGCTGCTGCGCCTCGGTGCCGCCGATGACCGGCACCAGCTTCAGCCTGAAGGAGAACAGCTGGATCAGCAGGATGCCCACCCAGAACACCGGGACCGCGACGAACAGGGAGGGCACCTCCCTGAGCCAGGCCAGCAGGCGGTTGCCGGAGGCGAACGCGATCAGCACGGCCAGCACGATCGCGAGCGCGAAGCCGAGCCCGGCCAGCTTGGCCGTCTCCGGCAGCGCCTCGGCCAGCCGTTCGACGACGGGCGTGCCGGTGTCGATCGAGTAGCCGAAGTCGCCGCGCAGGAATCCGAGCAGCGTGTGCAGGTAGGCGGCCGGGCCGTCGGTGCCGTAGTACTCCCTGATCTGGGCGATCTGCTCGGGTGACAGGCCGAGCTCGGGGTTCTGGAACTTGATCAGGATCGCGTCGCCGGGCAGGAGTTGCAGCAGGACGTAGGAGGCGGTGAAGGCGGCCCACAGGACGAGGGCCGCCTGCCCTGCCTTTCTCATGACTTCCACACCGAGTAGAAGCTCGGCCTGCCGACCGCCTCGAAGGCGACGCCGTGGACGTTGGGCGCGCCACCGTACACCTGGGGCTCCTCGAACAGCGGGATCGCGTAGCCCTGCTCCACGAGGTAGCGCTGGATCTCGGCGACCTTCGCGTTGCGCTCGGCGGGGACGGCCAGCGCCGACTCCTCCTCGAGCAGCCGGTCGAGCTTGTCGTCCTGGGAGAGGATGACGTCGCGGTTCTTGCTGTGGAACTGGCTCTTGATGACGTCCTGGTCGGCGCGGCCGACCATGCTGTGGCTGACGGCGGTCTTCTCCGCGTTCTTGATGTCGACCGCGAGCGTGCCCGCGTCACCGGGGCGCACCTCCAGCTTCACCCCGAGCTCAGCCCACTGCTGGGCGACGAGTTCGAGCGTCTGCTTCGACAGCGGCTGCGGCAGCGAGACGAAGACGCCGAGCTGGAGCTTGGCGCCGTCCTTCTCGCGGATCCCGTCGGCGCCGCGCTTCCATCCGGCCTCGTCGAGCAGCGCCCCGGCGCCCGCGGGGTCGAAGGCGAGCTCCTTCGACAGGTCGACGTAGCCCTGAGCGAGGTGACTGAGCACCGAGGTGGCCTGGGGATAGCTGGGCGTGAACAGCGTGTCCACGACCTCCTTGACGTCGGTGCCCTTCTGCAGCGCCTTCCGTACCCTGATGTCGCTCAGGATGCTGTTGGAGGGCCGCAGGTAGAGGCCGTTGTTGACGCCCCTCGTCGGCTCGGCGTAGAGCGTGAAGCCCGCGCCCTTCACCGTCTGCTCGTCGTAGGCCTGCACGTAGCGGACGAAGTCGGCCTGCCCGCTGGTGAGCGCGCCCACGCGGACGTTGTCCTCGGGCGTGACGATGATCTTGATCTCGTCGAGGTAGGCGCGCCCCTGGTGCTTGGACGACGGCGGCGCCCAGTTGTAGTCCTTGCGCGCCTTGAGGTCGATCTCCTTGTCCACGATCTGGTCGGCCACGGTGAAGGGTCCCGAGCCGACGACGTTCTTGAGCTGGCACTGCTGCTCGTACGGCAGGCCGATCGTCTTCTTCGACACCAGCCCTGCGCCGATCACCGAGGTGCCCTGCAGGAAGCCGGGCGAGGGCTTGCCGAAGTGGAACTTCACCGTCCTGGGATCGACGACCTCGCTGCGCTCGTAGTTGTTGACGAACTCGGCGGGCGGCAGCTTGAGCTCGGTGTCACCCTTGCCGTACACGTCGAAGTTGGCGGCCACGGCGCTCGCGTCGAGCGGGCTGCCGTCACTGAACGTCACGCCGTCGCGCAGGTGGAAGGTGTACTCGGTCGCGTCCTTGTTGATCTCCCACTTGGTGGCGATCCACGGCTCGATCTCCAGCGTCTCGGGGTTCTGCCAGGTCAGCTTGTCGGTGAGCTGGTTGAGCAGTCCACCGTTGGGATAGAAGCCCGCCGCCGGCAGATAGAGGCAGGTCGGCGGCTGGTGCTCGAGGTAGGTCAGCGTGCCGCCGACGATCGGCTCGCCCGCCGCCGCGGCCTTCGCCGTGGGCTCGGTGGTCGCGCCACAGCCTGCGAGAAGTCCCGTGACGGCGAGAAACACTGCCGCTGTGACGCGTGTAGCCATGGGGAGATCGCCCTTCGAATGCGGGGTTGGGTGAAAACCACCATAACCTACCGAAATTGTAGGTAAGGCCCATGTCCGCATGCTGATACGGCTTGCGCCCCCCGCATGAGACGCAAGCCGTATCGCGCGCCGCTACCTCAGCCCTGCGTCGAGCGCGGCGGTCAGGACGCCGGTGTCACCCGACATCTCCCAGATCATCGCGCCCAGCAGGTTCTTGCTCCTGAGCCACGCGGTCTTCTTGCCGATCGACCAGGCGTCGTCGAAGGACCACCACTGGCCTCCGTTGCCGGTGAAGCACGAGGTGGCCACGGCCTGCTCGTCGTGCCGTACCGTGCAGTTCGGCACGCCCGCGACCAGGTTGCCGTACCCGCGGGTCCCCGCCTCCTCGGCGAACTGTCCTGGCGCGGCGCCCGTGGCCGACTGCCACTCGCCGGCCTTGCCGCCGTCGGCGACGCCCTGCCAGCCGCGCCCGTAGTAGGCGAGGCCGATGGTGAGCTTGCGCGGGTGCACACCCGCCTGCAGGTAGACGTCGATCGCCTTCTCGACGCTGAAGTCGGGGTCGTAGGGGCTGTCGGTGTCGAGGTGGAGGTTGCCCTGGTGGCCCGTGCGGTTCGGCTCCCACGAGTTGTCGCTGCCCGCGCCGTGGAAGTCGTAGCCCTGCACGTTGAAGATGTCCAGGTTCTTCGCGATCTGCGGGAGGTCCCAGCCCGCGGCGATCTTGGCGGGATCGGCGGGAGTGAAGGCGGTGAGCTGGTAGCGCTGCCCCGTCTGCCTGGTCAGCTCGTCGAGCTGGCGCCGGAACTCGGCGATCAGGAGGGTGTTGTTGGCCTTGTCGTTCGGGCTGACGTGGTTGCCCGCGTGCCCCTCGGCGCCCGGCCACTCCCAGTCGAGGTCGATGCCGTCGAAGACGCCCGCCGCCGTGCCGGGTCCGCCCGCTCCTCCGGCCACCGGCAGGTTGCCCTTGATGTAGATGTCGATGCACGAGCTGACGAACTTCTTGCGCGCGGCGTCGGTGGCGGCGACGTCGGAGAAGTACTTGGAGTAGGTCCAGCCGCCGAGCGAGATCAGCACCTTGAGGTGCGGGTGCTTGGCCTTGAGCTTCTTGAGCTGGTTGAAGTTGCCGCGCAGCTTCTCCCAGCCGGTGTCGGCCACGCCGTCGACCGACTGCGCCGCGCTGAACGGCCTGCCGTAGTCGGCCTCGGCGTCCCCCGCGCCGTCGCCCTGGCTGGGGTCCTGCGGGTTCTGTGTCGTCCCCTTGGTGACGCCCTGCAGGCAGGTCAGGTTGACCGGGTCGATGTTGCCGAAGGCGTAGTTGATGTGCGTCAGCTTCGCCGCCGCCCCGCTCGTGTCGAGGTTGCGGACGAAGTACTGCCTGCCGTAGATGCCCCACTGGACGAAGTAGCCGACCCTGGCGTAGCCGGTCTCGACGATGTCGGAGGTGGTCACGGTGACGGGGGCGCCGGCAGGCGACAGGTTGTCGTACAGGTCGCGGGCCTTGACGGTGAAGGTGTATTCGGTCGACGGTGACAGGCCGCCGACCGTCGCGGTCGTGCCCGTGACGGTCGTGGCGAGGGTCGCGCCGGTGTAGACGTCGTAGTTGGCCACGCCCTTGTTGTCGGTGGAGGCCGTCCAGGCGAGCGTGACGCTGGAGGAGGTCCTGCCGGTGCTGCGCGGGTTGCCGGGTGTCGTCGGCGGCTGCGTGTCGTCGGCCGGGTTGTTCGTCGTCACCGTCACCGGGGCGCTGGCTGCCGACAGCGCGCCCTTGCGGTCCTTGGCCTTCACCGTGAAGGTGTAGGAGGTGTTGGGCGTCAGGCCTGACACGGTGGCGCTCGTGCCGGAGACCTCGGTCCCGTTGGAGAGCACGTAGCCGACGATGGGCAGGCTGCCCTGCTGGGCGGCGTCCCACGCGAGCGAGACCGTCCTGGTGGTCTTGACGGTCACGCGCGGGTTGCCCGGAGCTCCTGGCGGCGCGTCGGGGGTGCCGTCGCAGTTCACGTCGTTGACGCGGCACGAGGTCGGCTCGGCGCCTGCCGTGCTGACCGTGAAGGACGGGCTGTAGGGCTCGGTCGTCGCTCCCGCGGCCACCGTGGTGTTGTAGTGGGCGGGGGTCAGCGTGACCGTGCGCCCGTTCTGGGCGAGGGTGGCGTGCTGGGCGTTGCTCGCGGTCACGCCCGAGGGCAGGTCGAACACGACCGTCCAGCCGTTCAGCGCGGTGGTGGAGTTGTTGGCCTCGACGATCTTGGCCGAGGTGCCGCTCACCGAGTAGGTCGCGCCCACGGGCGGGGGCGCGGGCGGTTCGGGGCCGCTGCCGTCGCAGTTCGCGCCGTTGACCTTGCAGGAGACCGGCTGGACCGCCGAGCTCAGCGTGACGGCGGGGCTGTAGGGCTCGGTGTTCCTGCCCGCCTGGACGGTGTTGATGTAGAAGGCAGGGGTCAGCGTCACCTTGGCGCCGTTCTGGGTGATCGTGGCGTTCTGCGGATTGCCGGCGGTGACGCCAGGGGGTAGTTCGAAGACGATCGACCAGCCGGTGACGGCCGTGGTGCCGGGGTTGGCGACCACGAACTTCCCGGTGGTTCCCGACAGGCCGAAGGTGGCGGTCAGGCGCGCCGCGGCGTCGGCGGGAACGGCGCTCAGGGCCACGGCGACGAGCACGGCGAGCAGCACAACAGGTGATCTGCGCATGCTACGGATCTTTCTATTAAGAAAGTTTCCTAAGAGTTGACCGGATCGTAAACCTGCTCCTGACCACCGGCAAGGCCCAAGTTTGACCTTGACGTAACGTCAACGTGTGTAATGGCCGCATGCGGATCGGAGAGCTCGCAGCCCTGGTCGGGGTGTCGACCAGGACCGTGCGCCACTACCACCACCTGGGCCTGCTGCCCGAACCCGAACGGCTCGCCAACGGCTACAGGGAGTACCGGCTGAGGGACGCCGTCCTGCTGTCCCGCATCAGGCAACTGGCCGGGCTCGGCATGTCGCTGGACGAGCTGCGCGACGTGCTGGCCGACGACCAGGGCAAGGACCTGCGCGAGGTGCTCCAGGAGCTGGACGCCGACCTGGCGAGGCAGCAGGAGGCCATCGCGGTCAGGCGTGCCAGGCTGGCCGTCCTGCTCGCCGGGACGGACCTGCGCCCCGACTCCATCGTGCCGCCCGACATGGCGGCGGTGCTGCACGACCTGTCGGCGGGGGCATCCACCTTCGCCGCGCTCGACCGCGAGCTGCTCACCCTGGTGGGCAACGTGGCCGACCCCGCCGACCGCGCCCACCTCGTCGACCTGATGCGGCCCCTCACCGAGCCCTCCGCGCTGGCCAGAGGGCATGAGCTCTACCGGAGGCTCGACGAGCTGGCCGAGGCGAGCCTCGACGACGGGAGGCTCGCCGAGCTGGCCGGCGACCTGGCCGCCCATCTGCCCGACGACCTGGTCAGGCCGATGATCGAGAACGCCGGCTCCCAGGGCAGCGGATGGCTGGAGGCGCTGAACGACGAGATGACACCCGCGCAGGTCGAGGTGTTCAGGCTGCTCATGATCACGTTGAAGGGACGGGTGTGATGCTCAGGCTGGCACGAGCCGCGCTGTACACGGTCATCCCCGCCGAGCTGCTGCTCGCGGTCCTGCTCGTCTCGGGTGTCTCACTGCCGGCGCCGGTGCTGCTGCTGGCCGAGGCGGTCGTGCTGGGCGTGCTCGCGCTGGAGGCGGCGACCGCCGTCCGGCTCTACCGGGCGGCGCGCGGGCAGGGGTCCGACCGGCGGTCGGCGCTGCTCTCGACCGTCGACCGGCTGCTGCCGGTGACGGTGCGCAAGGTGATGGAGTTCGAGCTGAAGGGCATGGCCAGCCTGGTCCTGTGGGTGGCCAGGCGGCGCCACGGCGTGCCGCAGGGAGCCACGGCCGTGCCGTACTCGAGAGAGCAGTCGACGACCATCCTGATCATGCTGTTCGTGATGGTCGTGGAGACGGTCGGCATCGACCTGCTGCTGGTGGCCCTGGACGTGCCCGCCCCGGTGCGCGTCACCGTGCTGATGCTCGACCTCTACGGCATCGGGTTCGGGCTGGCCTTCGCCGCCGCCTGCGTCACCAGGCCGCACGTCGTGACCGGCGACGAGCTGCGCGTCCGCTTCGGCGCCTACTTCGACCTGCGCATCCCCCGCGAGCTGATCTCCTCGGTGCGGGTGGCGCGCAACTACAACGAGACCGGCATGATCCAGGTCTCCGACGGTCGGCTCAGCGTCGCCGTCGGCTCCCAGACCAACGTGGTCGTCGAGCTGGCCGAGCCCATCACCGTGACGCGCCCGCTCGGCCGTCGCGAGACCGTCACGAGCGTCCGCTTCTTCGCCGACACCCCGAGCATGGTGCGGCTCCAGGGCGCGTGACCACCCCGCCTCACGAAGGAGGACGGCTCGCGCGGGCCGCACGCTGGGCGTCCCGGCGAGCGGCCCGCTGCTCGTCCTCGTCGAGCGTGGAGTTGACCACGACGATCGGCTCGCCGTCGACCCAGGTCAGCAACCAGCCCTGGTCGCGCGGCAGCGCCCGGTAGACGGTGCGGGCGATCACGGCAGCTCGCCCTCGCTCAGCCGGTGGTCCGCCGCGGTGCCGTCGGCACCGGTCCTGCCGGGACCGCCGGGACCGCCGGGACCGCCGGGACCGCCGGGACCGCCTGCCCGCACGCGCCTGACGACGTCGACCGTCCTGCGCCAGTCGTCGGCCTCGTGGCCCCGCCACGAACGTGTCCCGCGCAGCCCGATGACGCAGCGTGAGCCGTCGATCGTCACCGTCACCTGCTGGAAGCGGCCCCGTCGCGGCGAGCGGACGGCTGTCACGTACTCCAGAGGCGGCGGCTCGGCCTCCGTGAGGTACTCGATGAGGCGCGTGGCGCGCCGCAGCCGCTCCCTGGTGAGCTCCAGATCGCGGACGAGCCTGTTGTGCCACTCGATGCGCTTGCTCGCCCTGGCCGCGCGCCTGACGAGACCGGCGATGGGATCGACGTCGTTCATGGGGGCCTGCCATGGTGCTCGACAACGGTGGTCAGGGCGCCCCACATACCCGTCACGCGATTGAAGCACACGGCTTCCGTAGACTCCAGGGATGCGGCGGGTGAGCAGCACGGTGATCGTGGTGGCGGGGGAACACGCCGCCGAGGTGGTCGCGGGACTGGACGGCATGCGCAACGTGCGAGCTCTCACGGCCGTCGAGCGCGGGCCCGACCAACTGGCAGAGGCGGTGACCAGGGCACGGTCCACCTACGTGGTCCACGACGCCGACCCGCTCGCCGAGGTGGGGCGCGCGTGGGCGGGCTTCTTCGACGGCACCGAACCCGTCGGCGGCCTCGAGGTCGCGGTCGAGGAGACGCTCGCGGCGCTGCGGGCCGAGCGGCTGGTGCTGCCCGACTACTACGTCGTGCTCGAACCCGACGAACTGCCGGCCACCGTGCGGCACTGGTGGCTGGGAGTGCTGGCGGGCGCCGCGCCGGTGCGGGTGGTACCCGCGCCGCCGTCCGCGGGCGCGGTCGCCGAGTTGCTCGGCCGTCTGCAGGCGGGGCGGTGGTGGCCGCAGGACGTCGAGGCGTGGCTGCGCGAACTCCCCCGCGTCGTCCCCGACCGCGCGGGCCTTTCCGCTCAGCCCTCCCCCTGACGGCACGCCTGACGGGTCGACCGGGCGGGCGTGAAGGACACTGCTGTCATGAACGCGCGTGATACAGGTGCGGCACCTGAGCGGGTGGAATTCGCGGGCGCCGTGTACGGCTCGCTGCTGGCGGCCTCCGTGGTCGTCGGCTCCACCGCCGAGGGCGGGCCACCCGCCGCCGGAGAGCTCATGGTGCTCCTGATCTGCACGGGCGTGGTGTTCTGGATCACCCACGTCTACGCCCAGATCGTGAGTCACGGATACCCGATCAAGCCCCTGACCTGGGAGAGCCTGCGGGCGGTCGCCAGGCACGAGTGGCCGCTGGCGCAGGCGTCGTTCCCTCCGGCCATAGCCGCCGCGCTGGCCGCCGGGCTGGGCCTGTCCAACACGGTCGCGGCATGGGCGGCGTTGTGCGTCGCGGTGGCCGGCCAGGTCGTCTGGGCCGTCGCGGCCGCGGTCAGGATCCACGCCTCCACGCGGGTGGTCGTCGTCTCCGGGATCGCCAACCTCGTCCTCGGCCTGGTCCTCGTCACGCTCAAGACCGTGATCTCCACCCACTGAGCCTTCCGGCGGCTCGCCGGTTCGTCACCCGACCCGCAGATCATCACCCTGCCCCGCGGATCGTCACGCGCCCGGCGGGAGGAACGGCACCGCGGGGGCGCCCTTCTCGATCAGCCTGAGCAGCGCGTCGGTGTCGAGGTGCCGCTCGACCAGGTCGCCGAGCGCGTCGAGCCGTTCCTCCCTCAGCCGAGCGAACGACACCCCCGGCGCGGGCACGAAGTCGCGGCCCGCCCGCGCCGCCACCTCCGACAGGAAGGCGCGCCTGAAGTCGTCGTTCTCCAGCGCGCCGTGCCACGTCGTCCCCCACACCGCGCCCACGGTGCACCCGTCGAGGAACGGCTCGCCGCTCTCGACCGTCGCGACGCCGTGGTGGATCTCGTAGGCCGACACCGCGTGGCCGTACGCCTGCCCCGTAGGCCTGGCCAGCCGCTTCTCCTCGGCGAACCGCACCCGTACGGGCAGCAGCCCGAGCCCTTCGACGTGCCCCGCCTTCGACTCCACCTCGTCCACGATCTCGCGGGCGAGCATCTGGTAGCCGCCGCAGATGCCCAGGATCGGCAGCCGCCTGGCCGTCAGCGCGTCGGCCAGCCCGGTCGAGCGCAGCCACGCCAGGTCGGAGACCGTCGCCTTCGAGCCGGGCAGGACGACGAGGTCGGCGTCGTCGAGCTCGCCGGGGGCGGTGACGAACCTGACCAGCACGCCCGGCTCGCCGGCCAGCGCGTCGAGATCGGTGAAGTTCGAGACCCGCGGCAGTTTCACGACCGCCACGCGGAGGGTCTGCCGACCGTGGGGCGTGCCGGTGACCGTCTGGCGGCTGTCGAGCGCGAGAGAGTCCTCGACGTCGAGCCACAGCCCGTCGAGCCAGGGCAGCACGCCGTACACCTCGCGGCCGGTCAGCCCGCGCAGCGTGTCGAGCCCCGGCTGCAGCAGTTCGACCGCACCCCTGAACTTGTTGACCACGAATCCCGAGACGAGGGCCTGGTCCTCGGGAGACAGCAGCGCGACGGTGCCGTAGAAGGCGGCGAACACGCCGCCCCTGTCGATGTCGCCCACCACGACGACCGGCAGGTTCGCCGCCCTGGCCAGGCCCATGTTGGCGATGTCGCCGCGTCTGAGGTTGATCTCGGCGGGGCTGCCCGCGCCTTCGCAGATCACCACGTCGTAGGCCTCGCGCAGCCGGTCGAACGACTCCAGCGCCCGCTCTCGCAGGAAGTCCTTGAGCGCGCCGTACTCCATCGCGTCGACGTCGGTCAGCGGCCTGCCCATGAGCACGACCTGGCTGCGGCGGTCGCTGCCCGGCTTCAGCAGGATCGGGTTCATGTCCGCGACCGGCTCCAGGCCCGCCGCCTGCGCCTGCATGGCCTGCGCCCGGCCGATCTCCGCGCCGTCGGCGGTGACGAAGGAGTTGAGCGACATGTTCTGCGCCTTGTACGGCGCGACGCGCACCCCCTGCCTGGCCAGCCAGCGGCAGATCCCCGCCGTCACCACGCTCTTGCCCGCATCCGACGTGGTCCCCGCGACCAGCAAAGCACCCTTCACCCGGCAACCGTAGCGGCCCACGCTCTTGGCACATGCTGTGACTTCTGCCACTCTGTCTGGAACAAACTCCTAGAATCAGATTCTGGAAAGGGCGTGAGCATGGTCGGCACGCTTCCTCCCACAGGGATCACCGCCGAAACCCGTGCGCCGTACGGCTGGACTCCCCTTGTCGTCCTGTTCGTCGTCGGCCTGGTCGATCGCGTCGAGAACAACCTCCTGTCAGGCGTGCTTCCCCACGTGCAGGCCGAGTGGGGCTTCAGCGATACCGCGGCCGGCTCGATCCCGACCGCGTCGGCGCTGGCCGCCGCCATCGTCGCCATCCCCGCCGGCTACCTCGCCGACCGCGTGAACAGGACGAAGATCCTCGCGGTCGTCGTCATGCTCTGGGCGGTGGCCACGCTCGGCTCGGGCCTGGCGGCGGGCTTCGCCATGTTCTACGCGATGCGCGTCTTCCTCGCCGCCGCCGAGAACATCGACAACCCCGCGGCCGGATCCCTGACCGCCGACTACTACCCGCCCGTCACCAGAGCCAAGGCGTACGGCCTGACCAGGGTCACCACCTACCTCGGCGGCATCGGCACGCTGATCGGCGGCGTGCTCGCCCAGGCGTACGGCTGGCGGACCGCCTTCCTCGTCATGGTCGTCCCCGGGCTGATCGCCGCCTACCTGTGCTGGCGGCTGCGCGAACCCGCTCGCGGACACCTGGACCAGGTCGTCGCCGGCGGAGCGGGCACGGTCGCCGACAGGCGGCCTGGACGGTTCACGGAGGTGCTGCGCATCCCCACCCTGGTGATCGTCTGCGCCGGGCTCGCGCTGCTCACGCTCGGCCTGGCCGGCATCTTCTACTGGATGCCGTCGCTCATGGTCCGCAGCTTCGGCGTCGGCACCGGCGTCGCCGGATCGATCAGCGGCCTCATCACGGTCACGGGACCCGTCCTCGGCACGCTGATCGGCTCGCGGCTCGGCTCGAAGTGGCACGGCACCGTCAAGGGCGGCCGCCTGCTGGCCGGAGGCGGCGGCATCACCGCGGGCTCCGTGGTCCTGGCCGCCGCCCTGGCCATGGAGTCCCTGCTGTGGCTGAGCGTGCTGACGCTGCTGGCCAGCACGCTCATGTCGATCGCGATCCCGAACATGACGGCCTCGCTGGCCGACGTCGTCGGCGCCCACGCCCGCGGACTCGGATTCGCCGTCCTGCAACTGCTGACGACGTTCGGCGGCGCGTTCGGATCGCTGATCGTCGGCCGCGTCTCCGACAGCAGCGGGTCGCTGACGGCCGGCATGTACGCCCTCATCCCGCCCATGGTCATCGGCGGCGTGATCACGCTCCTGGCGCGTGGCTTCTTCGAGCGCGACGCGGCCAGAGTGCTGGAACAAGCACGGCAATAGCGGCGGCGGCGAGGCTCACCGTCCTGGTGAGCCTCACCGCGCGGCGGATGTCGCGCACCTCCGGCTTGGGCCCGTCCCCCATCTCGGGCCGGTGCTCGACCCGGGAGCCGTACACGTTGGTGCCGCCCAGCGTCACATCCAGCGCGCCGGCGAACGCGGCCTCGCACCTGCCCGCGTTGGGGCTGGGATGCCGGTGACCGTCCCTGCGCAGCACCCGCAGCGCGCGACCCCTGTCAGGAGCGGCGAGTACGGCCAGCAGGCCGGTGATCCTGGCCGGAACGTAGTTGGCCACGTCGTCGAGCCTGGCGGCGGCCCAGCCGAAGTTCTCGTACCTCGGCGAGTGGTGGCCGACCATCGCGTCGAGGGTGTTGACGGCCCGGTAGGCGAGCAGGCCGGGGACGCCCGCGACGGCGCCCCAGAAGAGGGGGGCGACGACGGCGTCCGAGGTGTTCTCCGCCAGCGACTCGACGGTGGCCCTGGCCAGTTCGGGGGCTTCGAGCGCGCTGGGGTCCCTGCCGCAGAGGTGCGGGAGGCGTCTTCTGGCGGCCGCGAGGTCGTCGGCCTCCAGGGCTTCGGCCATGTGGGCGCCTTCGCGAGCCAGCGTGGTGCCGCCGAGAACGGCCCAGGTCGCCGCCGCCGTCAACCCCGCCTCCAACGCCCACCCCAGCACCGCACGGCGGCCTTCCGCACCCAGCCCCGCCCGGCTTGCACCCAGTCCCGCCCAGCGACCTTCCGCACCCAGCCCCGCCCAGCGACCTTCCGCACCCGGCCTCGCCCGGCGGCCTTCCGCGCCCAAGGCGGCCCCGGCTCCCGCCCGGCTTGACGCGAGCGCGCCGCTCGCCCGTCGTGCGATGAGCCCCAGTCCTGCCGACGCCCCCACGCAGATCGCGACATGCGCCACCCCGTGCGGCCTGGCGTCGCCGTACAGGCGCTTCTCCAGCGCCGCGGCGGCCCGCCCGAACAGCGCGACAGGGTGACCACGCCGCGGATCCCCCACGACGGCGTCCACGAGAACCCCCAGCGCGAGCCCCGCAGATCTAGACGAGATGTGCATGAACCTCATCTTCGTGGGTGTCGAGCCATGCCGCGGCCCGCCGGATGCGCTCGCCCGCGCCGTCCGCCCACATCCTGGCCCAGCCGCCGCCCTCCGCCGCGCGAGCCCTCATCATCTCGTACGACCGCCCGAACCTCAGCCTCGCCAGCGGGATCAGGCGACGGCGCTCGCGGGACGGCAGGCCGTACGCGTCGCAGAAGAGGCGTACCCGCGCGCCCGCGTCGACGTCGCGCAGCAACGGGTGCCTGTCGACGGGGTCGGCGATCGGCGCCCAGTGGCGCAGCGTCGTGACCACGTCGAACAGCCTCGTCGTCGGCCGCGCGAGATCGAAGTCGATGAGCGCCACCGGCCGGTCACCCCTGAAGATCGCGTTGTCCGGGGTCAGGTCGCAGTGCCCGATCACTTCGGGAGCCGCGTCGTCGTTCGACCCGCCCTCCCAGCGGTGGCCCGCCAGCGGGAACCCCGCCGTCGCGTCATGGAAGCCGCGCAGCAGCCCAGCGAGCCGTTCCAGCGCCTGGTCGGTGACGGAGTCGGCGGTCAGGCCCGCCGTACCGGGGACGAAGGTGATGATCTCGCGACCGGCGGCGTCCACGCCCACCAGACGCGGGGCGCCCTCGAACCCCACCGCCTCCAGATGGCGGAGCAGAGCATGCACGGCGGGGCTGGATCGGCAGGTGGGTCTGCGCACAGTGTCGCCGATTCGCACCACTCCGTCCGTCACGTCCCCGCCCTGCAGCGGAATCTCGTGCAGGACCGTCGCGACCATGCCACGACACCTTAGCCCTATTTGTACGGCCCCCGCCTGGGGATTTCGGACAATCGCCATGTCAGGTGATGTTCACAACGTGAGTCAACGACCACACCGCGTGAACCCGTCCGCGAGGCCGGTCGTCTCACTCTGCACACACCCACACATCCCACACATCGCAGAGGAACCACCCATGCCGCTCCCCCTGGCCCTGATCGCCGCCCTCACCGCCTCCACCGCGTTCGCCCCCTCCTCGGCCGCCCCCGCCGTACAGATCACCAAGGTCTACTACGACTCCCCCGGCGTCGACCGGCGCAGCAACACCTCCCTGAACGGCGAGTACGTCACGATCCTCAACACCACCCGCCGGCCGGTCGACCTGGAACAATGGACCATCAAGGACAAGACCGGCTACACGTACACGTTCGGACCGGACGCCGTGCTGGGCCCCGGCAAGAAACTCACCCTCCGCACCGGCCAGGGCAGCGACACCCCGTCCACGTCATACTGGGGACGACGCGCCTACGTCTGGAACAACGACAAGGACATCGCCTATCTCCGCGACCCGGACGGGAAGCTGATCGACTCCTGCTCGTACAACAGCAGCAGGACCGACTACCGGAACTGCCTGTAGGGGCGGCCCGGGAGGACGAGTACGCGTGACACGGGAAATCGAGTACGTGCGCACTCCCAGGATCATGCACAATTGTGCGGGAGCGCCCTTAGCTCAGCTGGATAGAGCATCGGACTTCTAATCCGACGGTCGCAGGTTCGAATCCTGCAGGGCGCGCAACCGAGACCAGGCAATCTGACGGTTGACCTGGTCTTTTGCATGATCGGGCGAGGTTCCCTGTAGGCAGCTCTAGGCGGCCCGAGGCAGCTCCATGCCACTGATCCCGGAACATACGCGGAATGCTCTCGGCCACGTTTCCGCAGGTCGACGGGCGAGTTTCGGAGCGCGGTACGGGGAATCCGATGCTGCAACGAAGAAGGACCCCGGGGTTTCCCGGGGTCCTTCGAGACTTCCTGATCATGCGGCCAGCGCGTCCAAGATGCGCTTGTTGGCCACCTCTTGTTGCCCATCGATGCACTTGGCGTAGACGCGCAACATCACGTCCACTCCGTGCCCGGCTCGTTCGGCCGCCTCCGGTGCGTGCACGCCCGCGTTCAGCCAGAGCGACACGGCCGCGTGTCGAAGGTCATAGGGTCTGCCGGCCAGCGGAGAGGCCACCTGATCGGGGGTGAAGGCGTAGGTCCGAGCTTCCCGCCATACCTTGGCGTAGGCCGAGCCGGAGATCAGCCCGCCCGTCCGCGTTCGGAAGAGACGCCCGTCCTCCCCCACGCCATGCGTCGCGATGTGATCGCGAATGATCGAAACGAGGTCCGGCGGGATCGGAACCGGCCGGGTCTCCGTCACCTCGCGGTGCTTGAGCCCGCGCTCTTCATGGGTCTCGCCCGAGTCGGTGTACCTCTTGTTGCTCTGAGGACGGGTCTTCTCCAGCGTGAGTAGTCCCCAGCCCTTCTCGGGCAAGTAGCAGTCCTTGTCGCGCAAACCTGCCGCCTCAGCGGGACGCAAGCCCCCGAAGTACATGCAGGCGAACAGGGCCGCGAGCATAGGACCGCGTGTCCTGCCCACGTAGGTCACCGCGGTCAGAAGCGCGCGTGCCTGCTTCGGGTTGACCACGCAGCGCCGATCGATCTCGCCGTTGGTCTTGGTCTTGCGGAACTTGACCTTGTGCAGCGGGTTTGCCGAAAGCTCTTCCAGCTCCACGGCGTATTCGAGGAGGTGGTGGAAGACGGCCCGCTTACGCCGGTAGGTCGCAGTCCCCGCAGCCGTCCCGTCCAGGAGCAGCGCGACTGCTTCGAGAGCAGCACGGACGTGCTTCGGCTCTTCGAGGGCCCTTCAAAGGTAGCGATGCGGATTCCAGCCACTTCACCGCCTGCATGATCTCGGCGGTCGGCTCGGGGCGACGATCCTCCGGAAGGAAGGAGTACTGACGCAGCGCGCGCCTGATGATCTGGCTGTCAGGCCGGCCTTTCAGATTGCCCGTCAACACGGGGGTGATGTTGGCCAGTGCATCGGTCATGCCCTCACGGGACTTGGCCGCCGCGTGAGGCCACCAGGCGTGAACGTAGGCGACCGCGAAGGGGTACCACGTGCGAGCGTTCTTGGCTCTGGCCATGGAGGCTGGCAGGCCGCTCTCCAGCTCGAAGGCTTCACCGTTGCGCGCGGCCTGGCGCAGCTCGGACAGAAAGCTCTCGGCCAGGCCCTTGGTCTTGAAGGTGGACGACTTCTCACGGTTGCCGACCGTCCAGCGCACGGTGTGGGAGACGATGCGCGGCTTCTTTCCGTTGCCGTCGTTGCGGGTGTTGATGCGGATGTCCCAGAACTTGACCTTGTAGGAGGTGTTCATGCTGCGCTCCTGAGGGATTCGAGCCAGGCGTTGAGGTCGCTGCGGTAGATGCGGAGTTCGCCGTTGGGCAGGCGGATGCCTTGCGGTGCCTTGCCGATCTCGCGCCAGCGGTAGAAGGTGCGGCGGGAGATGCCGCCGAGTTCGTCGAGGACCTGGGCCACAGTGAGGAGTTCGTCTCGCTTCACGCCGCCACCGCCTCAGTTGCCGAAAGATCCTGGCCGGTGGCTTGGGCTTCCAGCTCGCGCAGGTGGGCGCGCCAGCGTTGGCGGTTGCTAATTGACCGGAGGAGGCGCACGGTCAGCGGCTCCACGTTGGCGTCACCAGCTGGAACAGGGCGCCAGACGTAGCGGTGCGGGTCGGGGGCTTCGTCGGTCTGGCCGAGAGCTTTCAGGACCCCAGGTGCGGCGATCTTGCTTGTGTTCGGCCAGGGTCTTGTTCGACCACTTGCGGGAGACCAGGACGCGGCGACCGGCGTAACCCAGGTGCGCCGGCTTGTGCGCCTTGCCCCGGCACCGGCCGGGAGACATCCCCGCCTTGGCCCCCTTCGGTTGCACCCCGTAGCGCAGCCAGTTGGGGCAGGTAGGCGAGCAGGGCTCGTAGCGGAGGGCATCGACGAAACGGGCAGCGTGCTCGCGCTGGGCCTGGCCGTCGAGGGCCTGGTCGAGGCTCTTGGTGAGGTACTTGGACAGATAGCGGACGCACTGGTCGGCATCCGGTGTGCCCGCGAGCACGCCCTTGACGTCGACTTGGTCGCCGAAACGGATCACGTGCGCCGGTTGGGCTTCCGGGTCGGTGTCGAGCTGGTCGAGGGCCTCGTCCCAGGTGGGCAGGACCTCGCCGGTTGCCGGGTCGAGGTAGCCGACTTCCTCGTCCCAGACGGGCAGGTGATCGCCGTCGAAGCGGACTTCGTCGATCTGGGGCCACCACACCTGGTGGTAGGTCGCGGCGGCGATCTGCTTGATCTCGGAGCGTGGGAGGGTGCCGCGGATGGCCATGTGCAGGTGTGGGGCGAGGCGCTTTTGTGGTTCGACGCTGGCGAAGTACTGCACGTCGTAGCCCGCCACGCGGCGCAGATTCTGCACGAACCGGTCGATCAGCTTGGAGAAGTGCAGCGCGTCACGGGCCGCCCGCGTGTAGTCGTAGGCGTCCGGGTCGACCGGAGCGCCGTTCATGACCTTGCCGTAGGACGGCAGGGTGAGGGTGACGAACAGCGACGGCCGGTAGGTCACGCCGTCCGAGCCGGTGAAGACCCGCCCGAGCGTGGTGTTGGTCATCGTGCGCTTGGGCAGATCGGGAGCGTCCTGCCGCCGGCGGGTGGATCGGGAGCGCTTGGCGGTGGTGCGGCCGAGGACGTTGCCGCGCATGCCCGCCTCGTTGATCTCCTCGTCCAGGTCGACGATGACCGCGTCGAGGTCGGTGGTGTCCTCGCCGAGGCGGTCGGCTTGGTCGCGTTGGGCTTGGATGTCGGCGCGGAACTCGATCAGCCAGCGTTGTTCCTCGTTGGCTGGGTCGGGGGTGATGGCGGGTTCCTCGTCCAGGTGTGGAGCCGGAGGACCGCGTGCGCGAACTGGGCGATGCGTCAGTCCCGTTCCGGTTCGACACGCATGCGCTGATCTTCAGCGAAGACGCCGTGGGCCTGGAGGCGCGTCTGCACGCGGAGCTGAATGACCGGCGGCTCAACAAGGTGAACCTACGGCGAGAGTTCTTCCACGCCACTCCGGCGGAGGTACGGGGCCTGTTGCAGAAGATTGCTGGTCAGCACCTCCTGGAATACCGCGATACGGCCGAAGCTCTGGAGTGGCGGCAGTCGGCTGGGGCGACTGAACCGGCCTAGCTCCGCCATCCGTTAGCGGATGGGATGGCTGTTCACCCGCTCGCGGACTGCCGAATTGCTCTCATAGGGATCAAGGGCGGCGCAAGCGCCGCCACGCGGCCCGAGCTTGCGGGCCGCACGCTGCGCGTGCGGCCTGGGGGCCGTTCTCGCGCGCGCCCGCCACTCGGGCCGCGCGAGGACAAAGCCGTTCTATTCCACCTCGCCAGTCGGCGACTCACGCCAGGCCTCCCAATGGAAGGCATCGCGCCAACCCGAGATGCGATACATCCACATCGTGAATGCCTGAGCCACCACTCGGATGTCTCGGCATGTGGTCTGGAAGTGAGCGTCGGCGCCACCATCGCGATGCTCCAACCAGTACGTTCCATCATCCTGACGGTATGCCTGCATGTAGTACTCAGAGTTTTCCGCATCTGAACGTTCCAGGATGAGGAAACGGTTCTTCGCCGACAACTCATTCAGGAGCTTGCGGATGTCCTCCGAAGTCGGGCCATCAAGAGAGTCACCACGCTCATTGAGCGCGCGAACGGCTTCCTTCACGGACAGAGAGTATGCCTCCGGCGGGGGCTCTCCGGCTCCGGGATGATCGCCGCGCGCCCTTGGAGTTCGTAGGTGGCTGAGGTGGAAGCCTGATCATCCCGCCCGCCATCGACCGGGACAAGCCGAGCAGACCAGGGCCACGGGTACCAGATCGTTCGTCCGGTGGGGCGCTCCATCTGGTACCCGTGGCCCTGGCCCGCTTCCCCTGCGGGCGGGTCGACGGCAGACGGGAAGATCAGGCGAGTGAGGTATCGCAGGAACCCGGGCGAGTGCTGGCGAGATCGGCACTATTAGGCTCTTGAGCCGTCCACCCATGCCCAAACGATCACCAGCGCTTCGGGGTTGGTCGCTGGCCTGTTGATGGCTTCCAGAATCTCCGGCTCATTCTCCAGGTACATAGGGTCGAACGGGCGCAGAACGAGTTCGTTAGTTTCCCAATTAGGAGATTCCATGGTCACGGACACGGGGAGGCTGTCATTGGTCGTTCTCCATCCACGGCCGCCCAAGTGTTTCATGGCTTTCTTAACCGAGTCCGTGCCGTTCTCGCCTCTGGTATCGACTACAAGTGTGGTGATGACATCAGTGGTGCCCTCGTAGCCGCCCTCTGAGGTCGACTCACCCATGACCCCTCCGATGCTGCGCGCCTCATTAAGGACTGCAGGGTCCACCCGAAGAGTCGTGTGAGTGAGTCCGCAGCTTGAAACCAGCACGCCACCGATCAAGAGGGCAATGGCCATCATCCGGACATGGCCTATCTGTCTCCGGTGGAGGCGTACGCGCTCAGATAAGGACATGGCAGGCGTGCTCGCTTCCGACGGCGCTGCAGGAGAAGGAGCACGATCATCTCGTGCGCCATCGACCTGGGACAAGCCACTGGAGCGCGAGGCCAACACCTGCTAGATGCGGCTGACCCATTGGCAAGCAGGTGATTCACCGAGCTTCCTGGGAGCCATCTTGGGAGCCACTGGAACGGACGATCATGAACTGCGGCGGACGGAGACGTACGGTGAGGATGCCGCCAGACGAGGTGGCGGACGCCTATGAACGCCCATGAAGATCGTTTGGGGACCTACGGATTAGAAGGCAAGGTGTGCCATTCGATCCAGGAGCGAAGCCGCTGGAAGGTTTCGGCCAGAGTGGGCCTGGTCAATCCCCGTAGCAGTGCAACATCAGATCGGGCACTGTACGCCAGTTCATCAGCAGCTTCCGTATGGCCGCTACTAATTCACGCTGTACGTCATCGCCAGCAACTGCCTCCAGACGATCGACGTCAGCCTCGAGCAGGGGTAGGTCACGGTGATCGAGAACGGTGTCCGCCCATGGGTCGAGCTGCCCGAGAATCGGTAGCCTGTTGCCTCCGGCACTGTTCACCAGTGGCAATAGCTTTTCCACCTCCACGTCCAGCAGCCAACCTCGCTGCTGCGCGATCTCCCACTCCTCAGCATTGGCGTGGCGGTGCTCACGGCGCTGGGCCCGAGTAGCCCGACGTAGGCTCTTCGGGCGAGTCTGTGGAGGACGCAACGCCAACAGCAGGCCCATGCCGACGAGAGTACTCGCAAGATCCGGAACATGTTCGGAATGATCTTTATCGGGTCTCAGGTACCTGAAAGCCGCGCGCAGGTCAGCACGGTCGCACAGCTAGAAACGACGTTCCACTTCTAATCCGACGGTCGCAGGTTCGAATCCTGCAGGGCGCGCTTTGATCATGGCGTTGACCTGCGGAAACGCGCGCCACGGCACTCTTGCAGAACATTGTTCCGACCCATCCGTGCTCCTACCGTGCTCGCCCATACCAACCCTGTACACACCATGATCACCATGCCGTTCATCACCGCACTCACCACCCCTGCCACATGACGAACGGCCCCGTCCCGCCGCGATTCCAGCGGAACGAAGCCGTCATCTCCCCCGGCCGAGCCTCTCCCTCTCGCTACACGCGAAGCTGCCGCAGAACGCCTCGGCCCTCATCGCCATCGCCTAGTGCGGTGACCATGAACGTTCGCCGGGTCGGGTGATCACGCGGCCCGGTGCGCTGGTCGTCCCCAACGTCGTTGTTTCTCGCTGCGGATGCGGGCGCGTTCACGACGTTGGGCGTCCAGCACGTCGGGGTGGCGTGTAGTGCTTCAAAACTCGCATGTACGGTCTGAGCTGGGGTTCCTCTGCCTGGCTTATGCGGCTCGACGGTACTCGTTGATCGCGCCGCCGAGCACTTTGCGGCGTTCGATCCGGCCTTCCATCGGCACCGCCAGCTGTTCGTCTTGATCGGGTGGTCGTTGCCCTCGCGCCTGGTGAGGTCGGTGGCCGTTGTAGTGACCGATGTACTCGTCCAGGACCGCGCGCAGGTGACGTTCACCGTAGATCAGCATGCAATCAGTGCACTCGGCTCGCACCGTCCGGATCCAGCGCTCGGCATAGCAATTCGCCCGAGGTATCCGCGGCGGCGTCTTCAGCGCCGTGATGCCCGCGGCGGCAAAGATCTCATCGAGGACGGCGGTGAACTTGGCGTCCCGATCGCGGATGAGGAAACGGAACACTGCTGCTTGCTCACCGAGGTCGATCAGGAGATTGCGGGCTTGCTGAGCGGTCCAGGCGCCGGTCGGGTGAGAGGTCACGCCCAGGATGTGGACGCGTCGCGTACGGACCTCCATCATGAACAACACGTACAAGCGCTTCAGAAAGATCGTGTCAACATGGAAGAAATCGCAGGGCAGAAGCCCCTTGGCCTGGGCGCGCAGGAAGGCCCGCCAGGAAGTATCGAGATTTCGAGGCGCCGGGCTGAAGCGGCGTGAGCGCAGCACGCGCCGCACGGTCGCCTCGCTGATCTGGTAGCCGAGCCGCACCAGTTCTCCATGCACGCGGCGGTAGCCCCACGCGGGGTTCTCCCGCGACACACGGATGATCAAGTCCCGGATCTCCCGGCTCGTCCTTGGGCGCCCGGGCCGATGCGGGTAGGTCCAGGTCCGGCGGGGTAGACGACGGTGCCAAGTCAGCAACGTCGCCGGGGTGACCAGCCGATGGGCGCGCAGCACGCTCGGTAACCACTGGGCCATCGCCGCGAGAATGGCCCAGTCGGCCCAGTCCGGCTTGGGGCGCGCGACCTGACGCCGCAGTACTGTCACCTCGTGACGCAGCACCATGATCTCAACGTTCTTCGACGCTTGGCTGCGGCCCAGCAACATCAGCCAGCCGAACACCCGGACCGTGATCAGATAGAGCAGGCGAACAGGCACAAGGCGTGATCTTGTCCGTGCGGGCGGAGTCAGTCAAACCACAGCTCAGAGTCGTGACTGCGTTTTGACGCGGTACAGCCCGCCTGGCCGCACGCCTGGCTGTGGCGGTCAGCCGGATGACCCTGATCCGACTGATCCGCGCCCTGCCCGAGCCCGCGCTCCAGAACGGCCCGGCCGTGCTGGGCGTGGACGACTTCGCCCTGCGCAAGGGCAGGATCTACGGCACCATCCTGATCGACATCAGCACCGGACGACCGATCGACGTCCTACCCGACCGCACCGCCGACACCCTGGCCACCTGGCTCCAAGAACACCCCGGCGTGGAGATCGTCTGCCGCGATCGCGCCGGTGCCTATGCCGACGGCGCCAGCCGCGGGGCACCCGAGGCTACTCAGGTTGCTGATCGCTGGCATGTCTGGCGAAACCTCGACCAAGCCGTCGAACGCACCATCGCCACGCACCGCCGGCATCTGCAGGCCATCAGCCCGGCATCGGTTCCCCAGTCCGGTCCCGCCCCGGCGCTGCTCGCGCCACCTCCGCCTGCTGCCCAGCCGCCGCGCACGCCGGAGACCAGGCAGGATCGGGTCGCGGTCCGCACCCGTGAACGGCATGCCGCCATCCACGAGCTGCTCGCCCAAGGCCAGCCCCTCCGGCAGATCGCCCTCCGGCTGCATCTGGGCCGCAACACCGTCCGCCGCTTCGCCCGCGCCACCACCCCCGAAGAACTGCTCGTCCACGCCGGCACCGGCCAGCAGGCCAAGAGCCTGGAAGTCTTCGACGACTACCTGCGCCAGCGCTGGGCCGACGGCTGCACCAACGCCGAACAGCTCTACCGCGAACTACAAACTCGCGGCTACCCTGGCGCCAGCACGGTGGTCCGCCAGTACGTCCGGTCGTGGCGGACCGCTCTTCCTGCCGCGCCGCCATCGCAGCGGCCCCCTACAGTGCGGCAGGCCGTCGGCTGGTTCCTGCGCAACCCCGCCAACCTCGACCCCGACGAACAGCGTGGGCTCGACACGCTGTGCGCCACCAGCCCTCAGCTTGCCGCACTGCGCGGTCATGTCCGGCACTTCGCCGAGATGATGACGCACCGCCGCGGTCGGCAGCTCGACGCCTGGATGACCGCGGTCCTCGCCGACGACCTTCCTGAGCTGCACTCCTTCGTCAAAGGTCTACGCCGTGGCCGGGATGCCGTCGCCGGCCTCACCCTGCCCTACAGCTCCGGCCCCGTCGAAGGCCACGTCAACCGGATCAAAACGATCAAGAGGCAGCTGTACGGCCGCGCCAAGCACGATCTCCTCCGCCTTCGCGTCTTGCTGGCGGACTGATGGCCCACTCACGGAATGTGTGCCTGAGCCAGAATTCGGCCGTCGTTGACAGCGCAGCAGGTCGGCGCGGCGAGTTGTGCTGGCTCGGTCAGCGCGGGGCGCGGCCCAGGCCGAACTCGCCGCCATTCGGGATGAACGGTTCCGCAGCTCGTGGTCCCCCGTAGCACCGCCGCGTGGTGGACGACATGACCATCGCGTGCGGGACTCCGGCGAAGGCGGCCGGTGTGGCGGTTGAGCACCGAATGGGCAGAGAAATGACCTGGGTTCTGGACATTTCGTTGAGGAAACATCTTGGCTTGCGGTTTCGATCTATGGACCCGAGCCGCATTCCATATGTCAAGTAGATCGGCAGGACCGAGGGGATGTTCCATGGGCGGTATCGACGGTATGGATCTGGGCACGTTCGGCATCTACACCTTCGACTTCGAGCATCAGCCGGCCGCGCAGATGCGCGAGTCAATCCAGGAACTGGAGAAACAGGGTTGGCGGGCGTTCTGGATGCCCGAACTCCTCGGACGTGAGGCGCTCACCCACGCCGGCTTTCTGCTCTCCTGCACTGAACGCCTGCACATCGTGAACGCCATCGCGCAGATCTGGTCCCGCGAGGCCAGGTGGACGCACGGCGCCGCCCTCCTGCTGGCCGACGCCTACCCCGACCGGCACGTGCTCGGGCTGGGGTTCGGCGGGCAACGACGGCCGGGGACCAAGCCGCTGGCGGCCATGAGCGCGTACCTGGACGAGATGGACGCCCTCGAGATGCTCAACCCCGCGCCGAAGGCCCAGGTGCGCCGTATCCTGGCCGCGTACGGGCCGAAGATGCTCGAACTGGCCCGCGACCGCACCGCCAGAGCCCACACGTACCACGTCACCGTGGCGCACACCGCGCAGGCGCGGCAGATCCTCGGCCCCGCCGCGTTCCTGGCCGTTGAGCACGCGGTGCTGTTCGAGACCGACCCTGCCGCGGCCCGAGCCATCGCCCGCCAGCACCTGGCTCCCTACCTGAACAGCCCGTACAACAGGACGAAGTTCCGCCGCCTGGGCTACGCGCAAGAGGAGATCGACGGGGGCGGCAGCGACCGGCTTATCGACGATGTCGTGTTCTGGGGAGACCTCGACACCATCGTCGGCAGACTCCACGACCACGTCACGGCCGGCGCCGACCACGTCGCCGTACAGGTGATCGGGATCGAACCGGGCCAGACGGCGATGCCCTACTGGCGCGAGCTCGCCGACGCGCTCTCCCCCGCGCACGTCAATGCCTGAGGGAGCCGGAGAACCACCGTTGGCTTGGTGGCGTCCAGCGCAGGTGACACAACGCGGCCTTCCGCGACCACTGTCCACTTCACAGTCCGCTCCGTGACCAAGAAATGAGCCGCTTGTGTTCCCAGGAACGCAACGTGTCATAAGCGGATCGAGGGCCGCGTGCGTCGTCTCCTCGTACCGGAGGACGAGCTCTTCCGGGTCGCTCTGCGTCCGCAACGCGTAGCGCAGCAACTCGGCCTGCACCAATGCCATCGAGATCCCCTGGCAGAACGTCGGGTTGGTGGTCGCTCACACGTCCCCGACGCTGACCAGTCCCGTCACCGACAGCACTCCGGTGATGGGCTCGCCGTACGTGGCCCACTCGCGCAGGTGAGGGAACAGGGCGACGGCCAGGTCCCAGACGTGCTCCTCGTACTGGAGCCCTAGCCCGCCGCATTCGAGGTTGCAGCCGAGCCGGTGCTGCGCGACGAGCGGGCGGTCCTCCTGGTGGACACCTTCGAACGGATCCAGGGCCTGGAGGGCTGGCTGCGGGAGCGCTTCCTGCCGCGGCTACGGGTGGGCGCGCTGTTGGCCTTCGCCGTCGGCCATCCGCCGGCCTTGCTGCTGAGCGCGGCGGTGGCGGTCAAAGACGGCGGAGCGAGCAGGCGCTGGACGCGCAACCAGGATGGTGGCGACCCTGCTGGGCCAACTGATGGGCGAGGTGCCCTCGGCTGCCCACCGGCACGCCCTTGAGATCTGCGCGCACGCCTACACGACCACAGAGGACCTGCTGCGCGCGGCCCTTCCGGAGGACGCCGGGGCGCTGTTCGGCTGGCTGCGGCGAGCGGGATCCCGCCCAGGCGCTGCGCGATCTGCCGGAACCGGCCATCGAGCGCGTCTGCGCCCACCTGTGGCACCGCGAGCTGTGCGGCACCGGGGTGCCGCACTCGCACGCGGGATAGAGGTTCAGCTCACGCCATCGCTGCCTGGCACGTCTCGACCGATCCGTGCCAGGCGGGACGCGGCGTAAGCGTCGGCCGGCCTCCTTGGCCAGCCGTCGCGAGATCGTGCCGCCCAAGCGGATGACGCCCCGGAGATTCGGGCGGGCGGCCGCCGGATCGATGCGGCCGTTGGTGAGCAGCGGTTGGATCATGCGCTAGTCCTTGCTCGCGCACATGTCGTAGCCGACCGACTCCTTGTAGGTGTTGATGTAGATGGCGTCAGCCTGGCCGCGCGCCTGACTCGATCAGCAGCACCCGGCAGGACGGATCGGCACTGAGCCGGTAGGCCAGCACGCATCCGGCCGATCCGGCTCCCACGATCATGTAGTCGTAGGCATCGCTCTGTTGAGCGGGCTCGGCGGACGGAGGGGAAGACACCCTGCGTGTCCTTTGGTTGTCTTGTGGGGACATGGGCTACTGCGTGGCTCGCCAGATGGTGTGGGTGTCGAAGACGGTCTCGAACCGCTGCGCGATCCCGTCCAGGAGGTGCCAGACATGGACGAACCTGGCCACTCCTTCCTTACCGGTCGTGCGATTCACGCCGCGGTACTCGCCCTGGACGAAGAGCTTGTCGCCCACGGGGGTGAGCTCGAACGTGATGATCGTGAAGTCGGACCAGTCGACGGCGATCGGCGCCATCGCCTTTTCGAGGACCTCCTGGGGGCCGTGGTAGGTGCCGCCGGTCGCGCCGCCGGCCGCCACCGTCCACGTGACGTCCGGCGCCAGGCGCTCCATGAACCCCTGCATGTCGCCCGTGGCCAGCGCCGAGTAGATCTCGGTGACGGTCCGGCGGTTGATCCGCTCGGTCGGGCTGAGGGTCTTCGTCTCGGTTTCCATCGTGTGCAGCTCCTCAGTCGTCTGGTGTGCTGCCGATAGCCGACTACGAAGCACTGCTCATTTCCCAGACCGTCCGGCCGCCGATTTCCGCCCACCCGCGGTGCCGGAGCGGCGCGTTCAGCCTTGTCGCGTGGCGGCTGTGCGCCCAGTCGCGGTCAGGGGATCAGCAAGGTCTTGCCGAGGGTCCGCCGCGCGCCGATCGCGGCATGCGCGTCAGCGGCGCGTTCCAGCGGGAACGTCTATCCGATGGCCGGTCGCAGACGCCCGGCCGCGCTGTCGGCCAGTGCCTGCACGGACATCTCGTGCATGGCGGCCGGTGGGGGAAGGCCGACGCCCCGTGCGGCCGCCTCCTCCTCGGGGATCCGGGTCATCGTGCCGCTGCCGGCGGCGAAGGCGATGAACCGGCCACCCGGCCGGACCAGTTCGAGGACGCCGCGCCCGATGGCGCCGCCACTGGCGTCGCACGCCCATGCCGCCGGTCGTGGTGGCGACCCTGTACGACTCTGCTGGTTAACTCATTTCATGCGGCCAAGGCTGGTTCGAGTTGGGCCAGGCGGCTGGTGCGTTTCCGGGCCAGGGGGTGGCCGTTCCACCAGGAGTTCAGCCGGATCAGGTTGATGGCGATAGCGGAGACGATGTGTTCGAGGTGGACTTTCTTGATGCCGCGGTAGCGGGCACGGCGCAGGCCGGTGACCGTGACGGCTTGGTGGATGGTGGCCTCGATACCGCACCGGAGGGCGTATTGGTCGCGCCAGGTGAGGGTGGTCTGTTCGGCGCGGGCCGCGTCGAGGGTTTCCTGGATCGCTCGTGGGTGCAGGGTGAGGTGGCGGCCGCTGTGCTGGGCGCTGGTGCATAGGGTCCGCACCGGGCAGGGGCGGCAGGTGTTGAGTGGGAAGGCGGCCACGATCATCGGGCGGTTCTTCTGCCGGCAGGGTGTCCAGGAGGTACTGGTCTGTCCTTGCGGGCAGGTGACCTGCCGGTTGTCCCAGTCGATGGTGAAGGCGGCGCGGTCGTAGCCGTTGCAGGTGCGGGCTTGGACGGAGTTGTCGGCCCGCAACGGGGTGATCAGGTTGATCTGGTGCTGCTCGCGGGCGGCGACGATGAGCTCGGCTGAGGAGTAGCCGGCATCCAGGTAGTGCTCGGCGGGCAGCAGGCCGCGCCGGGCCAGGTGCTGATGGATGGTGGCGGTCATCGCCGTGTCGGGCACGGTGGCGTCGGTGGTGGCCACGTTCGTGATCAGGTTCGGCGGCCTCGTGCCGGGGGCGGTGCCGGGGTCGGCGAGGATGTCTTGGGTGTCGGGGCTGCGGTGGCAGGTTTCGCTGATGTGCACCTTGTAGCCGTTCCACAGCAGCTCGCTGCCCTTGGCCGCCCAGCGGGCATCGAGATCGTAGGGCGAGGCCAGCCGGTATCTGCCCGGCGGCAGTCCCTCGCCGCCCGATGCGAGGTCCTGCCGCCGTTTGATCACCTGCCGTCCCCGCCGGTCGGTGGTGCGGACATAGTGTTGGATCAGCATGATGCGCAGCACATCGACGGCCGGCAGGTGGCGCAGCCAGGCCGGGGAGAACGGCGCGTAGACGGCCTCGACCAGCGCATAACCGTCCGCCCCGTAGACCCGCGCCAGCTCTTCCTGCTTGGTCTTGGAGGTGGGCATCCGCCAGGAATCGACCCGCAGCCCGTAGCGGTCGGCCCAGCCGGGCACCTCCAGCACCTGTCGCACCCAGCTGGGTGCGGCCACCGCCAGCGCCTCCAACGCGGCCCGCACGCATTCCCCGGCCAACTCCACCCGGTTCACATCACGCACCGCGGAGATCACATGGGTGGAGTCAGTGCGCT
>NZ_JBHUFV010000103.1:0-2944 GCF_042681425.1 Nonomuraea mangrovi | reverse complement strand
CTCGTCGGGAACCAGCCGATCCAGGAATGCTTCCATGATCGATCTAACGAGCGATCACCAATCAAGACACGGTCTTAGTACTCGGCGGGGATGTCCCGGTGGAGTGTATCGGCCCGTGCGGGGCCGCGAATATGGAGAGGCCGACCCCGCCGAAACCTCATTGCAGGATCGGGTGCCCGTGACAGTGTGCGGTCGACCCGAGCGCGGTGCCGGTGTCGCCACTGGTCCGTCAGCCTCGGGTCGTCGTCCCAGGGGGCCCGACTGGCGTCGGCCACTCCTGGGTGAGTAGCGCGGGGAGGACTCCGGGACTGGCTGCCCGGTCACGCGTGCTCCTGTCCGAGCCATAGCCACTGCGCGGGCACCACCACGGCAACCCGATGCCTGGATGGCGCGCGCGAGTACAAGCCCCCACGCGGAGGGCGTGATCGAGGCACGCCTGGGGCGATGGTGAAGATGGCCGGCTCGACGCCAAAGACCCGGCGTAGGCCATCACGTCCGCCGTACGGCCACCCGCCAGCATGCATCCGCCGAACGCCAGCAGGTTGGCATCGGCCATCCAGCCCGTCCCGGCTCGCCGCGGTGCGGCCCCGTGACGTCGAGGAATACAACCCCGTTCCCTAGCGGCGATGGGCAGCAACGCCGCTCGCCGGCATCCCAGCGCAACACCCTCTTTTTGACTAGAGAAGCACTACAGCAATACTCTGACTAGAGTGACGCTTTAGTCAAAGCTTAGTTGCCAAGGAGACCACATGACCCGCGTTCCCCTCATCGACCCGGCCACCGCCGGAACCCCGGCAGCAGAACTGCTCACCGCCACCAAAAGGGCGATGGGCGTCATCCCGAACACGACCAAGGCGATGGCCAACAGCCCCGCCGCGCTCAAGGGTTTCCTGGGGCTCCTCGACGCGCTGAAGGAGGGCGCGCTCCCAGCCGCGCTTCGAGAGCGCATCGCACTGGCCGTGGCAGAGATCAACGGGTGCGCCTTCTGCCTGTCGGCGCACACCTACGTCGCCCGCAACGTGATCAAGCTCGACGAGGAGGAGATCACCGCCGCACGCCTCGGCCGTAGCGCCGACCCCAAGGCGGCCGCCGTACTGGATCTCGCGGTTGCGATCACGAACAACAACGGCCAGGTCGGGGACAACCAGTTCACCGCGGCCCGCGAGGCAGGCCTCACCGACGAGGAAATCGTCGAGGTCATCGCCAACGTCGCCTACAACATCTTCGCGAACTACATCAACGAAGCACTCGACGTGGACCTCGAACTACCGGTCGTCGCCGCCCTCTCCCCCGCTGCCGTCTGAACCCGGCACTCGCCATGCGGGCTGTCCGGGTGGACACCCGGACAGCCCATAGGCTGCGGCACAGTCATGGCATCGGGTTCGCTGGAGTGAAACTCCAGCTGAATTCGCCGATGGAGGGAGATCGGATGGCGACGTCGAGACGGTCGGGAGCCGGGGTGCGTGCAGCCAAGGCCGCCGCAACACGGGCATGCTCGCCGCCGCCCGGGTACTGTTCGTCGGGCAAGGCTATGCGGCGACCACCATGCAGGCCATCGCCACCGAGGCAGGCGTCGCCGTACAGACGCTGTACTTCACCTTCGCCACCAAGCGGGCCATCCTCAAAGAGCTCCTGGACGTGGAGATCGCAGGCGACAGCGCCCCCTTGGCCACCCTGGATCGGCCCTGGGTCGCCGAGGCCATGGCCGCGCCGCCGGTCGAGCAGATCCAACTCCTCGTCACCGCGACCGCGAGAATCCACGCCCGGGTCAGCCCGGTCCTCGAGGTGGTCCGCTCGGCCGCCGCCGTGGACCCCGAGATAGCCGAGCTCTGGCAGACCAACATCGGCCAGCGGCACGCCGTCATGGCGACCTTCGCCGGCGCCCTGGCGGCGAAGACCACGCTTCGCAACGGGATGGAGGCACTGCGAGCCGCCGACATCTTGCTCGCGATTCTCGCGCCCGAGGCCTATCACCTACTTGTCCGCGAGCGGGGCTGGAGCGAGGAGTCATGGCAGAGCTGGGCCGCCGACGCACTCGTTCGCCAGCTCCTGCCCGACCAGGACACCTTGGCGCAAGCGCCCGCGGGACGCCCCGCCAAGGACGATCATCGATCGTCACAGCGGTAATGATTCTGCAGCGAACGCCTCTCAGGAGATGACCGCGGCGACGCGCCTCTCCTCCTTCCTCACGTTCCTCTAGACGATCCGTACAGGAGATCGCATCGTGCTGATACGACCAGTCCAAGCGTTCGCGCTGCTGTCCACGGGCTTGCTCGCGGGGGCGTTCGGCTACGGGGCCGTTAACGTCGTCTATGCGTTCAGGACCGTGCCCCTCGACGTGCGCTTCACGTTCCATACGGCGCTGATGCAGGTCAACGGGGTCGTCATGCAGACGACGATGGCGCTGGCAATCCTCGCCTCACTCCTGCTCGCCGCCGTTTCACGCCAGGTCTCGCGGCTCCTGTCCGCAGGCGCGGCGGTGCTGGCCTTGACCTCGTTCCTGGTCACCAGGTTCGGCAATGTCCCCATCAACGGACTGATCAAACAGTGGGCCGTCGGCCCCGTCCCTGCCGAGCACGCGGCGATCCTGCAGCGGTGGGAGATGTTCCATGTCGTGCGGACCAGCGCCGCCTTCATCGCGTTCCTCCTCGTCACCGTGGTGGTCGTCGCGGGTGACCGGTTCATGAAGTCCAGAGTCGCCCCAGTCTCCGCATGAGAAGGCCCCCACCGGCTCGAGGGGCACCCAAGGAGGAGCCCGCTCCCTGCCACGCGTGAGCTCCCCCATCCCTTCACCCGCTCCTCGAAGCGGCCTCCATCGCCCCTGTGTCAGGCGCTCGCCGGATTCAGGACCAACCATTGTCAGGAGACACCTCATGAACGCCGTACCGCGACGCCTGTCGTCCATCCTCGCGGTCACGCTCGTCACGACGCTGTCCGGCTCGGG
>NZ_JBHUFV010000102.1:0-3208 GCF_042681425.1 Nonomuraea mangrovi | reverse complement strand
GCACACCTGGTTCGTCCTGCACGAGCTGCTCGGCCTGCCCGAGGTACGCAACTACGACGGGTCGTGGACGGAGTGAGGGCCGCGCCGCAGAGGTGTTGGCGCCCCTGCGGTTGCCTCTGGCCTCCGGGGCCGGGGGCAGCACGAAGTCCTTGCTGCGGATGAGCGCGAAGGCCAGGATGCCGCCGATGACGGGGGCCGTACACCGTCAACCAACGCAAGATCATCAAAGCGGTGCCGCCCTGTACTCTCAACCGCTGTGATCTCTGACGGCCTGGCCCGGGCTGCCATGTTGCCACGGGCGGGGTGAGGCAGTGCGGCGGCGGTAGTAGTGCGCGGCCACCAGAGCGAGCAGGGGGCTCCAGGCTGCCAATGGCCAGTACATGACGTTGAAGATCACCGTCTGCCAGCCGGGCCAGGCACGGCGCCGGGAAGAGCGCGCTGATGGCCTTCACTGACCGCTGGCCGTAGATGGCCCGGTGGGGCGGGTCGGTGACGATCAGCAGGAACTGGTCAGCCAGCTCGCCAGGTGGTTCGGTTGAGACTCGTCACGTCAGGAGGTGGCGCCAGCGGTCGGCTGACTCCATGATGTCCAGGCTGACGCGTTCCAGGTACGCGGTTGTCTTGGCAAGCCGTTGCCCCACGGGGCTGTCGAGCCCGTACGTCTCGGCCACCGCCATCGTGGCCCGCGCCGTCTGGAGCGTCTGCCGCTCGCTGATCATGATCGCGTGGTACCAGGCGTCGTCGTCGATCACGTAGATGTCGCGCTGGCGCCGCGGATCGCGCTCGCGCCGGACGAATCCCTGCCGGACCAGGTAGTTCACGGCCACGGAGACGGAGGCGGGGCTGACCTTCAGCCTGCGGGCCAGCTCGGCCGCGGTGCGCTGGCCGTCCTCGGACAGCGCCAGGTCGTGGTGCACGCGCGCGGCCGTCCTCGGCATCCCCGCTCTGACCGCCATCTCGATGATCTCCAGTTCCATCGCGGCGACCGGCGGGGTGGACGCGTGTGGGGGTGCCGGCGTGCCGCGCCGGGCCCGCTGGATCGTCGCTTGGTGCGCCTGCTGGGGCAGGTAGCCGGCGGGACCGCCGTTGCGGGCGATCTCCCGGGTGATCGTCGAGGTCGGCCGGTCGAGCCGCCTGGCGATCTCGCGGTAGGAGAGTCCGTCGGCGAGTCCGGCCGCGATGCGCTGGCGGTCCTGCTGGGTCAATCGTCCTCCTGGCATGCCGTCAGTGTTGCCTTAGTCGCCATTCATTGCAACATGGTGTTGCTTTCGAGCTCAGCGTCATTGCATCATTTTATCGCCTCTCACCTGGGCAAACGTTCTTCTTCGGATTGACTCGGCTCTGAATGCAACGTAGCTTTCGAGCTGCGCAAGACACGTACTATCGCGAAGCGAGGAATGGTCATGGGTCAATCTCTCCATACCGTCAAGAGCAACAGGGTCCGAAGGCCGCGGGTCTCCCGGCGAGTGGCGGTCACGGCGCTGGCGGCCGCGCTGCTGGCCGCGGCGGCCACACCTGCGGCGGGTGTGGCCGCCGCGAACAGAAGCGCGGCCGTGTCGAAGGCCGCCGCCGGGCAGGATCGCCCGGAGCTGCAGAAGGCCATCCAGGCGTTCGTCGATGCCGGTTTCCTCGGGGTGCAGCTGCGCGTGCACGATGAGCGGGGCGAGTGGGTCGGCAGCGCCGGTGTGCGCAAGCTGGGCGCGAGCGCGAAGCCGCCGACGAACGGGCGGTTCTGGGTGGGCAGCGTCACCAAGACCTTCGTCGCGACCTTGGTGTTGCAACTGGTGGCCGAGGGCAAGATCGAGCTGGACGACCCGGTGGCCGGCTTCCTGCCCAAGCTCGGGCTGGACCAGCGGATCACGGTGCGGATGCTGCTGCAGCACACCAGCGGGTTGTTCAACTACACCGGCGACCTCGAACCCGACGGGACGTGGGTGCCGGGACTCCCCGCGGTGGGCAAGGAGTGGCTGGATAACCGGTTCCGCTCTTACCGGCCGGAGGAGCTGGTGCGGTTTGCGTTGTCCAAGCCGGCGCGGTTCGAGCCGGGGACGGGCTGGAGCTACGCCAACACCAACTACACGCTGGCCTTGCTGCTGATCGAGAAGGTCACCGGCCGCTCGTTCGACGTAGAACTGCAGCAACGCATCCTTCGGCCGCTCGGGCTGAAGGGCACCGTGGTGCCGGGCAACCGGACGCAACTCCCCGGGCCGCACGCCCACGGCTACTTCCGCTACCAGGACACCGGCCAGTGGAAGGTGGTCGACGTCTCCCGCCAGAACCTCTCCCTGGTGGCCGGTGCCGGTGACATGATCTCGACCACCCAGGATCTCCATACGTTCTTCTCCGCGCTGAACGGCGGCAAGCTCCTGCCGGCTCGGCTACTGGCCGAGATGCGCAAGCCGCACCCGAAGAGTGCCGGCCTCTTCGGCCGCTACGGCCTCGGGACATACGTGCAGGACACGGGCCCGAACTGCGCCGGCATCATCTTCAACCACAACGGCAGCCCTCCAGGGGGCTACGGGGCGCTGATGTACAGCTCGCCCGACGGCAGCAGGACCCTGACCGCCTCGCTGACCAGCGGAGACGCCGCAGTCGACGTGGCAAAGGAGTTCCCGAAGGCACTGGACAGGCTCGTCAAGGCGGCGTTCTGCGGCGGGCAGGCCGGGTCAACTGACGAGGCCAAGCCGGCTGAGTAGCAGGGGCCGAGCACATTGGGCCGTAGACCTTGAAGGCGGGACCCGTTGCGATCGTGCATCAGGTAGAGCGCGAAGTAGGTCACGCCGAGCTCTTTGAGCGCGGTGTGGCCGGTCCAAGAGGCGTGGACACCGAGCAGGCACAACCGTGAGCTTCGACTCTGCGCCTGCCGAAAACTCCGTCCACGCAGGTCAAGCGGCATGTGAGTACTCGTGGAGAACCCCGCTGAGCCGATCTCGCCAGCGTATGTTCTGGTCATCGATTCGCTTCGGGTCGGTGATCGGATCGCGTCGTAGCCGTGCAGCTGCGATCCAGCGGCTCCTCTTCACAGGGCCGGGGGCACGCGACGCCTCATGCAACACTTTGCGCCTCGAGTCCTTCTGGGAGGTGAAGGAACCAGGAAAGGCGAAGGCTGTTGGAACCAGATCTCCTCTTCGCGGACTTCGTCGCAGGTTGCGTCCACGGAAGTGGTGTACGAGTTTGACCTGCTCACAAGCGTGGCAGCCGTGAATGA
>NZ_JBHUFV010000101.1:0-1236 GCF_042681425.1 Nonomuraea mangrovi | reverse complement strand
ATTCACGGCTGCCACGCTTGTGAGCAGGTCAAACTCGTACACCACTTCCGTGGACGCAACCGCACCGAGGGGAGTCGATCGCCCTGTAGTACCGAGAGGCGCCCAGGCATCGGTCGCCCCGCAGTACCGAAGAGAGCCCAGGCATCGATCGCCCCGCAGTACCGAAGAGAGCCCAGGCATCGATCGCCCCGCAGTACCGAAGAGAGCCCAGGCATCGATCGCCCCGCAGTACCGAAGAGAGTCCGGGTATCGATCGCCCAACGGCGAACGAGATTCCAGGAACCGGCCACGTTCCGGGGAGGGGCGGAGCCTTGCACGTCGGGCGGCTGCGGGCGGGTGCATCCGGCGTGCCGCAAGCGGGAGCGCTGACCGTGCGGGGACTCCCCTGTGAGCCGCAGAGTGTCGAGGTTGGTCACCCGCGAGGGCCGGTGGCGGGCCCGGATAGCGAGGCGGATGCGCGATGCCGCCGCCAGAACGGGTGACGCGGGAGGGTTGCCGCGAGAACGGAGACGCGGGGGCTTGGGGACGAACGGGTGACGCGGAGGCTTGGGGACGAACGGCTGGCGCGGGGGCTTGGGACGGCGGTGCCGCGTTGCGAGAATCGCCGACATGGAGCAGCGGCGATGGGACAATGACGATCGGTTCACCGGTGTCAGCGACGGTTCGGCGATGCGGCCCGCGGTGGAGGACCTGGCGGCGGTGATGGCGCGGGACGGGTGGGTGACCGAGGACCCCGACGCGCACCTTCTCCCCCACCTGCGGGCCGCCCCCGGCTGGCAGGTGGTGGCCGAGCGGCTGACCGAGGACGGCGTCTACGAGGTGGCGGCTCGTCCTGACGAGTCGCTTGAGGGCATCGACGTGCACAGGGCGGCCATCAGGCTGCTGTCGGTGATCGCCGAGCCATCGTTCTTCGTACGGCAGAGCGGACCCGGCACCTTCGAGTGCGTGACGGGGGTGATGCCGGGTGATCCTCCCGGCTACGCCACGCATGGGCATCTCGTGCGGCTTCTCATCTCCGAGTGGCCGGGCCGCTGACCGGCTGCGTCGCCGAACAGCCGGGCCTCTGAAGAGGCGCGGCGCTGAAAAGGGCGAGGCGCCGAACTGCCGAGCCACTGAACAGGCCCGCTTCAACCGTCGACCGGCATCCCCGCGCTGTTGAGCGTCGAGAAACCGGGCTCTGGCGCTGATCTTGTTGCGTTTCAGATGATCAGGACTCGTCGGCGGAGGAGGTCGAGG
>NZ_JBHUFV010000100.1:0-28209 GCF_042681425.1 Nonomuraea mangrovi | reverse complement strand
TCCTTCGTCGCGATCGCCGCAGCCCTCATCTGCTACCGCCGACTCACCAAATGAGACGTCGTCTAAGGGGAGAGCAGGATCGACATGCAGATGACTGTCTCCGGGTAGCGGATCACGTGGGTCAAGGTCGGCTCGGCGAGGTGCAGGCTGAGCTGCTTGGTGCGCTGTTCCCACCGCTCTGTGAGCTCGTCATCCAGGAGAGGAGCTTGGGTGACGCTTTCGTGAGCATCGTGGAGGCCGCGCCGGTGGCAGAGGGGCGGTGTAGGCGCGCAAGCCGTTGGTGGCGGCGGGCGGCGCTGAGGAGTTCGGGCAGAGACGCGACGATGAACTGCTTCTGGCTTTCAGAGTTCGGCGTGGGGATAGATGGGGTGCGGTGGATTGGCGATCCAGCGGGAGTGGGTCAGACAGGTGGTTCGTTCGGCGATGGGGGGTCACCGCCACTCGGCCGCCAAGTGACGGTGAATCGGGGTACGGCCGGGTCGGTTACCCCGCTGGCCGTACCCGGACGGCTGCAATCGGGGCTGGCCTGCCGGGTGTCCGGTGGGACTGGGTGCTGACCATGACGCTGCTGCCGCCGCCCCCGACCTCGCGTGGATTCGGGCCCGTCGCGCAACGGAACACACTTCAACGTCATCACGATTACCCGGTATGGCCACAGAAGCGTTCTACGCTACCGCCGCGTAGGGGTTGCCGACTATCTTGATCGCCCTGTCGGTAGAGATTGGCTTCTTGCGGCAGAAGAAATCAGCGGACGCGGCGACGTACTACGACATAAGTTTCCGCCGAGTCCAGTCACCTGTGGACCCTCGCTCGGCAGGCGAGTGGTCGCGCCAGCTGAGCCAGTCAGTCCGTAGGTTGCACCTGGCATTCGAGTGGCTCTGCGTGACATTCGTGGTAGGCGAGCTGACGGCGGTCCTGTCTTTAGCGTTTGGCTGGTTCAACGCCTGGACCCTTGGGCTGGTCGTGGCATGTGCGGTGGCTATGGTCGTTGCGGCTGCGGTGGTGGAGACGGACGCGGCCTTCGTACCCACCACGGACGATGACGCGGCCGCGCGGTGGCGGGCCGAGCTGGTCAAGCGCTACCGCCAGACGATCAGGCGGCGCAGGCCCTGGCGGCGGCACTGCACCACGTCATAGCTCACGAACCGGCTCTCGTCGAGCGCTGCCTTGGGCTTCACCGCAGCAGATGCAGACCCATCTCCGGGGTTTCGACGTCGATCCCGATCTGCGATGGGTGGATCACCTGCGCCTCGGTAGCGGAAAGCCCCGATGGGGTGCCGCGTACGATGGCCAGCATGCCCTGCCACGCGTTCTTACCCGGCGCGCTGGTGATGAGCTCAGCCTTGCCGTCGCCGGTAACGTCCAGGACCGAGACGGCGGAGCCGAAGGCGTCGCTGCGAACGGACTGCTCACTGATCGGATCGGGCAGCGGCGTGGGAGCCGATCCGGACAGAGGCCGGACGCCGTCCTGCGTGATGACCTGCCCGCCCGCGATCGCCGGGCCGTTGCGGGACCCGGGTATCAGCACGACCGCGCCTCCTGCGGGAGCGGTGGAGCCGCCGACGTCGGGCCTGCCGAGAACAATGTCTTCGGCGCCGTCGCCGTTGACGTCCCCGGTGGTCACTCCGCGCCACAGCACGCCGCCCGCCCAGTCCACGTCCCTCGCCGTGAAGCCGGGAAGGGTGCTCGGACCGGAGGATGAGCCGTAGAAAACGTGCAGGGTGCGCTTGCTGGGCGTGAGCATGATGACGTCGTCGTACTTGTCTCCGTTGACGTCGCCGGTCACGACCTGTGAGTCCGACTCCGGGCAAACGCGAAGAGCGGGATGCGGCGAGGCGGTGCAGGTCGCCGGAGAGCCGAGCTCGATGATCCGGACGGGGCTCTCCTCCAGGTCGTCGGCGAGCACCAGGTGGTGCTCCACCCATTGCTCACCGGTCGAGGGCTCGCGCATCGACCTGGCCTGAACGATCGCGATCTCCCCGTCATAGCCGCCGTCCACGTTGCCGGAGGCAGTGTGCCTCGGCTCATTGCGGGTGACCCGGACGTCCGTGTCGGGCAAGGGGAAAGACTTGTACTGCCCCTGGCCGTCGTACCAGCCGCTGATACCCGTCCACGGCGGGGTGACGCCGCGGACGACGGTGTCCGCCATGACCACGTCGTTGGCGAACTGGCCGCCGAACTGGCCGACCTCCATCCTGCCGTTGTACATGACAGTGGACACGTGCCGCTCGACCGTCCCGAACCCTCCGGACTGCCAGGACATGGCCTGCGCCTCGCTCAACCCGGAGAAGTACAGGTCGTTCCTGCCGTCGCCGTTGGCGTCGGCGGCAGCCATGGTCAGCCCCCAAGACTGGCACGGGACGGTATAGCCCCACCTGTCCACCGTGGTGCATCCGGCCGGGGGTCGGATGAGGTGGTGGCCACTGGTCCCGTTGGGCCCGCCGTAGAGCACGGCGATCCCGCCCAAGCTCCGGTACGCGAAGGTGAGGGCCACGTCGTTATAGCCGTCGCCGTTGAAGTCGGTGTTCCGCGCGGCCACGGCATGTGCGGGACCGGCGGGGAACACGAGCGCCGCGGTCAGGGCGAGCAACGCCGCCGACCGTACGATCTTTCTGACGTGCATGGCAGCAGCGTCGGCACGCCGACTTGGGGATCACTTGTGCCTGACCGTAGTTCCTGGTCGGCCACCATCTGATGGCCTGGGAGAAAGCCAAGAGCGACGTGGCTCCCCAGTGCGACCTGCGCCCGCGCCCCCTGAGGACCTTTGTGAGTCGGCCATCCGGCAGACTCCGGCCTGAACAGCCACTGGCGGGTGAGCACTCGCGGCCGTCCTGGACGTCGAGTCCTGAAGAAGGATCATGCCCCTGCCGGCGGCACCCCCTCAGCGGAGGCCGGGCATGACCAGGAGGACCCTGAGGAAGCCGGCCCTCATCGCACGGGTTGGCCGATGCCGAGGAGGTTTCCCTCGCTGTCCCGGAACCACGCGGCCCGCTCGCCGACGCCGGCTGACGGGTAATTCCCCTCGACGTAGGCGATACCGCCAACCGTCCGGAGGCCGGGGACGTCGACCTCCTCCAACACCACGCCGTGATTGCGCAGCCGCTCGACGACGGTATCGATGTCGTCGACCTCCCAGGCCATCTGGGTATGGTCGCCCGAGGCCGCGCCCGTCGACTCGAAAAGCGAGAACCGCCCGCCGCCGCATTCGTACAGCAGACCGCCGGGTCGCTCCTCGACTGGTTCGAGGCCGAGCTTCTCGGCGTAGAACGCCCTCGCCCGCTCAAGGTCCTGGGCAGGGAGCCGGGTAGCGACACGGCTGTTCTGCAGCATGCGACGACCTTGTCACGACTGAGATCGCGGTGCTACCAAGGCGATCCAAAGCCGACGGCAGAACATCGAGTCCGCATATATAGCGTCGCGACGCGCCCCGCGCGTGATCGCCGTTCGCGAGGGCCCCGTCGAGATCCTCACCACCCTCGACCACAAGGGGGAGCGCGCCCAAGCACACTCACCTGCATGCCTCCCCCGACGCTCATTGAGGCCTGCCCCACCCGCGCCCGCCCCCTCCCAGCCCACGCAGCTCGGCCTCCTTCCCGCTGCTGCTCGGGTAGGCGCGCCTGCGGCGGGACGAGCATGTCGCGGGGAATCCGCCAGCCGAGTCCGTACATCGTCCGGGTTACTGGTGCCACTCCTCCGACGCCACCGTCTCCTCAGCGGGCGGCGGTTTGATGTGCACCTTCTTCCCCCAGTCCGACAGCCGAAGGTCCTCCGCGTAAACGTCGTAGGGTGGGCCGCTCGCAGACCTGCCGGGGCCGTCGTTCGGGTCGCGCCACGTGCTCCACGCTCTGCGGACGAGCTGGTCGCCGCCGATCCACAGCCGCCAGGACACCTTCCAGCCGGCGTACTCATTGCCGATGGGCCGCCTGCGGTGGTAGCCGATGCGCATGTCCGGGTTCGCCTTGTAGAGCTGCGCGAAGGTGATGACACCCTCGTGGAGGGTGGTGCGCACCCCGTCGTAGATCCCGGCGGGCCGCCTGCGAGTGGTGGTGGCCAGCACGGCTCTGAGCGTCACCGGGTCGCTGAGGCTGAGATAGAAGCCGGACTTCAGAACAAGCTGGCACGGCCATTCGTAGGTCACCCAGGTCTTGCCCGGCGGCATTGGGTCATCAGGGTCGGGCTTGACGTACGACTCGTAGCCGCGCTTGCCGATGCAGATGTTGCGGGTACCGTAGCGGGCCAGGTTGGGGTTTCTCATATCTGTGGCCACGATCGTGCCCTTGCCGAACTCCACGACGCCGCGCACCGGCTTGACGGCAGTCCAATCGTCGTCGCGCATGGACATCCGGGAACGCCTGACGACCTTTACCCCATGGCCCGGGACAAGCTGGCGCTGGATGGCGTCGGCCGGATCCATCACAACATCGGCTTGTACGGGGGATCCTGCGGTCACCGTGGATGCGGCCGTCAGGACAACCACCGCCGCCGCCAATCGTCGCCTGATCATGCACGGATCGTCGCAGTGGCAGATCTCAGCTGAATCACACTCGTCCCCGAAAGTGGTCCCCAGCTGGCCCGGATCGGCACCGAGCCACGCGCCGGATGAAGGACCTTGGCTTTCAGCTGATTGATGATGGTTTCTGGGGGTTCGGGTGGCGTTGATTGGCCGCACGGCCTACCCGAGGCGCCGGCCGCCGCTCCGGGGGTTGACGAGCATGCGAACGAAAAGTCGCGTTGGCAAGCCGGGGTCAGGTGGCTTCGCGTGACATTCCGTTCGAGCCCGCCCGTAGGTGGCGAAGGGCGGGCCACAAGGATGCTGGGGTCAGGCTGCGGGCGGCCCGCCTCCAGGGCGGCGAACGTCTGCGCCCACCTGCCTGCCGAGACGCAGGCGGGTGGGTGCGTGTGCCGTACTGGGAGGTCGCGCCGAGTGTCCCTGCGAGGGCGGCCATGGCGGGGCGCATGTCTGCTCATACCAGGCTCGGGGGCTACGCTCGTCCGTGATCCGTGGCCGGGGGCCTTGCTGCGTGAGCGGTCACCGGCTCCCGTGCCGAGCACAGGCGTGGCGTCGGGGAACGACGCAGCAGGAGCCGGCTGAGCCGGCCTTCGCCAGTTCGGAGTGGACCCGGGAGCAGGCGACAGGGACGGGTGTCGGGGGCATCGAGCCGTCCTCGATGCCCCCGGTGTTCAGGACCGTGGCCTTCGGGTCGGGGCCAGGTCAGTGATCGGCGGGTTCCCACCACACCATGTTGGCGCCCACCTGGGCCAACGGCTCGATGATCTCCCACCCCTCGGCGATCAGCCCGCCGTCGAGCCGCCAGATGTCGACGACCGCGATCGCCGGCTCGCCGCCGGGAAGCCAGCGCCGCGAGTGCATCACGACGTGGTCGCCGTCGGCCAGCAGATGCTGGATCTCGACCTGCATGTCGGCGAGCGGGACGAGCGCGGTCTGCACATCGTCGAGCCATTGCGTCTTGGTCGAGGTGGTCGAGTCCGGCCGGTGATGGACGAAGTCGTCGCGCAGCAACGGCGCGAGCGCGTCGACGTCGCCCGTCGCGACCAGTGCCGTCAGCGCCTGCTGGACGATGCTCTTGTTGTCTGTGGTCGTGTTCTGCGTAGTCACGGGGAGCAGTGTTTCCGCCGTCACGACGGTTGTCGATGAAATCGCATGTCATGGCGTCCGGCTCCCGGAGAAGTTAGCATCGGCGGCCATGTACGCGGTCGGGGAGATGTTGCGGCAGTGGCGGCACCGCCGGCGGCTCAGCCAGCTCGATCTGGCGATCGCCGCCGACGTTTCGGCGCGTCACGTCAGCCTGGTGGAGACCGGCAAGTCCACCCCGAGCGCCGAGATGGTTCTTCGGCTCGCCGCTCAGCTCGACGTGCCGTTGCGTGAGCGCAACCGGATGTTGCTCGCCGCCGGTTTCGCGCCCCGTTACGCCGAGCGGCCGCTCGACGCAGACGCGCTGCCGGCGGCCTGGGAGGCGATCGCGAGGGTGTTGCGCGCGCACGAGCCGTACCCGGCGCTGGTCATTGATCGCCGATGGAACATCGTGATGACCAATCGCGCCATCGACCCTTTCCTCGCACATGTCGCCCCGGACCTGCTGCGGCCGCCGATCAACATGGTGCGCCTGGGGCTGGATCCGCGCGGGCTCGCCCTCCACATCGTCAATCTGGCCGAGGTGCGTTCGCTGCTCCGAACCCGGATCGCGCGTCAGCTCGCCGCGGCTCCCGACCCCGAGCTGACCGCGCTCTACGAGGAGCTGCTGGCACCCGGTTCGGAGGACGCGAGCCACCCGGTCGAGTCCGAGGTCGTGATCCCGATGATCTTCAACTTCGAGGGACGAGAACTGCGGCTGTTCTCGACCACGACCACGTTCGGCACCCCGATGGACATCACGCTGGACGAGGTCGCGATCGAGTCGTACTACCCGACGGACGCGGAGACGGCCGCCTACTTCACGACGTCCGACGCCGGCCCTCGAACCGACACGTGGTCACCTGCCTCTGATCATGACCGCTACCGGGGTTCGGTCGAGAAGACGCCACCGAGAAGCTGAGCCACGCCGACCGCCGGTGTGTCGGCGAAGGCCGGGAGCGCGTCACGGCCTGGTCCGTGTGGATGTCGGCGAGCAGGCCGGGGACCACGCCGGGCGGTGGCCCGGTCAGCATGGTGACAATGTCGCGAGTGAGCGCGACACGAGCTGGCAAAACCACAGGTCAGCAGGCAGATCACGGGTGTCAGTAGATGGCAGATCGCCTGAACATGTCAGCGCGACGGGCTCGAGGTGCGGCCGCGGGGCATACGGCGAACTCTTCGATGGGGTGCCACCGGAATTCGGCAGAAGCGGGCCGCAGGCTGGGGTGAGTGCTGGCCAGTATCGATCGCGACAGCGTCGGGCAGTGCGGATCTCGGGGGCGGCGACTTCGTCGGCGAGCAGGGTTGTCAGTTCGGAGCGGCGGCCTGCTCCAAGGGGGCAGGGGGTGAATCTGGCTACGCGGCCCTGACAGTGTTCGCGCGGATTCCGTCGATCAGGTAGCCCAGGCCGCGGTGGAACGCGTCGTCCCAGTCGTTGGCGCTGGGATGCCCGTGCGCGGCCAGCGTCGGATACGCGTGGCGCTGCGCCCTCAGGATTTGTCAGCGGCGTCGCGGATGGTCGGCTCGTCCTTGCCGCGCCATGACCTGGCTGACCGTGGCCCCGATCACAAAGTGCCACAGTCCGTAGGCAGCGGCGGTCAAGGCATGTTGGCCATGTCAGGTGCGCGGGCCGAGTTCGAGGAGATGCCGGGGTCTCTCGGCCCGACCAGCCCGGCATCCGACGCCGATCGGATCGTGCGAGCGATCATGATCGTGTTCGACCTTTGATCGTTTCGCGTCGAACGAGGAGTTGCGAGCTCAAGGCCGACCCGACAGCGACAAGGACGACGATGCTGATCAAGGCCAGCGACACTGTCGCGGACTCTCGCCCCAGCTCCATCGCGTTTCCCAAGATCTTGTCAGCGCCGTGGAAGGCGAAAGCAGTCGCGCCACAGCCGAAGACGAGCCCGGCGACACCGACGACAGCGGTGACGATCTTGCCGACTTTTACTGGCAGGAAGCGCGCGAGACTGGCGCACACCAAGCCAGCCAGAACGACATCGGCAACGCTGAGCTCGATGGCGCCCTCGTGATTCTGGAATTGTGAACCGGCCCTCGGTATGGTCTGACCGATGATTTTTCCGCGCCGTGCTGGTCTGTACGCCGAGTACCGACTCACAGGAGGCTGACGCCATGCGGAAACTGTACTGGGTCGGCGGAAGAACCTCAGGCCAAACCTGTAATTGGAAGGTCACGGCGGCCAACCAAGCGACGAGGCGTACGTGGACAACACCAAGGTCGGCGTAATAGAGAATATCGTCATGGGCACCAAGGGTGGCGCATGTACGGAGGGTGGCGACTCAGGCGGACCTGTCTACACCTTCGAGCCGGACGGGTACGTAGTCGCTAAGGGTATCCACCACAGCGATAGCGATCCGCTCTTCGGCGACTGCACCGAAAGATTCACCGACATCCACAACGTCCGCCAAGCATACGGTGGCGACGTCATGAAACGCCGATAGAAACTAGCGACACCATGCCAACACTCCGCCCCAACAAGTACGTGCCTGCGGTGTCCTTGATCTGTGTGACCGCACTCCTAGTCGGATGCGGCGCGTCCCAGTGGCGCAATATAGACACCGTGAAGCTCTCATACGACGAGCTGACGCTGACTGCAGAACTGCTTTTCAAAGGGCGAAAATCGACTCCCACGAAATGCCAGGAAGTGACAGGTACGGAGCTGGTGGAATCTCCTGCAAGGGTGACCATTGGCGTTCAAGTGAAAGACACATGTCGCCCCTGGCCCTGGGAGGAAAAAAGCACACTCGACATAGGCTATATGCATCAGGTGCAGTTCAAACTGAAGAAACCGCTTGCCGGGCGAACTGTGGTAGATGTAGATGGACAGAGAATCAAAGTACTTCCATCGCCGAACCAAACTAGCCATTAAGGCGGCATTGCAACACCATAAGAGCTCGCCGCCCGGATATAAGGGTGACTCCTCTATGTTCGAGTAGCCATCGGGCAACAAGAAAGGCCCCGCTTATCCTGAAGGATGAGCGGGCCCCGTTCGTTTGAGCGGCTGCCACCCGCGTGGGGCGCCGCCCCACGACACGGTCTCGGATGCTCTTACGCTCTCAGAGCGAGATCACCATGCCCTACAGGTCGGTTCGTGTGCCCAGAGGTGACGGAATCTACGTCAGAAGCGGCGAGGGTCCCGTTGCTGAGGTCAGCGAACTCGAAGGCGTAGGTCGGGACGTGCCGTGAGAGAGCCTTGCCGGTGTCGAGGGCAGCAAGCATTGAGGCGCGGATCACGTTTTCGCAGCGCTCGTGGCGGGGGCCGTGTGAATGCCTGTGTCACAACCTGCAAGATCAGCGCCGATGTTGCTGCCGCCGGCAAGGAGCGCTGATGAATACCATCCCAAACGGGTCGGTGATCTTGGGATCGGCGCCTCGCCGCCCTCTTATCTGATCGTCCAAAGTGTAAGGTTCCTGCCTCCGCCGGCGACTGTCGCACCGTCCGGGCTACAGGCGACGCAGTTGATTTCGCTGTTGGTGCCGGTGTGGAGAGCAGCGATGCTCTTGCGACTGGTGATGTCCCAAACTGTGATGGTGCCTTCGCTGGAACCGCTCACCAGGATGGCGCCCGGGCCTGAGGCGATGCAGGTCATGCCGGATCCGGGGCCGGTGAGGGTGGTACTCGTACGGGCCGCGACGTCCCACAGCGTGATCGTCCCGTCGTTGCGGAGGTTTGCCAGCGTCTTTCCATCGGCGCTGAATCCCAGGGAGTGCACGACGGAATTGGTATGGGCGAGGGTGGCGATGTTCGCGTGGGAGGAGGTGTCCCACAGTTGGAGGCGCCCATCGATGGCGGTGTTCCCAGGATTGCCATTGCCGCTGGCGGTGGCCAGGGTTCCACCGGAAGGGCTGAATGCCAGCGCCCCGACCCAGAAGTCGTCGCCGGTGGCCAAGGGTGGGCTGCTCATGTGCGTGGTCAGATTCCACAACGTGATGGCCGGGGCGTTGTAGGTGGTAGCCAGGGTCCCGCCGGTGGGGTTGAACGCTACGCAGGCGGCTGAGCAGTTCCACAGGACGGAGTCGAGGTAGGGGAGGGTGGTGGCGGCACCGGTGGTGACATTCCACAGGTTGATCGTCCCGTCGCCATTGCCGACGGCCAGGTGGTTCCCGTCCGGGCTGAACGCTGCGGACAAGGTGGCCGAGAACCCGGCGTTGAACTCGAGGACCTCTGCGAGCGGCTTGTCCCACGAGTTGCGGACCCTGTGGGTGAAGGATTTGGCCAATGTCCTGGTGGCCACGTCCCAGATCCTGACCACACCGTCATCGCCGGCACTTGCCAGAGCTTTGCCGTCTGGACTGAACGTCACCGACCGCACCATTCTGTCTCCACCGTCAAGGAGCGTCTCCGGAGCGCCCGGACGGATGGGAGCAATCTGGACCGTGTTCGGAAGAACAGTCGCCTTCCCACTCCGGCGGTGGCCGCCGCAGTCCTCGATCAAGGTCGGCGGGAGGGGCGTTACGCCCCGGATGGCCTCCAGCGCGGCAGCGACCCTATCGGCGTTGGCCGGACGGCTGTCAGGCTCCTTGGCGAGTAGACGCACGACGAGTTCATCGAGTCTCTCCGGCACCTCGGCGCGGTAGGCCCGGGGGCCCAGCGGTGGTACCACCAGGTGGTGGTGCATGACCACCGCCATCTCACTCGAGGCGAAGGGCGGCCGGCCGGTCAGCAGAGCGTGCAGGACACATCCGAAGGAGTACAGGTCTGATCGAGCATCGACCCGCCCGCCTTGCCACTGCTCGGGAGACATGTAGTGCGGTGTCCCCAGTCGCTGCCCTTCGGCGGTGAGCACAGAGGTCGCGTTGGCAGCGGAGGCGATCCCGAAATCGCAGATCTTCACCTGCCCGCCGTCGGTCAAGAACAGGTTGGCGGGTTTGAAGTCGCGGTGGATGACACCGCGGCTGTGCGCGGCCGACAACGCCTGAGCGATCTGGATACCCAGCACGAGGACCTGCTCGATCGGCAGGCAATGATCTGGTGTGCTGTCCAGCACCGCGGCCAGGTCCTGGCCGTGCAGCAGTTCCATCACGATGAACCACTGATCGGCGTGTTGATCGGCATCGTGCACCACGACGATCCCGGGGTGCTGCAGCCCTGCGGTTGTAAGGGCCTCACGGCGGAACCGTTCGGTCTGCGAAGGAGAGGTGTGCGAAGAGTGACCGAGGGCGGTCAGCACCTTCACCGCGACCGGTCGGTGCAGTCTCTGGTCGAGGGCGCGCCAGACCTCTCCCATCCCGCCCCAGCCGAGTTGCCCCTCCAGCAGGTACCGGCTCGCGAGCTCGTCTCCAGGCTGCACTACAGATACCTCCGGCGTCGGGAGCGGATCATGCAGGTAGAGGCTCATTGCAGCAGAAGAGTTCCACCACTGCCAAGTCTCTTCAGGAAACGCACCTTCCGTGAAGTAACCTGGCGGCATGTCCCAGCAGATGCCCAGGTCGGCCGACCCGTCGCCTGAGCCGAATCGCGCCGAAATCACTTCACGAAAGGTAGTCAGCCTCTCCGAGCGGCTCGATCCGGCCGACGACAGCCTCACCACCTGGAGCGAGCGCTACCTCGACTTGGCCGTCCGCGGGGTCCGCTCGGCAGAAGTCACCGGCAAGATCACCCGCCATCTCCAGCGTTTCATCGCCTGGACCACGAGCGGGCTCGGACACGACCGGCTCTCGGCCGTCACCCCGCGCGAAGTCACCGCCTGGCGCGATCACCTAGCCGCCGCCGGCAACCTCGGCCGCGACGGCAAGCCGGCGCCGATGGCCGCCGCGACCGTCAACAACCACCTGGCCCACCTGTCAGCGCTGTTCACCTGGATCACCGCGCACGCCCCCGCCGGCCTGCTGCGCCACGGCGACCCGACCAAGAAGGTCACCGCGCTGCCGCTGCCCGCCCCGCAGGTACGCTCCCTGTCCGCCGCTCAGGTCCGCGCTATCAAGAACGTCGTCGATCGGATCGAGACCTTCCACGAGCTCAAGGGCCGCCGCCACCGCGGTACCAGCCCCCGGGTGCACGCCCATGCCCGCCCGGTCCGCGACCGCGCCATCATCTACCTGCTGTTCGGCACCGGCCTGCGCCGCGCCGAGCTGGTCGGCTTGGACCTGGACCAACTGGAGCCGATCCACCCCGACCGACTGCGCCAGGCCAAGAATGCCCGCCTGGCTGATGTACGCGGCAAGGGCCGTACCAGCCGCACCGTGTTCCTCGGCCGCGACGCCCGCCAGGCGCTGGCCGACTACCTGCAGCTCGAACGGCCCGGCGATGCCGCCGCCAGCACCACCCCGACCGCGCTGTTCCTCTCCGCCGCCTCCGTCGCCGTCCGCCACCCCGACGGCCGCATGTCCCCGCGGTCAATCAACACCATCGTCAGCGAGATCGGCCGTCTGCACGACGCCCAGATGGCCGATCCTGACCGTAAGTTCGGCACCCTACGCCCGCACGACGCCCGCCACACCTTCGCCTTCGGACTGTCGCAAACCTCCGGCCACAACCGCGCCGAACTCGAACGCCGCCTCGGTCACGCCAACGACCGCTACCTGCGCCTGTATACCAACCCACCCGACGACATCGCCGCCAGCTACGTCGAAGACCTCTGATCAGCAGGACCGAGGCCCTCGGCAATCGCCTCTGACCAGCCCTATTAGCCCTTTCCGGCTTACTTGGTCTGCCCCCCTGTAGAACTTCAGCAAGATCGCGAAGCCGATTCGCGTGGCGTCACGCTTTCCGGCGATCAGGTCGCGCTCTTCGTCCAGGATCGTCCAGTGCTCGACCAGCTCGTCGATGTGCATCGGGGGGTATTTCATGACCACCCGGCATTGACCAGGCACGTCACAGCAAGATCAACGCCGTTTGGGGCTCATGACGCATTTCTTTCCGGCACCCCAGTCGGCCCGCTCGGCGTCGGTCAGCCTCTCCTTGGTCATCATCAGCCGATCCAGACGTTGCAGTGGGCGCACCAGTCGCGGGCGCTGGCCAGGTCAGGGAAGACACGGTAGGGCCCCAGATCTCACGGGGCCAACGTCGGGCGTGCTCGGCGGGGGTCTGGGTGCCGGTGACGGCCTTGGTGTGGGCGTCCTTGGCTTGGTAGTCGGCGGTGCGCTGGCGAGCTTCAGCGGCGTACTTCTTGGCGTCGCGGCTGGTGCGGGTGTTGCGGCCTCCGTCGGCGGCGATCCGCTCCCACAGCACCGCCTCCCGCTCGCTGATCTCGGCCTTCGGCCTGATGGCGGCTGGCCCACAGCTAGGCCACCGACTGGATCCAGGCCAGAACGGCCAGTACGCGCCTGTTGTCGTCGGGGGCGGACTCCAGATCCAGTTTCGCGAAGATCGCCGCAATATGGCTTTCGACCGTCTTGATGCCGAGGTGCAGCTGTCGGCCGATCGCCTGGTTGGATCGGCCCTCGGCCATCAGAGTCAGGACGGACCGCTCTCGCTCGGTCAGCCGGTCGAGCGGGAAGGCGGCCTTGCGGCGGGCGAACAGCCGGCTGACGATCTCGCCGTCGATGACCGACTCGCCGTCGATCACCCGGGTGAGGGCGTCGCGGATCGCGGCGGCGTCGTCCACCCGGTCCTTGAGCAGGTAGCCGACTCCGTGCGGCCCAATCTCCAGCAGCCGCTGCGCGTAGGCGGTCTCCGCGTAGGTGGACAGCACCAGCACGCCTAGCTGCGGGTGGGCGGCCCGCAGCTGGGCCGCGCCCGTCAGGCCCTCGTCGGTGAAGGTCGGCGGCATGCGGATGTCGAGGATGACCGCGTCGGGCACTTGGCCGCGCATCAGGGTCGTCAGCTCGACGACGTCTCTGGCCTGTCCGGTGACCTCGACGCCGACGCCCTCGAGCAGGAGCGCCACCCCGCGCCGGAACAGCGTGGAGTCGTCACACAACATCACCCGCATCAAGCGCTCACCAGCCGAGCTTCCAGCCGGGTGCCGCCCTGTGGCGGGCTCTGGAGGTGCAGCGTTCCCCCCAGAGCGGCGACGCGGTCGGCCAGGCCGGCCAGGCCGCCGCCCGGCCGCATAGTAGCGCCGCCGCGGCCGTCGTCGGTGACAGCCGCGACGATCTCGCCGTCCTCCTGGGTGACCGAGACGGCGATGCGGCGGGCCTCGGCGTGCTTGATCGCGTTGGTGAGCGCCTCGCAGATGACGAAGTAGAGCGTGGTCTCGATCGCCGGGCTGCTGGCCAGGGGTGCAATGCGGATCTCGGTGGGGACGGGCAGCGCCTCGGTGATGCTCTCGATGGCTCCCGTCAGGCCGATCTGCTCCAGGACGGCCGGGTGGATGCCCCTGGCCAGGTCACGCAGCTCCGACAGGGCGTTGCGCAGGTCGGCGCGTGCCTCGTCGACGAGTTCGCGCACCGTGGGGTCGCCGCTGACGGTCTTGAGTCGGCCCAGCGTCGCGGCCAGCGCCAGCAGCCGCTGCTGGGCACCATCGTGGAGGTCGCGCTCGACTCGCCTGCGCTCGGCCACACCGGCCTCGACGATCCTGGCGCGGGAATCCTCGACCTGGCGCAGCTGCTCCTGCAGATCGCTGTGAAGGCGGGCGTTCTCCAGGCTGAGCGCCGCCGCGCCGAGCGCGGCCGTCACCACGTCGCCGCGCCTACGCAACTCGGGCACGGTGCGTACGTGGGCTAGCGGCCGGCCTGCGCTGTCGGCGATCTCCAGCCCGAGCCGGCCGTCGTCGGGAGGCGGATCACCGGTGAACAGGTCCAGGCTCGGATCAGCCAGGGCCCGGCGCAACGACTCGCGCACCGATTCCGCGGTGGCAGGCTGGGCGATGCCGCTCACCAAGTCCGCGACAGCGGCCCGGTCGAGCCGGCGGCGGATCGCCGCGGCGAGGAAGGCGGCGGGAATAAGCAGCGGCGCGGCCACCGCGGAGATCCACACCACCTCGGGCACGTAGGCGGGGGCGAGCGGATCGCCATCGCCGGTGAAATACGGCAGCACCATCCAGATGGCGTTCGAGAGGATCGCGAAGCCGTACACGGCCGAGGCGACGAAGACCGGCACGAGCTCCCGCCGCTCCAGCCCACGCGCGGTGACGGCACGGTGCACAACGAGCGCCAGCGCGGCCACGGCGACGGCGATCACCAGCATCCAGTACATGCCATAGGCGGTGCGCTGCTCTGGCCCACCGTCGTAGAGCGTCACCCAGGAGAATGCTACTGGCGGCTTGCCGGACGGCGCGGGGTTCCAGGTGACCGCGTCAGCCACGTTGGCTACCAGGATCAGCACGCTCGCGCCGAAGACGAACCCCCGGTAGCCGACACGCCGGTGGGGGTAGCTCAGCAAAACCGTCATGAGCAGCAGCGCCCCAACCGGCCGCGCCATGGCTGCCACGAAGCCATACCAGCCCCAGTCTCGGTTGCTCAGATCGGCGGTCAGCTCGGCGAACGCCGCCGCGACGAACAGGGTCCCGACCAGGCGCTGCCCCTCCGCGATGAACAACCCACCAGTGACGGCCAGCGCCACCTGACCGGCCAGCAGCAGGGCCGCGACGACGGCGCCGGAGGCGAGGTCCGGCCACACCGCCCACAGCCCGTATCCGAACGCGGCCAGGGCGATCGCCAACGTGCGCATGCCGATCTCCTTCGTCAGGCGTGCCTCTACGTCGAGCAGTGTCGCCAGCCCAGCCGGGGCCGCGGAAGGGGGAAAACCCGGAAACCTGTTGGGGCTACCTCGGAGGTGCAGGGGTCGGCCGCAGAACCATCCTGGACGGGGCAGCGCGCAGCCTCGGACCTCATCCGAACGAAGGGAGAGATTGTCATGACCAGTCCGGGATTCTCCTCGTGGCAGGCACAGCAGAACGCCAACCAGAACGCGGCCTGGGCGGCCGAGCGGGCACGACAGGCCGCTCAGCACTCAGGTGACGCGGCACGCCGGTCTGGCGGGTCGAGCGGCGTCGGCAACGTGATCGCGCTGCTGATCGTCGTCGCGGTCCTCGTCCTCGCCGCGCCGTTCGTGGTGGCGATCCTCGCTCAGGTCGGCTTCTGAGCCGCGCCCTACTGGAGGTCATCATGTCCGACCAATTCGTGCCGATCGCCGGCGAACAAGCAGCCCTGCATCATGTCGTCACAAGACCGGAGCCTGGCCGGCTCGCCATCGTGCTGACAGGTGCGGTGGGAATCAGCAACGCCCACGCCGAAGGCCAGGCATGGACTCGGTTCCGGGTTAACTGGACCCGCAACCTGCCGCTGGGGCCGGGGAAGCGATTGCGACCGGTGTACTGGGCGCCGTTCGTGACGCTCAGCTCGTTCGCGAACGACAACGTCGCCAGCAACGCCGGATGGGCCGTCGACGAATTCGGGCTGTCGAACGCGAACGGACCTACGACGTTCGTCGACGTCTGGGCGAACCTGGCTGTGCGCGACGCGGACGGCTGGATCCTGCGACTCGCCTACACCGTGCACATCGTGGGCGACGAGATCTGACCCAGCGCCGGGCCCCGCGGTGATCCCCGCGCCGGGCGCTCCTCGGAATCGCCACATCAGCCATCGCGACTTCCAACCTCTATCTCGAGCGCACGACGGACCGCTCCTCTGAAGGACGCGACGGTCCGCATCGTCGGCCGGGTTCAATCCCGGCCGGCGCCCCGTCCCCTGACGCGACTCGCCGTTTCTCACACGTTTCCCATGCTCACTCGGAGGATTTGCCATGGTCAGCTCCGTCACGGTGGGGTGCGACCTCACCACGCGAAACGAGTTCGGCGCCGTCTGGCGACTCGCGTTCAACGTCCAGATCATCGGATACCGGTGAGGGCAGTGGACCTCGCTGTCGCATTGCTCGCGCTCGCTGCGAGCACGGTTGTACGCGCGCTCGTCCAGGGCGCGTGGCTGAGCGAGCAGGATTGGGCCGGGGCTGCCGCAGGCGTCGCGAACGCGCTCATCACCCATGCCGGGCAGAGCAAGACGCCTGACCACGGCCCGAGGCTGGCCCGCATCGAAGGACGGATCGCGGCCATCCCAGACCGCATCTACGACCGCAGGTACGACCAGCACATCGCCGCGGGCAGACGGTTCCTGCAGGACCTGCCGATGAACTGGCGGACGACGCAGGAACGGGCCGACATCATCCGTGACGCGCGGGCCGAGTTCGTGCGCGCCAGCGCGATCGCCTCCGAGTCGGGAGCCGTGCACAAGGCTGTCGTGGCCGAGGTGGCGATCGCGGGCTGCTGGCTGTGGGTGCCGTCGCTACCGGACGTGCAGCGCACCCTCAACGCGGCGCGGCACATGCTGGAGGCCTCGTTGCTCGACACGCCCTCGGCCTTAGTGGTGCGCGACTACATCGACGTGCTGAAACTCAGCCGCGGGTACGGGGCCGTGCCCGCGCACTGGTCGATCCCGGTCGATCCCGCCAAGTTGTCAGGAATCGACGCGGTGCTGAGCGTCCGGGCGGACGCGCGGAGGTGGGCCTACTGCCTGGGGCTGTGGGCGAGGGCAGGCGGGGCATCCGGCTCTGCGAACGGCACCACGGCGACCATCGAGCTGTACAACGAGTTCTGGCCCGAGGTCGACGTCTGGCTGGGTGCACAGTCGGTGTCCCGGTTCACCATGTCCCACAACGACATCTACATTGTCCGCAAAGGACAGCGGCTGAACGCCACGTTGTGGTCTCCGGCGCGGGGGCGTGTGGCGCTCAAAGCCGACCTGCAAACGCGTGGGTACACCAACCCCATGGTCGCGTTCCTGGTTCCTGGCAACACCTTCCCGGCACTGAGAGCATGACCGGCCGATGCTCCCGAGCACCGCCGGCTCCGAGATCACGTCATCGAGAGCGAGGAGTACCGCACGCCGTTCGGGAAAGTAGACGTTTCTGGGCGGTCGGGAGGCATGGTGACGGCGAAGCGACCACCGAAAGGGCTGCTGCCCGAAGAGCTGTGGCGCCGTCTCCTCCAGGCATACTGCTGCTGCTCCCACACGACCCCCGCGAGCCGCCATGGAACAGCGCAGCCGACGACTGCGGAGACCTCCCCACCGTCATGTCGATCCACGGATGGGTCGGAGACACCGCCAAGATGTGGCCCGAAGGAGCCCCTCCCACCCTGGCTGAGATGGTCCTCATCGCGTTCGGCAACCCGAGTGAGACCACCCTCCGCCTGCTGTCTGAAGCCGTAACCCCGAGCCCTCGCGCCAGCGCCGGACCCGGTGTCGGCGCCGCGTGGGCCGCTCGCGCCCGCGAGACCGCCATCGACGTCCTGGCCGAGCACGACTCGTTGGAGGAGGTGCTGGAGCGGGCGAAGACGGACTGGAGTTTGGACGCCTGACACCGAGACCATCGCTCGCCGTGACCGCAGAGCCACGTGGCGGCTGGGGACACGTTCGGGAGAAGACCCCTCGTGACGCCGGCGAGTGGACTCGCGGCCTCGGTACGGCTTTCGCCGGGGCATGAGGCCGGCCCCCGCGTCGAAGTGATGCGGGGGCCGGTGTGATGATCAAGGGTGCTCTGTTGCTACCGGGACCTCCTTCAGGGAGCGCGGAGCACCCCGGTGATTAGGAGCAGACGCGCTTCAAGCTGGCGTACTTGCCCCAGCCGAGCGTGTATCCCTTAGGCCCCTTGTCCCAGAACTTGATGGAGGTGACGCGGGTGCCGCTGTGGATGGTGTACCAGCCTGCCTTGTCGTACTCGTTGATCCCCCTGTTGATGCCCCAGGTTCCGTGGCCCTGGTCGGTGATCCCCTCCACCCAGAAGTCGATGTAGCCCGTGGCCTGCCTGTCGGGCACGTAGAACTGGTAGTCGCAGTTCGCGGCGGTGAAAGCCACCTTGTACTCGACCCTGATGCAGGCGTGGTCGCCGTTGGTGTAGGTCCACTCGATGGGCCGCTGCGTGTCCCAGCCGCTGAAGTACTGGTCGTTGCCCGGGCACGCGGAGGTGCCGCTCTCCAGCGTGGTGACGTAGGGGGTGAACGTCTCCTCGGCAGGGTCGGCGACGGCGGGCGAGCCGGTCAAGGCGAGCGCGGGGAGGATGAGGGCCGCTGCTGCGACGGCCCGGGCGGCGATGCGCTGAACAGATCTCACTGCGTGACTCCTGTCGGGTCGAGATGGTGTGTCGTGATGGCGCAAGATCACTTTCGGAAAGTCGGTGGCGTGTCCACGCCCGTGGACAGCGCATACCGACGACGATCAGACACCTGCCAGGTCTGGAAGGCGGCTGACCAAGCGAGGAGATGATCCGATTGCCGAGGAGGGACGTGGACACCGGCGAGGACCTGGGGAGGACCCGGTGGCCGCGTTCATCGCCCAGTTACGGGCGCTGCGTCAGTGGCAAGGGGGCGCTCGTCACTGTCCGGACTTTGCGCACTTTTTGACCTGCTTGCGGATGTCGTCGCCGGTGTTGACCCATGCGTCGGTCAGCACCGTTTGCGTGCCGGATCCGCTGGAGCTGTAACCGCCGGCCAGGGAGATCCAGGCGGTGGTCGAACCGTACGGGCCGGTGACCTTCGGGCCTTCCAGCCAGCACCCCGGATGGATCGTGGCCCCGTACGCGTACCAGGCCACGGGGCGCTTGTTGAAGTCGATCCTGTACGCCTCTCCATCGGCGGTCCCGCCGATGAGGGTCGCCTCGAACGTGACAAGCCCCGCCGTGTTGATCACCTTTCCGGTGAGTGCCTGCTGGGTCGCGGCCGCACTCGGCAGGGCCGTCATCGCTGTCGCCAGAAGCCCGCCCACCACCAGCGCGCCGATCTTCCTCATCGTCTGTTCCCTTCGTAGTCTCGAGCACTGCGAGATCACTTTCGGAGGGCCGGCACGGTGTCCACCACCCGTGGACAGCACCTGCGGACGACGACTGGACACCCGCCCGGTCTGGACAGCGGCTGACCAGCGAGGAAAGAGACCGAAGGCGCGTGCCTGTTCGTGATGACCCGGTGTCCGAGCGTGGATGAGGACACCAGCTGGGAGCAGACGCGCGGCGAGATGACGCCGGCGGATGGGCGGCTTTCGCCGGGCATGAGGCCGGCCCCCGCGTCGCTGGCGGCACTGCGCGAACCACAGGTGGAATCCGTCCCGGAATTCGGCGGCGGCGTCATCGGCTGGGGACTTGGCTGGATGCTCCACCAGGACGGCGTCGTCGGCCACACCGGCGTCGCCAAGGGGCAGAAGGCATTCCTTCGCGTCGTCCCATCGGCGGGCGTGCCGGTGGCCGTGCTGACCAACAGCACGGGCGGCGAGCCCCTGGCCTACGAGATCTTCGGTGCGGTGCTCAGGGACCTTGCCGGCGTCGAGACGGCACCACTACCCGTGCCGCCCTTGACCCGACCGGGATCGACACGGACCGCATGTGCGGCACCTACCGCTCCACCCTGTACGACATCACCCTGACCAGCGAGCACGACCGCGCGTTCCTCATCTACTGCCCACGCAGTGAAATCGACGAGTCTTTCCTCGGCGGGTCCGCGAACCGCGTCGAGGTCGTCCGCCTCAACGACAGCTCGGTCATCACCGCCGAGCCGAAGTCCTCCGGCTATCAGGTCCTGTCCCTGGTCGGCTCCGACGGTCACGGCCGCGCCCGTTTCCTGCACAACGGCGCCGCCGCCTACCGGATCGCCTGATCGTCACCGCCGACGACGTGCGAGCAGCGGTTCACCAGACATGCACTGCGGTCGGGCAGGCAGATGAGAGGGGAGCGGCTCCCGGACGTCGCTCCGGGTCGGTGACCTGACCTGTGTCGGCATGCCGTGTGCGCCGCTAACGGTGCCTGCGGCTCGCGACGGCGGGCTCGTGTCAGCCCGTCACGTCCTCCTCGATGTCGAGGTGGACCCGGCAAGGTGCTGGGGCCGCGCGATGTGTGTCCCGACACCGGATGCGCCCGCCTGTCCTACGGGCAGGCCCGCGCGTTGTTGGATGGGCACACATCGTTCGGCGGGCCGGGGACCGGATGGGATCCGCACGAGATCCGGCATTCGGCGTTGACGCATCTGGGCGAGGGCGGCGCGAGTCTGCTGATGCTGATGGCCAAGTCGCGGCACAAGAAGACCGAGAACGTGCGCCGCTACTTCCATCCCTCGCCGGAGGCGATCGCCGAGGTCACGACACTTCTGAGACCCGGCGACCGCCTTCGCTGAGCGGCCGTCATGGTGGGGTTGGTGTGGATCGCGTCGTCCGCGCAGTCCGCGGCCCAGCCCTGCGTCCCGGGCCGTGTCGGTACCGGTTCCCGACGGCACGGCGGAGCGGTTGCGAGAGCGCGGCGTCGTTGCGTCGGTCCCCGTGGGCTCGCTGCGTTGCGCGTTCCACCTGTCGACGACCGAGGCGGATGTGGGCCTGGCTCTGGACGTGCTGGGCGACTGAGGACCTGGTGATCTTGCCGAGCTTCCGGCACGCCCATATATTTAACAAATAAACAAGAATGTATTTTGGAGTCCACTTGACCTCCCGCCTCGCACTGCTCTCTCTGGTTCTGCTGCTTCCCGCCGTCTCCGCCTGCTCGAAGGGCTGGACGAACTCCGAGGTGGGAACGTGCTTCGCGCAGAAGACCTACGAGGCCGTCAACTGCTCGTCATCTGACGCGCACACGAAACTGCTGAGGATCCTGGAAGGCCCGTCGCTCACCATCAACGACTGCCCCAACGGCACCAGCATTATGCGGGAACACGACGGCAAGGGTTTCTGCATCGGGTCGTCGTGACGGCCTTGTAGAGCCCGGTCACGGCCACGTTCACTATCGGCCCTGGACTCGGGAAGCGGCCAGGCGCTCGAACGACTGGTCGTAGTTGTGCATGTGGGTCCAGCTGCCCGGTTCCTGCTTCTGGGTCAGGAACCGGAACTCCAGCAGGAGCCGGGCCAGGCCGTGACGGTTTACCCGGATGGTGTAGCTTCTCCGGTCGTATCCGTACGGCTGGTCGTTGTTGGTCTTGTTCAGCACGGGCGTCGTCCTTCCCTCGGGTGCCCGTTGCGGCGCTGGTCCTTCCCTCGTCGGTTCGGGTCATCGTCAGCGCGGTCCGGCTCGCCGCCCAGAGGCATGTCATGGGCGGGGTTGAGCGGCCGCAGCCCGCCGGGCATCTCCTGGAGTTGGAAGGAGTAGCGGCCCCTCATGTTGATGTGGTGCCGCACGTACGGCGACAGCCGCGCCACGTGAGCTGGTTGAGGGCGGCGTCCATGTAGCGGGTGTTGAACAGCACGATCGCGTTGAGGACCAGGCCGAGCGCGCCGATCTGGTCCTCCATGCCTTCCTGGTAGTTCTGGTAGAGCTGCCCGTCCTTGCCGTGGAAGATCTTGCGGACCAGGGCGTGGCGGCCTTCCTGGAGGTTGGCCTGGGCCTTGATCTGGTGCCGGTAGCCCGGTTCGTCGGCCATCCGCAGAATGTGCAGGCTCTTGGCGATCCGTCCGTAGTCGCGCGATCGCGTCGCCCAGCGGGGTGGGGCGGCCGTCTCGCGCCAGCATCCGGATCACATCGTGGGCGCGGACCGCGCCGGTGTGGATGGAGCCGAGCGCGGACACCGTCACCGCGCACAGCCTGCGCGCCGGCGGCGCCACCGTCGCCACGCCGCCGGGGTCCCGGGATGCGTGCACGCAGAGGCAGTCCTGGGGCCTATGTCATCCACGCTAACAGCAGGCGCCCTGTCAGTCCGCCAGGTCAGCGTGGTGGGGCCATCTCCGGGTCCGGCAGCGCAGGCAGCTACAGCACCATCCCGTCTGCGATCTCCACATTCGACAAGGGCGGGGACCATCGGTGACCAGGGGCGCGAACAGGACATGACGAAGATGACCGGTCTCACCAGGACGGCTTCGTGGCAGTTCGCAGCAATGGGAACCGACATCAGCGCGGCGCGGGCATGCGGCCACATGTTACCTGCGGGAACTGCACTTCTCGCAAGTTTCGAGCCAGCGGTGTGAGACAACAGATCGTGTTTTCTGATTTTTATTTTCTGGAAAATCAATAATGCTAGGATCCACTTGTGACAGGGGAGATGACAGTCGTGACGCCGTGTGCGCACTGTGGGGCGCCGATCGAGCAGCGCAAGGGCAGGGGCCGTCCCAGGGCGTACTGCGCCGGCACCGACTGTCAGACGGTGGCCAAGCGTGAACGCGAGCTCCGCAGGGCCACGCCCGGGCTCGAAGGGGCGCTGGCCAGGGCCGAGCAGTTGTACGAGCGCATGGAGACAGGACTGACGGCGGCGATCGAGCCACTGGCACGGGCACTGGCGGAGGAGCTCAGTCCTGCGGGGGTGGAGGCCAAGCTGAGCGCGGTGCAGGCCGAGGCGCACACCAGGGTGGCCATCGCGAGGACCGAGCGAGAGCAGGCGTTCGAGCAGGTACGGCTGGCCCGCGAGGCCGCCGAGCACGCCCGCAAGCAGACGGCCGAGATGCGCCAGGTGGCCGAGGAGGCGCAGGCCGAGCGGGACACCGCGTTGAGTGATGCGGAGACGGCGCGCGAGCAGGCGCTTGCGGCCCTGCGTGAGGCGGCGACCACCGAGCGGGTCGCCAGGCAGGCAGCGGCCGCGGCGGAGGCGCGTGCGGCGCAGGCTGAGCGGGCGCGGGATCAGGCGGTCAGGGAGCTGGCCGAGCGGGTGGAGGCAGCTGAGACGCTGGTGAGAGAGGCGGAGGCGCGGGCCGAGAGCGTCCAGGAGGAGGCTCGGGCGGAGGTCACGAGGGCTCGCGCCGATGCGAAGGCCGAGGTCAAAGCCGCTCGTGAGGATGCGAAGGCGCAGGTCAGGAAGGCGCAGGAGGAAACGGCGCGGGCGGAGCTGGCCGTACGGCACGCACAAGAGGAGGCGGCGCGGACGGTCGAGGCGGCCCGCGAGGAGCGCGACGCGGCGCAGGCCGGCGCGGTCGAGGCGGCGAAGGCGCGCGAGCGGGCCGAGCGGGAGGTCGCGGCGGCACAGGCGCGGGCCGTGGCGGCGGAGGCCGAGCGGGACAGGGCAGCCGGGCGAGCCGAAGCCGAGCGGGATCGGGCTGTCGAGCGGGCGGAGGCCGCCGAGGCGCGCGCGGTCCAGGCGGGTGAGGCGAACGCCAGGCTGGCGGCTGAGGCCGAGGCCAGGATCGCGGCGGTCGAGAAGGAGCGCGACATGGCGGTGACGGCGGCGGCGCTCGAACGCGACGCTGCTGTGGCGGCCGCCGAGAGGCAGCGGGAGCTCGCCGTGGCGGCGGCGCGGGAGGACGGGGAGTCGGCGGAGGAGCGTGATCGGCTGCGCATGGAGTTGCGGCTGGAGCAGGCGCGGCTGGCCGACCTGCGAGCCGATCTGGAGGTGGTGCGGGCGGAGGCGGCCCAGTTGCGGGAGCGGGCGGTGGCGGCGGAGTTCCGTGCGGGCGGTGCGTCGAAGGACGTCACGTGACGGCCCTGCGCTCGCGTAGCTGCGGCGAAGGGACAAGTAGCTCAGGGTGACAGTGGCTGGTGGATCTCTTCCGCCTGGAGGGCGGCAGATGCCGCGAATGGTCGGGCGCTGGAAGAAGTACCGGCCCGGCCCTCAGAAACCTGCTGCCACCGCGGCGCCCAGCCCCAGCAGGACGACGCCGGTGGTCACGCTGAGTCCCCGCAGGATGGTCGGCTGCGATACCAGGGCGCGCCCTCGGCCGACGGCCCAGGTGAGCAATATGTACCAGGAGGCGCTGACGAGCGCCCACAGGGCTCCCAGGGCGACGGTCGACAGGAACACCGGGCCTTTCGCGGTCACGAACTGGGGCAGCACCGAGACGGCGAACACGCCCGCCTTGGGGTTGCCGAGGTTGGTGCTCAGGCCGGTGAGAAATCCGCCCGCGAAGCCAGTGCGGCGCCCGCCCTCGCGGGGCGGGCGTGTGGAGGCGGTGGTGAGCGCGGTCCGTAGCGTCTTCACCCCGAGGATCATCAGCACGATGCCGCCTGCGATCCGGAGCACCGCGTACGCGGTGGGGCTGGCCAGCAGGACGGCGGACAGCCCGGCCGCGGTGGCCGTGGACCATAGCAGGAAGCCGGTGGCGTTGCCCGCTAGCGTGCCCCGGAGCGTACGTTGGCCGCCTTCCAGAACCTGCCGGATCATCAGGGCTTGACTCGCGCCTGGCAGCATCGCCAGCAGCAAGGTGGTGGCGGTGAAAGCGGGCACATGTGTGGGCATGGAAAAGAACCCCTTCCGGGGATTGCGGCCGATGGTGTACCGCCAGGCTTCCAGCCCCGGGTCCTTAAGAGAAGTTAAAAGAGAAGGGTGCAGCGTTAGGATTAGTGAATGGTGGATCCGGGACAGCTGCGGCTTCTCGCGTTGATCGAGCGGCACGGCTCCCTGGCGGCGGCGGCTCACGCACTCCAACTCACGCCCGCGGCGATCACCCAGCAGGTGGCCAAGGCCGAGCGCGACTGGCAGGTGCCCCTGGTCATCCGTGGTCCTCGCGGAGCAACGCTCACCGCGGCCGGTGCGCTGCTAGCCTCCCACGGGCGAACTGTGGAGGAGGCATCGGACAGGGCCGAGGCGGAACTGGCCGTACTGCTCGGCCACCTCTCGCTCCGTCTGCGCATCGGGACGTTCCAGGCGGCTGCCCTGCACCTGCTGCCACCGGCCCTGACGACGCTGCGACACCGCCATCCGGACGCCGACGTCTCCGTCATAGACGTGGTGTCCGGACGCGGAGCGGACGAGATCAGCGCGGGGCGCCTGGACGTGGCCATCGTCGCGTCCTGGGGCACGCCGCTCGCGCCGCCCCCACACGTACGGGCCCACTCGCTCCTGTTGGACCCGATGGTCGTGGTTCTCCCCGATGACCATCCACTGGCCACCGGGCAGCCCGCGGACACCGAACTTCACCTGGAACAACTGCGCGACGAATCGTGGGTTTCCATCCTGGCCGGCCATGCCGCCCGCGAACAGTTCCACGACGCTGCCCGCGAGGCCGGCTTCACTCCCACGGTGCGGTTCGAGACCGAGTCCTACGACGTCGCCCAGGCCCTCGTCGGCACAGGCATCGCAGTGGCCCTGGTCTCGCGCCTGGCCCTGACCCATGCGCCTGGCACCACCCATCGCGAACTGGCCCACCCCAGGCCCTACCGCCAGCTCTACGCCGTGACCAAAACCGACGCCGGCCTCACACCGCTCGCAGGCATGCTCATCGACCTCCTACGTGATGTCGCCCGCGACATCACCGCCACCTGGGAGGCTCCTCTGCAAGGAACCCAACGCTCATCGAACTCACCGCGCGGAGCCTGAAAGCCCCCGGTTCTGAATCGACACCGCCTGGTCCGGAGCGGCCGGCCCCGCTCCGCCCGGCCATCGACGCCGGCAGCTGGCTCGGCGTCGGCCCCGCCGTAGCCGGAGCCCGGGGTGGTCGAAGCCACGGCAGCCGGCTTCAACCACCCCGCCGGTCGTCGGCGCTTCACCCGGCGGCTGCGGGCTGCGGTTCCTCCGTCCGCTGGCGGGGGATGGGCGTGGCGAGGCCAAGATCGAGACGGCTGTTCACGTCGAGCTCGAACCGGCCGTACGGGTTCACGTGCGTCCAGAACAGCGGTGACAGGCTCCGGCCGTCCGCGTCGGTGAGCTTGTCCGCCCACTTCGGGTCCGCCAGGACTTGCTGCATCAGCAAGGTGTCGAGCGGTGTTTAGCCTGGTTGAGGGCCTTACATTCAAGGGACGAGCTCTATGATCAGGTTCGTCCTGATCGTTGAGATTCGGAGAAGATGTCAATCTCATGCGCCGTGCCATGGTCCTTCTAGGTGGCGTCGCCCTCGCCGTCGGCGCGTTCGCCCTCTTCTACCGGGGCCCGGGACAACCGTTCATCCGCGGTTATGTGAGCGACGTCGGCGCCACCATGCTGGTCTACGCGTTCTTGGGGCTGCTGTGGCGCACCACCGCCGCACGCCGCACCCTGGCCACGGCCGCGATCGCCGCCGCCGTCGAGTTCTACCAAATAGTCGGCATGACCCCGCCGGGTATCGGCGGTGTCCTGGTCGGCGCGTTCCCCGACCCATGGGACCTGGTCGCCTATGCCATCGGTGTGGTCGCGGCCCTGGCCTGGGAACGCCGATTGGTCCGATCCGGTGATGAGACCGGCTGACTCTCGGACTCCACCCCACCGGCACGCTGACGGTACGGATGCCCCACAGCGGCGAGGTCATCGGGTTCGTCCTACGCGGCGGCCAGCCGTTGCAAAGCAGGACGAGGTCCGGTACATCAGCAGCCCAGCAAGATCGAATGCGGGTTTTGGGCTTATGTGCGGGGGCAGACCAAGTACGCCGGAAAGGGCTAATAGGGCTGGTCAGCAGCCGTCGGAGAGTCCGTCCTGCTGATCGGATCTCGGAGGTGGACGAACACGGGCTACCGACGAGCCCTCAACTTCTCCCCAATGGCGCGTCCTTGGTACTCATGCTCGCCTCAGGCACCGTGACCCGAAGCGGTTCCACGAGCCCAACCGGTACGACCCTGCCCGCCCGGACACTCAGCACCTCGGCTTCGGCAGCGAGATCCATCTGTGCTGCGGCGCACCGCTCGCCCGGATCGATGCCCACATCGCACTCGGCGCGCTGATCCCCACCTCGGCACCGCAACCCTGACCCTAGGACCGCCGCCTTACCGGCACAACGCCAGGCTGCGCAGACCCCGACCCCTCCCCATCGACGTGCAACGGCCTGCCTGACACCCGAGCGAGCCGGCCCCCGACCGAGTCCAGACGTGTCCCCGGCGGTGCCATCGCAGCGCCCTCAGGGGGGGCGACACGGCGCGCAACGCGTCGGAGCCGCGGGGCCAGCACCGCAGGCCCCAAGGACGGAGACGGCCGTGCGATCATGTCCGCTGTACGTGACCGGCGACGTCCGCGTAGCGAATGATCTGGGTGGCCAGGATCAGAATTGTGGCCAGCGCGGCGGCCGAGCCGATCAGGACCATTGGAGTGTGCGGGCCCAGCAGCCAGAGCAGGGTCAGGGCGCTCAGCGGGGGCGCGCAGAACGCAGCCAGGTCCACCGCCAGTTGTAGCCGCTTGCGAGAGGGACGGAGTGGATCCTCGCGGTGGTATTTCTCCCACTTGAACACATCGATGTCACTGGAGCCGTCGTCGACGAGGCCGACCAGGCGCGGCCCCAACCTGCCGCGGACGTACCGCCCGATGGCGGCGATCTTGTGATCGTTGGTGACGTAGGCCCAGCCCAGCACCATGGTGGCCAGCGGTAGTAGCAACAGCAACTCCAACCGGCCCATAGTTGCGGTGACAGTGGTGATGCCGGCGACCGCGGTGAGCATGGCGTACAGCAATTGGCCGCGCGCGCCGATCCGCTGCCGCTCCTCCGCCTTCAGGGCGTCGTATTCGCTCAGCAGCGCCTTGACCACGTGCTCGGGAGTTACTGCGGTGGTGCCGGTGATTGCGTGCATGATGAAATCTGCCTCCCTGACCTGTCGGATTGGTGCATGTTCGGGCGCGTTCCCCGCAGGGTTGTCTTGGTCGATCGACCGATGCGCAAGGCGCCGTACGGCGCGGCGGCGCACATCTGGAGCGCCTCGCCACCCATCGCCCAATTCTTCTCATTTGTGACGATTCCGTATGCTTCTGACGATATCGTCACTAATGCAATGATTAGTCAAAACGATGGTGAGCGTTTCGTCACTCCTGACGGACCGCACTACAGTGGACGGTGACACAGCGACAGGAGTGAGAACAGATGGCCGACGCCGCACCGAGCCGCCTGGATCGGCGCAAGGCGCG
>NZ_JBHUFV010000099.1:0-3948 GCF_042681425.1 Nonomuraea mangrovi | reverse complement strand
TCGCCGACTGGGTGGGACTGGTGAACTCTATGTACGACTCCGCCAACCGTCAAATCAACGCACCGCCGAACCCGCAACACATCCCGGCTTGCCGTACCAAACGGACATTGGTGGGTATGAACCACAGGTGAGAGATCGCTCGGCTCCACGGGCGCTGATTGTGCTGTTGACGACCGCGTGCGCTGTCATCGCGCTGTTCGGACTGCGGGAAGTCGCCTCGATCGCCGGCCCGGTGGTTCTTGCCCTGGTGCTCGTGATCGCGGTCTCACCCGTGCGCGGCTGGCTGGACAGGCGGGGCTCACCGACCTGGGTGCAGGTCGCGGTGCCGTTCCTGATCGTCGTGATGGTCCTGCTCGGGATGGTCGCGGTGCTGACGGTGTCCGTCACGCAGCTGGCCGCGATCCTGCCCACCTACGCCACGCAGTTCCAGGAGCTGCTGGCCGAGGCGCAGCGGTTCGCCATCTCTCACGGCATCAGCAACGAACAGCTCAACAAGGCCATCCAGTCGTACGATCCCGCCCGCGTGCTGGGCATCGTGCAGACGCTGCTGAGCAGCCTGCTGAGCGTGCTGTCCAGTCTGTTCCTGATGGCGGTGCTGCTGCTGGCGATGTCGCTGGACGCACCGGCCACCGCGAAGATCCTCGCGGCGAGCAGAACCCACAGGCCCGCGCTCGCCACCGCGCTGACCACGTTCGCCAGCAGAACCCGGCGCTACCTGGTGGTCTCCACCGTGTTCGGACTCATCTGCTCAGCGCTCGACGTGGGCGCGCTGGCCCTGCTCGGCGTCCCGTTGCCGCTGTTGTGGGGCGTGCTGGCACTCATCACCACCTACATCCCGAACATCGGCTTCGTCCTCGGCCTGCTGCCTCCCGCGCTCCTTGCCCTCCTGGACAGCGGTCCGCGGCAGATGATCCTCGTCATCGTCGCCTACAGCGTGATCAACGTGGTCTTCCAGTCGTTCATCCTGCCGAAGTACCTGGGGGACGCGGTCGGGCTGTCGACGACGATGACGTTGCTGTCGCTGATCGTGTGGACGTTCGTGCTGGGACCGCTCGGCGCGCTGCTCGCGATCCCGCTCAGCCTGCTGACGCGCGCGCTGCTGATAGACAGCGACCCGTCCGCCGGGTGGGCGGCGACCCTCATCTCCGGCGGCTCGGCCTCCCCGCCCGCGCCGTCCCCCGACCCATCCGATACGGCAGGCACCCGATAGCCCACCGTGGTCACCGGCGGGCCTCCGTCCATCACGCGTGCTCCAGCAGGACTCCGGCCGCCCGCCGTCACGTCGCCCCGCCCCTCCCTCCTTCCGGACTTTCTTGACCCCTTCGCTCAGGGAACGCGCCTCGCCGTTCACCCCTGCGACGGTGCCGCAGACCGGGAGAGGCCGGCTCGACAGCGGTGGCGACGATGCTCCGAAGCGCGAGAGGCCGACTTATGGCGGCCGCAACGGTGCTCCAACCCGGGAGGCCGGCCCGGTGGCGGTCGCAAGGGTGCTCCAACCCGGAGGCCGGCCCGACGGCGGCACGGCGACGGAAAGTGTCGGCCACAAGTCGTAGCGTTGGTTGTGTGTACGTCGAACGGAGTCCGGGGTCGCCGCTCGCCGAGCGCATCGCCTGCCTCTGGGAGCAGGACAGCGCCGAGGAAGGCGTCCAGCTCGTGGTGCCCGACGCGTGCGTCGACCTGATCTGGGGGCCTGACGGTCCGCACGTGGCGGGGCCCGACACCGGTCCGATGCCGGTGCGGCTGCTCGCCGGCGACGTCTACAGGGGCATCAGGTTCAGGCCTGGCGCGCTGGGCGGCGTGCTCGGCGTTCCGGCCGAGGAGTTGAGGGACAGCCGGATCGCGTTCGAGGAACTGGGGCTTCCCGCGGATCTCACGTTGGAGGAGCTGACCGTGCGGCTGCGTGCCACGGCCGCGCCCGACCCTGCCGCGCCCGCCATCGCGCGGGCGCTGCGGAAGGGCTCCTCGGTGCGGCAGGTGGCCTGGGACCTCGGGCTGAGCGAGCGCCACCTGCACCGGCGGGCGGTGGCGGCGTTCGGCTACTCGCCGAAGGTGCTGCAGCGGATCGTGCGGTTCCAGCGCGCGTTGCGGATGGCCCGGTCGGGGGTGCCGCTGGCGCGGGTGGCGGTCGAGAGCGGCTACACCGACCAGGCGCACCTTTCGCACGACGTCAAGCGACTGAGCGGCGTCCCCATGGGTCACCTCCTCGCGCCTGTGCCACGCCTCACCGAAGACGCCTGACGCGGCCACGCCGTCGACTCCCCGTGGTGAGTCCGGCTCGCGAACTCGCGGCGGGGGCTCCTCCGCTCACGATCACACGTGGCCTTCGGTCGCAGCGGGCGTCGCGATTGAGACGCCGCGGCCCTCGTCGGCCCACTGCGAATGGGGCTGATCGTCCCTCGGGTAGGTCCGCCCGGACTGATCTGTCTTCTGGGCAGACGGTCCCCGGACGGATTGGGCCCTTGGCGAGCTGGTCCTTCACAGGTCGGCCCTCAGACAGGTGCGCTGCCCGGACGGGTCTGTCGTCGACAGATCGGTCAACCCGCGAGCCGGTCCTTTCCGGGGTCGGCCCTCAAGCAGATGCGGCTTCCGCGCCGGTGCGTTCGCCTGGCCGGTGCAGTCCCAGGCCGGTGCGTTCCCCTGGCCGGTGCAGCCCCCGAGCCGGTGCGGCCCCTGATGGGGCAGGTCCTCGACGCGCGGCGACCCCCGGGCGGATCGCGTCCCTCCCGGATCGCGTCCCTCCCGGATCGCGTCCCTCCCGGATCGCGTCCCTCCCGGATCGCGTCCCTCCCGGATCAGTCCTTCGCGGATCAGTCCTCGGGGCCGGTCAGTCCTAGGATCTGGATTGGCCCCAGGGGTGGGTCGGCTCAGGGGTGAGGCGGCCGTAGGCGCGGAGGGTGTTGAGGCGGGCCAGTGTGAGGTAGCCACCCCACTCGTGTCGGACCACGGGCGTCCACATGAGGAAGTTCGGCTCCCAGCCGCCCTCGGTCGTCCGGGTCTCCGGCAGGGCGTCGAGGTGCCGCGCGATCGTCTCGTCCGTGAAGAGCGAGAGCCGCCGCAGGGGTGCAGGTGCGAAATCGAGGGGGAAGTGCGCCTCGCCGGTGGCGTGCGGGTCCATCGACACCACGGCCAGAATCGACTCCTTCAGCCGGGCGAACTCCGCCAGCGCCCTGTCCGCGTCGTCCACCAGGTCGAGAAAGGTGATCACCGCACGAGCCTGGTACGGCGACGTCTCCTTGATCTCTGCGATCGCGTTCCAGCAGAACGATGTGGCAGGTCCGAGCCATGGATGTTCGACGCCGTGCTTGTGCAGGAGACCGGCGATGGAGGCGGTCGGGATGAGGTTGCCGGGCGGGTCGTCGTCGGTCTCCCACCACGGCGCATGGGGCGCCTCGTTCACGCTGGACAGCACGAACGGCACGCCGCCGTCCTTCGTCGTCACCGAGACGAGGTAGTCGCAGGCGGCGGCCACCATCGGGTCATTGAAGGCGTCGAGTTCGTCGAGGATCCAGAACGCCACCTCCACGGGTTCCGGCTGGCTGGTCGTGCCGCGAAGGTCGGGTTCCAGCGCGTGCGCGAAGCCGCCGTCCGGGTTCTGGTAGGCGCGCAGGGCCTGCAGGACGCGTTCCTTCGAGCCGCCCTTGAAGAGCGCCTCGTACCTGAGCCTGTCGAGCAGCCTGGCGTTGAGCTGGATGTAGCGCTCCGCGTTGTCTTCCATGCGGTCGACCCTACGATCGCGGCGTCGGCGGGGATTGTAGGAATCAGCCACGTGTCGGGAGGCGGCGGGGATGGCAGGAACCGACTCGCCAGAAGTGAGAGGGGATCCCAGGCGTCGGTCACCCTTCGATGCCGAGGGGAGCCCAGGTATTGGTCACCCTGCAGCACCGAGGGTCACGTCCACGGACGTGGTGTATGAATCGATCTTCGCGTGATCCTGTTTATGCAGGTTAA